>CAZYKA010000009.1:0-40485 GCA_964647915.1 uncultured Ferruginibacter sp. | reverse complement strand
TTTTTTATTCCCGCTTTTGAAAACAAGTTTTCAACGCTGTAAATAAAGTGATTAACTGCGTTGATCACCGGGGGAGGATTGACAAACATGGGAAGCCTGCCGGCGTACCGCCGGCTCGGGACTTTTTTATTCCCGCTTTTGAAAACAAGTTTTCAACGCTACATAAAAAAGCCCCGGCAATGCCAGGGCTTCCAATGTTTGTCGGGATGGTGTGATTCGAACACACGACCTCCTGGTCCCAAACCAGGCGCGATAACCGGGCTACGCTACATCCCGAACGAAAAACTTGTGGGCGGAGAGGGAGGGATTCGAACCCTCGGTACAGGTTTAAGCCCGTACAACGGTTTAGCAAACCGGCCCTTTCGGCCACTCAGGCACCTCTCCTAAAGAACTTCCTTATTGAAGGGCAGCAAAAATACAATCCTTTTCCTTTTCACCCAAACTTTAGAGAGAAATAGGTACAATAAAAATCCGGCGCTCTGGCCGGATGATCAATCTGTTTTCTCCTATTTTACATAGCTGCCAATTGCACCTTTTGCTGCAATTCCAGCACACTTTCTTTAAACAGGTTATCGGTATCCATTAAATCCTTAACCGTTTGGCAGGAATGGATAACTGTGGTATGATCCCGGCCACCAAAATGTTCGCCAATAGTTTTCAAAGAATTTTTAGTAAAGGCTTTAGACAAGTACATGGTGATTTGCCTTGCCTGAACAATTTCACGTTTGCGGGTTTTTTGCAATAACTTATCATAAGGAACATCAAAATATTCGCAAACCATTTTTTGAATAGCATCGATGGTGATTTCCTTACTGGAAGATTTCACAAAATTGCGAAGTACCTTTTTTGCCAACTCGAGGTCAATTTCTCTTTTATTCAGCGAAGATTGTGCCAAGAGAGAAATGAGGGCACCTTCCAACTCCCGTACATTACTGCTTATATTATAGGCAATATATTTTACGACTTCACGGGGCATATCCAGCCCGTCGGCTTTCATTTTTTTCTCCAGGATTTCAATCTTGGTTTCATAATCCGGTACCTGGAGATCGGCACTGAGC
Organism: uncultured Ferruginibacter sp.; assembly: GCA_964647915.1. GTDB lineage: Bacteria > Bacteroidota > Bacteroidia > Chitinophagales > Chitinophagaceae > Ferruginibacter. The sequence goes on along the minus strand of CAZYKA010000009.1, from coordinate 39,427 downwards.
CCCCAACGGAAACGGCTGAGCAGTCTTTCCTGGACGCCTTCGAGGTCTTTTGGAGATTTATCACTGGTGAGAATCAGTTGTTTACCACTTTGGTGTAAATGGTTGAAGATAGAAAAAAAGGCATCCTGGGATTTTTCGGCCCGGTTAAAAAATTGTACATCATCAATAATGAGTACATCTATCATTTGGTAAAAATGGATAAAATCGTTGATGGCATGGTTGCGGCTGTGATCAATAAACTGGTTGATAAACTTTTCGGAACTTACATATAAGACCACTTTATTCTGATGAAGGCGCTTCACTTCATTACCAATGGCTTGTGCCAGGTGGGTTTTACCCAGCCCTACCCCGCCATAAATAACCAACGGATTAAAAGAGGTAGATCCCGGCTTTTCTGCTACGGTTTTACCGGCGCGCCGTGCCACCCGGTTACAATCGCCCTCAATATAGGACTCGAAGGTATAGGCATGATTGAGTTGGGGGTCAATCTGCATTTTCTTCAACCCCGGGATTACAAAGGGGTTCTTAACCGGATTATTTATAACGAGTGGAAAGTCCATTTCGTTGTTTGAATAAGATTTATACCCGCCATTACCCGGAACATCAATGGTTAGCGGTTTATTTTTGCTATTTCCACTGTCAACCATTATCCTGTATTCCAGCCGGGCATCTTTACCCAGTTCCCTTTTCAGGGTTTTGGCCAGCAGGGTTACATAATGCTCTTCAATATACTCATAAAAAAACTGGCTGGGAACCTGAATGGTTAAAACTTTATCCTTCAGTTCAACGGGCCGTATTGGCTCAAACCAGGTTTTGAAGTGCTGCCATTCTACGATATCCTTTATGATCTCCAAACAGTTAGCCCACACTTGCTCAAAAGGTTTCTCCATCTTAGCAAAAACAATTTATATTGAGTTACAATTTTATTTGGAAAGTTTCGCCAAAAAACCCGTTTAATACGAGATTAAAAAATTCTTTAGCAGAACAACGAATATCAAGTAATATTTGTTGAAAAAAAAATTTTTTATTCCCTTTATTTTATCCTAAACCTCAATTTTGTCAGAAAACACCTCAAAGTAAGTTATCCTTATTATATCCAATACTGGCACGGGTTTCTGCGGATTGCCCCAAAATGATTCATCCATCCTAATTTTATCCAAATTTGCAAAAACTTTTTTCACATTTTCATTCTATGCCAAATTTGAATTTCGATTAATGAATAAAAATTGTACCCTTTTTCCAAAGAAAAAATTACCCTGATCCTAATCAGGAAAATTGGCCTAATTTTATCCGTTCAAAATAGCAATTATGAGTTTCGAATTAACCGGGAAACTATTGGTAAAAAACGATACCATTCAACATTCAGAATCTTTCAGGAAAAGGGAGTTTGTAGTTGAAAAAACGGAAGAAATTAATGGGAAGACCATTACTAATTATGTAAAATTTCAGTGTGTTCAGGATCGTACTGCCATACTCGATAAAGTAAATATTGGGCAGGAATTGAAAGTTTATTTTAATATTAAGGGCACCAAATGGGAAAAAGATGGCAAAATCAGCTATTTCACTAACCTGGATGCCTGGCGAATTGAGCCCCTGCTTAATACCGGAAACGGAGGCCCCAATAACGAATACCTTGAGCCGTTAGACACCTTTTCCGGCTCTGGGGACAATGCTGTGGATGACCTTCCGTTTTAATTACTCCATGTTTTTAGGATAAAATCCTGACGCATGAAAAAACAGTTCCAACTTCGGCTGAAGCCTTCCCAGGCGAGTTCAGAATCTCATATTCGGGAAATGCTTTCAAAAGAAGCTTCCCTCCCTATAAATCAGCTTAGCGGATATTCGATTATACGAAAGTCGATTGATGCCAGAGGCAGGAATGTATTTATTAACCTGACCGTACTGGCCAGTTTTAATGAACCCTTTGCACCATATAGGGCTCAAATTTTCCCATTTAAAAATGTAAGTGCTGTAAAAAAACAGGTGGTTATTGTTGGCGCCGGCCCCGCGGGTTTGTTTGCCGCTCTCAAATTATTAGAGCAAGGCATCCGGCCTATTATTCTGGAAAGAGGAAAAAATGTTCAAAACCGGCGTCGCGATCTTGCCAAATTAAACCGGGAAGGGATTGTAAATCCTGAAAGTAATTATTGCTTTGGAGAAGGGGGTGCCGGAACCTATAGTGATGGTAAATTATACACCCGCAGCAATAAAAGGGGCGATATCAACCGCATCTTAAGTCTTTTTGTGCAATTCGGGGCCGGTGAAAATATTTTGTATGAAGCCCACCCGCATATTGGCACCAACAAACTTCCGGGTATCATCAGCGCCATGCGCGATTGTATCCTCCAGTATGGTGGCGAATTGTGGTTTGAGCAAAAAGTAACCTCCATACTCCATCAAAACAATCGCTTCACCGCAGTGGAAACTGCATCTGGAGATCAATTTTTGGGAGACGCATTAATACTTGCCTGTGGTCATTCGGCACGTGATATTTTTAGGCTGCTGGCAGAAAGTAAAATCCTGATACAACCCAAACCTTTTGCATTAGGGGTACGGATCGAGCATCCGCAGGCTGTTATCGATTCTATTCAATACCATTGCCAGTTGAGAGGAGAGTACCTGCCTCCGGCCTCGTATAGCCTGGTTACCCGGATAGAAAATAAAGGGGTATTTTCTTTTTGTATGTGCCCCGGTGGGATTATTGCACCAGCTGCTACAGAAGCAGGAAGGCTGGTGGTAAATGGCTGGAGCCCCTCAAAACGAAATAATCCATATGCCAACAGTGGTATGGTGGTGGAGGTGGATTTACCCAATGCACTAACCTACCTAAAAAATAAAACCTTGCAGGATGACCCGCTGGCTTTTATGCATTTTCAGGATAAGGTGGAAGCTGCATGTTTTGATGCCGGGGGCGGGAAATTTGTAGCTCCTGCATCCCGCATGGAAGACTTCTGCAAAAGAAAAATATCAGCATCCCTTCCCGATGCCTCTTACATTCCGGGTTTAAAAGCCACGGACCTCTCAGCCGTACTTCCACCATTTATTTATGATTCTTTATCCTGGGCCTTCGTGCAATTCGGGAAAAAACTAAAGGGATTTTATACCAATGAAGCCGTAGTGGTTGCCACCGAAAGCCGAACTTCAAGTCCGGTCCGAATCCCAAGGGATGAAAAATCCCTTCAACATCCGCAAATCAAAAACCTTTTCCCATGCGGTGAGGGCGCGGGTTATGCAGGAGGCATTGTAAGTGCCGCCATGGATGGCGAACTGGTAGCCTCAAAAATTTCAGAATCTCTTTAAATTATACCCATTCATCCATTAACCCCTCTGCTTATTCAAAAGGGCTTACTTTTACCCTGCAATTTTTCAGTATGAATATTTTAGAACTCCGAAACCTCAAAAAATATTTTGCCACCCAAAAAGCAGTTGATGACATCAGTTTCAATGTAGAACAAGGTGGTATTTTTGGGTTGCTTGGCCCTAATGGCGCCGGTAAAACTACCCTGATTCGCATGATTACCGGAATTTTTTATCCGGATAGCGGCGAAATTTTATTTAACGGGAAAAAATTTAATGGGCTCAACGATTCCCGTTTCATTGGGTATATGCCCGAAGAAAGAGGGCTATATAAAAAAATGACCATTGGTGAGCAGGCATTGTACCTGGCTCGTTTAAAAGGGCTCTCCAAAGCAGAAGCTACAACCCAAATAAAAAAGTGGTTTGTAAAATTTGGAATGGAAACCTGGTGGAACAAAAAGGTAGAAGACCTGAGTAAAGGAATGAGTCAAAAACTCCAGTTTGTAACTACCGTATTGCACAACCCCTCCCTCATTATCCTGGACGAACCCTTTAGTGGCCTCGACCCGGTGAATGCCAACCTGATTAAAGATGAAATCTTTAATCTCGCAAAAAATGGCAGCACTATTATCTTCAGTACCCACCGAATGGAACAGGTTGAAGAAATATGTAATCATATTATCCTGGTTAATAAAGGAAAAAAAATCCTGGATGGCACCATCAGTAACGTAAAGCAGGAATTTAAAGAAAATATTTACAGTATTGGTGTGCAGGCACTGCCTGAGCACCTGATGACCCACATCTTTGATGTGGTAAAGCACAATCCAAATCAAATCCTGCTGAAACTTGCAGCAGGTACACAACCAAACGATGTGCTCAGTTACTTCATAAACCACCATTTGCAGGTAAACTCTTTTAATGAGTTATTACCTTCCTTAAACGATATCTTCATCCGCCTTGTAGAAAACACCGAAACGGCAAGGGTATTTCAAAATCAGAATTAATTAAGTAAAAGAAAAATGAATAAAATAGGCCTCATTGTTTCAAGGGAATATTTTTCGAGGGTGAAAAAGCGCTCCTTCCTCATCACCACCTTACTGGTACCCATAATTATTATTGGGTTTTATGCGGCTATAGTTGCCATTACTCTCAGCGGCAGTAGTTCGGAAAAAGAAAAAATTGCCATTATAGACAACGCCCACCTTTTTGATGGAAAAATGCCGGAATCTTCGTCTGACATCCATTTTCAGGAGGTAAAAAATGAAACGGAACAAAGTTTTACGGGGAAATATAAAAACCAGGGCTATAGTGGTTTCATTTTTATTCCTCCCTTTAACATAGACAGTGTACCACATCTCTCCCTGCATTCGGGGGCTTCCATCAGCATCAGTACCATGATGGGAGTAGAGAATACCCTCAATAAGGCAATCGAAAATAAGCGCATGAAAGCCCAGGGCATTGATCCGGAAAAGTTTGCCAGCATTAGTTCAGATATAGACCTGGGGAATATAATTGATACAAAAGAAGGAAGTAAAAAGGGAAATGCCGGTGTTGCCTATGGAGTTTCTTTTGCCTGCGGCATCCTTATTTATATGATGATGATTATTTACGGGACCCAGGTAATGCGTGGAGTTACCGAAGAAAAAACAAGCCGGATAGCCGAAGTGATGGTAAGCTCCGTAAAACCCTTTGAACTGATGATGGGTAAAATTTTAGGCATAGGAGCAGTGGGCCTTACCCAATTTGCTATCTGGATTATCCTGTTATTCGGACTACAATTATTACTCCCTTTGTTTTCTCCGGATTTAATGCATCAAATCCAAACGGCATCAGCCGGCTCAGGCGATGCTTCCTCCATGGCTACCAAAGTTACCCAGGGATTCTCCAGCCTGCCACTTGCCAAAATTGCCATTTCATTTTTATTCTATTTCCTGGGTGGGTATCTCACCTATGCATCTTTATTTGCTGCGATAGGCAGCGTAGTTAGCGACGATCAGCAGGAAGCCCAACAAATGGTATTCCCTATTATGATGCCGATTATTTTAGGTTTTGTAATAATGACTAAAGCAGTTAACGATCCCAACAGTTCGCTGGCCGTTTTTGGAAGTCTTTTCCCTCTCACCTCACCCATTGTTATGATGGGCCGGATTACTTATGATGTTCCTTTATGGGAATGGATAACTTCCATTGGGTTATTAATCCTTTGTTTCATCTTCCTCGTTTGGCTTACCGGTAGAATTTACCGCACCGGGATATTAATGTATGGGAAAAAACCGTCCTGGAAAGAAATGATTAAATGGGCGTTTAAATAACCCGGAAAAGAAATTGGATTTTCTGTTATTCCACCTCTTCGGTGCGGCCGCATAGAAACATTTTCTGACCCCATTTTTGAAATTGATTTCAATTTCCTTGCATGGACTTTTCAATTGTGGGCTTTTAAACTGGGTATGATTATGCAAAAAAATAATCAGGAAATTGCGGAATTTGTTGTAGCCTTCTCATCCCCAAACACCATGTTGTACACCTCTTCTTTGGCATATTGATAAATGGTTTTTGCGATCAGGATAAATGTTATGATTACAAATCCCAACACAACACCCACAATACCCAGCAAAACGGAAGATGTTTTTGACTCCTCAAATGGGGGATCGGGTTTATCAAGGGTGGCAATTATGGGCGTGTTTTTCTGCAACCTCCACAGGGCTTCTTCCCGGTTATTGGCAGAAGCTTCCCGTTGATTGGCAACCCATTGCTTTTGGCTGGCCAGGTTTTCCTTTGGAATACTGTATTGAATTTTTTCGGAAGGAACAAATAAGGTCGTGTTATTCAGAGCAATTGCTTTTTCATCAAAGCTCTCTAACACTTTATCGAGAGAGTCAATCTTTTTTAATGTAAACTCATAATCGAGCCGGGCTTTTTTAATTTTCAACTCTTTGTAGAACTCAGAAATTTTATCAATAAAAGCATAACTCACAGGGCTAACCAAATCTTTATTGATATTTCCGTAATTAATTTCAAGCACCCCGTTCTTATTAATTTTTGCCGTCACCTGAAATTTTAAAATATCGGCGCCAACAGCATACAATCCCTGCTCTGTTTTTGGCATTTTAACTGCCTTTTCCCAAAATGCTTTGTTGTTGTTATATGTTTCAATCAGTAGTTCGGCGATTGTTTTGTTGCCAAACTGTGGCAGTTTTTCGGAGGCAACGGCTTCGCGTGTATTCCGGCTTAATGCAAGTTCCACAATATTGATGGAAGCTTCCTGGCTAAAGCTCTTGGGCGCTTCAGAAATTCCCAAAATATTACTGAGTGCCGTGCTGGCGGCAGAGTTATCGGTTGAGGCGGTAAGGGGGAATACGGTGGAAGAGGCCGTGTACATAATCTTTCTGGTTCTTCCATAAAAGAAAAACAACAAGCCCATTGCCAGGGTAAACGCAGCTATTAGAAACTTGAATTTTCCAATCCGTAAAAAAATCTTTCTCAGCAATACCTGTGTGGTCACGAAACTAATTTTACTTAATGTACTTAAATATGATGCCCGTTAAAATGACTGGTACAGCGGCTACCAGCAAAGATTTCCCAAGGTCGCTCAATTCGGATCCCTGAGGCCTTTTTGGTACGGTAATCATGGATCCCTCCTCTACCTTAGGATAGAAATGGAAGAAGAAAAAGTTCTTGGTACGTTTACTTTTGCCATTGGCGTAGGTAACATAAATTCGCTTCCTCCAGGGCTTTACTCCAAAGCCGCCCGCTTTATCAATATAATACATCAACTTTGTATTCTCCCGGTCGTAGGTTATTTTGAGGGGAGACTGAACTGCGCCCTGTATGGTAATAAACGGATTAATTTCAGGAACAAAAATCATATCCTGCTCCTGTAATACGATATCGTTTTTCGACCCCTTGTTCTTCAATGCACGGTAAAGGTCAATGCTTACCGGCTCTTCTAAAGATTTAAGCGAGGCAGAAAGGCTATCGTGGATAATGTTTCCAAGCGAATCCACTTTGGGTTTTTCAATAACCTTTTCCCTGAACATTTCAATTTTATGCCTATAAAGAACGGCGCCACCAACATTGGCATTCTCCTGAAGCCCGCCAGCTCTTTCAATGTAGGAAGAAAGCGTTTCATGTTTATTCAGCCGGGGGTAATAACCCGGATATTTTACCATTCCCCTGATTTCGATATTCTGTTGCAATTCAAAAGTGGGATTCTTCCTTACAAAAACCTGGTCGTAAGGTTTAAGAACCACTTTTGCAGCTACACTATCAATTACCAAATTGGGTTGTATGGCATAAGATTTAACTACAGTGCGGGTTGGCTTGAGGCCTTGCTGAGCTGAGTCGATATCCACAATGCTTGAAATTTCGAGGCGGCCAAATTCTGCCGAAGGTTTAAGCCCTCCCGAAAGATAGAGGAGGTCCTGGAGCGTCATTCCGCCATATTTTTTCATCTTCCCCTCTTTCCGAACCTCGCCAAATATTTCTACAAATTGTGGTTCCGTGAATTCGGCCTGGGAAAAAACCTGAATTAAATCGTTCGGCTCCAATAATACATTGGCCGGGTTATTGGCATCGTGATCATTATAATCAGAAAGGTCTATCTCAAGCCGGTCAGACTTCAAACTTGTGGAATCGCCTGCCCCTCTAAAAATATAGGCGCGTTGAAGGAAGGTATTGCGGGTAAGGCCACCTGCACGGTTGATGATATCGTATAACCTGTCGTTTGGCCTGAGTTCATAAATGGCAGGATAGGTTACCTCCCCCGATAGTTGCACTTTATTGTAAATCCCCGGTTTGATTGCATCAACGGAAACAATATCCCCGTCATTCAAAAGGAAATCCTGGGTAGGAATTTTCAGGATGGCATTGGCGTTTACATCCTTTTGCACCTGTTTCTCATTTTCGGTGCGAATAATTTTCATTCCCGATGCATACGCATCAGAACTAAGTCCGCCACTGTATTTTAACAGGGCACGAACGCCTTCATCCTTTTTTAATTGGTAATACATGGGCCTCTTAAACTGGCCGGTGGCAAATACTTTTTTCTCTACAAAACCAACAATCACAAAATCATTATTCTGCAGGTAAATATGTTTTCCAAAATCGCCGGAAGTAAGGTATTTATAAACATCCACTTCATCAATCACCTTTCCATTTCTCTTCAACTGGATAGAACGGAGGTTACCAAATTTGGTAACACCACCGGCCTTGGCCACCACATTAAATACATTTGAAAAAGCCGATACGGTGATGGGGCCGGGATTATTCACCTCTCCCACTACATTTATGTTAATGGTTCTTGGCTGGCCAAGAGAAACGGCAATGTTGGTTCCTGTTGGAACGGCACTTCGAAAGCGGGAATAAATTACGGATCGCACATTATCAAATGTTAACCCCTGAACCTGAATTTTTCCCAGCCCCTGCGGGAAAATAGTACCATCCCTGCCTACCACATAATCCTCCTGGAATTCGGCTGCGCCCCACAACGAAACCACGATATGATCGCCCACTCCAATGGGGTAATCGAGTGGAGGGGTGGATAATTCTGAAAGATCGGTAACGGCGGCATTGCTAAATATATCGGCGCCATACGTCATTGCCAGTTTTGTTTGGCCCGATTTCACATTGTCTTTCACCACACTGTCTTTCTCCAGTTTTTGGACTTCCTTAGCTAATTGGGCATTCTTATCCTTACCCGCATTCTCTTTATTCTTATCGCTAAGCAGCGATTGTAATTGAGATTGTGTTAATGTCTTGGGATCCAGATTAGTTGGAAGCAATTCGGCGGGGTTCTGAATTATCGGTGGCTGGCATTCTGCCGTAAAAAATCCCAATAATAATAGAATACAAATTGTGGATTTCAAAATAAGCCTCTGCGATGATACCATCTTTATGGGGTGTTAAATCAAAAATTGGAACAGCGGCAAATATAATATATTAATCAAAGCCCTTGTGGGAGAGGCTCTTGCATTCATCCCATATTTCCCTGACAATTTCTCCGGCTGGCAATATATTCTGGATGAGGGAGCTTACCTGCCCTATCTCCAGTTCTCCTTCCTCCAAATCGCCTTCAAACATACCCATTTTTGCCCTTCCTCTACCCAAAATAGCCAAAAGTTCTTCTTCTGAGGCTCCATGGGTTTCTGCCAGTTTCACTTTCTCATAAAATGTATTTTTTATAAGCCTAACCGGTGTTAATTTTTTCAAAGAAAGTTCTGTTCCTCCTTCCGGTAAGGATAATATGGCCGATTTAAACTTCGGATGACTTGATGCTTCGAGGCTGGCCACAAACCGACTCCCTATCTGAACTCCATGTGCTCCCAATATCATAACTGCGCAGGCCTGCCTTCCGGTAGCAATCCCGCCCGCTGCAATAACAGGGATAGACACGGCTTTGCAAACGGAAGGCACAAGTACCAGGGTGGTAGTTTCCTCTCTCCCGTTATGCCCGCCTGCTTCAAACCCTTCCGCCACTACAGCATCACAACCCGCTTCTTCAGCTTTCCTGGCAAATTTGCTGCTGCTCACCACATGAACCACCTTAATTCCTGCAGCTTTAAGCCGCGGTGTATGTATTTTCGGATTTCCAGCAGAAGTAAAAACAATGGGCACTTTTTCATCGATAATGGTTTGGAAATGCTGCTCAATATCGGGATATAACAAGGGTACATTTACCCCAAAAGGTTTGCTGGTAGCGAGTTTGCATTTTTGGATATGCTCCCGCAGTACATCGGGGTACATACTGCCGCTACCGATAATCCCCAAGCCACCGGCGTTGCTTACAGCACTGGCCAGCCTCCAGCCACTGGCCCAAATCATACCAGCCTGGATTATAGGAATTTCAATCCCAAATAACTGGGTTACGGATTCGTAATGCTTTTTCATGAATGAAATTTCTAATTCGTACTCTGATGCCAGCCCAGGTCTATCGCTGTGTTATCTCCAATATTAAGATGGCGGCTCCCTCCCTTTACTTCGGCATCGCTTCCAATTAAAGACTGGTTTAATACAATTTCAACCAAATTACTGTATGCTCCAATTATAGAATCGCGAACTATCACCCGGTTGATAGTAGAATTTTCTCCAATTGCCACATTGGGGCCAATTACGGAATTCCTGATTTTGCAATTCTCCCCAATACTTACCGGAGGCACTATAATGGTATTTTCAAAGTCGTTCGGTTCGGCAATGGTTACACCAAATTTTTTGAGCAGGATAGCATTGGACTGAATCAGGCTTTCCTTTTTCCCACAATCAAACCAATTGGCCACTTTAAATGATTGAAACCGGACACCCCCTTCAATCATACAATCAAGGGCTTCTGTAAGGCTAAATTCTTCATAATTTGCTTTGGTACCGGTAATTTCTTGAATACAGGAAAAAAGGATTTCAGTTTCTATAACTTTATATATACCTACCAACGCCATATTGCTCTTTGGAATGGCTGGTTTTTCCACCACCCTCGCCACAAACCCATCCTCATCAATTTCAGCAACCCCAAAATTTCGGGGATCGTCCACCTTTTTCACTCCCAGCATAGAATGGGAACTCTTAATTACTTCCTGCACATCATATTCCGCAATCGTATCACCCAAAACAATCAACACTTCATCGTCGCCCACAATGGCACGGGTTAATGCAATGGCATGGCCCGTTCCAAACCGTTCATTTTGCACTACAAAATGGGTATTTAAATCAGGATAATGTTGTTGCACATAATCCCGAATTTTATCCCCCAGATAACCGATGATGAAGATAAAATCCTGAATTCCGGCTTCGTGTAACTGATCGATTGTAATACTCAAAATAGTTTTCCCCGCCAACGGGATCAACGCCTTTGGTTGGGTATATGTGTGTGGCCGAAGTTTGGTGCCCACGCCGGCAACTGGAATTATAGCCTTCATTACGGTTGGCTTTCGCCATTAGGTTATGTTACAGGATAGATGAAGGGGTGAAAGTAGTAAATTTTGTGTAAAACAAACACATTAAAGGGATGTAAGGGGTTTCCGGCAATCCTTCGATATGCCTGCTTATCTTTGCTAAAAATCTATCGGATATGCAAAGGGATAACCTCGTTTTTAGCCTGATAGGCAAGGAATTAGAAAGGCAGCAGGAAGGTATTGAACTGATCGCCAGTGAAAACTTTACCAGTTGGCAGGTTATCCAGGCTATGGGGAGCTGCCTTACCAATAAGTATGCGGAGGGTTATCCGGGCAGGAGGTATTATGGTGGATGCGAAATTGTGGATCAGGTTGAACAACTGGCCATCGACCGGCTGAAGGAAATCTTTCAATGCGAATATGCCAATGTACAACCTCACAGCGGAGCGCAGGCAAATGCAGCCTTAATGTCGGCTATCCTAAAACCCGGTGATAAAATTCTAGGGCTCGACCTAAGCATGGGTGGGCATCTTACGCACGGTTCTCCGGTAAATTTTTCTGGAAAACTTTATCAGCCATTTTTTTATGGAGTTAAAAAAGAAACCGGCCTTATCGATTATGAAATGCTGGAGGAACAAGCCAGGAAACATAAGCCCCAATTAATTATTTGTGGCGCATCGGCCTATAGCCGTGATATTGATTATGTCCGCATTAGAAAAGTAGCGGATGAAATTGGCGCCTTTGTAATGTGTGATATGGCGCACCCGGCCGGTCTTATTGCAAAAGGCTTACTCCGCTCGCCCTTTGAACATTGCCAATTTGTTACCAGTACTACCCATAAAACCCTGCGTGGCCCCAGAGGGGGGATCATCCTGATGAAAAAAGATTTTGAGAATCCCTTTGGCCTAAAGGATCCGAAAGGAAATACCCGAATGATGAGCCATGTAATTGATATGGCCGTATTTCCCGGAACACAAGGTGGACCACTGGAACATGTAATTGCCGCAAAAGCCATAGCCTTTGGAGAAATTCTTACCGATGATTATACCCAATATATTAAACAGGTACAAAAAAATGCACAAGCCATGGCCGCAGCCTTTGTAGCCAGAGGGTACCAAATAATTAGTGGGGGAACGGATAACCACCTTATGCTCATCGACCTCCGAAACAAGGGTATTACCGGGAAAAAAGCGCAGGAAACCCTGGATAAAGCGCATATCACCCTTAATAAAAATGCAGTGCCCTTTGATGATAAAAGTCCCTTTGTTACAAGCGGGATACGGGTTGGGGTGCCTGCCGTTACAACCCGCGGGCTCAAAGAAAAGGAAATGGAAATTATTGTTGGGTTGATTGATAACGTGTTAATGAATATAGATGACAACCACGTTATCGAATCCGTTAAAACCGAAGTGAAAAATTTCATGAAGCGATTCCCGCTTTATGCTGAAAAAGAAAATGGGGCCCTGGCTTCTGTATAAAATTCAAAACATGATTCAACGTATTCAAAGTCTTTGGCTGTTATTGGCATCTTTATCCTGTTTTGCCAGTTTACGCATGCCCTTTTATTCGGGTGTAGATAAAACCGGACAGCCGCATATTTTAACCGCAACCGATGGTTTGATCCTGATGATACTAACAGTTGCCGGAGGTTTGCTGGCATTAATCAGTATCTTTTTATTTAAACAAAGGAAAATCCAGGTACGGATGTCGGTGGCGGGGATTTTTATTCAATTAATCGTCCTTGTACTGTATTATCGCGAATATAGCAGTTATCAATCGGGAGCGTTGGCGCTCACTTCCCTGTTGCCCGGCCTCGTTATTTTTTTCCTCTTCTTCGCCATTCGTGCTATTGGCAAGGATATTGATTTGCTAAAATCGAGCGACAGGTTAAGATAGCATCCGGTTATAAAAATTTTGCGGTGTGGCTTCGCTTCTGTTTTTTCAGGTCGGAAGGTTTGCCTTCAAAAACCAGTTCTCCGCCGTTAACTCCCGCTTCAGGGCCCAAATCAATAATCCAATCACAGGATTTCAAAACATCCGTATTGTGTTCAATTACAATAATGCTATGGCCCTGCTCTACCAAAGCGTTAAAAGAAGCCAGCAATTTTTTAATATCGTGAAAATGTAAACCGGTAGTAGGTTCATCAAAAATAAACAGAATATGCCCCTGGCCTTTTCCTTTTCCTAAAAACGAAGCCAGCTTTACCCGCTGTGCTTCTCCGCCGCTGAGGGTATTGGAAGACTGGCCAAGTTTTACGTATCCCAACCCCACATCGCTTAAGGGTTGTAGCTTCTTTGCAATATCCTCTCCCTTTTTCTTATCCGCCATGAAAAAGGTTATAGCCTCTTCCACACTCATTTCGAGGATATCATAAATATTTTTCTCCCGGTAGGTTACTTCCAACACCTCCTCTTTAAATTTCTTTCCTTTGCAGGATTCGCATAAAAGGTGTACATCGGCAAGGAACTGCATTTCCACAATTTGCTCCCCTTCTCCCTTGCAGGTATCACAACGTCCTCCATCCACATTAAAAGAAAAATGCCTGGGTTGAAAACCCCGCATTTTACTTAACGGTTGTTCGGCAAACAATTCCCTGATCTCGTCATACACCTTTAAATAAGTTACCGGGTTGCTCCGGCTTGATTTCCCAATTGGGTTTTGGTCCACCATCTCCACCTGGGTTATCCAATCCACATCGCCCGAAAGTTTACGAAATAGCCCCGGCTTATCCGTAGCTCCTTCTTCTTTAAGTTTTCTTAATGCCGGAACCAATATTTGTTTCACCAGCGTTGTTTTTCCACTTCCACTTACACCACTAACGGCACAGAGTACATGAAGTGGAAATTCAACAGTGATATTTTTCAGGTTGTTTTGCCTTGCTCCTTCCACTTTGAGGGATCGGTTCCATTTGCGGACCTGCTTAGGGGGATCGATACGGAGTTGCCCCGACAAATATTGCCCTGTCAGGCTTTTGGGGTTTTTAATAATATCCTCATAATCCCCTTCTGCTACCACTTCCCCGCCCAGGTGGCTGGCAAGGGGGCCCATGTCGATAATATAATCTGCCTCCTGCATCATCAGCGCATCGTGTTCTACCACCACCACCGTATTCCCCAGGTCGCGAAGTTCTTTCAATACCCTGATCAACATTTTAGTATCCCGGCTATGCAGGCCAATAGAGGGTTCATCTAAAATATATAAAGAATGGGTAAGGTTACTGCCCAGGCTGCGGGTAAGCTGAATCCGCTGGCTTTCCCCGCCACTTAATGAATTAGCCAACCGGCTGAGGGTAAGATATCCAAGACCCACATCCATCAGTGTTTTTATGCGGTGATTGATTTCCAGCAAAATTCGCCTGGCCACCTGCTCATCAAAAGGGCTTAGTTTAAGGTAAGTAAACCACTGTTGCAAGTCTGTTACCGGCATTTCACATAATTCCCCAATATGTTTTCCTTTCAGTTTTACATATAAGGCCTCTTTACGAAGTCGGTAGCCATTGCATGTAGGGCATTTCGTACGGCCCCGGTATCGGCTCAGCAGAACACGGTATTGAACTTTATACAGATTTTGTTCCACTTCTTTAAAAAAATCATCAATCCCTTGAACGGTACTGTTCCCTTTCCATAGAAGCTCCACCTGCTGATCGGTCAGGTCCATAACCGGTTTATGCACAGGAAAATTTAATTTTCCGGCATGTCGTATAAAGGCTTCTTTCCACTGGCCCAGTTTCTCTCCTTTCCATGGGGCTACTGCGCCTTCAAATACGCTCAGTCTTTTATCGGGAATAATCAGGTCCTCATCCAGGCCCAATACCATGGAGAACCCTTCGCAGGTTGGACAGGCGCCATAGGGGTTATTAAAAGAGAAAAGATTAGGAACCGGTTCTTCAAAGGCTAACCCATCGAGTTCAAATTTGTTACTAAAGTGATGTAGCGCCTTCCCATTTACTTCAACCTGTATTTCCCCTTCCCCTTCATAAAATGCCGTATTTACCGAATCGGAAATACGGTGCTTATCATCTGCATCGAAATCCTTTTTTATAAGCCGGTCGATAAGAATATACGGAGTATCTGCCTTGTTTTTCTCTACCAGGTGCTTTGGAATATCTTCCATCTCCAACAGGTCATCAATGGAAAGGATGTCACCTCCCTTATATAATCTCGAAAATCCCTTTTGCAACAGGATGCTGAGTTCTTCCCGCATGTTCCGGTTTCGATGGAGAGGCAGGGGGACCATGATCAATACCTTATCTCCATTCTGCAGACTGCAAATCATATCCACCACATCCGACACATCATCCTTTTTCACTTCTTTACCACTAATTGGCGAAATGGTTTTGCCAACCCGGGCAAACAATAACCTGAGGTAGTCGTAAATCTCCGTCATACTCCCAACGGTACTCCGCGGGGTGCGGGTTATTACTTTTTGTTCTATGGCAATTGCGGGGCAGAGACCTTTAATAAAATCCACATCCGGTTTATTCATGCGTTGCATGAACTGGCGGGCATAGGCGCTGAGGCTTTCCGCATATCTTCGCTGGCCCTCGGCAAACAGGGTATCAATGGTAAGGGAAGATTTTCCCGATCCGGAAACACCGGTTACTACCACCAGTTTATTACGTGGTATCGTAACCGTTATATTCCTGAGGTTGTGTACCCTTGCCCCCTTTATCAGAATGCCATGCTGAGATTCTTTTGCTTTTTTTGGGGGGAGCTTTACCGTTCTTGCGCCCATAATGAAATGTAAAATTACCTGAAAATGCGGTTATTACGCTTGAAAGAATACCTGATTAGGAAAATCCACACGTAGATATACGAGTGCTTTCGAGCACAATCACCCGATTTTACCTGTTTCACCAAAATTTCTGTTATAAAATTTTGGTTTCGTGGTTTGGCGTTCTATTTTCGAATCTCCAATATCCAATGAGATGGAAAACCGTTGAGCCTGCCACTTCAGTCTCCTACGACCTTCTCCTCCCTTATTGGTTTTAACAAATTGTCCTAAACCAAAACTTACTGAAGTTATGAAATGCCTCAACAACCACACTGATCAACAACTCATTCATTTGTACATGGAAGGAGATTCACAAGCCCTCGAAACCTTGATTGTCCGTTACAAGGACAAAATTTACACTTCAATTTATTTGCTTGTAAAAGACAAATATCTTGCCGAAGACATTTTCCAGGATGTATTCATCCGGATTATTGATACCCTGAAGGGTGGCCGGTATACCGATGAAGGAAAATTTCTTCCCTGGGCCATGCGTATTGCGCACAACTTGTGCGTAGATCATTTCCGCAAAGTGAAAAGAAGCCCAAGTATTAAAACAAGTGATGACCGTGATATTTTTGAAGTATTGAACTTCTCCGAACCGGGTGCCGACCACCGGATGATGACCAATCAGAGCCACGATAAAGTGCGTAAGATGATTGACCTTCTCCCCGAAGACCAGCGCGAAGTGATTGTACTGCGTCACTATGCCGATTTATCATTCAAAGAAATTGCTGCCCTAACCAATTGCAGCATTAACACTGCACTCGGACGTATGCGTTATGGTTTAATTAACCTGCGAAAAATGATGACAGAAAAACAAATCGCATTATAGAAACACAAACCCCCAATGATGTGGCCCCGCTCAAAAGGCGGGGCTTATTTTTTATGGAAACTTTCCACCCCGCATTTTAGCCATTCGTGGTACGCCTCTACATCGGGAGTATAGGGTACGGGATGGGTTAGCAACCGTTCGCTGGTATCCATAATTGCATATAGCGGTTGGGCATTGTTCTTAAAATTCTCCGTTTGGAAAGTAGCCCATTTATTACCCACGGTAACAATTTCTTTTTGAGAACCATCTGAAGCAGTATAAGTAAATTGCTGGGAGGCGGGCAATTGTTTTTTATCATCTACATAAAGAGAAACCACAATGTAATTATTGAGCATGGTTTTATAAACCTCCGGATCGGTCCATACATTTTCCTCCATACGGCGGCAATTAACACAAGCATACCCGGTAAAATCGATGAGCAGGGGCTTATTTTCCCTTTTAGCCATGGCGAGGCCTTCTTCATAATCGTGGGTACAGTTAAGTCCAAGGATACATTCAGACGGTTTCGCATAAACGCTGTAATATAGTGGAGGAGGGAATCCACTGATTAACCGGAGGTTAGCCCATGCAGTATTTGTTAACCCAGGCAAGAGGTATAGGGTAAACAAGCCCACCACAATGCCGGTTACCTTCCTTCCCATGCTGATTTTATTAACCACCCCCTCGTGTTTAAACTTTATAAACCCAAACAGATATAGGGTGAGCAGCAGGCCAATCAGGATCCAAATCCCGATAAAAATTTCCCGTTTTAATAAACCCCAGTGCGAAACGAGATCTGCATTAGACAAGAATTTAAAGGCCAGTGCCAACTCCAGGAAGCCTAACACAATTTTTACCGTAGAAAGCCAGCCTCCAGATTTTGGCAGGGAATGCAGCCAATTTGGAAAGAGGGCAAAAAGGGCAAAAGGTAAAGCAAGGGCCAGACCGAAGCCTGCCATCCCGGAGGTAAGTTGCATGGCCCCGCCATCGGCTGAAAGGGAGCCTGCAAGCAATGAACCTAAAATAGGGCCGGTACAGGAGAAGGAAACAATGGCCAGGGTAAGTGCCATAAAGAAAATGCCAATTACCTTTCCCGAATTGGCCTTGCTATCTGCACCACTCGAAAAAGAAGCCGGCAACCCGATTTCGTAAAACCCAAAAAAGGAAAAGGCAAAAACAATGAAAATCACAAAAAAGGCCACATTCAGGTACACGTTGGTGGAAATATTATTGAGGATTTCCGGGTTCAGTTTATCTATAAAATGAAAGGGCACACTTAGTAAAACGTAAATCAGAAAAATAAACAGCCCGTATAAAAAAGCATTCCGGATTCCTGTACTTCTTGATGTTGCCTTCTTGGTAAAGAAGGAAACAGTTAGTGGAATCATTGGAAAAACACAAGGGGTAAGCAATGCAATAAAACCGCCCAGGAAACCTAAAAGAAAAATGGTAAAAATATTCGATTGCTTTTGTGGCAATTCGCCGCATTCCGATACGGGGTGATTCAGGTCGAGCGCTTCTATTTTAAGCCTGGTTACCGTATTGGAGGCCTCGGTTGTTTCCCCACCCTGGAGGAAAACGGTAAACTGTTGGCTTTCGGGAATAAATTCAATTTCACGGCCCACATAGTAATCCAATGCAACTTTCAGCAGGTTTTCATTTCCGGGTGCCACTTCGTAATGCTGAGTAAATGAAACCGAATCGCGAGCCACTGGTATTTGCTTTTCAAAAACAGGATCTTCTATGTTAATCGGGCTGCTTTGGAATTTTGGTGGAGTTGCTTTAATAGAGGAATCTCGCAGTTTTACAATTACGCCATCAATTTCATCCGGTTTGCTGGGATATGCATAAAGGCGCCAACCCTGATCTATCCTTGCCTTGTATTCAACAATATAATGCCCCTCCGCATGCGATTTTACAGAATATGTCCAATGAACATGGGAGCTATCCTGGGATTTAACCGGCTTGAAAATGAATATTAATAATGCGAAGAGAAAAAATTTGTGCATATCTGAATGAAAAAAATCCCGGCCATACCGGGATTCGTTTATGGAACTAAGTTACTTACTGTTCAGTTTAACGGAGAAGGGTACATCCTTTGGAGGCAGGCACTTTTTATCGTTACAAACCATGTAAGTGATGGTGCCGCTAACTACGGTACTTGCCGACGTTTTTACTTTTACCTTTTGAACAAAATCAACCTTATTACTAAAAAACTTTAATGTAGAATTGAAATTGGGGTCAAAAGCACTTTCTTTTTTGCCAATTTCTAGCACCTTACCCTCTCTCTTCACCAGGGGATTTGCGGTAAAGATAAAACTGGTAGGCTCGGGGCCTTCGCCAGCATCCTGGGCATAAATGTGCCAGTTACCATCAATACTTGCCGTGAGGTGAATTTCGTACGTTTTATCTGCAATTTTCTTAGCCGAATAAGCCCATCTAACCGGGTTCTCTATCTGGGCATTCGAAAAAATGAAAAAGGAACAAAAAAGCAGGGTAAGAAAAGTAAATTTTTTCATTGCTTAAGCTCTTTAAAGTGAAGCAAAATTAGCCAATCGAAAGGCGAATTATTACTAAACAATGTTAATTGTATTATTTCCCGATTCCATATAACAGCCTGAAAACCTCTTTCCCGTCCTCATTCTCCAGGCTGGAGTTGCATGCCCTTTCGGGGTGTGGCATCATGCCTACCACATTTCCTTCCTTATTACAAATACCTGCAATATTATATATTGCCCCGTTGGGATTAACTTCTTTGGAAACTTCCCCCCTTTCATTACAGTAAGAAAAGAGCACCTGATTTTTCTGAAGCAGGGACTGTATGGTTTCGTCATCGGCAAAATACCTTCCTTCCCCATGGGCAATGGGTATCTTGAGAGGTTGGCGTTTATTGTCGTCTTTATGTTTAATAAAAACATTTTTACAGGTAAATTGCTGGTGGTCGTTTTTAAGCAATACCCCGGGTAAAAGTCCCGATTCGCAAAGGATTTGAAACCCATTACAAATTCCGAGTACCTGCCCGCCTTTTTGGGCGAATGAAGAAACGCTTTGCATCATTGGGCTAAACCTGGCAATGGCTCCGCAACGCAGGTAATCGCCGTAGCTGAACCCGCCTGGTAATACGATACAATCCGAAGCATTAAACATACTAAGGTCTTTATCCTTGTGCCACAATTCAATCACCTCCTGACCCAGGTGTTTTTGCAGCGCTTCAATTACATCACGATCGCAATTGGATCCGGGAAATACCACCACGCCAAACTTCATGAGAAATAGATTTTGGAAATGCAAAAATACGCATGTGGGCTGGTTACTTGAAATAATAGCCCATAACCAGTGCCACCAATACCATGGCCCAATGAATAATTACCCTAAACCACTTTTTCTGGGGTGAAAGAAATGCTACCCCTGCCATCATGGAAATTGGAACTACTGCCAGGATCCAATCATGAAAACTCCGGGTGTTATTTAAAAAAGGGATAAACATCGCAAAAAGAGAATAGAAAAAAATGAGGCTCCAGAATTTTCGAATATGCACTATTTGCCTTCTCATATTAAGATTAATAAAATACACTCCAACTAAGGCAGAAAATCCGATTAAGACCAGGGAGGAAACTGCCCAGGGGAGGTGTGAAATAAAAGGCAGGGTAATAACGGGTTCCGGGAGGGTTGGTACTGCAAGCCGGTTATTCAAAAAGAGTAGAGATATAAGAAAATAAAAGGGAGTAAGGAATCCCAAAACCACCATCAGCCATTCTGCAATCCGGAATGGACGCATAAATGCCAGTCCAACCAAAACAAGAAAAAGAAAAAACAGGGCGGGATAATAAAAGAAACAGGCTATGCCCAGGATCAGGCCCAGATTAAAGAGGGTGGCCTTTATTTTCTGACTGCTGTTGATTCCTGCCAGCCCGTAGATTATCCAAATAAAAAAAGTATTGGCAATCATGGCGGATGAAAGTGTGAACCACTCCGAAAACAAGCTGCTGATAAGTAAATAACTCATTCCCGTCAGGTAATTGGGATGTGGAGTAAGCTTAAAATGGTTGCATAAGTAATTCAAAATAGTGGCCTGGGTAAATATCAAAATAAAAGCCAGGATGGCCGGCGCAACAGGGGGAAAACCGGAAAGCTGCATCAGATCCAAAAGTTTGGGATACAGGAAGCCATCCGCCATCCCTGTTTGGGGAATATGGCCGTGCAGAAACATGGGAAATTTCAACACAAGCGCATAAAACAACAATAAAAAATTATTATAGGGATAATTTGCCCGGAATACGCCAGTCACATTACAAAAATAACCCGCAAAAAAGAGACGAAAGAAACTGTTTTAAAAAACCACTTTGGCAAATGCAATCCGCCCCCGATACATACAGGGCACAATTAAAACATTGTATCCAACCTGCTTGGCAAATTTTGGCATGAAATCATAACCCTTTTGCCGGCTTTTCAAGGTGGGGTATCGTTTTACTTCACCATTTGGAAAAAGCCCGTCATTGCTAAGCACTTCCCTGTTGTTATCTTTTTCGGTGTAAATAAAATGGATTTCCCCGCCGGTATTCATCACCCCGAATGAGAGAAAATTATTGGTATCATCATCGGATTGCTGTTTGGGAATAATGCTGCTCCACTGTAATTTTAAATCCTCATCTACACTCACAATTAAAATATCGTCATAATAAAACCGGATACTGGTCTGTTGATTATAGTAGGGATACCTTCCATAACCGTAGGGACTGTAATACCTGTAATAACCGGGGTTATAAAGATAATAATCGTTGTACGAAGAATAAGGCGAATAATAGCGATAGTAGGGGTTTCCTTCCCGGGTTTGCGTTGTCTGGTCTTCTGCAACTAAAACAAAACCTCCATCACGTTTAATTATGGATTCCTGTATCTCCAGGTCATCAAATGCGAAACGAAGTTGGCCGGTTCCTGAAATCCGGCTACGCAGGTTATCGGGAAAAATATTAAATACTGTTCGCAGTTTTTGAGGATCGTTGCCAGATATTACTGCCGAAAATAATCCCTGGGTGCGGTAGCTGGATTCATCCGAATACAACGAATTAATAAGAAACTGGTTGTTGATATTGTCGTATTTCCCGGAAATATTTATCAGGTACCGGTCTTGAAGATTTACCGGAACCTGAATGGATTGTTCGCCCGGTGTTCTTGCAATAATGGTAAGATCAGCTATGTTTTCCCTGTTACCGCGCTTCACGCCCCGGGTATAAAATGTTTTCCCATCGTTGGCAAGAACCACATCCGAATATACATCCCTTCTTTCATTATATTCAAAAAGGTCGCGGCTGCTGTCTGTCATTAAAAAACTATGATCAAAAGTCTTGGTTACCACATTCAGTTTACCTCTGTTCTTATACATCTTATAAACCAACACATGTTGTTTATCCTGGCTGGCAACCATATTATATATCTTATTATCACTGAGGATTGATAACCGGGTGGTATCGATGGTTACCGGCTCCCCGATTTTTTCACCCAGGGAATCGAGCATCACGGCACGGCAATACACCACGCTGTTTTTTTGATATTGATATACCAGCATGAAATTCTCCGGATTCAGGACGATATCCATATTAAAGGTGCGATCGGGTACAAAATCAATCCGGTGGTCCTTAACCACCTGCATGTCTTTATCATAAAAGGTGAGGACATGTTTCCAGCGGATATTTTTATATACCACATAATTTCCACCAATCTTACCCAGAATTTCAAAACTCATATCCCGGTTTTCTTCATTCTTTGGTTTTGAATACGTTATTTCCTGTGCCTGCAACACAAATGGAATAAAAGCGATCAATAAGAAAAGGGATTTTACACGTTTCATGAGGAGAATTTCCCCCGAAATTTACGATATAAACACCGAAGAATTGTAAAAGGCGGTCTCTACCTTTAACCTATGAACCACGAAAATGCAGAAATCGCTTACCAGAAAGTTGGTATCACCGGCGGAACAGGGCTGATAGGAACAGCTCTCGTAAAAATGCTGCGGGAAGCAGGATATAAGGTGATTATCTTTACCAGAAAGAAAAACAAAATCTCTGAAGATCCGGGTATTTTTTACTCACATTGTGACTGGAAGAAAAAAATATTGGATGGTCAATTGCTTCGAAGTTGCGATTTTATCATCCATCTTGCCGGTGCAGGAATCATGGCCCGCAGATGGACCTGGATTTATAAAAAAGAAATTCTCAATAGCCGGGTGCTTAGTGCAAAATTGGTAATAGATACCCTAAATGAAGGGCCATCGCAAACCCGGGCCATAATTGGAGCCTCGGCTATTGGGTATTATGGAAAAGATTCAGGCAGCGTCACCGGCTTTTTGGAAACTGACCGGCCTGCCGATGATTTCTTAGGGGAGGTTTGCCGAACCTGGGAAAACCAGCTCACCAGTTTTCAAAAGAACAAAGTCCGCACCTGCCTCATCCGTACCGGCATTGTGATGAGCCGTGATGGCGGTTTGTTTTTAAAATTAAAAAAGTTGTTCCGGTATAATTTAGTACCGATACCAGGAACGGGATGCCAGATTTTAAGCTGGATCCACATCTACGACCTTTGCAAACTATATATTTATTGCATGCAAAACGAAAAGATCAGCGGCCCGATAAATGCCTGTGGAAGCGAACCGGCTACGTTGTATCAATTAATGAGTGTTATGAACCGAAGGTTAAAAAAATTTGCGTTATTCTATCATATACCTCCCTTCATGGTGCGGATTGCAAAAGGTAAAATAGCCAATGAAATCCTGAAAAGCACAACGGTTAATAACGACTTCATCCGAAATTCGGGTTTCCGGTTCCGATTCAATAAAGCGGATGATTGTATTTATAACCTGATTTCATCCCGTTAATTACAAGTCGGTTTTTTGAATATGCCGGCGGGTGAGATAGAAAAACAGGAAAATATAGAAAACTGCAAAGGCCATCACCAGCCAGGTATAATCGGTAGGCAATACGGATTTCGTCATGGATTTTACCGGGTTTTCGGGGAAGGTTAATAATCCATCAGAGGCATTCATTGGTAAATAATCACCCAGGCTGCCCAGATCAACGCCGGTGTCTGTGCGCAATTTTACGCTCCACACATCCAGCAATTGGGAAATGATGTTTTCGGCACCCAGGTAAATAAAGTATAACCCGATGGCAAACCCGGTACGTTTCAACCATACGCTGATTAGTACGGCCAGCAGGTTATAGGATAAGGCCTTGCCGAAAAAATAACCCACATGAGAGAAGCCCTCAAGGGAAAAATCAGTACCGGTGATTAAGCCAAATAACAAGGCACACAGGATCACCAAAACGGTAGTGGCTGCTGCAAATATCAAAGCCAGCATCAGCTTTACATTAATGAATTCCATCCGGCTCCAGCCATCGATTATATTCTGACGGTTTGTTTTATAGGAATATTCGTTGGTAACGAGGATGATGAGCAAAAGGGCCGGAAGAATAAGTAAAAAACCGGTGGTATAACTGGTGGTTTGCCAGGTCTTATCAAAATTATAGGGAGAAAAAGAGGAAATGAGACCACCGGTATTGGCTTTGTTTACCACTTCCTTAGTAACCGTATAAACAATATAATTGGCCGTAAATACTCCCAATACAAACAGGGAGCTGAGTACAATAAAGGCATTATAATTTTTTACTTTAAGCCATTCTATTTTCAATAATTCTTTCATCGTGTGTATTAATTGGTAAGTTCGAGGAATTTGGTTTCGAGGCTTTTCTTCTTTAACTGAAGATGGCTCAACACAATATCGTGTTGAAAACAAAACCTGTTCAATTCAATAAGGTTTGCGGTACCCTGGGGGAAGAATGCCCTTACCAATCCCTCGTTTTCATCTATCTTACTATAGCCGGAAAAATTGCGAAGTACTTCCAACAACCGGTGGTTATCATTACAGCTCATCACGGCCATATCTTCGTTCACCAGAATTTCATCTACGTTTCCCGAAGTAAGCAGAACTCCCCTTTTTAAAATAGCCACATGGGTACAAACTTTTTCTACCTCATCTAAAAGGTGACTTGCCATGATGATCGTTTTTCCCGATTGGGAAAGCTGTTTGATGAGTTGCCGGATTTCGGCAATCCCCACCGGATCAAGGCCATTGGTGGGTTCGTCCAGAACCAATACTTCGGGATCGCCTAATAAGGCGGATGCAATGGCCAGCCTTTGTTTCATCCCTAAGCTATAGGTACTAAACCGGGAATCTTTACGCTCGAACAAATTCACCAGTTTTAAAACCCTTTCAATGTCATTCTTTCCTCTCCCTTTTATTTCTGCGGCAATATGCAGGTTTTGAACGGCATTGAGGTAGTGATAAAAATTGGGTGTTTCCAGCAAAGTACCTATGCGTTTCCGTTGGAAATGAGTAGGCTCTTCTCCAAATAACTGAAAACTTCCGGCAGTGGGTTTCAATACATCCATCACCAGGCCAAGAAAGGTGGATTTTCCACTTCCATTGGGACCAAGGATTCCAAAAACGGTTCCTGCAGGTACAGAAAAACTGACTCCTTTCAAAGCCTGAATTTTTCCATAATTTTTAGAGAGCTGACTTACGCTCAATACTTCTGAATTCATTTGCAAATATTAAGGTTTTGCATAAAATAATCGGTTACTTTCTGATACAAATGGGCGCGGTCTTTACCCAGTACATTGTGTTCGTGGCCGGGGTAAATCATATAATCTACCTGCACTTTATGATCAACAGCCGATTTTACAAAATCAACCGAATGTTGTTGCAATACCACCGGGTCCTGTAATCCGTGGATCATCAATAATTTTCCTTTTAGTTTTCCTGCCTGGCTCACCAGGTTGTTGTGGGCATATCCTTCCGGATTTTCTTTGGGGGTATCCATATACCGTTCGCCGTACATTACCTCATACCATGCCCAATTGGTTACAGGCCCTCCGGCAACGGCTGCTTTAAATATACCGGGGTGGTTCAGCATGAAGTTGGTAGTCATAAACCCGCCAAAACTCCATCCGAATAAACCCATACGCGAAGTGTCGGCATACCCGAGTCGGGAGAGATAATTCACTACACTCATCATATCTTCCATTTGCTTATCCCCCACATTCCTAAAAATTTCCTGTTCAAAATCTCTGCCCCGGTTATCGCTGCCGCGTGTATCGAAGCTAATAACGAAGTACCCTCTTTCGGCCATGTAGTGGAACCAATAATCGCCACTGCCGGCATTCCAGCTATTGGTAACCAACTGAAGGTGCGGGCCGCCATACCAATACACTATCACAGGGTATTTTTTTGTGCTGTCGAATCCTACCGGTTTAAAGGTTTTGCAAAAAAGATCTTGTCCCTTAATGTTCTTAATAGTAAATATATTAATAGCTGCTTTCTGATACCCGGCTAGTGGATCTGGCGCAATAAAAATATTCTCCGACGTATTTTTTGAAAAGTTTATCAGTCGAACGGTCCGCGGGTTATCGATACCACTATAAGTATCCAGAATCATTTTTCCATCTTCACTAATGATGGTACTATGTACAAAATTATCGTTGGTGATATTTGTAAGTTTTCCGCTCTTCAGGTCAAGCACCTCCATCGATTTCCCAATTGGGGTATTCCCGGTGGTGATCAGGAAAAGTTCCTTCCCACTTTTTGAAAATTGTTTTACTTCCAGTACCTCCCAATTTCCTTTGGTGAGTTGTTTAAGCAGGTTGCCGTTGATATCATATAAATAGAGGTGATTCCATCCATCGCGGGTGCTTTGCCAGATAAACTGGTTGGGGTTATTGGGAAGAAACAACATGGGGACCAGCGGTTCAACATATTTATCATTCTTTTCCTCAAAAAGTGTTTTTAGAAACGCACCGGTAGTGGCATCGTACTGGTTGAGCCACATTTGGTTTTGCGCTCTGTTGAGAACGGCTACAAAAACATATTGATCATCGGGGCTCCAGGCGATATTGGTGAGATACTGATCAGCAGGAAGGCCGGTATTTAGATAAATAAGAGATTTGCTTTGCGGGTTATACACCCCGATGGTTACCTGGTGGCTAACCCCTCCTGCCATTGGGTATTTGATATTATGGTTCACAGCAGGTGAGACCGACCAGTCGATGATGGGATAATCGGCCACCATCGACTGATCCATCCGGTAAAACGCCAGCAGGTTGCCGGATGGGCTCCAGAAAGCACCCTTGCTGATACCGAATTCATCCCGGTGTACCGATGACGCATACACGATATTATCGCTGCCATCGGTAGTAACCTGATTTGTTCCATCTTTGCCGGAAACAAAAAGGTTATGGTTATCCAGGTAAGCAATATATCCCGAAGCACTTCTCTCCACATTGCTCATTTTTCCAATTTCCTTAGATATTAATGTATCGATCCGGTGGCTTGCAGGATAGAACCGGAACTTTGCCCCGCTGCTGGAAACGGTCCAGGAGTTGTTTTGAAATCGGATGGCAGGCCAGTTTTTAAAGGTATCCAATCCGGCCATTCTAATTTGGGCATTAAAGGAGGAAAGATCCAGAAAGGTGGTTGCGGGTTTCTTATACTCCCCCTTCATCCAGGTTTCGCCATTATCGGTTTTCTTAAGAAATACATACTGGTTGGTACCTTCTACAAACTGCAATTGCTTCAGGTTTTGTGGAGCAAGGCTCGTTCTTGCTGCCAGCATGGCGTCGTCCATAGAAAGTTGTTTTTCCTGGGCGGTTAAACTGAATGAAGAAGAAACAGAAATACCAATAATTAGCATTGATTTTATAATATTTCTCATGCGCTAAAAATAATACAATTAGGCACGTGGGTGGGGAAAAATGTGAGGAAGGGGAGGTTTATGGCACGGTAATATTTATTTTAAGGAACTTTAATTGAAATAAAATTTCCTTTTGCGCATCCATATAGATGAGATTCTTAACTATTTTATTATTATTTCCCATTTGTGTTACCAGCCAAAAAATTTACAAAGGGGCCATTTTTACCAGTGATGGCAAAAATCCGGTCCCTTTTGCAACGGTTGGTTTAATAAAAGAGAACACCGGCATTAATGCAGATGAACACGGAAATTTTGAGTTGCTATCCTACCATCCTCAACCTATTGACAGCCTCATTATTTCTTCAGTAGGATACATTACCCGCCTCATCCCCGTTTCTTCATTGGGAGATTGGGGAATGCACATTTTCTTAAAAAAAGAAATCAACAATCTTCCTCCAGTGAGCATAACAGGAAAAAGGGAATGGAGAAAGATAACCCTGAATAATTTCAAAAATTGCAGCAACGATTATATTTCTTCCTCCGGTTATTTAAGTCAGTTGGCGCAACCCTTCAGCAGTCCGGCTGAAAACTCCTTGTTAACAAAAGTCCGTATCTGTAGAAACGCAGGCCCTATTTTTAACCCGGCAAAAGCCAGGTTCCGGATCAGGGTGTATGGACTGGACAGTATAACAGGGGGCCCGGGCGCAGACCTTTGCGACAAAGTGATTGAAGTGAAATCAAAGAATCAATCAATCAACCTTAACTTGGAAGAATATAAAATCAGGATACCCGGCCACCGGTTTTTTATTGCCATTGAATGGATCAGGATTCCTTATAATGAGAATAAATATTCAACCAAAGGAAGCACTACACCCTGGATTACTTACGAGCCGCAAATAGGCTGGATTACCAAAAACGACAACCAGGATATATTATGGGAACTTGATTACCGGAATAGCTGGTATAAGGTTTCAAAAATTTTTAAAGATAAAACCACCTTAATCTCCGCAACGGTAAAATACTGATTGCCGACTTAGATATTTAAATTCCGTAATGTAATTACAATTCAATAACAGAACCATTCCCATTTTAAGCAATCCTTACAATATATTCCGCAAATTTTTTCCTTCCTTTATACTTCAACTCCCCGTTTATGCTTATTGCCGCAAAAGAAAGGGCCAACCTATCGGTAGAAATATTAAACCAGTTTGCGCCCTATATGGACCACTCCACCAACCTGTTTAAACAAATGGGTGAACTCGTTTCGGGTTTTGGGAAACTTATGGAATCGGTTTCCGAAATGCCCGAACCACAACGCAGGGATTTTATGCCCTTTGTACAATCGTTGAACAGTTACGTGGAAGGAGCAACCGGAAATTTTAATGAACTCCGTCAATTCTATTCTTTTTTAACCGTAACCACCAACCAGTCAATTGCCGACCTCAAAGCCTCCATAGGGATGCAGGATGAAGAAAATGGATAAGAATATTCGGATATGATTTATAGTTCCTCAAGGTTTGTTTCCTCAGCATGTACGCTTAACCGATATCTAACACCACATTTAACCGCCACATTATTTTTCTGATGGCCCACCGGTAAGCCAAAAGCAACCGGATAATTAAATTCCTTTACTTTTTCCATTATAATATCCGCTAAAGAAATTCCAAATTCCTCTCCCGGATCATCGGGTCTTATTTTCATCCCGCCAATTACCAGTCCGGCAAGTGTATTCAATTTACCAGTTCGCAACAAATTCCAAAACATACGATCAATGCTGTACAGGTATTCGCCGGTATCCTCCACAAACAGGATTTTTCCCTCTGTTTTTAAATCACTTGCCGTTCCGGCGAGGTTTTCGAGAGTGCGCAGGTTTCCCCCCACCAATTCACCTTCAGCTACACCCATACGGTTAGGAATGGGTGAAGGAAAAGAATAATTTTTGGAGCCCGACAAATTTTCGCGGATGGAATAAATGGCCTGCATTTGTTCTGCATCTGCCTGAAGCGGATCATCAGGGAAACTGTTGCACATTTTACAATGCATAGAAGCCACCCGCACCGCCCTGTTTAAATGGGAATGTAAAACGGTAATATCGCTGAAACCAAGTACCCATTTTGGGAATTTCCGAAGCAAAGAAAAATCGAGTTTATCAATGATGCGCACCATGCCGTATCCGCCCCGGGCACACATGATGGCTGCCAGTGAAGGATCATTGACCATCTGCTGCAAATCGGCAAGCCTTTCTTCATCGGTTCCCCCAAAAGTATTCCATTGCTTACCTACAGAGGTACCTATCCTAACTTCAAAGCCCCAGGATTGCAGCATCTTTACCGCTGCCTCAATTTCTGAAATACTGATATGGCCAGCAGGAGAACAAATACCAATGGATGCACCCCGCTTTAAAAACGGAGGTACCATCATCTTTCTTTTTTCTTCATCCCCCGAAAATGAAAAAGCAGGCTGCGCCAAAACAAGCCCCATCGATTTGATAAAATTCCCGCGCTTCATGTACTAAATATACGAACCTGAGTAATTATTTATAACATACCCCGGTTTTGTAAACCTGTAGCCAATACCGAAAGCAGCAGTAAATTGGAAACCTTGCCATCTTACGGTAAATTTGCACACTCCCCAGAAGAGGAAATCTTCATCAACACATGGAACAAGAACCCAAAAGATACCTGGTTACTTCGGCGTTACCCTATGCCAACGGGCCCAAACACCTGGGCCACCTTGCCGGAGCCTATTTACCAGCGGATATTTATGTACGTTATTTAAGAGCAAAGAAAAAGGACGTGGTTTATATCTGCGGCAGCGATGAGCACGGCGCCGCCATCACCATCCAGGCGATGAAGGAACATACCAGCCCAAAAGCCATCGTGGATAAATACCATGCCCTGCTCAAATCGAATATGGCCGATTTAGGAATTTCATTTGATATTTATCATCGCACCACAGCACCCATCCATCATCAAACCGCACAGGAGTTTTTTAAAAAACTCAACGATGCGGGCCAACTCGAAAAAAGAGAATCAGAACAATACTACGATGAATCGGCAAAAACATTTTTAGCCGACCGGTACATTACAGGTACCTGTCCGGTTTGTGGCAATCCCTCTGCCTATGGCGACCAGTGCGAAAAATGCGGCACTTCCCTTAGCCCGGAACAACTCATCAATCCCAAAAGTACTTTAAGCGGGAACCCGCCCATAAAAAAAGCTACCACCCACTGGTATCTCCCACTAAACAAATATGAGAATTTCTTACGGAAATGGATACTCGAAGATCATATCGGCGACTGGCGGCCAACCGTTACCGGCCAGTGTAAAAGCTGGCTCGACCAGGGCCTGCAGCCACGGGCCGTAACCCGCGATCTCGACTGGGGCGTTAAACTCCCCGAAGGGACTGAAGGCGGAGAAGGAAAAGTGCTTTATGTTTGGTTTGATGCCCCCATTGGTTACATTAGTGCTACACGGCAATGGGCAAACGACAACAACAAACAATGGCAACCTTATTGGGAAGATAAAGGAACCAAACTGGTACATTTTATTGGTAAAGACAATATCGTTTTCCACTGCATCATCTTCCCGGTAATGCTAAAACTCCATGGAAATATTCTCCCGGATAATGTGGCTGGTAATGAGTTCATGAACCTGGAAGGAGAAAAAATGAGCACCAGCAGAGGATGGAGTATCGAGCTGGATGAATACATCGCCGACTTTGTGCATAAAGATAACGGCGGCGATATGATGGTAGATGCCCTGCGGTATTACCTGACCGCCATTGCCCCCGAAACCAAAGACAGTGAGTTTACCTGGAAGGGTTTTCAGGAGGCGCTAAACAGCGAGCTGGTAGCTATCTTCGGTAATTTTATCAACCGCAGCTTTGTACTGATGCACAAACTTTGCCAGGGAAAAGTGCCTCCGCTACATCCAGGCATTATGGATGAAAAAGACAAACAACTCCTGGATGATATTTCGGGCACAAAAACCAAACTGGAAGACTGCCTGGAGCATTACCGTTTTAGAGAAGGGTTAACACAGGTTTTAGATCTGGCCCGGAAAGGAAATAAATACATGCAGGAAAAAGAACCCTGGATTGTGGCTAGGCAGGTGGACGAAAACAGTAAACCCACCCCCGAAGCCCAGGCGCAAATAGACAATTGCCTGCATATTTGCCTCCAGCTTTGTGCCAACCTGGCTATATACATCAACCCCTTTTTGCCTTTTAGCGCAAAAAAAATGATACACATGATGAAGGTGGTAGATAAAATACTGGAATGGGAAAATGCAGGAAAACACAAATTATTAAGTGTAGGATATTCTTTAAGAGCGCCGGAGTTGTTGTTCAGAAAAATGGAAGATGCAGAAGTATCCGAACAGATAAAAAAACTAAAAATGAAAGCAGAAAAAATTGAAGACGAGAAGAACAAAGAAGAACCGGAAACTCAAACTCCTTCCGTTGCGGTGAAACCTGAAATCGTTTTTGACGACTTTGCAAAAATAGACCTCAAAACCGGGATCATTAAAACTGCTGAAAAGGTGGAGAAGGCAGATAAATTATTGAAATTATCGGTTGATCTTGGGTTTGAAACCAGAACCATAGTTAGTGGTATTGCCATGCATTTTAAACCGGAAGATATTGTGGGCAGGCAGGTAGTGGTGGTTGCCAACCTGGCTCCCCGGAAAATGCGGGGAATAGAAAGCAATGGAATGATCCTAATGGCAGAAGACCCGGAAGGAAAATTACATTTTGTAAGCCCGGCAGATGTTATTGACGCAGGAAGCGGGGTTAGTTAGAATTATCATTGCTTCAAATTACCACGGTAATGGTTAACTGCAGTTTCTAAAAAACTCCGAATCCTTCCCATATATGGCAAGGTGGATGAGGAATCACCCGATTTGTTGATTAATTTTTCCGGATCCTTCATAAAATCATACAAGAATTCGGGCTTTCCGGTTTGGGCATTGTAACCAAACACTTGAGCGCTGTCAATCACCT
Source organism: uncultured Ferruginibacter sp. (assembly GCA_964647915.1). Taxonomy (GTDB): domain Bacteria; phylum Bacteroidota; class Bacteroidia; order Chitinophagales; family Chitinophagaceae; genus Ferruginibacter. The sequence continues at coordinate 6,922 of CAZYKA010000009.1, read as the reverse complement.
CATAAAGGATATTATTTTCTTTACAAATTACATAGGGCCTGCGCAACTCCTTCGGCAGGAAAAGAGATTCCCCATAATTGATAACGGGCTTATTAACTCCGGCAATACCTAAAATGGTGGAGGAAACATCCAATTGGCTAACGGGGTGCCGGATGTTTAAATGCACTGTATCGGAGGGATCAAAAATAAAAATCGGGATATGGAAGCTTTCTGCCACATCATTGGTCAGTTGCCTTACATCGGGGTACATCCAGTGGTCTGAACAAAATATAAAAACCGAATTCTTATACCAGGCTGTGGTTTTGGCTTTAGCAAAAAACTTTCGAAGGCATTCGCTGTAATAAGCCATGGATCGCATTTCGGGAGTGAAATTCGTTTTGGGTTGGGCTTTAGAGAAACTTACGGGGATATCATTCGGATAATGAGTAGAAGTATTATAATTAATGGCAAGGAATGGCTGCCTTAGGGTATCCATCACCGTACCCATAAATTTAAGTACATATTCATCCTGCACCCCCATGCTGTTGGATGGCAGTTTTTCAAAACCGGGGATGGATTCCCGGCTAAAATAATGCCGGATTCCAAGCCAGTTGCAACATTTTGCAAAGCCAAAATCATCGTAATGGTCGCCAATAAAAAATGCGGAGCGATACCCTTTGTTTGCCAGCACATCTCCTATTCCTGTTTTGGGAAGGCCGGCAAATGCTGAATGATATAGAGGAATTTCGGTAAGGGTGGGCAACCCTGCAAGAATGGAGGTGATTCCTTTATTGGAGTTGTGTCCAAAACTATATGCCTGGCTAAAATACCGGCTTTGATTCACCAGCGAATCAAGAAATGGCATATTTACCTTATGAGTTGCTCCATCTATAAAAAATTCAGCAGGGATGCTCTCCATAATAAACAACACTACATTCTTCCCTTTAATACTTTCAGGGGCATAAGGAACCGACCTGATGTTTAGGGAAGGGCAATTCTCCGGTGGGAGAAATAATGAAGGCAATTGAGCTTCTTTATTCCTGTACACTGAAAATAAAAAAGACTGAAGGCTGTTTTGGGCAATGGAAGTGCCGCTGGTATTTAAATTCCGAAGGGAAGCGGTTGGGAGTAATAATTCGGCACGAAAAAGTATAAACATGAATACGATAAACCCCACTCCAAATGCGATTAAAGGAACCCGGCTTGCTTTCTTCATGCCTGCCATAAAGGAAACGGCAAAGCGCCTCAGTAAGATTATCAAAACAAAAATCAACAACAGACCAAAAAAGCTCAACAAGGGATGAGTGCCAAAACTCTGCTCCCATGGGCGGCTAATTACATACAGCAAATCGGCATTGGCACGTTGTCGTTGGAAATGAAAATAAAAAGTATCGAAAAGGGTTAATCCGGCATTACCCAGATTCAGGAAGATCATTAACCACATAATAATGAGCCTTGCCCCAGATGGATTGGCTACTGGTTTCATCCATAAGAAAAAAATAAGAAATGGGAAATTAATTACACCGATGACAAGCAATTCGGTTACCAGGGCCCAAAAGAGAAGGCCCGGGAGGCGATTTATTACCGGATGAAAAGCATCGGCCAGCAACCCATAGTTAAACCAAACAAAAATGATTTTCAGAAAAAGCTGCAAAATCAGTAGCTTTAATATAAACATCGCAGCCACCATTCCTGAACCTGTTATGTGTACGAGTTGCTTTTTCAATTATGCTTGTTGTTTCCGATGATACACCGAACGATAAGAAATGAGCCTTAAATCTTTCCTCAGCAACAAATATAGTTTTTCAGCGATTATATTACTTGGCCTCATTGGGCTGGACGTAATCCTGCATAAAGGAATTACCAGGGTTATAATACCAACCGGCTTTACCGAAGCTAGGCAACCCTTCCATCTCCCCCGTTGTGAAAACGCAATGATTTCTTCCAACAAAGATTGGGTTAAAGCCATCAACAACCCGCAACTCATCAGCTACCTGCCAAAAGAAACTCCGGGAATTGAAATTGATGTGTATTTTGATATAGAGAATAATGTATTTTATTCATATCACGATTCTTCGCAGATGAGTGGAATAACCCTGGATTCCATTTTAAAAATTAAAAATGATATTTTGCCCAACGCCTCCGTTTGGCTGGATTATAAAAATCTGGATTCCTTAAATTTCGCTCCCTCCCTGCAATACATCAACCAACTCAGGAGCAACTTCAACCTCAATAATAAAATAATTATTGAATCATCCAATGCAAAATCCTTACAAAATTTTTGTGATGCAGGATATTTTACCAGTTATTATGTTCCCTTTCATAATCCGTATAAAGGAGAAGAGAAACAAACCATTTCCTTTATTGATAGTGTAGCCGGAATGATAAAGGCTTACCCTGCTTCTGCGCTTTCAGGGTATTATTTTCAATACCCACTGTTAAAAAAATTCTTTCCAAATTATCCTCTTCTCATCTGGGCCGATAAATCTACCCTAAGCGCCATTGGCTACATGTTTAAATACCAGGTAGAAAAGGATAATTCAGTCCGGGTTTTTCTTACCCCTGCTGAATAAATTCATTCAATTAAGCCAGTCCACTAACCATATTTGAGAATACCCACTATTTAAAAACTTCTTTACAGCAGGTAAATGAATTAACTTCGACCAACAAAATAGTTGTTTAACTAACTAATTTTATGCATAAGCGAAATATTAAAAAAGTAGCCGTTTTAGGTAGCGGCGTAATGGGAAGCCGGATTGCTGCCCATTTTGCAGGAATTGGCCTACAGGTTTTACTGCTCGATATAGCACCGAAAGATGCCGCCCCTGGGCAAATGAATAAAATCGTAGATGAAGCGCTGCAGGCTGCTCTGAAATCGAACCCTTCCCCAGTTTATTCGAAAGATGTAGTGAAACGCATCAGGACCGGGAATTTTACCGATAACATGAAAGATATTGCCAGTGCCGACTGGGTGATTGAAGTGGTGGTGGAGCGCCTTGATATAAAAAAACAGGTGTTTGAGGAAATAGAAAAATACCGCAAACCCGGCAGCCTGATTACTTCCAATACATCCGGCATTCCTATCCACCTGATGACTGAGGGAAGGAGTGATGATTTCAAAAAGCATTTCTGCGGCACCCACTTTTTTAATCCGCCGCGCTACCTGCGTTTGCTGGAAATAATCCCGACGCCTGATACGGATAAAGAGGTGGTAGATTTTCTGATGCATTATGGCGACCTGGTGTTGGGTAAAACCACGGTACTCTGCAAAGACACCCCGGCGTTTATTGCTAACCGTATTGGGGTGTTCAGTATCATGTCGATCATGCACAGCATGGATAAACTGGGTTTATCAGTGGATGAAATTGATGCACTAACAGGACCGGTTATAGGCAGACCAAAATCGGCAACCTTTCGCACCGCGGATGTGGTAGGTATTGATACCCTGGTAAAAGTTGCCAAAGGTGTTTTTGATAATTGTCCGGATGATGAGGCCAGAGACCAATTTGCCATACCATCCTGGTTGGAAAAAATGGTTGGCGACAATCATTTAGGCGACAAAACCGGACAAGGGTTTTTCAAGAAAACAAAGGGACCAAAGGGAGAAAAGGAAATACTGGTGCTTAACCTGCAAAGCATGGAGTACGGCCCCAGGAGTAAACCCAAATTTGCTACCCTCGAAGCAGCAAAACCGGTGGAAGATTTAAAAGCACGTCTCAAAGTGCTGATTGCCGGGAAAGATAAGGCCGGTGAATTTTACCGCCAGTTTCATTATGCCCTCTTCTCGTATATTTCGCACCGGATACCCGAAATAAGTGATGAACTCTACCGGGTAGACGATGCGATGATGGCCGGCTTTGGCTGGGAAATTGGCGCTTTCGAAACCTGGGATGTATTTGGAGTTAAGGAAACGGCCGCTGCCATGGAATTGCAGGGATATCCGGTGGCAGCCTGGGTAACAGAAATGATCAACAAAGGGGTAAATAATTTTTATAAAGTAGAGAATGGTAAAAAATTCTATTACGATATACCTACTGGCAGTTATAAACGGATTCCAAATGATGATGCTTTTATCGTAATGAAAAATTTTGCGAATGAAACGGTGTGGAAGAATAGCGCCTGCCGAACTTACCACCTCGGCGATGAAGTATTGGGCCTTGAATGGTACACCAAAATGGGAAGTATTGGTGGCGAGGTACTGGAAGGTATTCAAAAATCGATTACCCTCGCAGAAGAAAAATATAAGGGACTGGTTATTGCAAATGATGGGGCAAATTTTAGCGCCGGCGCCAATGTAGCCATGATATTTATGATGGCGGTTGAGCAGGATTTTGATGAAATTGATATGGCCATACGCCAGTTTCAGCAAACGATAATGCGGGTAAGATATTCCTCCATTCCGGTGGTAGTTGCCCCTCATGGGCTTGCATTGGGTGGGGGCTGCGAAATGTCGTTACACGCCGATAAAGTTATTCCCGCTGCCGAAACATACACTGGTTTGGTAGAGGCAGGCATTGGAGTTATCCCTGGTGGTGGCGGCACCAAAGAATTTGTATTACGTGCCGCTGATGAAATGCACCATGGCGAACCCGAAACCATCACCCTGCAAAACCGCTTTATTACCATTGCCACTGCCAAAGTGAGCACCTCTGCATTTGAAGCGTTTAATAATGGTGTATACCGGAAAGGATTAGACGAAGTTTCGATAAACCAGGGAAGAAGGATTACCCATGCCAAAGAAGCCGTTATCGATTTGTTTGATGCGGGATATGTGATGCCGGTAATGCGAAGCGACATCAAGGTGTTGGGAAGATCAGCACTGGGAGCCATGCTGGCAGGAATTAACGGCATGTGGCATGGCGGCTATGCAACCGACCACGATGTGGTGGTAGCTAAAAAACTGGCCTATGTGATGTGTGGCGGTGATCTCAGCGCCCCAACCCTGGTTACAGAGCAATATCTACTCGATTTGGAAAGAGAAGCATTTCTTAGCTTAACAGGAGAAAAGAAAACGCTGGAAAGGATTCAAAGCGTTCTTAAAACCGGCAAACCGTTACGCAATTAAAATGAAGTCTGTTCAACCTCCCTTTCTTCAACCCGGCGATTGTATTGGCTTAACCTGTCCGGCTGGTTTCCTGGATCCCAATAAGTCAGTTGCCTGTATTCATACCTTGCAGAATTGGGGCTATGAGGTTATGGTTGGAAAGACAGTACACAGCACATCCAATAATTATTTCAGTGGTACAGATGAGGAAAGAAGGGACGAGTTACAGGCTATGCTTGATGATAAATCCATCCATGCCATCCTGTTTGGCAGGGGCGGGTATGGCATGAGCAGGATCATTGACGGGCTATCGTTTAAAAAATTTCGTCAACATCCTAAGTGGCTGATTGGTTTTAGTGATATAACGGTAATGCACAACCACTTGTTATCCAATTATGGCATTGCCAGTATTCATGCATCTATGGCGGCTGAATTTGAAAAGGGAACTGATAACAACCCAAATATCATCACTCTGAAAGATGCATTAGAATCTGTACCGGCCTCCTACCAGATACCGGCTCACAAAATGAATAATCCTGGTAAAGCCGCCGGGCAATTAGTGGGGGGGAATCTTGCTCTGCTTGCACATATCATCGGTACAAAATCTGATTTTGATACCCGTAAAAAAATCCTGTTTATTGAAGATGTAGGCGAGTACCTGTACAATACCGACAGGATGCTTACCCAGCTACAAAGGGCTGGTAAGTTGCTGAAACCCGCTGCCATTATTGTAGGTGATTTCTCTGATACAAAAGACAGCACCCGCCCTTTTGGAAAACAGGTTTATGAAATTATTCACCAATACACATCTGCGCTAAATTGCCCGGTAGTTTTTGGATTTCCGGTTGGCCATAACGGCCGCAACCTTGCTTTAAAACACGGTGCCACGTATCATTTAGAATCAGGTTCCAAAAAAGTCGCGTTCAGGGAAATCCTTTAAGGGAGTAAAGAATCAATGGCCTGTTTATATACCGGGAAAGTAAAAAGATTATTGTGTTCACCGCCGTCAATCAAATAATAAGCATCGGAAGATTTTAAATATTTCCGGAGTTTTTTAGCCCTTCGATAGAATATGACCCCGTCATCCGTTCCTTGAAAAATGGTAATCGGTTCTTTCGTCTCACTTAAATATTTATAGGTGGGCACTTTAAATTTCGACATGAGCCGGGTTGGATATATCAGGGTAAAGCTGTTAAACACATCGGGGATACTGTAATAAGGAGTTTCCAATATAAGTTGTTTTACGGGTTCAGTAGAGGCAAGATAGGCAGCGAACCCAGTGCCAAGAGATTTTCCATAAACCGAAATACTGTCTGCATTGATCTGGGAGTTCACCAATTTATATACCTGAGTGGCAACTTCATAAAATTCCTGTTCCGATTGTGTGCCGGTTGACTTTCCAAATCCCGGGTAATCCGGCATCCAAACTTCGTAATTCCTTTCGGTGAATATTTTAACAAGGGGAGCATAGCGCTCTACATTCTCCCTGTTACCATGAAAATAAATTACAACTCCTTTAACCTTCCCCGTATCCTTCGGAAGAAATTTGATTACATTGATATGATTATTCGCATTCATTGTAATCCAGTATTCCTTAAATGGTTGTTGAAATGAAAAAGCATGGGTTTTATCCAGGGGTGTAGGATGCAACAAAAACTTATCCTGCAAATAATAAAGAATAATTCCAGGGATACAATACAAGAGTACCGAGAGTTGTATCCATTTCCTCCACTTAATTTTTTCGGGCTTCATGTTAAATTTTGAGTATATCTCTAATGAAATTATGATAGGCTGCAAAGGAGGGCAGGTCATTATGGCCACCTCCCACAATCCGGATCAGGGTGATCATCCGGGGATTAAGCATTTGTAATTTTTCGCTGTTTCGGATAGGAATTAACC
>CAZYKA010000008.1:0-100224 GCA_964647915.1 uncultured Ferruginibacter sp. | reverse complement strand
GCCCGGTAACAAAATATCCGTTCGCAATCTATCAGATGTTGCAATAAATCCTTGATCGTCCATTTACCGGGGGCATAACCCTTTTCAGTTCTTGTTTCATTTATGTCATTGAAAAAGTTCCCTATATTGATTTCGCGGTTTGCAAAGGCCTGTTTGAGATCAGTTTCCGGAATTATGCGGATATAATCTTCGTAGTGAGTGGAATAAGTGCCCGGTGCTGGTTTTGCCATAATCTGCGAATTTGCTTGCTAATAATAATTTACTTTCAACCATTTCTTTTCAAGAATAAATAATCAATTGAATATTTTCCAGGGCCAGTAAGAGCGAGGGCCATGAATCCAAATAAGTAGAAGAATCTTAATTCGAGTACTGGAAACCCATCTGCGGCGATAAAGGCATGAAATATAAAAACTGCCAGGAAGTTAATGGTTAGAATAAGAGCCGGGATCCGCCCAAATAATCCGATAATAAGAAAGATTGCACAAATGCCTTCCGCAAACCCGGCAAGATAAAACGATGTTTTGGCACCAATGCCAAATGGATCCATAAATTGAATTTCCTGGCCACTAAAAATGGTGGTTAGTTTTTCAAAACCATGGCCATAAATCAGTACCAGCCCAAAGGCTAAGCGAAGAACCAGCAGCCCCATATCCTTCCCCGTTTTCGATTCATTAAGCAGGCATTGCGTTAATTTGTTCATGGGTTTGAAATTTAAAGTTGAAAAATATTATTGAAGTTATGAAAGTTTGATTTAATAAATCATATGAGGATTAGGCAACAGCAGGAACGATAAGGCCCGGAGTATATGGCTAAAATTTTATGATTTTCCATCAGATGTTTCGACAAGGCTCGAAATCTGTTTACTGAAAATGGGATTCAAAAAAAAGAGCTGCTCTACCTGGCAGCTCTTTTAATACTATTAAAGGAAATTAAGCTCTTTTTTTTACAGCTTTCTTTTGTTTAATCTTCTTTACAGGTTTACTCCATTCGGCGTTTAATTCCTTTGCTTTTTCCAGTGCATTATATGCGTTTGCAATTCCACCTGTTTTGCAAAGTTCATTCAGGGTTGTTTTATCATCGGTCCCCGGAATATTTACTTCTTCTTTCGGAACATATACTGATTGTTCAATAACCTGTTTTATCTGTTGTGGAGTAAAATGAGGATAATGTTCCAATACCAGGGCGGCTATACCCGCCACTACGGGAGCAGCCATACTGGTTCCACTGGCATTGCCATATTTATTTCCACCAGGAATGGTGGAGTAAATGCCCACTCCCGGAGCAAATACATCCACGGTATTTTTTCCATAGTTGCTGAATGAAGCGGTGATTCCGCCATTGTTATCGTTACCACTGGCACCTACTAAGATTACATTATCGGCCCGCTTTCCGTTATCTTTAAAATAAGGGCTGGGGAAGGATGGGGTAATATCCACATTCTTTGCATCATTACCGGCAGCCTGTACAAGCAATACACCCTTGGAATCGGCATACCGAATAGCATCATCCACCCATTGTTTTTCGGGCGAGAAGGGTTTCCCAAAACTCATGCTGATAATTTTAGCTCCGTTGTTTACTGCATATCGAATCGCATTGGCAATATCTTTATCATGTTCATCCCCGTCGGGTACCGCGCGTATCATCATGATGCGCACATTATCTGCAATGCCATCCATTCCTTTTCCATTATTTCTAACCGCCGCAATAATTCCCGAGCAGTGGGTTCCATGAAACGGGGTACTTGCCATCAGGTCGTTGTTACCATAATCCCGGTCATTGATGTTGCTTTCATCGTCTTTCACAATTTCAGCACGGTAAGCTTCAGGCGGGGCACTCTTGGTATTTTGCTTTTCGATTTCTCCGGAAATATAGGTGTTCAATTCACCCATTAAACTTTCGTTGGTATTATCCATGCCATCATTCGATTTCATGATACCAAGGAAACGGGCTTTTGCTTTTTTTACATCGGCATTTTGTGGGGTAAGGGTATCCAGTTCTTTGCCGGTGTACACTTTCTTACCAAGGGCTACCTGCAGGGTACTGTCGGCTTGTTGCAAACTTTGTTGTAATTTTTTCAACATTTGCATTTGCATTTCCGAACCGTCCTTATCGCCCATTAGGGTTTCTTCGGCCCGCTTGTATGTTTTATATTCTTCCAGCTCTGCTTTGGAAAGGGTAGCGCTGTCTACTGTCTTTCCATCCCATTTTGGCTTAAGGGCATAATAAACGCGGGCGGCTTCATAGCTGTCTTTACCCACATTCCTGCCGTCTTTTCCACCGAGAAAGTTCCAGCCATGGATATCGTCTATATAACCGTTATGGTCATCATCCTTACCATTCCCCGGTATTTCTTTCGGGTTGGTCCAAAGTATTGGCTTCAGATCTTCGTGGGCGGTGTCAATTCCCGAATCAATAACGGCAACGATTACCCGGTTACTTTTTAATTTTTCTGATTGAATGAGGTCGTAAGCCTTTTGCAGACTGATGCCATCATAGGAGGTATCGAGTTGATACCAACTTTGCGGATTTTTCTCTTTGGCGGCATGGCCCTGTGCAAAAAGGAGGGAACAGACCAATAACCCGGATAAGAGAAGAGTGATACGTTTTTTCAACATATATATATAATTGTTTTTGCGAAACTAAGAAAACTGCCTGCCAAATGGTTGCCGTTTATAAATAATTAAATAAACTTTAAAGATCGAACCGGATACCCTGGGCAAGCGGAAGTTTATCCGAATAATTGATTGTGTTTGTTTGCCGGCGCATATACGCTTTCCAGGCATCACTGCCACTTTCGCGGCCTCCGCCGGTTTCCTTTTCGCCACCGAAGGCGCCTCCTATTTCGGCGCCGGAAGTTCCAATATTCACATTGGCGATTCCACCATCGCTTCCGCTATGGGAGAGAAATCTTTCGGCTTCCTTGAGGCTGCCTGTTATGATGGAGGAAGAAAGCCCCTGTGGAACCCCATTTTGCATAGCGATTGCCTCATCCATGGTTCTATACTTCATGATGTAAAGGATGGGGGCAAAGGTTTCGTGTTGAACAATGCTGTAATGATTCTTAGCCTCGGCAATACAGGGTTTCACATAACACCCGCTTTCAAACCCTTTTCCCTTCAGCACGCCTCCTTCCACAATAAACTTTCCACCTTCTTTTTTACACGCTTCAATGGCTTTTTGGTATTGCGACACCGCATCTTTATCAATCAGCGGGCCCACGTGGTTCTTTTCATTTAACGGGTTGCCAATTTTTAATTGTCCGTAGGCAGCCACCAGTGCATTTTTAAACTTATTATATATTTTTTCATGGATGATGAGCCGCCGGGTGGTGGTGCATCGCTGGCCTGCAGTACCTACTGCTCCAAATACCGCAGCCACAATGGCAATATCCAAATCGGCTTTTTCCGAAATAATAATGGCATTGTTGCCCCCCAGTTCCAAAAGGCTCCTTCCCAGGCGTTGGGCAACGGCCGCCCCTACAGCTTTTCCCATTCGGGTGCTTCCGGTGGCCGATACCAGGGCAATCCGGGCATCGTTGCTCAGCCATTCGCCCACTTCGCGGCCTCCGGTTACTACGGTACTAACGCCTTCGGGTACCCCATTCTTTTTAAATACTTTTTCAACAATCTTCTGGCACGCAATGGCGCAAAGCGATGTTTTTTCGCTGGGCTTCCAAACACAGGTGTTGCCGCAAACCCATGCAATCATGCTGTTCCAACTCCAAACGGCAACCGGAAAATTAAAAGCAGAAATGATGCCCACCACGCCAAGTGGATGGTATTGTTCGTACATCCGGTGGCCAGGACGTTCGCTGTGCATGGTTAAACCATGCAACTGGCGGCTGAGCCCGACGGCAAAATCACAGATGTCTATCATTTCCTGTACTTCGCCTAATCCTTCCTGTAAACTCTTTCCCATTTCATAGCTAACTAATTGGCCCAACGCGGGTTTTGCTTCCCGAAGGGCTTCGCCCATTTGGCGAACTATTTCACCGCGCTTCGGAGCAGGCCATTGGCGCCATTCCAAAAAGGCCTCGGAGGCTTTCTTTACAGCTATATCATAGGCTTGTTTGTCGGTGGAAGTTATGTTGCCAATCAAAGTGCCATCCACGGGAGAATAGGAACTGAGCTTTTCTCCTTTTGATTTTATCCAGGTAGAACCGGTGGAAACGCCCGTATTATTGGCTGCCACCTGCAGGGTTTTTAAGAATTGCATGTTTTTTCCTTTTAAGAGCCGCAAAGATACGGCATCTTAACAGGAAAGGATAGGGCATTGGAGTTAATACTGTTCCTTTTCGGAGGGGAAACTACCGGTCTTAATATCTGAAATGTATTGATGCATGGCGCCCATAATTTGCTCGTGCAGGTTCAGATATTGCCTGAGGAAACGGGGTTTGAATTCCGTATTAATGCCCAGCATATCGTGCATTACGAGTACCTGACCATCGCAAAACATACCTGCTCCAATGCCAATGGTTGGTATGTGGAGGCTCCCGCTTACTTCCCTGGCCAGGGTAGCCGGAATTTTTTCCAAAACAATGGCAAAGCAGCCAGCTTCCTGCAAAAGCAAGGCATCCTTTTTAAGTTTTTCAGCTTCTGCCTGTTCTTTAGCCCTAACCGTATAGGTGCCAAATTTATATATACTTTGTGGGGTTAATCCCAGATGGCCCATCACCGGGATTCCGGTACTGATGATTCGTTTAACAGATTCAACTACCTCTTCACCGCCTTCCAGTTTTACGGCATGGCCACCGGTTTCTTTCATTATCCGAATGGCAGAATTAAGGGCCTCTTTCGAGTTTCCCTGGTAAGAACCAAAAGGCAGATCTACTACCACCAGGCACCGGTCGGTGCCCCGTACCACAGAGGAAGCATGGTATATCATTTGATCGAGGGTAATCGGCAGGGTGGTTTCGTGCCCTGCCATCACATTACTGGCGCTATCGCCAACCAGTATGATGTCAATTCCCGAAGCATCAAATATTCTGGCAAAGGAAAAATCGTAAGCGGTAATCATGGAGATTTTCTCTCCTGCCGCCTTCATTTTCTGAATAGTGTGGGTGGTGATTTTTTTGATCTCTTTATTTACAGACATACCGGTTGTTTTTAAGAAGCGAAGGGAATTGGCTCTGCATTAGAATAAAACAAACCCGGAGTGGTCGCTTGTTTTGTAAAATTAATGAGTTAAGCGCGAATATTGCCAAATCGGTTCCTGATTTTAAAGTGAAGATTTTCCCCCGTCGTTTCAGGTAAAGGCATAGACTATATCGGTTTGGATTCAATAGGTCAGGGCAGTATAAAGGTTTGCCCGATTATATAATGGCTGCCTTGATTATTATTCAATTGGGGTGTAAAGAAGCATTTATTAACCCGGGTTGCCTTTAAAGGGAGATCCCTGTCCTTGTTCGCAAAACGATTTCAGACTGCCGCAAAATTGTTTCCAGCCAGTCCGGCAAATTTCAAAACATTCAATTCCCGGGTTTAAGCCAAAATGTACTAACCGGACGGATGTATTTTCCTGAGCCGGGCGAAGCTCCCAAACTATAGTTGTGTCCACCCATTCCTGTTTGTTTCTCAGGCCCGGAATATCTAAATATGTTCCTGTTACATACCAAACCACAATTTGGTTTTGAACAAGTTCGTCTATCCGGCATGTTTTAAAAATGGAAGGGCCAAACCGAACGGTAAATGAATCACCAATTTGGTTTGCACTTCCTTCAAAAATTTCCGACCACCAGTATGGGATTTTATGAATTAAGGCATTAAATACATTCTCTGGCAAAGCAGTAATTTCAAGTTTCAACTCAAAATTCTCCTTCTTAAAATAGTTGGATAATGATTTTCCCAGGATTTGGTTCCATCCCTCCTCAAAATTATGTAAGGCAAAGTCAGGATTTTCAATGGGAAAGGAACCAATGCCACTATGGGTCAACCTGAGGCGGGTACTGCTGCCCTGGTCCCAAAGTTCGAAACAAACCATTGACTCTCCGGGATATCCTTCGTATTTCCAGGAGAATGAAAGCTTTTTCAGGGGAACAACTTCCAATACCTCGCATAAGTGCCGGTACTGGATATTGGGGTCATGACCACCCATAAATTGAAACTTATTGCCCGGTTCTGGTTTAAATCCCTGGAGGTTGAAAAACCAATATTGCAATTCGCGCGTATCGGTAAGCGCTTTCCAAAGCCTTTTTACCGGGACTTCAAAAACTTTTTCAATTACGATTTCGTTTTTATTCATTTCTTTTTTGGTTTTGGTTTGCTTGATTTTTTCAAGTGCATTTCAAGGGCGTTTAATTTATTTGCCCAAAAGCGCTTAAACTGACTCGTCCATTCCGAGACCTCAGCAAGCGACTCCAGTTTAGCTTCGCAAAACCGCTCCCGGCCTTCAACCCGAATATGGATAAGCCCACATTCCGTTAGAATTTTAATATGTTTTGAGATGGCAGGCCGGCTAATTGAAAATTCATTGGCCACGGCATTTAAATTGCGTGGTTTTTCTGAAAGAAGCGAAATAATTTCCCGCCGGACGGGGTCGGAAATAGCCTGATATACATCCCTTCTCATTTCTTTCATAAAAATGTAACCGTTTGGTTACAAATATATATAACTTTCTGTCTGCATAATTTTTTTTGCATTAAAGGCATTCCGCTTAGGCTGAGAAGCGTATCCCTTTTTAAATAAATCTTAATTCAGGTTTTCCTGATTTTCAAAAATCAATCCGAAGCAGGTACCGGGTAAATAAAACAGGGGATGCAGAACAGGTGCCCTTTACCGACTGAATCAAATAAAATTACCCTCCTTATTCCTTACTATTTGTTTATGCTTTATCTTCCCATACTTAAAACCCGGTAATTCGGTTACCTGACATAAAGCCTTGATATGAATAACAAACTAAAGCTTACCCTGGTTAGTTTCCTCCAATTTTTTGTTTGGGGAGCCTGGCTCATCACCATTGGCACCTATTATTTTTCGAATGATATTGGGCATGTTGAAAATGCCGGCGCCAAGTTTGGAGCGATCTTCTCCACCCTCGCCATCTCTTCCATTTTTATGCCGGCATTAACCGGAATTATTGCGGATAAATGGATGAATGCCGAAAAGTTATATGGATTGCTTCATATCCTGTATGGTTGTACCCTGTTCTATGTTACCCAGGTACACGATGCCGATACATTGTATTATGTGATTTTCCTGGCAATGATCTTTTATATGCCCACTATTTCTCTTTCCAATTCACTTTCTTATACCATTTTGAAAAGAGATGGCTATGACGTGGTAAAAGTATTTCCCCCCATCCGGGTATGGGGAACCATTGGATTTATTGTGGCTATGTGGATTACCAATCTCAGCGGAAGCAAGGTTAATACCAACCAATTTGTGATTGCAGGTGTAGCTGCCATTTTATTAGGAATTTATTCCTTTACGCTGCCTAAATGCCCTCCTCAAAAATCTATTTCAGAAAAAGCCAGCCTGTCTGAACAATTGGGCTTAAATGCGTTCTCGCTTTTTAAAAATTACCGGACCGCACTATTCTTTATTTTCTCCATGTTTCTGGGTGCAGCTTTGCAGCTTACCAATATGTATGGCGATACGTTCCTTAATGATTTTGGCAGCAATCCGCTTTACGGAGCGGATTCTTTTGTGGTGAAATATTCCACCATCATCATGTCTATTTCCCAAATATCGGAAACCGTATTTATCCTCACCATTCCCTTTTTCCTGAAAAAATTCGGAATCAAAAATGTGATGATTTTTTCGATGATTGCCTGGGTACTCCGGTTTGGCCTGTTTGCCTATGGTAACCCGGCTGATGGTTTATGGATGATTATCCTGTCCTGTGTAGTTTATGGAATGGCCTTCGATTTCTTTAATATATCCGGGTCTCTTTATGTAGAAACCACCACCAGCCCTGCTATTCGTTCCAGTGCACAGGGTATGTTTATGATGGTGACCAATGGATTTGGAGCATTCCTGGGCAGCCGGGTGAGTGGTTATGTGATTGATAAATATTTTACGATGGCTGGTGGACTTAAAGACTGGCAGGGAATCTGGGTTTCGTTTGCTGTATATGCCCTTATTATTGCTGTATTATTTGCGGTGATGTTTAAATACAAACACGACCCCTCTAAAGAACTGGTGGTATCCCATTAACTTATATTGTTCGTTGTTATTTCTTATCAAAGCTGAAATACAATGGAAAAGGGAGCATTATTTGTAGGCTGGGGTTCTATAATTACCGGTAGGGAAAAAATAGCCCCACGGGTATTGAATGACGCCATGCAGTTTTTGCAGGGCTTGCAAAGGGAAGGAAAAATTGATTCGGTTGATGTAGTATTGTTAGAACCGCATGGGGGAGACCTGGAGGGATTCGTTTTAGTAAAGGGAAACAAAGACTTCTTAAGCAAACTTCGGGTAGAGGATGCCTTTATTAATATTATGGTCAGCGTTCAACTGGTGCACAATAAAGTGGGCGTAATTTGGGCCTACACCGGTGCCGAAATGGAATCCATTTTCCAAATATGGGATAAACAGGAAGATAAATTTTTATAGATTTCGTTTAGAAGCATTCAACTCTATTCATTGCTCCTCTTTTTAAGAAACAAAATGAAATTTCCGGCCTTCATTTTTTGACTTTCGAAAAAAAAGAAACTGTACCAACTATTCATTGATACAGTTCTAAACAATCTTTTTATGATGCTTATTTGTGTGCTTCAATCTTTTTTACAAAGTTGGCCTTTGGCTGGGCACCCACCAATTTGTCAACTACCTTTCCACCCTTCACAAATAATATAGCAGGGATACTGGTGATCCCATAATTCATGGAAACCTGCGGGTTTACGTCTACGTTTACCTTGCCAATGTTTACTTTCCCTTCATATTCTTTTGCCAGGTCTTCAATCACGGGCCCTATGGCACGGCAGGGGCCACACCATTCTGCCCAAAAATCAATTACCGATAATTTATCGGAATCTAATACATCACTTTGGAAGTTAGCATCTGTAAATTCTTTAGCCATTTGTGTTTATTTTAATTTTAAATTTTAGTTTTTGTCATCCAATTCCGTGCAAATTTCTATTTGAATGCATCTTTGGCAGGAATTTTCGGCAATCAATAACAAATATTCCAAAACGTCAGTTATGCAGATTGTACACTAACATCCAGGTGCTGGTGATTGTTCAGATAGGAAATTAAATCATCATTCATAGCTAATCCATTTCCAAGGGTGGAAAGGTTAAAATTGCAATTCAAATCCGCATCCGTAACATTAAACCTCAATACCGTATTGCCTGGATTTTGCTTTAAGTTTTCTTCAAAGAACCCTACAAAACGGCTATCCAAGTGGCCAGCACCGATTTCAATAACAAGTTCCCGCGTTAATACCTGCTTTACCGATTCAAGTAAAAGAATCCTTGAAATCCTGAATTTATAATCCTGGTTTTCATACATTTTGGAAAAACTTCCTTCCACCATGATCAAAACTCCGTTCTTTAAGAAAGCTTCATAGCGAATATAATCTTCGCTAAAAAGCATAAACTCTGCTTTGGAAGTGTAATCTTCCAACGTCAACACACCAAACTTAGTCCCTTTTTTAGAGGTGCGATGTGCTGCATTCACAACAAGCCCCATAAGGCGGAAGGTTTTGGGAAGCCTCGGATTGCTACTTATTTCTGCCTGTATTTCATTAAAATCCGACAAAGTAGTAAAACGATAGTGGCTTAATTCAAACCGAAAATTATCTAAGGGATGGCCACTGATAAACATACCGGTAACTTCTTTTTCTTTTTCCAGTTTTTCTATCAGGTTCCAGGGCTCACAATCCGGGATTTTAGGGCTCGAAATTTCCGGCATTTGCAATTCGCCAAACAGCGAATTTGAAAGCATAGAAGATTGCGACTGGTTGGCGGCGCCATATTTTAATAATTTTTCTATTCCAGGTATGTCGCCCGGCGCCTGAAAGAAATATTGTGCCCTGTGAAAACTCTCAAAGCAATCCAAAGCCCCTGCATAAATTAAACATTCCAGCGATTTTCTATTTAGGCTTTTGGTATTTACCCTTTTTGCCAGGTCGAAAGGGCTTTTGTACAAACCATGTTTTCGCCTTTCTTCCACCAGGGCCTCCACCGCAGTTTCGGAAATTCCTTTAATGGCACTGAGGCCAAAGCGGATGGCTCCCTGTTTGTTAACTGCAAAATTTTTATACGACTCATTTACGTCCAACCCCAAAACTTTTATACCCATACTCTTGCATTCCTCCATGTGGAATACAATTTTATCGATGCTCCCCGAATGGTTTAACACCGCCGCCATAAACTCACTGGGGTAGTGTGCTTTTAAATATGCGGTTTGGTATGCAACAAAAGCATAACAGGTAGAATGAGATTTATTAAATGCGTATTCGGCAAATGCTTCCCAATCGCTCCAGATTTTTTCAAGTTTATCTTTTGGATGCCCCTTTTCAATGGCCCCGGTGATAAACTTGCTCTTCATGTCGTTCAGCACCTTTATTTGCTTTTTCCCGATAGCCTTTCGAAGGGAATCTGCATCGCCCTTACTAAAGCCGGCCAGTTTTTGGGAAAGTAACATGACCTGTTCCTGGTACACAGTTACCCCATAGCTGTCTTTTAATATTTCCGCCATTTCGGGGATGTCGTAGTGCACCTCTTCTTTTCCATGCTTACGGCGGATATAAACCGGTATGTAAGCCAGCGGCCCGGGCCGGTATAAGGCGTTCATAGCAATCAGGTCATCGAACTTATCCGGTTTAAGGTCGCGCAGGTGTTTTTTCATCCCCGGACTTTCAAACTGGAAAATGGCGTTGGTTTCTCCATTTTGAAAAAGTTGGAATGTAAGTTCATCATCCAAGGGTACCTCATCAATCGAAATTTCGACGCTGTGGTTTTCCTGAATGAGTTTTAAACAGGTTTTTATTACACTTAATGTGCGAAGCCCAAGGAAATCCATTTTAATTACTCCGGCTTCTTCAATTGAGCTTCCTTCAATTTGTGTTACCCATAAGTCGGATTCTTTTGACGTGGCCACAGGTAATAATTCGGTAAGGTCTTTGGGCGCAATGATGATAGCCGAAGCATGGATACCGGTATTGCGTACCGATCCTTCCAGGATTTCTGCTTCCTTCAAGATTTCTGCGTTTATATCATCGCCGTTATATAATTTCCGAAGCTGCTTCACCTTTTCTATTTCTTCCGGAATCACTTTTTCCTGATCCTCCAGGCTTCTTTCGCCATTTTTGGCTTCTGCATCCATTATGGGTGCATGGAGTAATCGTTTGAGCGAAATCCCCGGCCGTTCCGGAATTAATTTTGACAGGGCGCGGCTTTCGGCGATGGGCAGATCCATTACCCTGGCCACATCGGCAATCGAAGATTTTGCCGCCATCGTTCCATAGGTAATGATTTGGGCAACCTGATTTTTTCCATATTTATCCACCACATAATTCATCACCTTCTGCCTGCCTTCATCATCAAAATCCGTATCAATATCCGGCATGGATTTACGTTCCGGATTTAAAAACCGTTCAAACAGGAGCTGGTATTTAATGGGATCTATATTGGTGATACCAATACAATATGCAACCGCACTACCTGCGGCAGAACCGCGGCCCGGGCCAATAAATACCCCCATTTCTCTACCGGCTTTAATAAAATCTGAAACGATGAGGAAGTAGCCGGCAAATCCCATTTCCCTGATAATTCCCAACTCAAAACGGAGTCTTTCCTCCTGTTCGGGGGTGAGGATTTTATAGCGTTGTTTGGCACCACTCCAGGTAAGATGCTCGAGGTACTCGTCCTGCGATTTGTAGGTGGGAGGTACCTCAAAAAAAGGAAGCAGAATATCCCTTTTCAAATCAAGCAACTCAACTTTTTCAACTATTTCATTGGTATTATCAATGGCCTCCGGAAGGTCGCTAAATACCTCCGCCATTTGTTGGGAGGTCTTTAGGAAAAACTGGTCGTTTGGAAAAGCAAAGCGTTTGTTCTTCACCATCACATCATCGTCCGAAAACTCCCGAAGGGCGGGAGTGGAGAGTTTCTCCCCTGTATTGATACAAAGCAGGATATCGTGGGCGGTAAAATCCTTTTGGTCCACATAATGGCTGTCGTTACTGGCAATAACTTTTACCTTGTATTTTTTCGCAAATTTCAACAGCACTTCATTCACCTTATCCTGTTCGGGTAGGCCATGCCGTTGTAGTTCCACATAATAATCTTCCTGGAAAATATTCAGCCACCATTTGAATTCGTTTTCTCCTTCTTCTTCTCCTTTGTTCAGAATGGTTTGCGGCACCAGGGCGCCCAGGCA
The DNA here is from genome assembly GCA_964647915.1 of uncultured Ferruginibacter sp. Taxonomy (GTDB): domain Bacteria; phylum Bacteroidota; class Bacteroidia; order Chitinophagales; family Chitinophagaceae; genus Ferruginibacter. The sequence continues at coordinate 87,901 of CAZYKA010000008.1, read as the reverse complement.
ACAGGTGGTGGCAATTAAACCCTCATGATATTTGTGAATGAGTTGTTTATCAATCCGTGGATATTTCGAATACATACCCTCAATAAACCCCAGGGAGGTAAGTTTTACCAGGTTTTTGTACCCCCGGTCGTTTTTGGCAAGAAGAATTTGGTGGTGCCTGGGATCCTTATCTTCCTTACTGAACGTTTTTCGGGTACGGTCCTGCGTAATATAAAATTCACAGCCAACAATGGGTTTCACCAGCAGGTTTCCATTCTCATCCTTATTTTTATAGGCTTCCTTTACAAATTCAAACACCCCAAACATATTACCATGGTCGCTAATGGCAAGGGCCGGCATTTTATCGGCGATAGCCTTTTTATACAGGCCTTTAATGGATGCGGCACCATCGAGAAGGGAATATTGAGTATGTACATGTAGGTGCGAAAATTTCATAATGCTGCAAAAATTGCCGGAAATAAACCAGTAAATCCGGTATGGCAAATATCGCTGAAATGGAATTTTTGCAAGGCCAGAGGTTATCCACAGGTTCAGTATTTGATTTGGGTATTATTGATAATGAGTAGGTTATGTTAAAATCCGGAAAAGGGCTTGCATAGAAAACCGAAGGCGGTTATCTTTGCCTGTATTGTAATTTTAGTTTGTAGGGCAGGATATTATCAGAAAGGAACCGAAACCATCAGTTTAATCTACGTTTTATAGAAGAATGAAGATCCTAAAGACCAAGCCGTACATACGTTAAACCTCCATTTTACGTATGAAAAGCTTTCTTTTCGCATCCATTTTGGTGTTTTTTCTCACCGGCTTTTCCACCGAAGCCACTGCTCAATGGCGCCGCCATAAGCAAAAAGAGAAAAAGGAACAAAAAAATGAATCCGCATTTATAGAAGATATCGAGGTTTCTCCCAGTAAATCGGGAGGGACAGTGAATGTGAATCCGGTAACCGCCAAAGAGAATCGGTTTGTTGCTATTAAAGGGAGTCAGGTTTCCGGGGAACCCCATATCCAGGCATTCCAGTTTAAATATGGCCAAATCCTGAACCGGGATGTGGAGAGCATCACCAATGCCCCTCTTTTTCATTTTATTGATGTTTGGTGGGCAACCCCATACCGATATGGTGGAAATTCCCGCCAGGGCATCGATTGCAGTGCCTTCTCATCTGTTCTTTTCTCCTCTGTTTATGGTGTTCAATTAGCCCGTACCGCCCGCGATCAATATAATAATTCCGAAAAAATCGGCATGGATGAGGTACAGGAAGGCGACCTGCTGTTTTTTAATACCCGTGGGGGAGTAAGTCATGTTGGCATATCCTTGGGTGGCCGATATTTTGTTCACGCCAGTACCTCAAACGGCGTAATGATTAGCTCCCTCGATGAAGATTATTATAACCGCCGGCTGGTAGGTGCCGGCCGCATGCCAGCCGGTCAAATAGCACAAAAATCGATCAGTCGTTAATTCTTTTTGAGATTATCAGGTAATTGGGGTCAATCCCAAGTTTTAAATTTTGGGTATTTCCCATTTTTGCCGATCGCCACTTGTTTGTTACAAGCAACTTCATGTTCCGGCCCTTCAGCGTAACCGGCAGATTTAACCGAAAGCCTTCCACTGTTTCTGCAAACCGGTATTGAATCCGGTTCTTCCTTACCCTGTATTCTAAAACCGGGATCCGGGTCGTGTGCAGGTATTGATTAAAAATTGGCTGGAGTGGCAGTCCGGTAAATTCCTGCATAAAATCCTCTATTTCCGTTGCCGTAACCACACTGTGCCTAAAACGTCTGTTCATTTCCGTTAGCATCATACGGAACCTGCCATCATCATTGATCAACTGCCGGATCAGGTGAATCATATTAGAGGCCTTATAGTACATATCGCCGCTCCCTTCATTATTCACGCCATATTTCCCGGTAATTGGAATATCGTTTTGGATATTTTGGCGTATTCCCCGAATATATTCTTCACCGGCCCGTTTGCCATAATAAAATTCCGTGTAAAGGGCCTCCGAATAATTGGTGAATCCTTCATGCACCCACATATCGGCAATGTCGATACTGGTTATGTTGTTTCCAAACCATTCATGCCCGCTTTCATGCACTATAATAAAATCCCATTTCAACCCCCAGCCTGTACCCGAAAGATCGCGCCCCAAATACCCGTTTTTAAAATGGTTGCCATAGGCAATATCAGACTGGTGTTCCATGCCAAGGTAGCTCGACTGTACCAGTTTGTATCCATCTTCATAAAAAGGGTAGGGGCCAAACCAATATTCAAAAGCTTTCATCATTTGGGCCGCCTGGGAAAATTGTCGTTTTGCTTTTTGGAGGTCTTGCTCCAATACCCAGTAATCCAATGAAAGGGGGCCGTTCAAACCGGGGTACATTTCGTCCCAGTGTACATATTTTCCAATGTAAGGAACAATACAATATGTATTAATTGGGTTTACCACATTCCAGGTAAAAACTTTCTTCTTAGATAAGGTATCGGCAACGGATAGCAGCCGTCCATTACCCACAGCCACTAAACTATCGGGGCATACAATACGAAGCGTAGCTCCCGCATCCGGCTTATCGCCCTGGTAATCTTTGCAGGGATACCAAACGGAAGCACCCAGCCCCTGGCAGGCCACCGACATCCACGGCCTTTGCAGGCTGTCTTTTGTCCATACCCATCCTCCATCCCAGGGAGGCCTTACCGCTACCCGGGGTTTTCCATGGAAGTAAACCCGAATGTTGATAGTATCCGGAAAAGAAATATCAGAAGGGAGTACCTTTTCAATTTCTAACCAATACACATTTCCTTCCCTTGTATAAGGTACGGCCGTTGTATTAATTAGGGCACTGTCGAGTTGCATGGGCTCCTGTAAATCCAGTTGTAATTTACCTGTCGCCGCCAGTTTCATGCGAATGTTATTGCTTCCGGATAGGGTCTTCGTTTCAAAATCGGGGTTAACCGTTATATCATAATGAAGGATATCCCAAAATGCCCGGCCCGGACCATTCGATCCGCGAAGGGTATCGGCTCTTTTAAATTGCATATCATTTCCCTGTGCCATTCCCTGAACAGCCAGGACAAAAATCAGAAAACAGGATAGTGCAGTTTTTAATGTTTGCATGAACCGGAAAAAGGGGATAAAGCTAACAAGGGTTTATGAAATGGAAAAACCGTTTGTATGGTAAATGAATTGATTTATTGCTTTGCCCCTAAATTTGGGAATGCGCAAAGTAATAATCTGCATCATTCTGATATGGCAATGGAGCGGATGTGCAAGCAACCAAAATGCCAATGACAACATATTTCGGTACAACGAATTCAACGGCATTACCACCCTGGATCCCGCTTTCGCCCGAAGCCAGTCTGTAATGTGGGCGGTACACCAGCTTTACAGCACCCTGGTGGAAGTAGATGATTCCCTTCATATAAAACCCCTGCTGGCCACTCATTGGGAATTTAAAAACAACAATACCGAACTCATTTTTCATTTACGGAATGATATCTGGTTTCACGATGACCCCTGCTTTCCCAATAACAAGGGAAGAAGAATGCGGGCGGAAGATGTAGTCTATAGTTTGCGCAGGATTGCGGATCCTAAAGTTGCCAGCCCCGGAGCCTGGATTTTTAACGGGAAGCTGGATACCCTCAACGGAATTACATCCCTTGATGAATATACAGTCAGAATATTGTTGTTAAAACCGTTCCAGCCGATCTTAGGAATCCTCACTATGCCCTATTGTTCTATAGTACCCCATGAGGCGGTAGAAACCTATGGCCCCGATTTTCGCAGGCATCCGGTAGGTACAGGCCCCTTTCAAATGCTGGCATGGGAAGAAGGCCAGGCCCTGGTGATGAAACGAAATCCAACTTATTTTGAATCGGACCAGCAAGGTAAACGGCTCCCTTATCTCCAGGGGATCAGGGTAAGCTTCCTCGATAGCCGGGCAACCGAATTTCTCGAACTTCAATCGGGACGCCTGGATTTTATTAATGACGTAGATCCATCTTTTAAAGATGAAGTGCTCTCCCGAACTGGGAAACTGAAAAGTAAATGGGATGGAAAATTGGTAATGCAAAAACATCCCTACCTTAATATTGAGTACCTGGGAATTTTAACCGACAGCCTCAATCCAATAATCCGGAATTCCCCGTTAAGGCATAAAGCATTTCGCCTGGCCATTAATTATGCCATAAATAAAAAAAGAATGATGCTCTATTTGCGCAATTCCATTGGTACTGCCGCAAATAGTGGGTTTATACCACCGGGGCTGCCTGCCTTTGACAGTGCGAATTTGAAAGGGCCGGAGTACAACCCCGAAAAAGCAAAACAATTGCTGAATTCCATCGGTTATGTAGCATCCGCCAATCCGTCCATCACCCTGGTTACTGTTCCGGCATACAGTAATCTCGCCACCTATGTAGTCAGCGATTTACAACAGTGCGGCATAAACGCTAAAATTGAAATAGTTCAAAAAAGTCTTTTATTGCAAAAAATGGCAAAGTCGGATGTCGCATTTTTCCGCGGTTCCTGGATTGCCGATTACCCGGACGCGGAAAATTACCTTTCGGTTTTCTACGGCGAAAACCCGGCTCCTCCCAATTATACCCGATTTAAAAATAAAACATATGATGCCCTCTATGAAAGGGCCATCTCCGAACCGGATAAAATAAAAAGGATAACCCTTTACCGGCAAATGGATAGCCTGGTTGTGGCCGAATCGCCGGTTATCCCGCTTTGGTACGATGAGGTTATCCGCCTGGTAAATCCCCGGGTTAAAGGTTTCCCGCCCAACAGCCTGAACATGCTGGAACTCCGGATGGTGAAAAAGGATTAGGGGCTTTCGGCATGGGTACTCCTGGCTACTTCTTTTCCTGCTGTACACTATACCCCGCCTTCAACTTTATTTTTAATTTATACTCCAATCCCTGGCGGGGTGCCGTTTCCATCAGGCAGCCCTTCGGCTGTGGGATGTTTCCAGCCAACAGAATTATTTTTGATGCAGCCGGCCGTTTTATTTTCGTTGATGGATGAAAAATAAGAAAGCTGCCCTTTGCAGGACAGCTTTCCAAATTTTAAGAAACCACAAACCTTAGTTCTTTACAATTTTGCTGATGAATTTATCCGCTGCTGTAGTTACTTCCAGGATATAATTTCCGGAAGGAATATTATTATAGTCCCTGAGTACAATTATATTTTCACCTTTCGAAATGGTTACCTTACGGATGTTTAATTCGCGGCCATCGAAACTGATGAGACGAATGGTGGCATCCACATCTTCGCTGCTGTTAATACGTACTTTAACATTATCCCGGAATGGATTCGGGTAAACACTAAATGTTTCTGCAGAGAATGTACCTCCAATCCGGATGGCAATGGTTTTCGAATAATCGAACGTTCCATCCCGGTCAACCATTTTCAAACGGTAATACACAATTTTAGCGGCAGTATTCAACTCGTCGTTATAGGTATATGTTTGCTTAACGCTGGAGTTTCCTCTGCTGTCCACATACCCCCGTTTTTCAAATTTCACTCCGTCTTCGCTGCGTTGTACCTCAAAGTAGTGGTTGTTTTGTTCGAACTCGGTTACCCAGGTAAGAACGCCATTGTGGTTTTGAAGTTTCGCATCAAAAGAGAATAGTTTTACATCCAATGGCCCGCCGGAGGGTGAAATAACCGCCGTACCATCATCAATGAATTGTTCTCCTGCCTGCGATTCGGCGGTGATACGGGCGGTATTGATTACGCTTCCGGGGATGGCGCCGGCCTGTACTTTGAATTTAAGTACATACGAACTGTTAGAAGGCATTTCACCACCCAGCGAACCGGTAGCCCCGTTCCCGATATTAAATTTCAGGTACTGCTTACCGTTATATAAACCTTTGGTTGCAATGTCGCCATCGGCAACATCGGTTTTCATACCGGCGGTAACACCCGGGGCATTCACTACTTCCATGCTGTTGGCTACATACGTAACGTTGGCAGGAAGGGTATCAATCACAACGGCATTGTAAGCCGATCCGGAACCCAGGTTGCTGCCGCTCAGTGTGTAAGTAAGGATCTCGTTGGCATCAACCAGATTATCGCCGCTGGCATCTGTTACCGACTTATCAAGGCTGATAACAGGGTCCTTCATGCGAATGGCAAAAGTAAATACGCTGGGGAAGTATTGATCCGCCTCGGTACCAAATTCGATGTTTACACTGGTAGCGTTGGGCTGGATGCCATAACCGGTACCCACATTAAATTCATCGATATCAATACCCATCTGATTGTAATAATCCGGATTCTTGCTGCCGGTAACAAAAGCACCGTTTTTAGAAATGGTACCGTTCCAGAAATTAGAAACCGGGTTTACCGCATTACTCACAGCAATATTGTTTACTTTAATATAATCTCCCGCCGGGTTTGCTGCGCTCGCCCCCAGGTTTCCATCTCCTTCCCAAACCATGGTAGCCATTACGGCATCTGCAGAAGATAGTGGGTTGTTAGGAACATTAAGCCCAGTTAAGGTAATATTTTGTGTAACCGCAGTACCATTATCATATACCTGAGAATACCCGTCATAAATCCGAACACTGGTATAAGGGCTGGCTGCGTTTTCATACGCAACTACAATAGACCAGCCTGCATATTTACCACCACTACCGATAGCTCCCGGAGTGGCTGGAAGATTGGCAATGGTATAGGTGCCCGCACCATATCCCTGAACAAAACTGGTTACATCCACATAGGTTTGATACACCCATTCTGAGGAGTTCAACGCAAATTTATCAACGTTGGTTGCCGGCGCAAGTGCAGGCGTATAGGCTCCAGTTGTTCCTTTCCTTATGAGGATATTACGGAGTGTATCCGGACTTGAAGTAAGCGCTGAATTGTTAATTCTGCCTCCCCAATATAACCGGGCAAAACGAATGGTATTGGTTCCTGCAGGCAGGATCAGGTTGGCAGAGGATGAATTGTATGTAGCCAACGCATTACCGGTAAGGCTTAAATCAAATAACGCATCGGTATTGCCCGAAGTACGTTGATGCAATTCTACCGCAATAATGTTATTGCCGGCGATAAATGCACTGGCGGGAACGGTAACCGTACCGGTCGTATTCTTATTGGAAGAAGCCACCGTATTAAAGGCAATGGTGCCTGCGGGAAGGTTTTCCCTTTTAATTTCCACTCCATTAACATAAATAACCAGCGCATCATCGTACTTGTAGTTAAAAGTGAAGTTGGCATATAATGCCGGACTAGCCACATTAACGGTTTTTACAAAATACGAGGTTACCCCAACGTTAGGAATGGTAGTGGTTTGAGAACTGTTGAAGCCCAAACTTCCAGTTCCCGCTGTCCACGGCGAACCGGGATTGTCTAAAGTTGCCCATGCAGTGCCCTGGTTGCTTCCATCGGCGAGGTATTTCCATCCCGATGCACCATAGGCAATGGCATTTAGGCTGGCAGGAGTAACGTCTACATCTGCAAACTGCATGTTTTCGTTATCGTTACCATATTGGGTAAAACCGAGGCCACCCTGGCCGTTTGCGGCGTTTCCCAATTCGTTCATCTTGGTGAGGTTCACCGCATTGTTGTCAACAATGTTCATCATGGTGTTCCCAAAGAGAACGGTTCCGCCTTGTAAGTTTTCCGAATAGACCTGCGTGTAGGGCCTAACGTTCTGGTTTTGGCTGAATACCGGAAGGCTGAAAAATCCGGTAATAATTGCTAATGAAGCAATCTTTGTGTAAAATTTTGTAAGCATTTTTCTGCGTTTGTGGTTTAGAAAAATTGGCTCACAGGAAAAAGGGAATTTCGATTTTTTTAAGGATGGATATTTCAGGCCATTTTGCAATGGCAAAGTATATATTAAATCAAACCGGGCACCTCATAAAAGGGACTCAGAAATGAATTAAAAAATCAACAACAAAAATTGGATGGAAATTTCAGAGGAATTGTGATAACAAGAGGTAGTTAGGTATAAGCAAGTGTAAAATTACTCAAGGTTTTTTCAAATCAAAATATTTTAATCGATTTTTTATTTTTTCTGATGAAAATCAAAAAAAAGGAGTGGAAAGGCTCACGAAATGGCTCATTTATGTCTGATTATCTGTGGATTGGATATATTTTGTGAAATTTATGCAGCCGGTTGAAGCCCCCTTTTGAAGGATACTTTCCGCCCAGAGTAAGTAGGAAACCGCCCATAAATTGGGAAAATCAGCTTTACTATTTTTGAAATGGTTACTGGTTTTGAGTGTATACCCTGGGTGAACCTCCCGAACGGCGGGGCCTGAAATTTTATTTTCTCCTATTTACCCATTTTCCCATTGAGGCCATTTTTTGTAAATGGTTCGTTGCTTCATTTTTATAAATAATAGGATCCAATAAGTTACCCGGTTGCCAGTTTCATTCTTTTCCGAAAGCATCCAGGTGCTAAAACAAATTATTTTAGGGGCCCTGCCTTTAGGTAAAAAGGGTTGATTTTAATACGTGAATTTTGTAAGATAGCTCATCCTGGATTTTATTCGTTTTTTCACAATCCCGTTTTGATTGCGATAGTTGCCGGTAACTATATGGTCAGGTCATTTTCAGATTTTATATCTGCTGCATTTTGTAAGATTTTTTTAAATATTTCCGCTATTGTCGCAACCACCATGGAAATAATAGTTGTAACCATGCAAATAGTTAGAAAGCCTGCGGGGTCGTCCTCTTTATTATGCGATATTTTGATGTATAAACCAGCCATTACAATTAAAACACTTAGTATGATAAAACAATTCCTGATACCCCTTAGAGCCTTTACAGCGTTGGAAGTAAATACATTATTTTGCCTGATAAGCCCTAACAATTGAAACCCCTTGTACAACGCAACAAAAAAAGCGATCGATGCCAGGTATCCATACAGTATGAACGGATCAAAATAAATGCTAAAGAAGTCTAAATTTGTTGCTCTCCCCTCCGTTAATGGAAACCAAATTAAAAGGATCAGTGCAGCCAGGCCGATAAGTACAATTACTGCCTGAAGAAATAGAATCGAAATTCTTTTCATTTTGAAATACAGTATTTAAACTATTCTCCAAATGTAATAAATAATTATTGATAAGCAATAAAAAAATATTGTTTAATGAATTAAAATCCCTTGTTGCTTCAAACTGGCATACAAATCTAGAATGTGAATTGCCGGCCAGGATCTTACCTATATTGGGGTATACCCTGAATAATAATTGCCGGATAATTTTCAATTCCCTAAGATTCAAATAGAGATTAATAGGTTTGCATATTGAGAATAAAGTAATTTTGCAAAAATTTTTGAACGAATGGAAACGGTAAAACTTACGCTTGGAGAAATTCATACCAATAAGGGCGTGATGAAATTTGAATTGTATGATGATGCGACGCCCATTACGGTAGCCAATTTTAAAAAATTGATAAATGAGGGGTTTTATAATGGCTTAAATTTTCACCGGGTTATCCCCGATTTTATGGTGCAGGGTGGATGTCCGGTAGGGAATGGTACCGGCGGACCGGGGTACACTATTTCCTGCGAAACTACAGCACCCAAACAGTACCACGACCGGGGCGTTTTATCCATGGCTCACCGGGGGCCAAACACCGGGGGATCCCAATTTTTCATTTGCCACGGAAGGTCGGGCACGGCTCACCTCGATCATAAACATACCTGCTTCGGGAAAATCATAGCCGGTTTGGATGTTTTGGATGATATCCGGCAGGGGGATGTCATGGAAAAAGTGCTATTGATTAACTAAAATTTTCACAGTGAGGTATGAATAAAGATATCCTCGTTTTCTTTTATTCTCATTCATCGCATACACCCTTTGTGGAAGGTTATTAAAATTGCCCTTATTTTTAAAAACTACGATCCATATTTCTGAAAGGAGGAAAACAGGCCATTCCGGTAAATTCCGCGCAACAGTCCATGATGGTAACGCTTTCAGCGTTGGACTCCCCGTTATAAATACTAACATGTTTTACACAAGCCGCCTGGGTGGCTTTATCATCGGTGTAAAATGGCTAATTTTATACTTATTTAACTTACACAGAACCTATGTTCTATATCTACTTTCGCCGTAATTTATTGCCTTTGTTTGTTTTGTTTTTTGTTAGCACGGGAATGATAGCCCAGCCAGTTCCTATTTCGAAAAATCAAAAATCCCATCTTTATTCCGGAATTGAAGTGGGGTCGAAGGGGGTTAAAATGAGCCTGGTAGAGGTTAACCGAAATGATGGGAATGCCGATTTTAATATTGTAAAAGACACTTCTTCCAATACCGACTTCATCAGTTTTACACCGGAAACATTTTCGGCCACGGTGAAAGCCTTTGCCGGTTTATACCTCACTGCCAGGAAAGAATATAATATCCCTCCCAATAAAATTTTCACGGTCGTGAGCAGCGGGGTAAAAATCCAGGCTGCAAAATTTGATAAGAATGCATGGATAACCCGGCTTATCGATTCATTCCGGGTTGCAATTGGCGAACCAACCCGGGAAGTGGATGTAGTGAATGTGCAGGATGAGGCCCGCCTCTCGCATTTGGGAATAATACCCGCAGCCAAAAGGTACAACAGCTTTTTAATCGATATCGGAAGTGGCAATACCAAAGGCGGATATTTCCCAAATGGAAATACTACCGACTTTAAATTGTTTCAACTAAGTTGGGGAACCAAGAGTACCGCTAATGCCGCAGAAAAACGAATTGAAGGCGATGCCACCCTAAATGCATTTAATAAACAATTGTACCGTGTGCTGGCGGGTTCGGCAAACGATGAAATTGTTTATGCCATTAATGTGAGTGGGGCATACAATATGAGCGATAATATTGCTTTTAGCGGAGGGATTGCCTGGTCCGTAGCAACGCTTATCAGTCCCGAACTTATTAATAACTCGGTAGTACCGGTAACTTTTCAGGAGGTAGAGAAATTTTATGACCGCATTTTAAAAAATTATAAAAGCCTTTCTTCCGACGAAATAGTTAAGAGAATTTCAGACCCTACTATTAATAAAGTGGATCTGACAAAAAAGATAAATACGGTAAACAAGGTATTTGATCAGCGTGCGCTCCTTGCCGGAACAGGATTGTTATTGAAAATTATGCGGCAGTTCGAAGGTATTTATGAAAGGAAACAATTCTTCCTGATAAAGAATGGCCAGGTAGGTTGGGTATCTGCCTATGTAGATAAAGCCATCGCCGAAGAAAACAGCAATGCTAAGGGAAAATAAATCAATTTTAAGCGAGATTCAATGAAAGAAACCCGCGCATCTATCCTCTTATTCCTTTCGCTAATTCTCTTTATTTTTTCCCTGGTTATCCTCAGCTTCTGGGGATATCAGAAATTTTTCCTGGATTCCGGAAATGCCCAAAATAAAGGGAAAGGAATTATTGAAATGCAACCGGTGCAAATCATGGATTCTGTCGCCATTGCCCGAAGAGACTCCCTCGAAGCGTTGTATAATACCGCTATCAACAGGCTGGGAAGTAAACTCGATTCTTCCATCATGTTTGCCGATAGTTTGCGTATTCCCATGAATGCCCAATTGGAAGAATATGCAAAATTGAAACGAGAGGTATCCGATCTGCTCAAAGAAAAAAATGGAAACAACGATCTCGAGCTGGCAAAGAAGAAAATTGCAGAGTTGCAATCCAAAGTTAGAGACCTCCTGGGGAAGTATGATATGGTGGAAGCTGAAAACAAACGACTTGTTGCTATTATTGAACAATTAAAACCGGAAAATAAACCTCCTGTTCACCTACCCGAAACAACCACTGCCATTCCTACTTCATTCGATACAAATAATACAGAACCCGTAAAAACGCCAAAACCCCCAAAATTTGGATTCTTTGCTGCGTATGATTTACGGTTATCGGCATGGACGGTTACCGATAATAAGGAGATCGAAACCTATAAAGCGTTTCAGGCCGATAAATTTATCGGATCTTTTATTGTCAATAATCCCAATCCCCCGGTCAGTAACAATATAGAAATGTTAATAGTGGTTACCGCGCCGGATGGGCATGTAATTCAAAAATCAGAATGGGAGTCGGGAACTTTCGAAACGGTAAATGGAACTAAAAAAGTTTATTCCCTAAAATTGAATTTCGATTATACCAAAGGAGAACCTAAAAAACTCCTGTTCACCCTGGCTGCCAGCGATTTCAAACCCGGAACCTATACCATGCAGGTGTTTCAAAATGGGGCTCAATTAGGAAAAACAACAAGGATACTCAACTAATTGTGGAAAAGAAATAGGCTTTTCCCAACTTTCATCAACTTTTTTTAATTTTTCCTGATTAATTTTATGATTCGAAACAGGAAATCTGTTTGTTTATTTGCGCTTCGTATTCCAAATCCTTCCAAAGCCTCCCGATTTATTTCTAATGTAAAAATTCAATTCAAATGGAACCAAATCCACAGAAGCCGAATGCAAATCCCGGAACTGTTAAGCCATCCGTATTTGCCGTTAATCCAAATTATCGGGATAAAATTCATAAGCATCTTACCGACATCAATGATGTCATTACGGAAGAAGATATCCGAAGGATGACCATCGAAATTCCCACTGCATCATCTGCTTCCAGGAAAAAAGGCGGAGATAAAAAGAATTAAACCTGACTTATTTTTCCTTCCACTACTTAACCCGATTTAGGAAACATTTTCCTTATTTTGGTGCGATATGAAAGCCGCATCAGTTAAAGAATTGAAATCTGCCCTCCTGGAATTAACTCCCATAGAATTAAATGAAATAATTCTCAGGTTATCCAGGCTAAAAAAAGAGAACAAAGAGTTATTATCCTACCTGTTATTTGATGCTGGGGATGAGCCCGGATATATCGCTGAAATCAAAAACTATCTTGATGAAGAATTCCGGCTGGTAAATCCTTCGCACCCTTACTTTGCAAAAAAAAATATTCGCCGGATTCTAAGGCGCATCAAACGCCTTTCTGCTTACAGCGAATCGGAAATTACGCATATTGAAACCCTTCTTTACTTTTTAGAAAAGATGCGATCGCTGGCCCCCCATATTCAGCATAGCCCTGCCATCCAAAAGCTATGCTTTTCGCAATCAGTAGCTATTGAAAAGATATTATCCAAAATGCACCCCGATTTACAGTATGATTACCTGAAGAGGCTGAATTCCTTACCTACCGGCCAAGCCGATTTGTAGGCATTTTATCCTGGAATTTTAATATCCATAAGATACCGGCTTAAATCTCAACACCCTGTTACTACACAATATTTAGAATACCTTCATTTCTAAATAATTTTGCATTGACTTATATTGCTGCTTAATGAAACCAGATTTAAACGATTTTTCCAAATTCTTCTTTATAGGTGTGGCCGGTTCGGGAATGAGCGCCATTGCACAGTTTTTAGCAGGTTCGGGGAAAATGGTTTCCGGTAGCGACCGCTATTTTGGAAAAGGGGTAGCAGATGAAATCCAGCTTAAACTTGAAAAGGAAGGGATTGCCTGTTTTCCCCAGGATGGATCTGGGATCCATGAAAACCTTAGCCTGGTGGTGGTATCTACTGCTATTGAGGAAACAATTCCTGAAATGCAGAAGGTAAGGCAGTTAGGCATTCCCGTTATGAAACGCAGCGAAGTGCTGGCCATGATTGCCCGGAGCCGTAAAACCATTGCCATAGGTGGCACTTCCGGAAAGAGTACAACATCCGCTATGCTGTTCGCCATTTTACAAAAAGCCGGCCTTGCCCCCGGTATTATAAGTGGCGCCGGATTGATTACTCTGATTAATAAGGGCAAAATTGGTAATGCCGAAGTGGGTACCGGAGAATGGCTGGTTATAGAGGCAGATGAAAGCGATGGTTCGATTGTACATTATGAACCAGAAATTGGCGTGTTACTGAATATTGACAAAGATCATCAGGATATCCCCGAGCTGATGCAAATTTTTGAAACGTTTAAAAGCAATACCCGGCAACGGTTTATCGTAAACCGTTCGAACTCCATCGCAGCCTCACTGAGTTCCGGAATAGATAACGACTTTTCGGTGAACGGAGAACTTGCCGGTTTTGTTGCCGACCACTTTTCTCAGGATGGTTTCCAAACAAAATTTCAGATTAATGGACATGCATTTCAAATGGGATCTCTCGGGAAGCACAATATGGAGAATGCGGTGGCAGCCGTTTCGGTTGCTGCCAGGCTGGGTGTAAGTTTTGAAGATTGTGCTATCGCTTTGGCAGATTATGAGGGAATATACCGGCGCCACCAGCTTATTGGGGAACATAATGGTATCTTCCTGATTGATGATTACGCACACAACCCCGTTAAATGTGCAGCGTCTATCCGTGCCTGTCAACCCCTTGCCCCTAAAGTAGTTGCCTGGTTTCAACCGCACGGATATGGGCCAACCCGTTTTTTAAAAAATGATTTTATTGAAGAAATAAGTAATGCCCTTCGACCCGGCGATGAAATTTGGTTTAGCGAAATTTTTTATGCCGGAGGCACCGCGGTGAAAGACATTTCGGCGAAAGAACTGGCAGACGCCATCGCGGCAAAAGGGAAACGGGCCTTTTTTGTGGAAAACAGAGACCATTTTTTTGAAGCTGTAAAAACACATCTTTCACGCCCTGCCGTATTATTACTCATGGGCGCACGCGACCCCTCATTAGAAAAATTTGCAACCCAAACCTGGCAAATATTGAAAGCATGAGTTTACTGATTACCAATATCGGATGCCTGGTAAATGTAGCCAACCCCACACAGGCCATCTCAGGCAAAGAATTGTCCATATTGCCAACCATAGAAGATGCATTTGTATTAATTGAACACGGGAGAATTGCCTGCGTGGGAAATATGTTCGAACTGGAATTGCTGGTCCCGCAATTCCCCAACCAGATAGTAGATGCCCAAATGGCTTACGTTTTACCAGCCTGGTGCGACAGCCATACCCATATTGTATTTGCCGGCAGCCGGGAAGGCGAGTTTGTGGATAAACTAAAAGGTTTGAGTTATGCCGATATTGCTGCAAAGGGTGGGGGAATCCTTAATTCTGCCCACCGGTTAGCGAAAACTCCCGAAGAGGAACTATTCCATGCCGCCATGATACGCATAAATGAAGTGGCAAAATTGGGCACCGGTGCCATTGAAATTAAATCGGGATACGGACTTAGTTTAGAAGCTGAATTAAAAATGCTTCGCGTTATTACCCGTATAAAAAATGAATCGCCATTAATTGTAAAGAGAACCTTTTTAGGCGCCCATGCCTACCCATTGGCATTTAAGGACAACCACGCCGGCTACCTTCACTTATTAATTAATGAAATGATGCCGGCCATTGCCAGTGAAAAACTGGCCGATTATGTGGATGTATTCTGTGAAAAGGGATTCTTTTCTGTAGAAGAAATGGAACAGGTTTGCAATGCCGCCGCAAAATTTGGGCTCAGGCCAAAATTGCATATCAACCAATTGAACAGCATCGGAGGCCTCCAATCGGCAATTAACCTGGGTGCCCTATCCGTTGATCACCTCGAAACGATGACCCATCCCGATATCCGCGATCTGGCTGGCTCTTCCGTTATAGGTACCCTGCTCCCCACTGCTGCATATTTCCTGCGGATGGCATTTCAGCCAGCCCGGGAAATGATTGACGCCGGTTGTAAAATTGCTGTTGCCAGTGACTTTAATCCCGGTTCCTCACCCAGCGGGAATATGAATACAGTAGTTTCTATGAGTTGCATCCAAATGAAAATGTTGCCCGAAGAAGCCATCAATGCGGCTACCATCCAGGGCGCATTTGCTATGGAAGCCCACCAGGAGGCAGGAAGTATTGCAGTTGGTAAAAGAGCCAACCTGATCATGATGAAACCGTTGCCCTCTCTGGCTTATATCCCATATTCCTTCGGCACCAACCTAATTGATAAGGTGCTTTTAAATGGAAATTTTATTTAGGAAAGTTGGAAACCTTCCCGATTTTATTAGGATTCAAATGGAATGGCTGCAGCAAAGAATAAACTTTCATTTTTTGATTGCTGCTTTACGATGCATCTTTGTGCAAATAATTTAACGATGCAACAGCTTATAGAATGTGTCCCCAATTTTTCGGAAGGGAAGGATATGCATATCATCAATCAGATTGTTTCTGCCATGGAATCGGTAGAGGGTGTCAGGGTGTTGAATGTGGATCCGGGAAAGGCCACTAATCGTACTGTGGTTACCATGGTTGGTGAACCCGGATTGGTGGTCGAAGCAGCATTCAGGGCAATAAAAACAGCAGGAGAACTGATTGATATGGCCAGCCACAAGGGAGAGCATCCCCGCATGGGTGCTACCGATGTATGTCCACTAATTCCCATTGCCAACATAAGCATGGAAGAAACAGTAAAGTATGCTGTTCAACTGGCAGAAAAAGTAGGGAAGGAGTTGAATCTCCCGGTTTATCTCTACGAAGCAGCCCAAAAAGATAAAGGGAGGAGCAACCTTTCCGTAATTCGGGCTGGCGAATATGAAGGGTTTGCCACAAAAATTTTATCCCCCCAATGGAAACCCGATTTTGGCCCTGCCGTTTACGATGCAAAGCGGGGTGCCACCGTAATTGGAGCCAGGGATTTCCTGGTAGCCTATAATATAAATTTAAATACCACCTCTACCCGGCGTGCCAATGCAGTGGCATTCGATATCCGCGAAGCAGGCCGTACAGTAAAGGAAAAGGGGCAAGTAGTGAAAGATGCAGAAGGAAGACCCGTAACCATACCCGGTTCGCTGAAGGCGGTGAAAGCCATTGGTTGGTTTATTGAAGAATACGGAATTGCTCAAATTTCCATCAATCTTACCAATATCAACATTACCCCGATGCATATTGCCTTCGATGAAGCATCACGAAAAGCAGAAAAAAGGGGGTTACGCGTTACCGGTAGTGAACTGGTGGGTTTGATTCCTCTTAAAGCCATGACAGATGCAGGCCGTTATTTTTTGGAAAAACAAAACCGCAGTGTAGGGGTTAGTGAATCGGAACTAATTCGCATTGCCGTAAGATCTCTGGGCCTTAATGAACTTTCTCCCTTCAAGCCCGAAGAAAGGATTATTGAATATAGGCTGGCTAATCCGGCCGATCAAAAACTCGTGAGCATGAGCCTAAAGGACTTTGCGGATGAAACAGCAAGCGAAAGCCCAGCTCCGGGGGGAGGTTCCATTTCTGCCTACGTGGGGGCCCTGGGTGTTTCCCTGGCAACCATGGTGGCTAACCTTTCTTCCCATAAAGCCGGTTGGGATGATCAATGGCAAACATTCAGCCATTGGGCCGATAAAGGCCAGCAACTTAAAAAGAAACTGGTTGAATTAGTAGATGCCGACACGGCCGCATTTAACCGTATCATGGACGCCTTTTCTTTGCCAAAATCAACGGACGCAGAAAAAACAGCCCGTACCAACGCCATCCAGGATGCTACCAAATTTGCTATTGAAGTGCCCCTCCAGGTGATGTCGGTGGCTTTTGAATCCATGGAAATTATTAAAACCATGGCTGAAATTGGGAATCCAAATTCGGTTTCGGATGCGGGAGTCGGTGCACTTTGTGCAAGAACAGCAGTAATGGGCGCTTTTATGAATGTCCGAATAAATGCAGCCTCCTGTTCCGATAAAACTTTCGTGAACAAAACCCTTTTGGAGGGATCGAAAATTCAACAAGAAGCAATCGGAATGGAGAATCAAATCCTTGAAATCGTAAATATTAAAATCGGATTATAATATTATCACTGAGAATTTTCTTTTCTAAAGCAGGGTATTTCCTCTGCTTTTTTTTTTGTGCCCGTTTTAGTTTTAGGGCATTGAATCAAAAATTGAAAGTTATGAAAAGGAAATTTTTATTTTTAACATTGGCGCTTTCATTTATCGGATTTTCTGTCAACGCCCAGGATATTTCCCGTGAATCCGGTTTACAAATGGCCTCCTTAAAGAAAAGGGTAAATTTTGTTATCCATACACCCGGTTACACCATTCATATTTTTGGCGAAGTAGAATATGGTGCGATGGGAAATGCGACCACCATGGTTCTTACCCTCGTTGTTATAAGTGCAGATGGGGAGCAGTCAATACCCATTAACTATTCAGGACAATTTAAAGAACCGCGAAAACTTTGTAAGCATAAGTATGAAATTAAAGAAGACCTAAGCAGGGAGGACAAAGGGCTTGCCGAACAAATTATGGCAAGATTATTTTTGCCAAAACCAGGCACCCAGGAGACAGTACAATTCGAAAAATTTTATTAAACCCAATTATTTCTGTTCCTGATTTTAGGAAAAATGAATGCCAATGAGACTTTTATTTACCATATTATTTGCTATTGCGCATTATAGTTGCATGGCCCAAAGCAAAGTGACAAAATGCAGGTATTATTCTTTTACTTTTGGAAACATAAAATTCGACTCCGTGAATATTCGCGAGTCGCTAACTTTTAAAGGGGACCTTATAGCCTATAATTCTGATAAATACTCCCTTATTTTCTTCGAAAATTATACCATGAAGATGGAAATGGTGGGGCAGGATTTCCCAATTGATGTAGAGGATACACTATTTTTCGATCGTTCCAAAAACAGAATGTATGTATTTAAGGAGAATAAGGCTTATCACATGGTACCCTGGACGCCCGCAGGTGTATTGTGGAAAGCCGATACCGCCACCATGAGCTATGGTGGGAAAACCGCTTACCTTAAAAAAACCCTTCCCCCCAATGTTTTTCCAATGCCCCGTGTAGCATTTGGGCTGGGAATATACCGCTACGCTTCAAAAAAATTTTTCCTTAACCTGCAGGAGTTTGTTCCTGTTCAATTCAATTTTGAATCCTATGTTTTACGAGTGAAAAATTTTTCTAACACACAGGAAGAGATGGATACTATATATTGAAGAGCCAGGTTGCCAGCGGCTTGATATTTTTGTTGCCGATTTTATTTGCTACATTTAGCAGAAGGAAATTCCCCATTATCCCGCATTAATATCTTTTAATGACGCTCCATTTCTGGAATTGTAAAATAATCATTTTTGTAGCTATTATGGCTGCCCTTTCCATCAATGTATTTGGGCAGAAGTTTTTTGTTTCCTCACCCGATTCATCTATCCGGGTGAATGTATTTCCGGGCAAAAACCTTACCTATGATGTTATTCTGGATGGTAATCCCGTTATGAAAAATTCTGTTATTGACCTTCAACTCTCCCAAAATATTTCACTTTCCAGGGGAGGTGGGGTGAAGTATTCACGAAAGCGGAGTGTTGCTGAAATAATTGAAGCCCAAATTCCGGTTAGCCGAAAATTTATTCCTAATAATTTTAATGAACTCCATATTTTTTTCCGGAATGGGTTCTCTGTTGTTTTCCGGGCATATAACGATGGCGTAGCGTATCGGATAATTTCCTACTTCAAAGATTCCCTATTTATTAAAAATGAAATTGCCCAATTTAATTTCCTTTCCGGAACGATCGCCTGGGCACCCCTTGTGCATAAAAGAACTGACCAGGATATTTTTCATACCAGTTTTGAGGAGCTTTATCCCAAATTGCCCATAGACAGTATTTCGCGGGACAATTTTATGTATTCGCCGGTTCTCCTGAACAGCAGTGGAAATATTAAAGTATGTATTTCTGAATCTGACCTGGATGATTATCCGGGCTTGTTCTTAAAAGGTACCGGATCACACAGCCTTATGGCTACATTTGCTGCTTACCCTGAAGAAGAACAGGTTATTGGTGATGCATATCCCCAAATGATTGTGCGCCGCAGAGCTGATTACCTTGCCAAAACTAAAGGAAGCCGGAGTTTCCCATGGCGCGTCCTGCTTCTGGCAAGGCAAGACAAGGAGCTACCAACAAACGACCTCGTCTATCGTTTAGCTTCCTCTTCAAAAATTAAAGATATATCCTGGATCCATCCCGGAAAGTGCACCGATGAATGGATCATTGATATAAATCTGTTTAATGTGCCGTTTAAAAGCGGAATAAATACGGCTACCTATAAGTATTATATTGATTTTGCCAAAAAATTCGGTTTCAAACGGATTATGATGGATGCCGGCTGGAGTAATGTGAATAACCTCTTTGATATTAACCCCAACCTAAACATGGATTCACTCTCAGCCTATGCAAGGCAGAAAGGAATCAAACTAAGTTTGTGGACCCTTGCCATGACCCTCGACCGCCAATTAGATAGTGCGCTAAAACAATTTCAAAAATGGGACGTTGATTTTATTATGACCGACTTTATCGATCGCGATGATCAAAAGGCTGTCAATTTTCACCACCGCATTACTCAGGCTTGCGCCAATTCAAAAATGATGATTATGTTTCATGGCTCCTATCCTCCAAAGGGCTTTAACCGAACCTATCCCAATTGCCTCACCAAAGAAGCCGTACTGGGTAGCGAATACAACGCATGGAGTAATATGGTTACATCCACCCATAACTGCACAATTCCATTTACGCGGATGACCGCTGGGCCCCTGGATTATGAGCCCGGGATATTAAATAATGCAACCACCGACCAGTTCAGGCCCATCTGGGGCAAGGTGATGAGCCAGACAACCCGTAGCCATCAGCTTGCGTTGTTTGTTGTGTACGATAACCCTTTGCAGGTTTTCTCCGGAAATCCTTCTCGCGGTTTGATGGAGCCTGCCTTTATGCACTTGTTAGGCTCTGTCCCCACAACATGGGATACCACCCTGGTTCTGGATGCAAAGGTTGGGCAATTTATTATTACTGCCCGCAAATCCAAGGGAAGCTGGTTTATTGCGGGAATAACGGATACAGTTTCCCGTTCGTTTATATTAAATCTTTCTTTCTTGAATCCTGGAAAATATAAAGTAACTATTTGTGCGGATGGTATTAATGCCAACCGCAATGCCGAAGATTACCTGATTTCTGAATCTTTACAGGATTCAAAAAATTCTATTGTATTGCAAATGGCAAAAAATGGAGGCTTCCTGGCAAGGATTGAAAATGAAGATTAGATGTGAATGAATTTAAACAGTTCATACTTTTTGGATCAAAATACAATCCCGGACACATTAACATGAATTCTAACTAATCTTGAATTTTTGATTTTGTTTGAACTATTAATAATTTGATTCGGAAGAAATAAAATTATCACTGTACCTTGTTACTTAATTTTATTTCATATGAGCCGCATTATTTACCTTATCGTATTTGTATTTATTATTTCTCTGCAAACTGCTGATGCCCAGGTGAGGGTTATGACATTCAATCTCCGGCTCGATCTGGCTTCTGATGGGGAAAATGCGTGGCCACACCGCAAAAACAAAGCTTGTAGCCAAATCCGTTACGAAGGCGCACAGTTGATTGGGGTACAGGAAGCATTGCACAACCAGGTTACTGATTTGATGAAATGCCTGGATAGGTTTAGCTATATTGGTGGAGGAAGGGATGACGGTATGGATAAAGGAGAAGCCTGTGCTATCTTGTTTGACAGTACCCGGTTCAAACTTTTGGAGGGAGCTACTTTCTGGTTGAGCGAAACCCCACATCTCCCTGGGAAAAAGGGTTGGGATGCCGCTTATCCAAGAGTTGTAACCTGGGCAAAATTTTATGATAAAAAGGAACATCTTATTTTCTATCATTTTAATACTCATTTAGATAATATGGGCCAGGTTGCCCGCCGCGAAGGGGCAAAAATGTTGCTTCATGCCGTGGATTCTATTGCAGGAAAAACAAAGGCCATTGTAACCGGCGATTTCAATGCCAGTCCGGAATCGGAACCCATTCAAATTATCACTACCAATAAACCCTTTCACCTCACCAATTCAAAATTTGTATCCATCCTTCCGCATTATGGCCCCGATGGAACCTTTAATGATTTTGGAAGCCATGAAGTGGACGACAAACCCATTGATTATATATTTTTTAATCACGGCGTGAAAGTACTTAAGCATGCCACCCTCAGTGAATCATGGATGGGTAGATTTTCCAGCGATCATTTTCCGGTACTGGCAGAATTAGAATTAAAATAATTCCACGCTACTTAAACGGATGGTTGTTTTTCTGCGAGGCGGATTTATAACGATCGCATTGTATGAAATTCTTCAACGGTATTTGTGCCCGTTTTTCGGATAATTTTCTTCCTTCCTTAGTAGGATTTTCCCAACATTCGGCGTCCTTCAAACCTTGTTTTCAGCCATAATGATTTTCATATTTGTATTGAAGATGGGAATACATTTCTAGACTGTGTTTCCGTCATTTTTTCAAATATCAAAAACAAAAAACATGAAAACTTTACTGCTTTTAATGGGATCCATCCTCCTTGCACTGGCCGGGAATTCGCAGCCCAACAACCCCTACAACAAGCGGGGGACCGATTTTCAAACTTCACTAAAAATTATTCAAACAGATTACTATGCCGGCAAGGTGAAGGAGATCAACGAAGAAACCATCGCCAAATATCAAAAGGTGCTTCCAATTCAGTTGCAAATGAACCTCTCTCTGGCAAACCAGGTTATCAGTACCTATAAAAGCCCTAAAACAAATTATGGAAACCTGGTTGAAAAAAGCAAATTGTCCGGATTTGGGAAGGATCTGATGAATGTTATTGTAAATCCTCAAAACCTCGATGAGGGCTCCTTTAAAAGGATGCTGGAGAAAAAAGTGGACGAATTAAAAACGTTGAAGATTGATACAAATGAGAAGGAATTTTTGTTCACCGTGGCTGCAATTGGTTACAATATGAGTATGGGTCGGGAGCCCATTCGTCAATGCTTTATTGAAGGAATTTATGGTAATACGCCGGTTCCCTGCTGGGTAGGAGGAGCGGTTCAGGGGGCCATTATCGGGTATGAATCCTGTGGTGTCCTATGCGCTATTGGAGGAGCAATTGTGGGTGCTCTTTCCGGTTGGTTTTCTTAAACCCAATTCCTGAAAAAGAGGCTGTGGTAATTTCTACAGCCTCCTTTTTTTTAGGAAGAAATATTGAATTTTATTCGCCATAAAAAATTTAATAACAGCAACAGGTATGAAATGGCTATATATTATGTTGTTGCTAACCGATTTGATTTGTTTTTTGGGTTCCCGAAATAAGGAATATCCCAAAATGAATTTCCTTCCTTCTTCCCATAAAGTTTATTTGTGTTGCCGGGGGACTGCTCAGAAACAGGGTCTGGTTGCAAAACAGTTTAATTTTTCAGATACGAATATCACCCATATTGGCATTGGATTTACCAGCCAGGATGGATTTCGGATTTATCATGTTTCGGATGTAAAATCGAACGGAAATTATTTTCAGCATGATTCCCTTTCCGGATTTATTGCTGAAAAGGGTACCCGCTTTTTCTCGGCCTGGGAAATTGAAGCACCGGAAGGGATCCTTGAAAAGATAAAGACCGCTTGTTTATCTGAAAGCAATTATCGGATAATTTTCGACACTCATTTTTCCTTCCATAATGGAGATACATTATACTGTTCCGAATTTTGCCGGAATGTTCTCCTGCAGGCAGGTTTAGATTGTTCATTTCCCACACGGATTTCGAATTTACAGGGCGATTTTTACAAAATCTATTTTGGAATGGACTCTCTACGGTATGTACCCGTCGATTTTTTTATATCCTGCAACCGGGTAAAGTTAGTTTATGAATCCTCATTTCCAGGCTATTGAACAATGGCTGAAAGCGGATATTCGCTATCTTTCCCGAATGAAGCATTTTAAATTCTACAATAAGAAGGATATCCTTTCCATAACCCGGGTACGACGCTTCGAATCCCGGATAGGCGAACGCATTGGCTTTTTAAATCCGGATAGTGAATGGCCCGAAAGCCTCGCAGAATCACCGGCCCGCTTCATTTTACTGGGTATTCCGGAAGATATTGGAGTGAAAGCCAACCAGGGCATAGGGGGGAGCGATACCGCCTGGCTCCCTTTCCTAAATGCTTTCTTGAATTGTCAGAGTAATGATTTCCTAACAGGAGAAGAACTATTATTACTGGGGCATTTTGACTTTGGCGACCTTAAATTTCTAATCGAATCTCATGCATACGACCTCAACGAAAAACTGGATGCGTACCGGCATGCCGTTGCAACAATTGATGAGGAGGTAGAGAATATTATCAAGTATATAACTGCTGCAGGAAAAATACCAATTGTGGTAGGAGGAGGGGCCAATAATGCTTACCCCATCCTGAAAGCCGTTTCAAAAGGATTGCATAAAAACAAAGTACTCCCTTCTGCTCAAATGAATGCCATCTGCCTGAGTGCACTGGCTGGTTTTGGGGCTACAGAAGGCCGGCACAGTGGTAACCCGCTTCGTTATGCATATAATGATGGCTACCTGGGAAACTTCGCCCTTATCGGGCTACAGGAATGTTTCATACCTCAAAATGTGTTATTCGAACTTCACGGAAACAACCGGGTTCAGATGCATAGTTTCGAGGATATCTTCCTTTACGAAAAGTACAACCTGGTACAGGCATTTGCAAGGTCAGTGGAGTTTACTTCTTCTCCTTCCTGTGGAATTGAAATTTCTCTGGATGTAATCCGGAATACCCTTACCAGCTTTGGCTTCCCAACCGGGATAAGCACTTCAGAGGCCAGGCAATTTTTGCATTTTATGGGAACCCGGAGTAAGGCGGGATACCTTCATATATCAGAAGGCGCATGTCAGTTGCATGATGGTAAAAAAGATGAAACAACAGGAAAATTAATTGCTGTATTAATTTCTGATTTTGTGAAAGCCCAAATGGTTACAAAAAAATAAATTACAAATTAGAAAGCAACTCTTCCTCGGAGGCAATACCATCCTTTCGCCAAACTTGTTT
Source organism: uncultured Ferruginibacter sp. (assembly GCA_964647915.1). Lineage (GTDB taxonomy): Bacteria > Bacteroidota > Bacteroidia > Chitinophagales > Chitinophagaceae > Ferruginibacter. The sequence goes on along the minus strand of CAZYKA010000008.1, from coordinate 63,148 downwards.
CCCCTCTTTAAAAATAATAAATACCGGTAATTGCGAAACTTGAAATTTATTCATTATTTCCTGGTCTTTACCCCCATCAACCTGAACGAAGACCAATGTACTTCCCTTTTTGTTACGAACTTTTTCAATAACCGGTTCCATGGCCCGGCAGGGTGGACACCAGGAAGCGCCGAAATCCACCAACACAGTACCCTTTCCTGTTTTCGCGAAAAAACTTTCTAATGATTGTTGGGTTTTATCTGATTGGGTTCCGGTTAACGGAAATTTCCCGGACTTCCATTTTATGATGCCTCCGTTGAGTTCATAAACCGTATATCCTTCCGTCCGTAATTTTTTTGCAGCGGCACCACTTCGGCCGCCGGAAAGACAGTAAATATAAATGGGCCTGTTTTTATTTAAAAATTGAGTACGTCTGTCAAACTCTCCCGGCGCATTCCAATCAGCCAACATGGCATTTTTAATATATCCACTATTGTATTCCCCGGGGGTCCGCACATCCAGTATTTGAACGGTGTCATTGTTTGTTTTGTCAAAAAATGTTTGGGCGTCAAGGTTAAAATCTGATTGCGCCTCACAGGAAGAAAGTAATATAAATCCCGCTACCAGGGAATTTAACAAAAACCTTTTCATATTTGTATATTTATAAAGATGTGGTTCTGCCTCCATCTACAGGTAAATTTATCCCATTAATATAGGCAGCAGCAGGGCTGGCCAAAAATGCAACAACAGCGCCAAATTCTTCTGGCTTGCCCATCCGCCCAGCCGGAATTTCTTTTAACATGGCTTCCGTTACTTCTGTTGCGGGTTTTCCCGAATCTGCCGATTTTTTTTGAATGATATAATCTGCCCGTACTGTTTGCGTTAGTCCCGGCAACACATTGTTTACCGTGATACCAAACTTTCCCAATTCGCCGGCTAAGGTCTTCGCCCAGTTTGCAACGGCAGCTCTAATCGTATTGCTAACACCCAATCCGGCGATAGGTTGTTTTACCGAAGTTGAAATAATATTGATGATACGCCCATACCCTGATGCTTTCATTCCCGGAACAACTGCTCTAACCAGCATATGATTGCAAATGAGGTGGGCATTAAAAGCATCCAGGAATTGGGCAGGTAAAGCTTCCAGAGCCGGGCCTCCTGCCGGCCCACCGGTATTATTAACCAAAATTTGTACCTGATTTCCATGGATAAATTCCTGGATTGTCTCATCCACCAGATTGGGTTTTGAAAAATCAGCTACAAGATATCGGTGCTTTTGATCATTATCTTTTGGAAGATGGCTGCAAACTTCCCTGAGCTTTTCTTCATTTCTTGCCATTAAAATCACATCAGCACCAAGAAGGGCAAGCTCATTGGCACATGCCAAACCCAAACCCTGGGTGCTGCCACAAACCAATGCCGTTTTTCCGTTAAGCTGAAGATCCATCTTATTATTTGAAGCAAAAGTACAGGTTCTGTTCAGATTTGCATTGGCAGGAAGAATTATTGCTTGGTCAATACCCCCTTCAATTTCATGTCTTTAATGATTTCTTTTACATAACCCCTGCTCAATTCGGTAGAAGAAGAGGGTGAAAATGTTTTTCCCTGTACCGAATAAATCAATTCCTTAGAATTTAAATTGAACATATTTGTTTCCAGGAAGAAATTGGTAGTGCGGGTATAATATCCCGGTTGGTAAATCCTGTCGTAAATAGTTGCATAATACCTTCCAAAACGATTGTAGTAAATCCCAATTGGATGGTATTGTATATTCCCCGGGGTATAGTGCTCTTCTTTTGATTTATCCAATAAGGAGGTGGTAATTACGGCATCATAACCCCTATTATCCAATTCGCTTGCAATGGAATCCTCACTCATTTTTTGGAATGCTTTTGGCCCGAAAACATCCATCGCCGAAACGGCATGATACCCCAGATTTTCCAATTGGCCCACCATTGTATTTTCAATCAGCCCTCTTAATGCCCGGTTTTGTTGGTTAAAAATTCCCATCACCAACACTTTTTTATATGTCGGTGCCGGAGCTTGCTCAGATTTCCAGGAGCTAATAACCTGGGTATTACTACAGGAAGAAATTATTATTCCAGTAGCTAAAATTGAAATTAATGTTTTCATATCCCTTCTATTTTTCATTTATTTATCTGAATCAAACCCTGTTCCTGCCTGGCAAAAAAAACGAGCGTATTGCACAGGCTTCTGGCAAATCCTTTACTGGCAACACTTTTGAGATTGTTAAAAATCAGGAATGTTAGAACATTGGAATCTTACACACATTTTGTCAGAATTTGTGGAAAACTGACAGAAGCAGCCCCCACGCTCAATTTTTATATTCGCAGGCTAAAAACGCTGCCCGGATGCGAAAAGTTAATGGAGGATTTTTTGCAGCGACAAAATTGCTGCTTCTACTTTTCCCCGTGCTTATTATAAAAATATGACAGATAAGATCCAGGCGAATTATACCGAAGAAAGCATTCGAAGTCTCGATTGGAAGGAACATATCCGGTTAAGACCAGGAATGTATATTGGGAAATTGGGCGATGGAAGTAGCCCCGATGATGGGATATATGTGCTGTTGAAAGAGGTAATCGATAATTCCATCGATGAATATACCATGGGGCATGGAAGGCATATCGATGTGTCTATCCAGGAGAAAAAAATTCAGGTTCGCGATTACGGCCGTGGCATCCCAATGGGTAAACTGGTGGATGTAGTAAGTAAAATAAATACCGGGGCAAAATACGACAGCAAGGTTTTTCAGAAAAGTGTTGGTCTAAACGGCGTGGGAACCAAAGCAGTAAACGCACTTAGCGCTTTTTTTAAAGTCGAATCTTTCAGAGACGGAAAAGAAAAATTTGCTGAATTTGAGAGAGGAAAACTCTTGAAGGAATCAAAAGAATCCTCCTCAAAAGAAGAAAACGGCACCAGGGTAACTTTTGTACCGGATGAAAGTATTTTTAAAAACTTTCATTTCGTTCAGGAATACCTCGATAATCAATTTTGGAATTATTGTTACCTGAATGCCGGCTTGGTAATGAACCTGAACGGGAAACGGTATGTAAGTAAAAACGGCCTGCTCGATCTCCTCCAGCGGAAAACCAATGAAGAAGAAATTCGCTATCCCATTATTCACCTGAAAGGGGATGATATGGAGGTGGCAATTACTCATGAAAACAGTTATGGCGAAGAGTATTACAGTTTTGTAAACGGCCAATTCACCACCCAGGGAGGCACCCACCTGGCTGCCTTTAGAGAAGCCTATGTTAAAACGATCCGCGATTTTTTTAAGAAAGATTATGATGCATCAGATATCAGGGGAAGCATTTGTGCAGCTATTTCAGTAAGGGTTCAGGAGCCCGTTTTTGAAAGCCAGACAAAAACAAAACTGGGTTCATTGCATGTGGAAGAAGGGGGTCAAAGTATGAAATCCTTTGTGGGTGAATTTCTTACTAAAGAATTGGACAATTTCCTTCACCGGAACCCGGCAATCGCCGAATCCTTAAAAAAGAGGATTGAGCAAAATGAACGGGAACGCAAGGATATGGCCGGTATTAAAAAACTGGCCAATGAAAGAGCAAAAAAGGCAAACCTCCATAATAAAAAACTGAGGGATTGTAAATTTCATTATGATGATCAGCCTACCGGGAAAGACAAAGACTCCATCCTCGAAAAACAAAAAGAAACGACCATCTTTATAACCGAGGGCGATAGCGCCAGTGGCTCTATTACCAAGGCCCGGGATGTTAATACACAGGCCGTATTCAGCCTGCGCGGGAAACCGCTGAACAGTTTTGGGCTTACAAAAAAAATTGTTTACGAAAATGAAGAATTTAATCTTTTGCAACATGCCCTGAATATTGAAGAAGGATACGAGGGGCTACGGTATAATAACATCGTTATTGCTACTGATGCCGACGTGGATGGACTGCATATCCGCCTTTTACTGATGACATTCTTCCTTCAATTCTTCCCCGATATTGTAAAGAATAACCACGTCTATATTTTGGAAACCCCGCTTTTTAGGGTACGCGATAAAAAAGAAACAATCTATTGTTATGATGAAGTGGAAAAACAGGCAGCCATAAAAAAATTGGGAGGCAAACCGGAAATAACCCGCTTTAAAGGGTTAGGCGAAATCAGTCCCGATGAGTTTTCCCGTTTTATTGGTTCGGATATGCGGTTACAAAATATCATCATAGAATCGGGCGACCGGATTCAAAACTTATTGGAATATTATATGGGAAAAAATACCCCTCAACGACAGGAGTTTATCATCGATAACCTGCGAACAGACCTCGATTTTGTTGAAGAAATGGAAAAAGCCTAAAACATGATAACACATATAACATTTGCTGCTACGGATAAAAAAACATTGGAAGAAGCCATCGCCCTGAATCAGGGTTTGGAAGGAACCGTTGTTTTGATGGGCGATGATTTTTCTGTTGGCCCAATTTCCGGTATTTATTCGGAAGAAGGAATGGGATATCGGAAAAACTGGTGGGATAATATATTGAAGGGAGGGGATGGAGAAGGGATTCTTGAAGGAGGGGCCATAAGCAATCAGAATGCATTGCAGGAAATTACCGATGCCTTGAAAAAAGATAATTCTACCCAAATCTGGATTTGGATGGCCCCCAATAGCACCGATATTTGCGGGTATTATTGGCTCCTGCCTCACCTGGCTCCCTTTCAGGGGAGAGTGATGGTACTCTACCTGAATAACCTGCCTTTTTTTAATGAGAAGGGAAATATTTTCTACCCCAATTTCATCAGGCAAATCCCGGCAAAAGAATTTTTAAAGGCGCGTAAGCTTGCCCGTGAAATTACTGCCAGCGAATTTGAAGTAGATCCCGACGAGTGGCAGCGGTTGATGCGTGAAGAAAAAGGGATTCGATTGTTTGAAGGTGGAAAAAAACTCATCCAGGCAGATTATGACTTTTATGATTTGGAACTGAAAAAATTCATATCTGCTGATTGGCAGAAAGCATCAAAAATCATCAACCAATTCCTGTCTAAATCGAAATACTTTCCGGGGGAATTGTTTCTCCTTTGGCGATTGAAAGAAATGATTACGGAAGGAAATTATGATCTGCAGGGAAAGGTGGGTAATATGAAAGAATTTGAATTAAAACTGAAACAACCGGTGGAGGCTTGAGTATCCTTCAAAAAATGATAACAGGAAATGATTGAATCAATTCATCATATTGCCATTATTGCCACCGATTACCTGCGGAGCAAATCATTTTATACGGATGTTTTGGGGTTTTCCATCATTCGGGAAAACTATCGGGCAGATAGGAATTCCTATAAACTGGATTTGGCCCTTAATGGTAATTATGTAATTGAGTTATTTTCTTTCCCAAATCCACCCAAACGTCCTTCGAAACCGGAAGCGGCCGGGCTGAGACACCTTGCATTTAAAGTGGCAGATATTTCCCAAAGCAGGAAGTCGCTTTTGCAAAAGGGTATCCCGGTAGATGGTATCCGGGTAGATGAATTCACCGGAAAGAAGTTTTGCTTTTTTAATGACCCCGACGGACTGCCGTTGGAATTTTATGAATCTTGAGGAATGGCAAAGAATATGAAAATGGATGATTTGAAAAATAGCGAAACCGGCATTTCAAGCCAGTATAAAAACTGGTTCTTAGATTATGCCAGCTATGTTATTTTGGAGCGGGCAGTACCCGCAGTAGAGGATGGACTGAAACCCGTGCAGCGGCGTATCCTGCATGCCATGAAAGAAATGGATGATGGAAGGTTTAACAAAGTGGCCAACATTATTGGTCAGAGCATGCAGTACCACCCGCATGGGGATGCCAGCATCGGGGATGCCCTCGTAAATCTGGGGCAGAAAAACCTGCTAATAGAAACCCAGGGAAATTGGGGTGATGTGCGTACTGGTGATGACGCAGCAGCACCCCGCTACATTGAAGCCAGATTGAGCAAATTTGCCCTGGAAGTTGCATTTAACGCAAAAACTACCATTTGGCAAACCAGCTACGATGGCCGCAAGAACGAACCCGTTACCCTTCCCATGAAATTCCCCCTGTTGCTGGCCCAGGGAGCTGAAGGAATTGCGGTAGGGTTGGCTACCAAGATTCTTCCTCACAATTTTTGTGAATTAATAGAAGCTTCCATAAAATGCCTGAGAGGTAAGAAGTTTGACCTTTACCCCGATTTCCAAACCGGAGGTACACTGGATGTAAATAATTACAACGAAGGAAAGAGGGGAGGAAAAGTCAGGGTACGTGCCAATATGCGCGAACAGGATAAGAAAACGCTGGTAATTAGCAGCGTTCCATACGGGGTTACTACTACCCAACTCATGGAAAGCATTGTAAAGGCAAATGATCAGGGAAAAATAAAAATAAAGAAAGTTACCGACCACACGGCCGCAGCGGTAGAAATTATTGTGGAAATTGCTCCGGGCGTATCGCCGGATATCACCATCGATGCGCTGTATGCATTTACGGATTGCGAAGTAAGCATCTCACCCAACGCCTGCGTTATCAGTGATAATAAACCTCAGTTCCTTTCAGTTAAGGAATTGTTGATAGCAGCTACTGATAATACCCGCGAACTCCTGCGCCGGGAATTGGAAATTAAGTTGGCAGAACTCCTGGAAAAGTGGCACTATACATCGCTCGAAAAAATATTTTTCGAAGAAAAAATATATAAAGAACTTGAGAAAAAGCATGAAACCTGGGATAAAGTGCTGCAGGCTATCGATAAGGCCTTTACCCCATTCAAAAAGCAACTTAAAAGGGAAATTACGCGCGAAGACATCATTAAACTAACGGAGAAGCCTGTACGAAGAATATATAAACTCGATATTGATGAACTAATCAGCCAGATCAAGGGCCTGGAAGCAGAAATTAAACAGGTAAAACACGACCTGGCAAACCTGGTTGATTTTGCAGTGGCCTATTTTGAAAATCTCCTTAAGAAATATGGTAAGGGCAGAGAACGGAGAACCGAAATCAAAACGTTTGATGTGATATTGGCCAAAACGGTGGCCATTGCAAATACTAAGCTCTATGCAAATTTTGCTGATGGCTTTATTGGCACCGGCTTAAAGAAAGATGAGCTGGTAGCAGAGGTATCCGATTTTGACGACATCATTGCCTTTACCAAACAGGGAATCATGAAAGTGGTTAAAGTTGCAGATAAATCCTTTATTGGCAAGGATATTATTCATGTAGCAGTTTTTCAAAAGGGAGACGAACGTACCACCTATAATATGATCTATGTGGATGGAAAATCGGGTACCAGTTATGCTAAACGGTTTAACGTATCGGGCGTTACAAGAGATAAGGAATACGATCTCACCAAAGGAACGGATAAAAGCCGGATACATTATTTTAGCAGTAATCCAAACGGAGAGGCAGAAGTAGTAAAAATTATACTCAGCCCCAATTGTTCTGCCAGGAATAAAGAACTGGACTTTTATTTTGAAGAATTGGAAATTAAAAACCGGGGGAGTATTGGTAACCAGGTTACTAAGTATCCTATCAAATCGGTGAAGTTTAAAGATGCAGGCCGGGCCACCCTGGATGCAAAGAAACTTTGGTTCGATAATAAGTTCGGTAGATTAAATGTTGACGAAAAGGGGGTTTACCTTGGAAAATTTGATGCAGAAGACAGGCTCCTGGTATTTTACACCGACGGAAATTATGAGATTACCGACCAGGAACTTACCCAGCGATTTGATCCTGAGAATGTGGTAATAATTGAAAAGTTTGACGGTGAAAAGATTATTACAGCCATATATCTTGATAATGAAAAAATGCAGTATAATGTAAAGCGCTTCCGGATCGAAACCAGCACTTTGCATAATAAGTTCTTTTTCATTAAAGAAGGTAAGGGAAATAAACTAATGAAGGTTTCCACTTCGGTTACCCCTGTTTTAAGGGTTCAAACCGGCCGGGGTCAGCAAATAAGTAAAGCTAAATTTAAACTCGAAAAAATGGTGGAAGTAATGGGCTGGAAAGCCGTGGGGGCAAAACTTGTGGACTTTAATAAAACGGTGGAAATGGAATGGGAAGAAAAGGAAAATTCCACTGGACAAACAGAATTATTTGGATAATTCGGTCCGACCTTCCTCAAGGATCTTTATCTTCCATTTTCCGCAGGCAAAAATTGGTTTCTTTTTTAATGTATTTCTGCCAGCTTATCAAAATCATATCCGGCTCTTAACAGGGCCCGTTTTGCGGCATCCAACACAATGGGAAGGTTGTTTGGGGGATGAACCGGCACCTCGGTTGTTTTCATTAATGCTGCTAAAATTTCTTCCGTTTGGGCAACCGTTAGCGATTCACAAATGTCATACATCCCACCCGTTTCCTCTTCCGCCAGGTCGTGTTTATCAAGGATAAATTTTAATACTTTAATAAGTTCATTTGTGGGAGGAACCGTCATAAGAGCCGTTAATGCACCATGATCTAATCGCAGCCTGGCCGCCATGGGAACCGGTAACCCACCATTTGCTTTTTGAGCTGCAGGAAAAAGTATCTTTTCTTCCATTTTAATGTGTGTTAATAACCCGGTCCGGAATGGATTATAAAATTTCAAATTGATCTCATTCGGATCCTCAGTTGCCTTATCCAATAAATCATCAAGCCTACGATGATCTTTGGTAAAGAATGCATGCAATGGTTTATTCATTTATGAAGGAGCGTTTCATTTTTCAAATTTACATTCCTGTATTGTAATGAAAAATTTTCATTCCTCAAATTCATCCTCGCCCATATCGCAACAAAATATGGCCTCCATTTTTTATTTGCTTAAATGATTGTCAAGGATATCTTTATAAATCTTTTTGAGCTCATTATCTTTACTGGCGATTATTAATTGTTCCAATATCGATTTTTGAGCAACAAGGAGTGCATCCGCGGCAGGGCAGGCGATATCCGGGCCAACACCTATACCTTCCCAATTCGTTTTGGATATTGGGTTTTCAACTTTTCCTGTTGGCACAAATAATTCAAGACTGCTCCCATCGCTAAATTTTAATACATTAAACGTACCCCCGGGGTTTGCTCCCCCTCCGGTTGTTTCTCCTACTGTTTTTGCCCGTTTAAGGTTTTTTAGGTCATAGGCAAATTCCTCTGCCGAAGAAAAGGTATGGCTACTGGTTAACAAATAAACCGGTTTCTGGTGGTATCGCAAACTGCTGTCAACATCCAATGTATATATGGAATCGGTTTGTCCTCTCCAAAAAATGGTATTAAGGTGAATGTTTCCGGATGGGAGCAAATAGCTGGATAGTATATTGGAAAGCATCCCTCCGCCATTTTTCCTCAGGTCAATAATTAAAGCGGAGCTGTTTTTAAGAAATGAGAATATGCCAGCCATCACGGTGCTATCCACCATACCAAAAGCTTCCACATTTATATAGCCAATATTGCCTGGCAGTACTTTAATTTCTGAAATTCCTCCATTCAGCATTTTGGGATTGATCAATTCCATGTAGGCTCTATTATTCATCACCGGAACATACTCCTTTGGGGTGTAAATAAAGTTTAGGTGTTTGTCGTGATTAACAAACTGGATATCCTTAGCCAGGGCCTTAATAAATTTTTCAAATTCCGTGATCGAAGCATAGGCGCCTTCCTTTTGCCTGTCTTTTACATGTTGACTAATTTTTATTGCATCTGTTCCAAAAAAATAGTAATCATCAATTTGCTTAAGGGAGGAAGAAATAATGCTGTCTTTTAATCCTTTCGTAAGTGGCATTTGGGCATCAACCCGCATACAAAAGGAAATGGCAATGATCAGGACGATCGTTTTAATGTGGCTCATTTTTATCGGTTTTAATATTCAGAATGGTTCAAAATAAAAACAGCGCCTGGATAATCCTTAAGCCCTGCTTTTTTTGAACATGGATCTAATGATGCAGTTATCTTCTTAATTCCATTCAATTTTACTTTGGTTTTATATTTATCCCCTTTCTATTTTGATTGCCGGTAAATTTTTAATTCTGACGGTAATTGATTGGGGTTAAATATCTTTGTACAAATTTTGAAATATGAGAAGGTCATTACTAATTATTGTGTTGAGCTTGGTATCCTGCTTTACCTTTGGCCAGGCACAAAGTACCCAGGTAGAATATCAGAAAATTAATCGTCCCGGAGTGCAGATAGAACTCCCTTTTCCCGTTAAAACTATTGAGAATGCAATCGAGGAGTCTTTTTCTAAAATTGGCTATAAGTACTCGAAATCAAAGGGATTTATGATTTTCAGATCAGTAAGGCTTACTAAGTTAGGCCCTGATGCCTATGACCTCTTTTTTGTTGTAGATAAGAAAAGCCGGAGAGATAAAGATAATAGTATTGTCTCCCTCCTGGTTTCAACAGGAAATGATGCCTTTAATGATGATAACAGCAACCATAATTTATATACCAATTCTTTGGCTTATCTCGATTCGTTGCGAGCTACAGTGGCTGCTTACGATCTGGATCAGCAAATTATTTCCCAGGAGGATGAAGTGAAGTCTGCAGAGAAAAAATACCAGAAATTACAGGACGAAGGAAAAGACCTGGAATCGAAAAAGCGGAAAATTGAATCTGATATCAGCGACAATCAAAAATCCCAGGGCAGCCAGGTTCAGGAACTGGATAAACAACGGAAAATTTTGGATGCCTTACGGGCCAGGAAATTGGGATCTTAACGAGGGGGAATGACTTAGGGATATTATTGATAATAAATGGCCGGAGAAATTTCTCCGGCCATTTACATGTCAGTCAACTTTAATTACCTGGTACCAAATTTCTCCATTATCCTGTACCACAGGTTTATATTGAATATTTTCCACTTTGTAATAGGTTTCCCCATCAATCGTAATCGTTTCATATCCATCCGGAATGCTTTCTACAATAGCCCCAACAGGCGGGGCAATTACCCGGTATGAACTATTGTAGTCTTCATAATAAACCCCATTATAATAGTAATAAGGATTATTGAAACCATAAACGGTTTCATATCCCATAGGTAGGATATCAATAAAAATTCCAAACGGGGGAGGCACTACCCGAAATCCACCGCCAAAGGGGGAATAAAATAGTCCGCTACAATACCGGTATCCTATGCCTCCCCAGTAAATGGTGCTGTACGGATAATAGAAATTATGAATCACACTATAATATCTTGGGAGATAACCGTACCTCCAGCAGGGATTATGGGCACTGTAATAACTCCGGATTCCGGAATAATGGTATCGGTATGCCAGGGGCGCCCTGCGATAATCATCCCGGGTAAGCTGCCTGGGTGAATGCGACCAGTTGGAGGTCCCTGGGTGGGGCCTTTCCGAATGGGAAGCGAATAAACCCGATGAGTGAGAGCCCTGGTTCGATTGGGTTCCACCATTAAGCTCAACCGGAACATGCCTCGGCCTCGGTTTAGGGCCTGAATAGGAAGGTTGTACCTTGCTATTTTGAGCGGAATTATTTATTTCGGCCGATTCATTTTTTTCAATGGTATAACCTCTTTTACCTCCCTTATGATTGGGTTTAGGGGAATTAAAAGATTCATTTCGATTGGGAGATACATTTCCCGGCAGGATGGTATTATCTGCGGATGTATTATTTTGGTCCGACCTGTGGAAGGGTCTGCCCGAAGGTTCCTGCCTATTGGTTTCGAACCGGGGGTTCCGGGGGTTGGCTTGTGGTCTGTTAATTTCTCTCGATGGTTGCTGCGAAATTTCCCGGGTTGCCCCGGCCCGGTCATTGTGGCTAAAGGCACCCCGGCGTTGAGCCTCAACCGGCTGGCTGGCAAACATGACAATTGCCAGTAACGGAATCAGGGCAGAACCTGTTTTTTGCAATGTAAGCATCGTAAATATTTTATCATCTGAAAATTAAATTTCCATTATTATGACGCAGAAAAAAAGGGATTTGTGCGGCTGAAAAGAATTTTTAGCAGACTGCTAACAAATAGAAAAAAAATTGCTAATGATGGAAAAAAGGGTTCACCTCTTTATGCCTAATTTCAAAATATAGGAATTAATACTATACGCAACCGGTACAAAATATCAGGCCCTGATTTTAAATCGAAAAAGTCTACCAGGGATTTAATTTTTAGAATCCTGACTATCGTTTTAATTAGCCTTCCAGTTTCATTATTTTTTCAAAAAGTTCCTCGTATTCACTGTTCTTTTGTTCAAATTTTTCTAAAAGGGAATTGTAATCTGATTCTGCTTTAAGGAATGTTGTTTTATCGCTATATATTTCGGGTTGGGCTAAAAGTTGCTCGCTTTCTTCCTTTGCCTTTTTCAATTGGGCCAATTCTTCTTCCAGTTGTCGGAACCGCTTATTGGCTTTCTGCAGTTCCAATTTTTCGTTGTTAGTAACGGGCTTAGAGGATTTTTTATTTTCCATTTTTTCCGGAGGTGGTTCTTTGGCGGTAAGCTGTTGCTTATCTAGCCTGGCAGCATCTGCCTTTTCTTTATCTCTGCGCTGCTTCCATTCTTCCCACTCTGCATAGGATCCTTTAAATTCCCTGATGCCGAATTCATCGATTTCCCATATCTTATTGGCAACGCGGCTTATAAAATACCGGTCGTGGCTTACCAGGATGAAACTTCCTTCATATTTATTTAACGCTTCCACTAAGAGATCAACTGAATGGATATCAAGATGGTTTGTGGGTTCATCCAACATTAAAAAATTGGCTTTGCTGGCAATTGTCTTTGCCAGTGCAACCCGTGCTTTTTCGCCTCCGCTAAGCACTTTAATCTTCTTTTCCACGCTATCTCCACTAAAAAGAAATGCCCCTAACAATTGCCTGAGTTCGAGGTCATTTTTCCCGCTTCGGGCTTCATGCATTTCTTCAACCAGGTCGTTTTCGAGGTTTAATGCCTCTAACTGGTGTTGGGCATAAAAGGATTCCACCACGTTATGGCCCCATTCTCTTTTCCCGGTAAAGGGTTCTACGCCGGCAATAATCCGCAAAAGTGTAGATTTACCTTTTCCATTTGCCCCAATAAGTGCAATTTTATCTCCCCGGTCAATTTCCGCAGAAGCCCCCTTTAAGATTTCTATGTCCTTAAAGGCTTTATATATATTTTCCAATGTACAAATGATTTTTCCCGGTTGCTTATCAATGGCAAAATTTATTCGCATATTGGGGCGCTCTAATTCAACATCTTCAATCCGGTCAAGTCTTTCGAGGCGTTTTACAATACTTTGTGCCTGGGTAGCTTTACTGGCTTTAGCTTTGAATCGTTCAACAAATCGTTCTTGTTGACGGATATAATCCTGCTGGTTTTCGTAAGCCTTTTTTTGAAGATCAATGCGCAGCGCCTTTTCCGTTTCATAAAAACTGTAATTGCCGGAGTAGAAGTGTAGTTCCTGTTGATACAATTCAACAATTTTTGTAACCATTCTGTCTAAGAAATACCGATCGTGCGAAACGATTACCACGGCTCCCGGATAATGTTGCAGATATTTTTCGAGCCATTCAATACTGGGTAAATCGAGGTGGTTTGTTGGCTCATCCAGCAACAGTACGTCTGGTTTCTGCAGAATCATTTTGGCAAGCAGTACCCGCATCCTCCAACCTCCGCTAAATAATTTATACGGTTTGCTTAATTCTTCATTTTTGAAACCAAGTCCCTGGAGAATTTCCTCTGTTCGGTGATGGATGCTATATCCATCCAATACTTCCATCTCGTGTAATAATTCCGCATATTTATGGGCAAGTCCTTCATCCCCTGTTTTACTGAGTTCTTCGCCCAATGCCTCTAATTCTTTTTCCAGTTCCCTAACCCGCACAAATGCACCCATGGCAACTTCCAGGATGGATTCTTCGGTATCAAACCCAAGTAGGTCCTGATGCAAAAAACCAATCGTGGTTTCCCGTCCTTTCTCTACCTGCCCGGCAGAAGGGGAATAGCCCCCGGTAAGCACTTTAAAAAGAGTAGATTTCCCTGTGCCGTTATAGCCTATCAATCCAATTCGTTCATTGGGTTGAATATGCCATGTGGCATCGCGTACAATGGTGCGGGCGCCAAATTCAAAAGTAACATCCTGTAATCCAAGTAACATATTTTACTCCGGGTTTATGTTCCGGGCTGCAAAAGTAATTCAATGTATTGGCCCGGCACATATTTACTATAACCCTAACTTTGGGAAAATGGTAATATGAAACGGGGTCTGGTTTTTATTGTACTGGCAGGAATAGCTTTTGCCCTTTATTGGTACTTGTTTAAAAGAAAAGGGAATCATCCTTCCGGCCCTCCTCCTGAACCAATCGGGTTAAAAAAACATTCTTCAGCCTTTAATGCAAATGTTGATTCGATGGTAAATGCCTACCTGCAACTTTCTAACGAATTTATTAACCAGGATACTACTGCCATTAAGCAGGCTACCCGGGAGTTCTTAAGCCGTACCGACAGTTTAAATATGGAGGAATTGAAAAATGATACCCTCGTAATCAGGCAGGCCGTGGAGTCAAACCTGGATGATCTCCGGTCTAACGCACAGTCTTTATTACTTCAAACTGATATTACGGAAATGAGGCAGGATTTCAGGATGATCACCGAAATGCTTTATCCCGCTTTTTTTAAAACGGTGAACTATGAAGGCCCAAAATTGTATCTCTTTTATTGTGATAATGCGTTCGGCCCCGAAAAGGGCGCTAACTGGATAAGCAAAAGTACCGCATTGCGAAACCCATATTTGGATAATACAAAATCAGCAAATACCACTCCTTGTGGTGAAATTAAAGACACGATCAAAGCCCACTAATTCTCCTTGCGACCCCTTATTTTTATTCTTTTATTATTCTCCTTTTTTTCTTCCTTCGCCCAGGAAAGATTTACTATTTCCGGGTATTTTAGGGATATCTCATCAGGCGAAAACCTAATTGGGGCCACACTAACCTTAAAAGGGAACAGCAGAGGGGTGAATAGCAACCAGTATGGCTTTTTTTCTCTCACCCTGCCCAAAGGTAATTACCAGTTGATGGCATCTTATGTGGGATATCTGCCTCAGGTTATTGACCTAGATCTCCAGAAGGATTCTGTATTTAATATTTCTATGATTTCGGGAAGAAATTTATCGGAAGAAGTAATTGTCACTGCGCGCAAAAGGGATAATAATGTGAAAGTTGCCCAAATGGGTAAAATTTCATTGCCCATCGATCAAATTAAATCCATTCCGGCCTTTTTGGGAGAAGTGGATATTCTTAAAGCTATCCAACTTATTCCAGGTGTAAGAAATGCAGGTGAAGGAAGCGCCGGTTTTTACGTGAGGGGGGGAGGCCCCGATCAGAATTTAATTCTATTGGATGATGCCGTAGTTTATAATTCGGGGCATTTATTCGGATTCTTTTCCGTGTTTAATGCAGATGCTATTAAAAATGTAACGCTCATCAAAGGTGGGATGCCGGCTCAATATGGGGGAAGGTTATCCAGTGTGCTGGATGTGGCCATGAAGGAAGGGAATAACCAAAAAATGGAAGTGGATGGTGGGTTGGGTCTGATAGCATCCCGGCTTTCCATCCAGGGACCTATAAAAAAGAATAAGGCTTCTTTTATCGTTTCAGGAAGACGAACCTATATTGATGCGCTCATCAAACCCTTTATTGGTAAGAGCAGCCAGTTTCATGGTTCAGGCTATTATTTTTACGACCTGAACGCAAAAGTGAATTATATCTTTTCACAGAAGAACAGGCTCTACCTAAGTGGATATTTTGGCAGAGACGTATTCGATTTCCGCAATTCTACCCAAAGCCTCGAGTTTAAGATTCCATGGGGAAATTCCACCGGCACCTTACGATGGAATCATGTGTTTAATAAAAAATTATTCCTGAATACAACCGCCGTTTATAACGATTATAATTTCTATTTTTCCGGTGCCCAGAATAATTTCAAGATTAAAATTGCCTCCGGGATTCGCGACCTAAGCCTGAAACAGGATTATGATTATTACCCCTTTTCCCAGCATAAAATCAAATTTGGTTTTAATTATACCTGGCACAGGTTTACACCTTCTGTGGTAAGTGGCAACCAGGATTCGGTCCAATTCCGACCCAATAATGCACAAATTAAATTTGCACATGAGGCGGGTATCTATATCCAGGATAATTGGGATATCAGCAAAAGACTGAGTATAAATGCCGGTATTAGGGCAAGTTACTTTATGCAGGTGGGGCCCAATAAAATATATACCACCGATGATAATGGGAATCGGATTGATAGCATCGTTTTCGGAAAAGGAAAGAAAGTCAAATCCTATGGAGGGCTCGAACCCCGGCTTACCTTACGGTATGCCTTAAATGATAATAATTCCGTGAAGGCTTCAGTTACCAGGAACCTTCAATATATTCACCTGGTGAGTAATGCCGGTACCACATTGCCTACGGATGTATGGGTGCCCAGCACCTACCTGGTAAAACCCCAACTGAGCTGGCTGTATGCCGCAGGCTATTTTCGCAATTTTCATAATAATATGTTTGAAACCTCTTTGGAATTGTATTATAAATCGATGCAAAATCAAATTGAGTATAAAGAAGGATTTACACCCAGTACCATCGATGATACCGAAAATTCATTCACATTTGGTAAAGGATGGAGTTACGGCGCTGAATTGTTCATTCATAAGGTGAAGGGGAAGTTTACCGGTTGGCTGGGATACACACTTAGTTATACCTGGCGGAAGTTCCCGGAATTGAACTTCGGAAATAAGTTTCCGGCTAAGTATGACCGCAGGCACGACCTTTCCCTGGTAGCCATGTATGAATTAAATGATAAATGGAAGTTTGGAGCCACTTTTGTTTTTGGAACGGGAAACGCTGCCACGCTTCC
Source organism: uncultured Ferruginibacter sp. (assembly GCA_964647915.1). GTDB lineage: Bacteria > Bacteroidota > Bacteroidia > Chitinophagales > Chitinophagaceae > Ferruginibacter. The sequence continues at coordinate 46,350 of CAZYKA010000008.1, read as the reverse complement.
TCAGCGATTTTATATTATTGGTGGAGTACTAACTCAGGAATACAGCGCAATTAACCAATACCGGTTACCATCCTATCACCGCTTAGATTTATCTGCAACGCTTACTCCAAGAAGGAATTATAAGCGGAAAGTTAAAAGAGAATGGGTATTCAGTGTGTTTAATGCATACAGCAGGAAAAATCCGTTCTTTATTTATTTCGACCAAACTGGCAGCCCTTATACGGGCGATTTAAAAATTCAGGCAAAACAGGTTTCTATTTTTCCAATCCTTCCTTCCATAACCTATAATTTAAAGTTTTAGGAAAGAAAGTTTATTTATTTATTCACGCCTGAACCGAATTGCACCACTCTTTTTAAGGTCGGAGGTGATACGGACTTCATACCGTTTGGGACCATCAGTTACAATCATCAAAGCCGTATTGGGTGGAATAGACCCCAGATTATCAGCATACATCACTAACTCATTTGAACAATCATAATTAGCAACATCAATTTGCAGCGTGATGGGCTTGTCTGAAAGCCGCTGATGAGCAAGGATTAATTTCCCATTATAAAACAGGGAGATGCTATCGCCATCAATTTCGCCATTATCGTAAAGGTCAACCTGAACTCTGGGTAGCGAAACCTCGATAGTTTGCAAAACGGTGCTGTTTCTTACTTCAAAGCCGGGAATGATTAACGGGTCTTTTTCTTTTATAAGCGGAGGTTGGGATTCTTCCAATGGCTCTTCCCTGGTAATAATGACAGGCTGGTGGGCAATATGGGCAGATAGATTATTTTTTTCAGGTTGATGCCGGGTTTTGCTCTTTGAAATGGCTCTTGTATTAGGTTGCCTGGAAGCGATTGCAGGAACTGCTTCTTTCTTTGCATTGGGAATTACCACTTTTTTCCCGTTGGAAGAAGGATAGGAATTTGAGTTGGATGATTTGGCAAAGGAAGGAATATCATGCCTGAGCATCCTTCGGCTTAACATGGTAAGCCCATGGCCGCAATCTGCATTTTGACCCGGTGCAGGCAGCCAGCTTCCGGAAAGAGTCTCGCCTTCGCTATTTTTTTTGTAAAACAGTTTATGTACCTGGAAACAGTTTTGGATTTTTTCCGGTACATTGGTTTTAGTCCGTTTTATCTCCCGAACTACCAGGTAGTTGTGCTTAGGATCCACCATCCCCTCTACAGAACATATTGTATAGTACCTCGATCCGCCATCCGAAAAATAGGTGTATGAAAATCCGCTTACTTTATTTCCCACCTCGTTTAAATCGAGGGTATATTCACAACTGTCGTTTCCCCATCCGTTTAAATTCGATGATTTATCCACAAATTTCCCCTTCCATTGCCCTGTAAAATCCTGCGAAGAACCCGCCATAGAAAAAAGCAAAATAGCCGGTAAAATGGATAAAAAATGTTTCATATTCTGGATAAACCCTAAAAAATCCTGTCTTTATTGGATTTTGGCGAGCCAAAGATATTCCTGATTTATTTTTCCCTCGCAAAGACTTCGTTAAATTTGCAGCCTGAAAAGGATTATAAACGAATGATTAAGATTACGTTACCAGATGGCGCGGTGAAGGAATACGTTTCCGGAGTTACCGCTATGGATATTGCTAAATCTATTTCTGAAGGTCTGGCAAGAAAGGTACTTGCCGCAAATATTAATGGAGAAGTTTGGGATGCAACGCGACCACTTGGAATGGATGCAAACCTTAAATTGCTAACCTGGGATGATGCAGAAGGGAAATCTACATTTTGGCATTCCAGCGCTCACTTGTTGGCCGAAGCCGTTGAATCTATTTACCCGGGCGTTAAATTTTGGGTAGGCCCTCCCATTGAAAATGGATTTTATTATGATATGGACCTTGGCTCTCATACCATAACCGAAGAAAGTCTGGCACAATTGGAAGCAAAAATGGTGGAGCTGGCAAAGCAGAATAATATTTATTTAAGAAAGCCCATCAGTAAATCGAATGCTATAAATTACTTCACGCAAAAAGGTGATGAGTATAAACTTGATTTGCTTTCGGGGTTACAGGATGGAGAGATTACATTTTATACACAAGGAAATTTTACCGATTTGTGCCGGGGGCCTCATATTCCATCTACGGGTAGTATCAAAGCCATCAAGCTCACTAATATCGCCGGGGCTTATTGGAAAGGCGATGAAAAAAATAAGCAACTCACCCGCATCTATGGTGTTACTTTCCCAAATCAAAAGGAATTGGATGAGTATCTTGCTATGCTGGAAGAAGCTAAGAAAAGAGACCATCGGAAGCTTGGAAAGGAATTGGGGATCTTTACCATGGATGATGACGTAGGGCAGGGGCTTCCGCTATGGCTGCCCAACGGTACCGTTATTATTGAGGAATTGGAAAAGCTGGCCAAAAAATCGGAGTTGGATGCCGGATATAAACGAGTGGTAACTCCGCATATCGCCAAAGAAAGTATGTACCTCACCAGCGGACACCTTCCTTATTATGCCGATAGTATGTTTCCTCCCATGGAATTGGATGGTACGAAGTATTACCTGAGGGCTATGAACTGCCCCCACCATCATAAAGTTTTTGGTACCGGGCAAAAGAGTTACAAAGACCTCCCATACCGGATAGCGGAATATGGTACCTGTTACAGATATGAACAGAGTGGAGAATTATTCGGGCTGATGAGGGTGCGCTGCCTCCACATGAATGATGCTCATATTTATTGTAGTCGCGAACAATTCCCGGATGAATTCAGAGCAGTAAATGAATTGTACCTGAAATACTTTAAGATTTTTGGAATTGAAAAGTATGTAATGCGCCTTTCCTTGCACGATCCGGAAAAACTGGGACAAAAATATATTAACGAGCCCCAACTTTGGCTCGAAACGGAAGAACTGGTACGCAACGTTCTTATTGAATCAAATATTCCCTTTGTGGAAGTGAAAGGGGAAGGAGCATTTTACGGCCCTAAGATTGATGTTCAAATTTGGAGCGCCATTGGCCGGGAATTTACGCTGGCAACTAACCAGGTAGATTTTGCCCAGGGAAAACGATTTAACCTGACTTATACCAACCAGCAAAACGAACCGGAAACGCCCCTAATTATTCACCGGGCGCCCTTAGGAACCCACGAACGGTTTATCGGGTTTCTCCTGGAACACTATGGAGGAAAATTCCCTGCCTGGCTGGCGCCGGTTCAGGTGAAAATCCTTCCAATCAGCGATAAATTTATGGAATACGCAAATTCCGTTTTGCAAACCCTGAAAAAAGCGGATATTCGTGCCGAAATAGACGACAGGCACGAAAAGATTGGAAGGAAAATCAGGGATACCGAGTTGATGAAGGTACCTTATATGCTTGTTTTAGGTGAAAAGGAAATGGTGGGAAATGTAGTTTCGGTGAGAAAACAAGGTAAGGGCGATTTAGGGGCCCTTTCACTTGATGAATTTGTAAACCAGTTGAAAGAAGAAATATCAACCAGAAGCAGTGAATAGCTGCCATTGTAGAACAACATTGTAAACCAAAAAAAATAAATGGCATTTTCTCCCAAACCTCCATTCAGGGGAGGCTTCAATCCAAGGTTCAGAAAAGAACAACAGCAGGAACACCGTACCAACCATATGATTAAAGTGCCCGAAGTACGATTGGTTGGCGAAAACGTACAAGTGGGTGTTTATCCAACTCCCGAAGCACTGAAAATCGCACAATCTCTCCACCTCGATCTGGTGGAAATTTCTGCATCAGCCGTACCACCCGTTTGCCGGATTATTGATTACAATAAATTTCTTTATGATGAGAAGAAAAAGAAAAAGGAAATCAAGGCAAAATCGAAAACCAGCGAAGTAAAGGAAATCCGGTTTACTCCCAATACCGATGACCACGATTTTGAATTTAAGGTAAAACATGCCGAAAAATTCCTGGGTGAGGGGGATAAAGTGAAAGCTCATGTTCAATTTAAAGGAAGGGCCATTATGTTCAAAGAACGAGGGGAGTTGCTTCTCCTTAAGTTTGCCGACAGGTTAAAAGATATTGGTGCGCTCGAAGGATTGCCAAAAATGGAAGGGAAGCGGATGTTGGTGATGTTTGCCCCTAAGTCTCAAAAGAAGAAGGAGGGAAAATCCAAAGATCCCCAGGCGCCAAAACCTGAACCAAAACCAGAACAATAACTATATAAAAAAAGAGCGGCAATTTTGCTGCTCTTTTTTGGTTGAATCATGAAACCCTATATATGGGTTTCAGCTACTATGGCTTTCACCTTTTCACGATAACCTGAATTTCATCCAGGCGAATCGTTTGAGTGGGATCAAAATACATGGCATGCGGTTAAATATCCTCATAAACATAAACCGGGTCGATCGCATTCTTTTTCGGGTTTATTGAAATTATTTCGTTGAGTATACCATCATGTAAGCCATATACCCATCCATGGATACAAGGAACGTCGCCTTCTTTCCAGGCTTTTTGAATTACCGAAGTCTTGCAAAGTTTTTCAACCTGATCTTTCACATTCAGTTCAACCAACCGATTGGCCCTATCATTGAGATCGGTAATAGCCTCCAGTTCATCCTTGTTTTGCCGATACACATCCTTGATTACCCGAAGCCACATATTTAAGACCTGATCGAAGTTTTGATTACCCATGGCAGCCTTTACACCCCCACAGCCATAGTGGCCACATACTATTACATGCTTAACTTTAAGATGGGTAACTGCATATTCCAACACACTGAACAGGTTAACATCGGTGTGAAGCACAATATTGGCGATATTTCTGTGAACAAATATTTCCCCGGGACGGGTACCCGTTACTTCATTTGCGGGAACCCGGCTGTCGCTGCATCCTATCCATAAGAATTCCGGTTTCTGGGTTTGAGTGAGGCTGGTGAAAAATTCAGGATCCGTTTCTAACATTTTACCAGCCCATTGTTTGTTTAGTTTAAGCAATATTTTATAAGATTCCATTTGTATTCTTTTTGAAATTTTTAAAGATTTTTTGAAAGGTCTACGCATTGTTCAATTCCCTTAGAAGTTTGGTGTGTTTACCGGATTTTCGGGTTACATTTTCCATTTGGTCCAACTCTGTCATCTTATAATGGACATTTCCAATTTGGGGAATACGGTAATCATTCCTGAAACCGGTTAAAGAAACCTCTATATTTCTGTCGGGGGCATGCACTTTGTAAAACTCCCGGATTACTTCCAGTACATCATAATCAATATACTCCGATTTAGATGCGTCAATTATGATACTGCTATGGGAAGGTATCTGTGCTAAGGTTTGTTTAATACTTCCTTTATTTAGAAAGGATACCTCCTGTGCAAGCTCCAATTTGGTAACGTCTTCCTGCTTCGATTGAATTCTCCGGTAGTAGTAGGGGATGCGCATATTACTCCGCAACAAATAGAAAATACTGATGAGCATTCCCAGGCCCACCCCTTTTAAAAGGCCCAGAAAAGGGAGTGCCACCGCTATGGCAGTTACCACAAAGGGAATAAATTCTGTCCTCCCAACATGGTACATGTGAATAAAGATGGCGGGTTTTGCAAGCCGAAATCCGGTGAAAATCAAAATTGAGGCCAACGCCGCCTTGGGAATCATATTGAGGATAACGGGGATTCCGGCAACGCAAATGAGGAGCAATATTCCATGCACTATGGTAGATAGTTTGGACCTGGCGCCCGCATTAATATTAGCACTGGATCTTACGATTACGGAAGTAATGGGAAGACCGCCAATTAGACCACTTAGGGTATTTCCCACGCCCTGTGCGATTAGTTCCTTATTTCCCGAAGTATTTCTTTTCTGCGGATCCATTTTATCGGTTGCCTCTATACAGAGTAAGGTTTCAATGGAAGCTACCACAGCAATAATTAGCCCGTATTGCCATACCAGTGGATTTTTAAAACCCGAAAATTCGGGCCATGAGAATTGGGAAAAGAAGGCATTAAATGAAGAAGGTACCTCTAATTGTACCAGGTATTGTTTTTCCAAATGAAGAGTTCCTGTGGAGTGAAGAAACCAGAAGTTTAAAAGGGTTCCTAAAAGCACTGCCAAAAGACCAGCAGGTATTTTTTGAAGTTTCTTAAAAAATTGGGTATTCCAAACTATTAATAGGGCTATACAGGAAAGGGTTATGATTACTGCACCCCAATGAATATTGTTACCAATACCCGCCAGCAGGTTGAAGTTAATGCCACGCTCTGCATCGAGCAAACCGGTTCTGCCGCCAGTAAACCCCACGGCATCCGGAAGCTGTTTAAAAATTATCGTAAGCCCAATTCCTGCAAGCATCCCTTCAATTACACTGGACGGGAAGAAATTGGCAAAAGTTCCGGCTTTAGCAAATCCCAACAACAATTGAAAAATCCCGGACAGAATAACCGCACAGAGGAAAACTTCAAAGGTTCCCAATTCTGAAATTGCACCAATTACAATAGCAACCAGACCAGCCGCAGGGCCACTTACACTAAAAGAACTGCTACTAATGGAACCGATAACTACTCCCCCTACAATACCTGCTACAATTCCTGAAAATAAAGGAGCCCCGGAAGCCTGTGCAATGCCGAGACAAAGCGGCAATGCAATTAAAAAAACGATCGCTCCGGAAAGGATATCATTTTTAAAATTAGAAAATATCGAAAAATTATTTTTCATGTTTATTTTGTTTGATTATTATGGACACATTACCGGTAACATACCGATCGCGCAAAGCCATTTAGCCCTACATTTACATCGGCTGAATAGGGAAAAAGTTACCGGAAAAGTTGAATCCGGTATAGAATAATAGAGTAATTAAAACCAGGCCGTGATGTTTGGCGGGGGATAGTGAAGTTCACTATGGAATGCTATATAAGCCGTTTCCGGAGCATGAATAAAGGCATTGCTTAATTGCCAGGGTTCCAAATGTACCAGGCAGTGTCCTTCGTGTAAATACTCTTCGGCAATATTGAATGAGGCAGAAGAAGTTTTTTCCTCGGAAGAATTGGAATAAGGATCCCTTTCGGCCCTTTCTTTTTGAGATAAATCCTGATTGCTATTTACTTTGGTGAGTACGATGGGCAGGCTAATATTTAATAGCATCAAAAGGATGCCTAAAAAACAAACCTGTATGGCTTTAAGCAATTGGGGCATTAGTGGGGGTCAAAATTAATTCAATTGTTATTTTCAAGCAATAGTTTATCAATTTTTTAGGAGGTAGCCTTTGGTTCCATCGGATGAAAATTCCGATTTCGTTTTTCAACTTGTCTAACGCCGAAAATTAATTGGATCCTAATTCGGGTTATTTGCTATGGGAATGGATGATATGGTTCGATTTGCCCGGGTATAATGGTAGCCGGCACAACCGCCAATAATCGGTAATAGTTTTAATCACTTCAGGTAACTCGCGCAGGGCATTATTCTTTTGAAAATACCCCTGTATGGTAAGGCTGTTATAGGCTTCCATGATCGCATAATCAGAAGAATAGGAACTATAGAATATAAAGGGGATAATCCTTATAGCAGAAGGATAGCTGGTATTTATTCTTTTCTTTAATTCAATGCCATCCATTTTAGGCAGGTTTACATCACATAAAATTAAAAAGGGAATTTTCGGAGGATTCTTTAAGAATTTCAATGTTTCATCTGCACTGGTAAGTGAAATAATTTCATTACCTGTGCAGGCCAGGTTAAGTGCATTATGCAATGCCTGGCTGTCTGTAGGATTGTCTTCTACCACCAGTATGGGTCCGTTTTTAGCCATAAGAGTTGAATTTGGCGATATAAAAAAGGATCACTCGGGAATATAAAGTTAGCACAACTAATTATTTAATGCAATGCTAATTTTCAGTAGTAAATCGACTCCATCTTCAGGTAATTTTCCATACCCGCCAATTGAATTTAAAGGGTAGAAATCCCATTGCAATTCCGGGGATATAAATTTTTTTCGAATGACAAAAAGAGGGGGGGCATTATTTTAACTTTTCATTCTTTCCTGCAAATTTTTAGGGATATCATTCACTGTGGCTGCGTTTATGCATATAGGCTATAAAGTATAGTAGAAATCCACAGCTTGTTTGGCATAGCTATTGCATAGTAGTTTTTGCCTCCAATGGGGGGTATTCTTCATATATTGAAACCAGGAACCAGAAAATGAAAACAAGAAACAAAGTATTATTAGGGCTAGCCGCGGCTGCCATTGTGGGAATTGTAGTTTATGCCATCAGGAAGAAGAATACTAAAAAAATGCTGAAACAAATTTCAGATGAAGGATACGAAACAGCACATGATGTTTTATTTCCTAATAAGAATAAAAGAGACCCGAGGTTGCAATATGGCCCTGTAGTTACAGTGCGGTAATCCTTATTTTATTCAAAATACCATTTCCGGGTATCTTCCTTTTCCTTGAATTGATTCCTGCCAAATCAGTGGAGGAGGGGTAGTTGATTTTTGGTTCATATTAAATAAAACTGGCTTTTTGTGCCAGGTAAACGGATTTTCTGGTAGTAATTTGCTTGTTTTCCTGTTTTTTTACCTAACTTTGCGGCCCGAAAAGCCTGTCTTTTCAATTTAAACATTTCCCACAAGGCCAAAAAGATCCCGGAAAACGACCCCGGGGCGCCAGCAGGGAGTAACTTAATAACAGTTATTAAATGCCAAAGGTAAAAACGAACAGTAGCGCCAAAAAACGCTTCAAAGTTACTGGTTCAGGAAAGATCACCCACCAAAAGGCTTTCAAACGCCACATCCTCACTAAGAAATCAACCAAACGTAAAAGAGCCATGCGCAAGGATGGTGTGGTTAGTGATGCCAATCTCCATTTTGTGAAACGGTTATTAGCCATGAAATAACCTTCCGATCAATCCCAGCTTTAACTTTAAAAAATTAGAAAATGCCACGTTCAGTAAATGCAGCCGCCAGTAAGGCCCGCCGCAAAAGAATATTAAAAGCCGCAAAGGGCTTCTATGGAAAACGGAAAAATGTATATACCGTTGCCAAAAATGTATTGGAAAAAGGCCAAACATACAGCTATGTTGGTCGTAAGGTTAAGAAGCGTGATTACCGCGCATTATGGATTGCCCGTATCAATGCAGCAGTTAGGGCTGAGGGCTTAACCTATAGCCAGTTTATCCACAAACTGACTGAAAAGAATATCGACCTTAACCGTAAGGTTTTAGCTAACCTTGCCATGAATGAACCGGAGACCTTTGCCCAACTCGTAAAATCGGTTAAGTAATTCCATTTTATTTTTTTGGAGGCCGGTGCTTTTATGGCGCCGGTTTTTTTATGTTCTGTTTTATATTTGCCGTTACAATAATAAAAAGCCGATTTTTCTTACTGAAATGAATAATTCCTATCACGATCTGGTGGAACAAACTTTCACCTTCCCACAAGAGGGTTTTAAGCTGAAGAACGACTATTTGCAGTTTAATGACTTAGACCTTAAATCGTTAATTGATAAGTACGGCACACCACTAAAACTCACCTTCCTGCCTAAGATCGGAATCAATATAAACAAGGCAAAGAAAATGTTTGCGGAGGCATTTAAAAAGCATAAGTATGAGGGAAAGTATAATTATTGTTATTGCACCAAAAGTTCCCATTTCAGTTTTGTGGTGGAAGAAGCATTAAAACACGATATCCATCTCGAAACATCCTATGCCTACGATATTGAAATCATTAAAAAGCTTTACGAGAAGAAGAAAATTTCTAAAGACACCTATATCATTTGTAACGGGTTTAAACAAAAATCTTACACCCAACGTATCGCCCATTTATTGAATTCCGGGTTTAAAAATGTTATTCCCGTGCTGGATAATAAGGATGAATTGCGGCATTATATTAAATCCGTTAAAGTACCATTTAACCTGGGAATCAGGGTAGCATCCGAAGAAGAACCAACCTTTCCTTTTTACACTTCCCGCCTGGGGATTAAACTGAAAGATATCCTGGAGTTTTATGTTGATAAAATTGAGGGGAATGAGCATCGCTTCCAACTGAAAATGCTCCACCTTTTCCTGAATAAGGGCATCAAAGATGATGTGTATTATTGGAGTGAATTAAATAAAGTGATTAATCTTTATTGCCAGTTGAAGAAAATTTGTCCCGAACTGGATTCAATAAATATTGGTGGCGGGTTTCCTATTAAACATTCGCTGGGTTTTGATTTTGATTATCAGTTTATGATAAACGAAATCGTGCGAAATATTAAAGTGGCCTGTAAGAAGAGCAAAGTACCTATGCCCAATATTTTTACCGAGTTTGGTAGTTATACGGTGGGTGAAAGCATGGCCCACATTTACAGCGTAATCAGTGAAAAGCATCAGAACGACCGGGAAGTGTGGTATATGATCGATTCATCTTTTATTACCACGTTGCCGGATACCTGGGGGATTGGAGAGAAGTTCCTGATGCTTCCCATCAATAAATGGGAGCAGGAGTACCAGCGGGTTGTTCTGGGTGGGATTACCTGCGATAGCCACGATTATTACGATAGTGAAGAACATATTAATGAAGTGTTCCTGCCCAAAACCAATGAAAACGGCGAACCCTTATATGTTGGTTTCTTTCACACGGGGGCATATCAGGACCAGATCAGCGGCTATGGCGGAATTAAGCATTGCCTGATCCCGTCGCCAAAACATATCATTGTTGGGTATGATAAAAATGGGAAACTCACAGACTGGGTCTATGCAAAGGAACAATCGGCTCAAAGTATGCTTAAAATCCTGGGCTATTAATCTTTTTTTGCAGGAGGCATAAAGTCCGGATCGGCATTTATTCCTTTCCGGTAGATGTAATATTTCCCCGTCCTGAAATTTTTCCAATACCGTTGCCCATTCAGGTCGTAATAGTATCGCCCTTCAGGTGTTTTGGTTGCTGCCTGATCATTTACAATAATTACATTGGGTATCGGTCTAGGTTTCTCAACCTGCTTTGACGCATTTTGCTTAATTACCGGCGAGGGCGGAGGCGGGGGTGCAGCTGGCGCAGTTTTCCGATGGCAGGATACAATTAAGATTGCGGTAAAGAAAATGGAAATAATCTTTCTCATAGCCTTATTATTCAAAAACTTTACCAAATTCAGGAGAAAGCAAAAAAACACCCCTTCCACGACTGGAAGGGGCTAACCTTTATTAAAGGTAGTGACCAACTGTATGTACTTATTTTTCCTGCGGTCAATTACTGGATATTGATTTCGCGGGCACTTTGTTTTACTTCTTCTTTTTTGGGTAGGATTAGGGTAAGGATTCCGTTTTCATACTTCGCAGATATAGCTTCACTGTTTATCTTTTCATTGAGTGTGAAACTCCGCTTAAATGTGCGGTAACTAAATTCCCTGCGAATCATTTTATTGTCATCCTGCATCTGGGTGTCTTCTTTTTTTTCCGTGCTAATAGTCAGCATTCTTTGATCAATCGAAACATTGAAGTCCTCCTTTTTGAACCCCGGTGCAGCAACATGCAGTTCATATTCTCCAGGTCTTTCTACAATATTTACCGGTGGAAAATGTAAATAATCATTTTCCTGATTTTTATTCAAAACCGATGGAAAATCATTCAATAAATCGCGCATCATCCCGTCGATTGAACGGCTCAAATTGTCGTTTACTTTCATTAATGTCATGGCCTTTTTAATTTTTGTGGTTAATTTTTAAATAGGAAACAAAATATGTTCCACCTCCGCATTTATGCCAAATAGAAACAGGGGTAACTAACTCATATGTCATTATGTCGCTATTCAAGAAAAAAATGAGACATAATTTCATAAACTTAAAACTTTCAACAGCTTCAATATCCGCCGTTTGAAAGTACCTTTGCGCAAAATTTTATTTATGTATCCAGCAGAGATAGTTATCCCAATGAAAGAAGAGCTAACCGAAAATGGTTTTAAAGAATTGCTCTCCGAAAAGGATGTTGAAAATGCTCTTTCAGAAAAAGGCACAACATTAGTCATGATTAATTCAGTTTGCGGATGTGGTGGAAGTACGGCCCGCCCCGGTGTGTTGATGGCTGTAATGAACAGCGAAAAAAAACCGGATCATTTAACAACCAGTTTTGCCGGATTTGACGTGGAGGCTGTACACAAAGTACGGGAACACCTGAAGCCTTTCCCGCCTTCCTCACCTTCCATTGCATTATTTAAGGATGGAGCATTGGTGCATTTTCTCGAACGCCATCAGATCGAAGGAAAAACAGCCCAAATGATCGCAAATAACCTGATTTCAGTTTTTGCACAATATTGTAATTGACAAAGCATATTCCTTGGCAATCCCCTCCAACAGGCGGGGATTTTTTATTCCCGGTTCGAACCAATAACTTGCGAATCAATAAGTAGAAATGTATCCCAATTTATATTACGTTTTCAAAGACTGGTTTGGCGTGGAGTGGCCTGCTCTTGCTTTTCTGAATACATTTGGCCTGATGGTGGCAGTGGCTTTTGCAGTAGCTGCCCTTGTTTTAACCAGTGAATTTAAACGAAAGGAGAAACTGGGTTTGCTGCAACCCCGCGAAGAAATAATTACAGTTGGAAAACCCGCTTCTTTTTCCGAAATTCTAATCAACCTGGTAGCCGGTTTTTTATTTGGATATAAATTGTTTGGACTCTTTTTTAGTAAACCTCCGGGTGTAGAACCCCAGGATTATATTTTTTCGGGGGAGGGTAGCTGGGTTGGTGGGATTTTGCTGGGATTATTGCTTGCCGGAATAAAATGGTATGAAAAAAAGAAACAACAATTAAAGGAACCGGAAAACAGACCGGTTAGGATTTGGCCACACGACAGGGTGGGCGATATTATCATCCTGGGCCTTGTCTTCGGTATTCTGGGTGCCAAACTTTTTGATAATTTTGAGAACTGGGATGAATTTATTGCACATCCAGTTGAAAGGATATTTTCGGCCAGCGGCCTTACCTTTTACGGCGGACTCATTTTAGCGGCTATTGCCATTTGCTGGTTTGCATATAAAAAGGGAATTCCTATTGGGCACCTGGTAGATTCTGCCGCCCCTGCTCTCCTCATAGCCTATGCAATCGGGAGAATTGGATGCCAGGTTTCAGGTGATGGCGATTGGGGCATATATAATAGCGCATATTCGAGCAATGAAACCGGAAAGATAATGCGGGCCAGTGATACAACAGCCTTCAATGAAAAGATTGCCAGGTATGCCAACTATTTTTTAGAGGGAAGGGCAGCAGATAGTACAGGTAAGGAAGTTATCGTAACCGACAGGGTTTACCCATCCCTTTCGGAGGTGCCGCACCGGTGGTTTAAAGGGCCTTCCTTTATGCCAAATTGGTTTTTCGCCTATACTTATCCCAAAAATGTAAATAAAGATGGAATATTAATCCCGGGGGACCGGGATGACCATAACCGAATGTTGCCGTCTCCGGTTTTTCCTACCCCTCTTTACGAAATTTTAGGTTGTACCATCCTATTCCTGTTCCTTTGGGGTATCAGGAAATCCATTAAAACCCCATTTGTAATATTTGGAATTTACCTGGTTGTAAATGGGATTGAGCGCTTTCTAATTGAACGAATCCGGGTTAATCGACATTACGATTTCCTGGGGATGCGACTTTCCCAGGCTGAAATTATCGCCATCTTTCTGGTATTGACCGGATTATTTATCATCCTCGTTGCAAGAATGCGATATAGTAAAAAGTAAGCTTTTATCATTTAATTTATATTTTATGCCCTCTTTCGATATGACTAGTAAAGTTGACCTTCAAACCTTGGATAATGTAATAAATACGGTTAAGAAGGAAATAACTAACAGGTTCGATTTCAAGGATTCACACGTTTTAATTGAATTAAATAAGAAAGAGTTTATTGTGAATTTGGAAGCGGATAGTGATATGAAAATTGATCAAATAGTGGATGTATTGATCAGCCGGGGCATGAAACAGGGGTTGGCAGCCGAAGTGTACGATTTAAGTAAAGGTGCCTTTGTAAGTGGTAAGGTAACCAAAAAGGAAGTACCGGTTCGAAATGGAATTAAACAGGAAGATGCTAAAAAAATAGTGAAACTTATTAAGGACACCGGGCTCAAGGTCCAGGCAGCTATACAGGACGATACAATTCGGGTAACTGCTAAGAAGATTGATGATTTACAATTGGTTATTCAGGAAAGTAAAGGCTGGTCCCTGGGCATCCCCTTGCAATATGTCAATATGAAAAATTGAGACAAAATCTGAACAAATTAGTCTATCTTTGCAAACTTAAAAATTGACACGGCAAAATCCGTGTTGCAAAACAAAAAAAATGAAAAAAGGAATTCACCCCACTGCTTACCGTCCGGTAGTTTTTAAAGATATGAGTAATGGCTATACCTTTCTCAGTCGCTCAACCTCCGCAAGTAAGGAAACTATTGCCTGGGAAGACGGCAATGAATACCCCCTGATCAAAATTGAAATCTCCAATACTTCACACCCGTTTTATACTGGTAAAAATGTACTGGTAGATACGGCCGGACGTATCGACAAATTCAAGAAACGTTACGAAAAGAAAGTAAAATAATTGGTTGCCATCGGCAGCTTTATTTTTTTTCATGGCTATACTTTAAGTCCCTTCGGGTTTTCCCGGGGGATTTTTTAATTTCGGGTATGATCGTACTCAGCGACCATAATTTACGCTCCGGGTTATACCCATTTTCCGCTACCCGGCATATAGCAGAATTAAGGATTGGAATATTGACCATCAGAGAAAAATGGGAATTACTAACAGGAGAAGAAGTTCGACTGGTACATGAAGATATCCGCGAGGCGGTACCTGCAAACCTTCTTCCGGATTTAGAGAACTATGCTGAAATATTAAATGGCCATTTAGAGGGGGTGCCCTATATTTCACGCCCATGGCATATCCCACAGCGGAACCAGCAGGCACTTTTTAACGATTTTTTACTGTTGACAAGAAACCGGGTTTCGGCTCCAATACCCAATTGGGTGAAGGTGATAAACCCGTCCATGCTATTTGTGGAAAAGAATGCAGTAATTAATTCATCCATCATTAATGCCAGTTTAGGGCCAGTTTATATTGGGGAGGATACAGAAATAATGGAAGGCTGCCTTATACGGGGGCCATTCGCTATGGGTAGAGGGTCTGTTTTAAAAATGGGTACGAAAATTTATGGAGCCACCACGCTGGGGCCTCGATGTACAGGTGGTGGAGAAATTAAGAATTCGGTTTTGATGGGGTATAGCAATAAAGGGCACGATGGGTATCTTGGCGATTCGGTTTTGGGATATTGGTGCAATTTGGGGGCCGGAACTTCTGTAAGCAATGTGAAAAATACGGGTTCAGAAGTGTGGATGACCCTGCCGGGATATCAGAAAGAACAGGTAGGAAATAAAGCCGGCTTAATCATGGGAGATTATAGCAGGGCTGCCATTAACAGCTCTTTTAGCACCGGATCGATGGTAGGAGTATGTTGCAGTATTCACGGCCATGCACAACCGAAAAAAGATACTCCCAACTTTACCTGGGGAGAAGAAAGATACTCCTTTCCCAAGGTATTATCTGATATTGCTAATTGGAAGAAAATGAAAGGTGAGGCCCTGTCTCAGGAAGAAATTGCTAATTTGGAAGAACTTTTTAAACAAACATGATAGAGTAATGCGAAAACAAATTGCAGCAGCGAATTGGAAAATGAACCTTACCCTGGCGGAAGGGGAGAAATTGATTACGGAAATACTTCAGGGAGTTCCTGGTTTAAAGCCAGGTACAGAGGCTCTGTTTGCCGTCCCATTCCCTTACCTGGTACAGGCCAGCAACCTGGTTAAGGGCCAAACCGGTATGTTCATCTCAGCCCAGGATATTGCCGCCACAAACAACGGGGCGTTTACCGGTGAAGTAAGTGGTGCCATGCTGAAATCCATCGGGATTAAGTATGCAATAATTGGCCATAGCGAAAGGCGGGAATATTTTCATGAGTCCAACGAGTTGTTGACTGAAAAAGTGATTCGGGCTTTTGAACATGGTATCCATCCTATATTTTGTTGTGGCGAGCCCTTATCCATTCGGGAAAATGGATCCCAAAACACCTATGTTAACCAGCAACTTCGGGATGGTATATTTCATCTTGATTCAGAAAAGATGAATGGTTTTATTATTGCCTATGAGCCCATTTGGGCTATAGGAACCGGAAAAACTGCAACCGCCGAGCAGGCAGAGGATATGCATGCTCATATTCGGTCATTGATAGAAAAACAATATGGAACTGATATAGCTGCCTCGGTTTCTATTTTGTATGGAGGTAGTGTGAAGGCAACAAATGCAAAAGAAATTTTTGGGAAGCCTAATGTAGATGGAGGGCTGGTAGGTGGAGCCAGCCTGAATGCATCCGAGTTTTGCGAGATAATTAAGAGTCTTAAAAACTGATATGCCCGAATTAGCGGAGATCCTCAAACATAACCTGGTTGGTAAAATGATCAATCATGGTTGTGTTTTTTTTATTAATGTTCTTATCGTACGACTGTTGGGAAGTAACGTAAGTGGTTACTTTTTTAATGAATTATACCTTTTCAACTTTATTGCCTTTATTGCCTCCCTGGGCCTCGATTATGCCGCTATCCGGTACTATGGCGAGGATAACCGGTTGCTTAGGTCCATAAACCGGAAATTGCTCCTGGTGGCAACCGTTGCTTCAGGGATATTTCTACTATTTTTTTCCCTTAGTTCTGTACTTGCAATTCCCTGGTTCTCCATGCCTTTAGCAGGTATATTATTTTGCATTGGAAACCTCCTGATGATTCTGTATCAAGGCGTATTGAGTGCCAGGAAACAATTTAACCTCCAAAACATTATTCTGGGACTATCCAATTTGACGTACCTTATCCTTTTAGGAATACTTTTTGTATCCGATCGTTTTCCAGGAATAAAATGGATTGCCATCAGTTATTCCCTTCTTTTCCTGATCCAGGGAATTTGCTTAATGTATTATTCTTTTAGGGAGGAGGAACCATCTGAATCGGGTTTATCGCTGAAACCAATGGTTAAGCATGGAATTTGGATCATGTTCTCTTCTTTGATCTATTTTACCTTTTTACGGATCGATAATTTTTTTGTTGAAAAATATACAACCGATAATAGCCTGGGTAGCTATGTTCAGTGTGGAAAAATTGGACAATATTTTCTTTATTTCTCTTCGATCATCAGTTCCACCCTTCTGCCCTTTATACATGAGGAAAAAATAGCCGTAACCTATACCGGTTGGCGTAATTTGATGAAACCTTATATTTTAATACTGTTTCTCACTTCTGTTTTTATTGCGGCCGCAGGTCCTTGGCTGTTTCCCTTTTTATTTGGACCCGGATTTGAAAATATGCACCGGCTCATGTGGATATTCCTGCCCGGGTTCTTTGGTCTTGGAATATTGACCCTGATGAATGCCGTTTATATTGGGAACAACAGAGTGAGACGGATTTTCTATGGTGATACCCTGGGGCTTACCCTGGTACTGGTATTCGATATTCTGCTTGTTCCCAAATATGGAGCTATAGCTGCCGCTCTGATTAGCAGCATGAGTTATATAATAGTTTTTCTTTACCTTCTCGCCGGCTTCAAACGAAATTTTGAAGCCCATTTGCGTTAAAAAATTTTGAAAAATCTTTTCCTATACCGTTTATACCGGTATTCCCGGCTTGCATTTATTAGTGCAGTGCTTTTTATAATCATTTATGCTATTTCATTTGATAAAAAAATGTCGCTGCTGTTGTTTCCGTATAATGCCATGTATAGTGTGGATTTTAACCATAACAATACAGGGGAAGTTTATGCCTGTAAACAGAATGGAACGATCATTCCGATAACAGGAAAATGGTATTGGAAAAAAGATTTCCTTGAAACCAGCCTCCGGGGCTTTGCGCATTATTTGGAAGATACAAATCGGGTGTTTTTAAATCATTATATTCTGTACCGGTTTTCAAATCCAATTGTACAACAGTATTTAGTGGATAAGCTTACCCCCGGAAAAATTAAGCGGGAGAAATGGGTTACATGGTACACCTGCTTTGCAGGAAGAAAGATTGAGCCTGGCGATTCGATGGAAATCATCCGGTATAGTTTTGATTTTGGCCGAAATGGATTTCAGTTGATAGATTCTGTAACCATTTGGAAAAATATTTGGAATGGAGAATAGAAATTTTCATTACACCTACAGGATTCTAATGGGTATTTTAATAGTTGAATACCTGGTTATCCAATTGTCGGGCGTAGGGCTCCATGCACTTGTTGGAAACCCGTTATTTAGCCTCCCAGCCGACCCGGTTTCCTGGCTCCCGTTTTTGGCAGGTATTCCAGGCCTGTTATTGTGGAATTTGACAGGAGCGTGGTTTTTTGATATCTTTCTTCTGTTGATATTATTTGCCTTGTTTTTAAATCCATTAAGGCAATTACCGGGTATTGTGGGCTGCATTCTTACTTTTTTGTTCTTTGTTACCATGATGAGCCGGCATATTCACTGGAATTTTCAGGAAGGAATGTTTATTCTTTTATTTCCTTTAGTATTTAAAGGAATACGTTCTAAATTATTTGCTTTTGAAGCAATTCGTTATTTCCTATTATTCTTTTATGGATCCGCCGGGCTGCTTAAATTATTGTCTGGTTCTTATTTAAACAGCCAGCACTTGAGCCACCTGTTGACCGGACAGTTTGGGCCTTATTTTTTGGAAGGAAATACAGGCTGGAGAACCTCTTTTCACCTGTTTCTTATTAACCACTCCGGAATTTCTTATTTTTTGTTTTTGGGCAGTATCGTATTGGAACTTTTCGCATTTGTGGGATTTTTTACGAGGCGTTTCGACTCAGTTATAGCCCTTTCCTTGTTGCTGTTTCACCTGGCCGATTGGGTGATTATGGATATAGCCCCATTTGGGCAACTGGCATTTATTTGCCTGCTGTTTTTTACCAGGTTCCTTTTCAGAAACAGCAGCACCCCAGGCGGTTTTGCAATACGTAATGCATGAGATGCCAGGAGTACTGGGGGCGACTTTACAACTTTAAATGTTCCAAAGTATTGTTAAAATATCCCGGCGGTTTTTGCATTAACTATTTGAAATATATATTTGATACGAATCTTTTCGTAATAAATATTGTATATGAAATGGTATCGCCCTTTTAGCCTCTTTATAGTATGTACGGGAATACTTTTCCTGTTTGGGTCATTTACTTCCGTTTTTGAAGAGACTCCATTTATGAAAGCGGTTATGGATAATCGTTGCCCTTCAGGTGAAATCGCATCGGATGCAGTTCCTGTTGAAAATAATATGAGGGCAAACCCTTCATTTGATTCGGGCGAATTTATGGCTCATTTAAAATCCGTTGTTATATCGGGAATCAACAGGGTAGAGGAGGCCAAAATAAAAAAGGAGGCATTAAGTATGATGAAGCAGGATTCCATTATGAGTTTACTTTCGGAATGCATGCAGAAATTGGATCAACTCAATGGAAACATGAATTCAAAATATTCTTTAAATGACCTGGAGGTTGCCCAACGAAAATTAGCAGATGCCATGCAACTGGTAAAGCAATTAAGTAATTCAAATCTTAGCCCGGATTCAATTAATTGACTACCTTATCGTAATTCAATTTTTTTATCTGTTTTAGGATCGGGTTCTTAAATTTTCATATACCAATTTAGAAATTTGGGATACGGCCGAAGGAAGTGCCTGGTTATTCTTACCCTTTGAAAATATGGTAAGAAGGAAGGGGGTATTATTTAAGTAAACGATGGCCGATTCTGTGAGGTAAGAAAATTGGGCATCCCCAGCTTCACCAAATTTATGAGACACTTTGATATTTTCGGGGATACCGCCTAAAATTCCGTTTTTAAAATCGCTGTGCGATAGCAGTTCAAGACAGAATTCGGAATCCTTGTTACTCAGGTAAGTCCCATTGAACAAAGCTCTCATAAATCGGGAAAATTGATTGGAAGTGATGGGTATATCGCTTTTGCTTAAATCCGGCTCTGGTAATCCCAAATCGGTGAAAACTTTTTTAAAGATTTGTAAATCCATTCTGTTATTCAACAGGGCAGTGGCATAATTATCGGAATATGCAATCATGTAATAAAGTAATTCCTTAATGGTATAGGTTTTTCCCACCTCAATCGATTTGGAAATATAAATAGAACTCTTGGGTAACTTTAATGGAGCATAATAGGTAATTTTCTGGCTTAACAGGCCAGGTTCTTCCTCATTCATTTTCATAAATGTGATTAATTCGGGTACTTTCATTAAAGACCCCGGGATATAATTACTATCATCTCCTGCATTTAGCCAATCGCCATTTTCCAATAAGCGTAAATAGACCGAGGCCCCTCCCACCAAGCCCGAAGTTTTCATTCCGGATATCATGGAATCAAGTCCGATTTAACCGAAAGGAGATTTGCTGACTCTCCCGATTCATTGGCAAAAAGAATAGGCCTTATATATTCAAAACCCCCTTTTCGAATGATATGATAGTTGGAATTTGAAGCTAAATTAGCCTTCCATTTTTCTTCAACCGGGGTTTCGGCCGATATTTTTTTAAATATAAAAAAGACGGAAGCACCGATAGTAACTGCTGCCAGCAGGCCAAATATAAAAGAGTTTTTCTTGTAGGTCATCATTATTTTTTCAAAGGAAGCAATGCATTAATTGGGGAAAAATACTCCGGAATACGCCATACAAATTTAAAAGCGGATACCTTTTTTTGTATTTTTTTTGATAAACGGTAATTAATAACCATTTGACTCTTAAATGGATATGGAATAATTTTGCAAAAACCTGATTAATAGGCGATAGATATTAATAAAAATCAGGAACGACGGATATCTAATGAAATTTATATGTATTAGTGCAATAATATTGTCGAATAGTCGTTTTTCTCCGGTAACCTAACCTAAATCCAGTTATTATGAAAAATCACCTGAATACGCTGGCCTCTATTGCCTGTTTAGCCATTATTTTCAGTTCTTGTGCTAATAATGCCGCTTATAAAGCCAGCAGGGAAGCTGCCGTTGCAAGTTCCAAGGAAACAAATTCTAAATGTTTTATTGAGAAAAAGGATGGTTCAATTGCCTATTTTCAAACGTTAGAATTGGTAACAGGACCATTCAAATCGCCCTATTTACTGGCTGATGGAAAATCAAAAATTAAAGGCTCTGATATTATTGCCTATCAAAACCAGCATTATTATGCTGTATCGCAAATAATGTTCACTAATAAAAAAGTAAGCCATGTAGCTACTGAAACCCTCCCTGGTTTTGCAGTGAGGCTGGCAAAAGGAAAGCTGAATATTTATTGTGCAAAAGTTTATAATGGCCATAATGCGGTGGATGAATTTTTTATTCAATCTGGGAATGGAAAAATTCTTCCCTTCTCTACCGAATTGCTAACGGAAGCAATAAAGGATAACCCGCAGGCATATGATTTTTTTATGAGTGCTGATAATAAAGGCAGCTTACCTGAAATAATAAATTCCACTGCACGTATATACAATACAGGGCAAATTGCCTCCGCACGATGATCATAACCAGAACAATAAACCACCAAACGAGCCTGCATATTTGCAGGCTTTTTTGTTCCCCCGAATAGGCAATGTAAATTGCAGGGCAAAAACATGAACCCTGTTGCCTTAAATGAGTTGATAGCCGCGCGGAGGTCGGTATATACCAGCCAGTTTGTTCCTGGAAAGGTGGTTCCCGAGGAGATCATTCGCCAAATATTGGAAAATGCCTGCTGGGCACCCAACCATGGTAACAAAGAACCCTGGCAATTCCAGGTTTACTCCGGAAATGGTCTTAAAAAACTGGCAAACCTTCAGGCCGGCTTGTACAAACAGTATGCTGGTGATGGGTTTAAAGAAATTAAGTACGAAAAATTACGGAACAACCCGCTTCGGGCCTCTCATATTATTTCAATTGGAATGAAAAGAACAAATGTTAAGCAAATCCCGGAGGTGGAAGATATTGCCGCCGTGGCTTGCGCTGTGGAGAATATTTATTTGTCGGTAACCGCTTACGGTCTGGGGGGGTATTGGACTACCGGAGGAATTACTTATATGGAGGAAGCTAAACCTTTTTTTGGATTAGATTCGGAGGATAGGTTAATGGGTTTCTTTTATCTCGGCTACATTGCCATCCCTTCTCCTCAACCAAAGCGCTCTCCGCTGGATGCAAAGGTTTCCTGGATCAAGGAATAACATATAGTTACCGCACTTTTTAAGTTGCCGTCTGCAGATGAATTTTGATGGAAGAGGTGAAATTCAATCTGATATATATTTATTCAATCATTTTTTTTGCCCGCTCCAAATCTTCTGGCGTATCAATTTCAACCCCCATCTTTTCTGTAAGTACCATTTTTAATATAATCCCATGTTCCAGATATCGCAAACATTCAATCTTCTCTGCCGCTTCCAACGGTGTTATAGGCCATTTTGAAAATTGAATAAGGGTATCTTTTCGAAATGCATAAACTCCCTTGTGTTCAAACCGGCAAAGGTCAGCATCCGGATCCCGGTGAAATGGAATAGGATGCCGGCTAAACAAGAGGGAATTATTTTGAAGGTCCACCACCACTTTTACATTATTAGGGTTTAAGGCATCAACTGGGTTTTCAAATTTTTGCATCAGCGAAGCCACTTTCACTTCGGGGTCATTAAAAGCCTGTAATAAATTTGATAAGGATTGGGTGTTTACCAGGGGCGAATCGCCCTGTACATTCAGTATTATATCTACTTCCATATTTTCTACCGCTTCCGCTATCCTGTCACTGCCGCTTTCATGTTTTTTCTTGCTCATAATTACTTTTCCTCCAACCAATTCAATTTCGTCGCGAATTAGTGGGCTGTCGGTAACCACATAAACATCTTCAAACAATCCGGTGGCCAATGTATTTTCATAGGTCATCCTGATTACTGTTTTACCTCCCAGATTCTGCATGAGTTTACCTGGAAAACGACTGGCCTGGTATCGGGCTGGTATCATGGCTATTTTTTTCATAAATCGATTTATCCAAAAGTAAGGGGTTTCATCATGCGGCAGTACCAAATTTACCATCTAACTGACAAGAACAGGTCTTTCATTCCCATTCATAGCCATCTTCGATGACTTCAATTTTCCAGGTTAAAAATATCTCAATTATTCCTGGTTTTCAGGCATCATATTTCGGAAACCCTTTTCAATTCCCAACGAATTATATTTGCTTCTTCCCGGGTTGCAAAAGAAGATAATAAATAACCTCCGGGAACTTTTTATGGAAGATTATACAAAGAATTATAAAAGCCCAAAGTACCATGTTAAGAAGTACCTGGATGAAATCCGCGATGAACTAATAGGAAAAATTGTACTGGATATTCCGGCAGGTACCGGAGTAACTACTCAAATTTTATTAAACAATGGTGCAAGGCCAGTACCCTTTGATTTGTTTCCCGAATATTTTGCAGTTAAAGGATTAGAATGCCGGCGTGCTGATATTACGGATCATATCCCCGTTCAGGATGGCTACGCTTACATGGTTATTTGCCAGGAAGGGATAGAGCATTTTAGTGATCAGGTTAAAACTTTCAAAGAATTTAACCGGGTCTTACAAAAGGGAGGCAAGTTGTTTATTACTACTCCCTCCTATTCAAACCTTGCGGCCAGGTTTAGTTATTTCCTGTTCGAAAGTGAGAATAATAGAAAAATGCCTCCCAACGAAATTGATGATATCTGGATGTCGGATAAATCCATTTCCAATGAAATTTATCATGGGCATATTTTTTTGGTAGGACTTCAAAAATTACGGACCATTGGAAAGCTTACCGGTTTTAGCATTTCAGACAATAAGTATATAAGGATAAGCAAAGGTTCCCTGTTCCTTTTTCCATTCTTTTATCCAATCATTTTAATTAGTTCCTGGGCGCGCTATTTCAGGAATCTTAAAAAGAACAAAGAAGTGCCAATGGAATTTAAAAAGGCAGTTTATGGAGAACAGTTGAAAATGAATATTAACCCCAAAAACCTGTTAAACCGCCATACATTTATTGTTTTTGAAAAAGAGGCGAATGCAGGAGAGGTGGATTTCAGGATGGAGAGCACTATGAAATCTTTCGAAAAAACTACATAGAAAAATAGCCTGTATTAGCTATTTGCAATCATTGGCAATTTTTAAGATATCCAGTATTGAAATATTTTTGATTTGCTGATAGTCCTGGTACTTTTCGGCAACTACATCCACTGCGCAATCACAATATTTTTTGGCCTTTTCCTCACCTAACAGGGATTTTGTTTTGTCTTCGCATCCTGTTACGAACTCACGAACCTGTTTCTTTGTCCAATACTTTAAAGCCAACCGGGCTGTGGCTTTGCAGGATATAAGCCCAAGGGATATAAATATGCCGGAAAGGGTAAGGAGCAATGCGCAACTAATATTTCTTTTCATGATTTATTCTTTTTGATGGTGAATTGTCTGATCTCTGATTTCCTATGATGTTTATTTTGGCAATGGTTTTAAAAAAATGGCGACATATTTCCATTCTTTAACAAAAGCTTATTGATGGGTACTTAATCTCGTTCGCAGAAATATTCTCTCAGGCCAAACGGATTTAATCCCCCGTGAATTTAATTATGAAAAACAAAATTTTACTCATTATCCTGATTATTTTTTCCATTACTGTAAACGCACAGCGAAAAGTTGGATTCGGATTTAAAGCGGGTGTTACGAAGGCCAGCCTGAAAGGAGAGGCGGTTCAAAACCTGAATCAGTTGATGGATTTTGCCAGCAACTATGTTTCTGGTGGAAGTGCTAACGGGTTTTATACCGGTGCATATTTGGATATTCCAATGGGAAGGCTGATATCTTTTCAACCCGGTTTTTTTATTGCTCAAAAAGGATATCAAATGAAAGCCGGCCTAAACATTAAGCCTGTTAGTTTTTTGGGAATTGGGGCTAAGGCTAAATTGCAATTGAACTATTTTGAATTTCCCTTACTACTGAAAGCAAATTTAGGGAGGTTAAATATTTTTGCCGGGCCCCAGTTTTCCTATTTGCGAAATGCCGACTTAAAAGTTGGAGCCGGTGCCCTGGGGATAAATATTGTCAATACCAGGATTCCTGTAACTTCCCAGTTTAACCGTTGGGATGCCGGTGTTACAGGCGGAATTGGACTAAAGGTATCTCGCAAAATAGATATTTCCGCTGCGTATGATTATGGTATGGGTAGGATTGATAAGAACAGGTCGGTTGATGCTTACAATAGAGCATTCAAAGTAGGAATCGGGTTCAATTTTTAAATAGATCCTTTTGGATCCGGCTAGCTGCCTCAGAAAACTGAGGCAGTTTTTTTTGGATATTTATAAAGTTATATTGCCATTCTTCCTAATGGACTGCCATTTGCAACTGTAATAATTATATTTACTAATAAAATGAAAAAATGGGAACACGATAAATGGAAGCATTTTTTTATTGGGATTCCATTGGGTTCAGGATTGCTTTATGGATCTCAATTTGCTGTTCCGGAAAATCATTTTTTATCCGGATTCCTGGCTTTATCCTTATTGTTTTTTTTTTGTTTTATGTTTGAAGTTTTTTCTCTTATTTCAGATCTTGGGTTTTATGAACTGATGGATGCGATAGCGGGGGTAATAGGTGGAATATTGGGGATGATAATTTTGTATATTTTCATTTCTTTCGCCTGATTTAATGCGGTTCCTATATTTACAAATATTATTTTTTACATTATTGTGCCTTCCATTTTATAATTCTTCTAAATGGGTTGTTAATAAGGCTCGAATTGGATATGAAATTCCTAAGAAGGAATGGAATTTTCTTCCCGAAAACGATTGTGATTCTGTTGTTGTAATTCCATTTTCCAGGGCCGGGAACCTCATTTTATTGTCTGCGACTATTGATTCAGTTAAAGGGAATTTTATATTAGATACCGGAGCACCGGGGTTGGTGTTGAATTTTACTTATTTCAGAAACTATTCCATTTCTACTCACTCCGATGAAAAGGCTGCGGGTTTAGAGTCGATGAATTTGGATCGGCAGACAACCCTTATTGGCCAATTACAGCTCGATTGCTTTACTTTTCGAAATGTAGAAGCAGACCTGGTAAACCTGGGGCATCTTGAAAATGCGAAGTCAGTGAAAATATTGGGTTTGTTGGGAGTAAATTTATTTAAAAGGTTTGAAATGATAATAGACTATGAAAATAACTTGTTGTATTTGCAACAAGTTCCCAAAAGGAAATCTAGAAAGGGATATTCTTCTCTAATACTGGAATCATCCGGATTTCAATCACTGGACTTTGATTTGATAGATAACAAAATTATTACGCGGATGTGGATCGCCGGAAGGAAGTTAAGGTTTATTTTGGATAGTGGAGCCGAAAGTAATCTGCTTGATAGCAGACTTCCCAATGCGATTTTTGAAAATGTGCAGGTAAGTCGGCGCGTTAAATTATTAGGTACGGGGGCTGGCGGTGTAGATGCCCTTGCCGGCAACCTGGATAGCTTAAAGGTTGGGGATATGATATTTGACGGATTACCGGTATTGGTCACTAACCTGGAGAAATCATGCCTTTCTTATATAAATTGTACTGATGGAATATTAGGTTTTGATTTCCTTTCGCTTCATAAGATTGGGTTTAACTTTGTGAGCAGAAAAATTTATATCTGGAAATGAAATGGCAGTTTTTGATATCATTATTTAATAACCCTGGCCGGTGGGTGCTTTCTATTTTCCTTATTGGGTTTCAATTCCCTCCTGTTTATAGCCAGGTTTATAAAGTTGAGAATGGAAGCATGGTTATAGAAATTCCTTTAAATATCGTGCCGTCTCAATTTCTTGGGTTTATTCAAAAGTTCAACTTGAAAGATATTGGACTCACGGATTTATTAGCTAATGGCAGGGAAGATTCCCTGCTTTCCGGTGGCTGGAAAGTGTCAAAGCAGGATGGTAATATTTACCGGATAACAAGGCCATTTGAAAGCCTCCCCGCGGCAGGGAATCCGGAAGGAAAGTTTCTTCTTTTTTTACCCTCCCATTTTGATCAGCGCTTTCCTTCGATACCAGAGGGTTTACGGGGTGGGGTGAATTATTTTAAAGATGGGGCAGGGTTTTCAATTTCTGATTCTGTAGTTCATTTTTCAGTTTCAGGATATTCCCATGCAAAACAGGTATTCCTTGCCGGTAGCTTTAATAATTGGGCGCCCATGGCTACACCTATGCGTTTGGAAGGAGAAAGTTGGGTTTTGGATGTAATTTTTAAACCAGGGAAATATTGGTATAAATACGTGATTGATGGAAAATGGAAGGTTGATCCACAAAATAAATTGCGGGAGAATGACGGTGAGGGGAATACCAATTCAGTATTTTATATGCCAAATTTCAGGTTTAAATTATTAGGGTATTCTACTGCCCGAAAAGTGAATCTGGCTGGTAGCTTTAACGATTGGCAGCAATGGCCAATGCAACGATTCGATTCCGGGTGGTATTTGAATGCATTTATGGCGAAGGGTACGCATACTTACAGATTTGTTGTTGATGGAAACTGGATGGAGGATCCGCTGAATCCGAAAAAATTTCCCAACGAGTTTGGGGAGTATAATTCAGTTGTAGAGATTGGAAATGCAACTACTTTTCGATTAAATGGTTACCTCAATGCCAGGAGTGTAATTTTATCCGGAAATTTTAATGGCTGGCGTGGAGATGAACTGAATCTTGAAAAAGTGAATGATGGATGGGAAACAAAGTATGTGCTTGGCCCCGGAAATTATTGGTATAATTATATAGTTGATGGAAACGTGGTGGTGGACTCCACCCGGCATACTACCAATTTTGGAAATAAGGGTTTATTGAAGAATTTAATGATTGTGGATCCAAATTATCAATTTAAGTTAATGGGATATGGCCTGGCAAAAACGGTTACCCTGGCAGGCGATTTCAATGATTTTAATCCTTCGAGTTTAAAAATGCGGAAAGAGGGGGACTCCTGGGTAGTCAATATCCACCTTAACCCCGGAAAACATATTTATAAATTTATTGTAGATGGAAATTGGATAAGGGATCCGGCAAACCCAGAATGGGAACAAAATTCATATAATACCGGTAATTCTGTAATTTGGATTGAACCAAAAACGGCCGAAAACCGTTAATTCCTTAATGTATTATTCATTCCATGATGCGCACTATAATTTTTCTTAGCTTATTTTTTTTGGCATTCTCAGTTTCAGGGCAGGAATCCAGTGCTTCCTTGGATGAAGTTATTTATGGCCGAAAGGACGGGATGGCCCTAACTATGATTGTAGGCCAACCGGTGAAGGATGTTCAAAAAAATAGGGCAGTAATAAATCTGGTAAGTGGAAACTGGGTATCCGGCTATCAAAAAAGGATGGGATACCTGCTTCGTGCTGATGTTTTTAATAAAAGAGGATATACTGTATTTACTGTCTTCACCAGTTCGCAGCCGCGCTATAACATTATGGAAGAAATAGGAGATGTAAAGCGGGCCATTCGGTATGTGAGGTATAATGCAAAGAAGTTTAATATTGACCCGAATAAAATTGGAATTGTTGGTAGCTCTAGTGGGGGACACCTTGCTTTAATGGCAGCAACTGCATCTGACAGCACCCTTATTTCTGATGATCCGGTGGATAAAGTTTCATCCCGGGTTCAGGCAGCAGGCGTCTTTTTCCCACCAACCGATTTTCTTAACTATGGGCATGATGGATATGATTCCAGGGCGAGTGAAATGTTTATTACTTTGTCAAGGCTTGGAGGTGCTTTTGATTTTAGGAAATTCGACAAAATAAAAGGTATTTATGAGTCGGTAACAGATACTGCCACCCGGAAAATTTTGGCTGGCCAAATTTCACCTATTTACCAGGTTACTCCAGATGACCCACCTATTATCCTTTTTCATGGAGACAATGATCGCTTGGTTCCCATCCAGCAATCTGAAAGAATGGTGGATGCGTTAACGAAAGCAGGGGTTGTAAATAAACTGGTCATTAAAAAGGGGGGAGGGCATGGCTGGCCCAATATTGAAATGGAAGAAAATGAAATAGCAGATTGGTTTGATCAGTATCTAAAGTAAAAAACTTCCAAATTTGATGAAGAATTCAATTTTTGGGAATATGCAATTCTGGCAATTGAATTCATGGCATAATATGGACGAAAATAATAAACAGAAGGAGGGAATGATATTCCATTAATTATTGTTCCCTATTGAATCCATCATTTCGGTTTTCCGGTCTTCTGTTTCTGTCAAAATTTCCACGATTATATCCTCCACCTCCCTGGTTCCGATTAAATCCTCCACTTTGATGGGGGCGTGAGAACCGGTTTGGGGCACCACCCGAAGGCCTACCAGCGTTTGGCCTGTCTTCGGCAGCTTTAACAACCATTGGTTTTTTACCCAGGGAAATATCATTCAGGTTTTCAATGGCATCTTTTGCCTCCTCTTCATTGGGCATGTCAACAAAGGCAAAACCTTTACTCTTTCCCGTTTCTCTGTCAATAGCCACCTTGGCAGATGCTATTGTACCAAATTTTTCAAAGATTTCAGTTAGTTCCGCATCGTCCAGGTCGTAAGGGAGCCCGGCAACAAAAATTTTCATTAAGTTAATTTATTGTGAAAGTAATAAGTTTTATCGGGAATAATAATCATTTATGACTTTAATTATGTTACCAAACAAAGAAGAAAATATATTCGTGCAATAAACGTTATTCTTGGGGAGGGAAAAATGATTTTTTACATTTTTGAATAATAATCATAAATTGCAATGCCCGAGAGCATAATATATAAGAATAAAGATAAGCAAGGTGCTTAGACAACCACTTCCTAATTTTTTCGCACCATAACCGGCAATCAGAGCCCGAAATAGTTTATTCATATGGGTTAGTTTTGCGATTAAATTTATGAATTTCTTGCCTTGTCATCCAATTATCCGCAAGTCCTGGTATTAATGGTTACAAATATGATCAGGATAATATCCCCGGGTTTTACATTTTGGTTTTGTTGGTAATTGTTTTGCCTATGTAGCAATTCGACACTAAAATCAATATAATCATGAACACTGGAAAATCAAACCAGGAAGGCCGTTCAGTTGCTGAGCAAACTGAGCACAACATTACCGGGTGGGTAGGCCAACGTCCTGGAGGCCCAAAGCACATCAGCCGTGGGCAAACCTTTAAAATCCTTCGTGAGGCTGAAATTAACAGGGTGGAAGTATTTACCGAATTGGTAATGCATCCGGGAACTGTTACCCTTACCCTTCACAAGTACGACCCCGAATCAGGCTCCTGGGGCCCTGAACTAACCAAAGTATCTACCAACCTTACCTCCGCAAACGATGGCATGTGGCTAGGATTTGAAGTCCCAAAATTACATGTAGTAAAGGACGGTACCTACGGGCTGAGAATTGAAAGCCAGGATTCTTATTTTGGAGTTGGAGAAGCGGCAGGTAGTGCTAACCGCCCGCCAATTGCGATGGGACAGGAATGGATTTTCTCAGAAAATAATCCGCTAAGGGCATTTAAATATTTTAGCCTTTCCTTCAAGGTAAAAGCGGTAGCTTGATTTTCGTGACATAATTGAGAACCCCGCTATAATTTATTGGGCTATCATTTGCTTGAATAATTCCACAAGCAATTAAAGTGGCTAATTCAATCTTAAGAATAACGCCGGTAAGCAATTACCGGTTTTTTTTGGGCCATTAGTAATCCCATTAGTTGCCAGCTAAGATTTTGGAACTACCTGGTTTTGAAATTTAATAAATATTTTTTTTAAGTTTCAACATTGAATCCTTTTTTTTATATTTGGTTATAAACTTAGGGTATGAAAAAATTATTAATTCCTGCTGTATTGATTATTGTAATGGTATTTTCTAATTGCAGTTCTTCGAAGAAATCTGCATCCCCGGCCTATTCCGGCCCGGTTACGGTAACGTATGATGCGAATGTGTTACCCATTATTCAATCTCATTGTGCACCGTGCCACACAAATGGTAAAGGCATGCGGGCGGCACTCAATGAGTATGATGTGGCGAAAGGTAGAATTGACAATATTATTCATAGAATATCCCTTCAACAAGGCCAAATGGGATTCATGCCAAAGAAACATGACCGCCTGCCCGATAGCCTTATCCAGGTTTTTGTTGACTGGAAGGCCCAGGGAGTTGTTGAGAAGAAATAGCATCATGGGGGAATAGCTTAATTTTGTCTTTCGTTTATGCGCGTATTTCCCGGATCTGCATTACTTCAACTTGAATTTGATAAGGTTAAGGAATTGGTATCCTTACAATGCCAAACCCCGTTGGCAAAGGAAAAAGTGTCTCAACTCCGGATTCATGATGATTGGGATTATATTTCTAATGCCTTATTTCAAACCCATGAATATAAAAGCCTCCTGAATGGGGGGGAGGATATCCCCAATAGCTTCTCAGATAATATTTCCAGGGAAATTAAATTGCTCTCTATCTCCGGTGCCCTTTTATCCGGTGATCAAATACTATTATTGCGAAAATTGGCTGAAAATGCCAGCCGTATTTATCGTTGGTTTAATTTCGAAAAAATTGGTACCAACCCTTCGCTTTCAAAAATTGTTGGAGAATCCTGGTATGAGAGAAGCATCATAGAGATAATCGACTCAATCCTGGAGGAAAATGGGAGTGTTAAAGATAGTGCAAGTGCCGACCTGGCGAAGATCAGGATTACCCTTTACCATAAACGATATGCACTTAGAAAACTCTTCGATAAGATAGTTAAGCAACTTCAGCAATCAGGACTCCTGTCAGATATCGGAGAAAGTTTTATGAATGGCAGGAGGGTACTTGCCGTATTATCTGAAAATAAACGCGCAATAAAAGGGGTGGTTCATGCAGAAAGTGATACCGGGAAAACCAGTTTTATTGAGCCTGAAGAAACAACCGGTTTGAATAATGAAATATTTTCCCTGGAATTTGAAGAGAAAAGAGAAATAGAACGAATTCTACGAAAACTAACAACCGATCTTCAAAATTATAAGAGCTTCCTTTCCCAATACTATAAAATATCCGGAGAATTGGATTTTGTAAGAGCCAGGGCACGATTCGCATTGGAAATTGGTGGCAACCTGCCAAAGATTAGTAAGAGACCCGTGGTGAAACTGTTTGAGGCGTATCATCCATTATTGTTTTTGTATAATCGGAGCGCTGGTAAACCAACTATTCCCCTCACTTTAAATCTATCTGAGGAAAGCCGGATATTGGTTATTAGTGGCCCCAATGCCGGTGGAAAGACGGTTACACTTAAAACGGTTGGTTTGCTGCAACTCATGTTGCAGTCTGGCTTGCTGGTACCTGTTAGCCCCGATAGTGAAATGGGAACTTTTAAACAATTATTCATTCACATGGGTGATACTCAAAGTTTAGAGTTTGAACTAAGTACCTATTCATCACATCTCCGCCACATGAAATTTTTCCTGGAAAATGCAAATGGGAAAACTTTGTTTTTTATTGATGAATTGGGAAGTGGCTCAGATCCCAACCTGGGTGGGGCATTTGCAGAAGTAATATTGGAGGAACTTGCAATTAAGAGGGCGTATGGAATAGTTACCACACACTATCTGAATTTAAAAGTGATGGCCAATAAAGTGAAAGGAATCCTGAATGGTGCCATGCAATTTGATGAACAAAAACTTCAACCTCTATATAGATTGCAGACCGGAAGACCAGGAAGTTCCTATACCTTTTCCATTGCAGAACGAATAGGCCTGGGAAAACCCCTAATAGAGCGTGCCCGGAAGTTGGTGAATGAAAATCAATTTGAATTAGACCGGTTGTTGAATACTGCAGAACAGGATTCCCAACGGGTTGAGAAAGAGCAATTGAAACTTCAGTTTCTGATTATGGAGAATGAGAAATTGAAAAAAGAGATGGAGTCAGTGATGGGTAAGGAGAGGCATCGGCAGCAAATGGAATTCTTAAAAGAACAGAACAAAATTTCAGTAGAAAAGTATGCCTATTTCCGCAACCTCGAAAGACGCATGAAATCCTTGATAAATGTATGGAGGAAGGCCGATGATAAAAGTGAAGTAATAAAGTCCATTCAGGCCTTATTATTTCAGCAGCACGATAAACTTCGGCAGGAAAAGAGGCAACGGAACTTTGACGAAAAATTCATAGAAATAGGAGGTGCCGTGAAAATTGGAGACAAGGTTAAAATGAGGAACAACCGTTCGGTGGGATTTGTAAAAGAATTAAGGGGGAAGAAGGCCATTTTACAAGTTGGCCAAATTCCAATAACGGTAAGCATAAATGACGTGGTAGTGATAAAGGATAATGGAAGCCCGGAATTACCACAGTAAATTTCCATTTTTAACTATTATGGGAGAGTAAAAGAAACCTTTGTAATACCTTAAAATAGATTTTGTTACAAAGGTTTGGCGTATTATTTTTGCCGCGGAGAGATGGCAGAGTGGTCGATTGCGGCGGTCTTGAAAACCGTTGACTGTCAAAGGTCCGGGGGTTCGAATCCCTCTCTCTCCGCCAGTAGCAATACAAAACAATTCAGCAGCCTGTAAATCGTAGTATTTACAGGCTTTTTTGTTTTCCTACCTGCTCAATTCATTCATTAAATCGCATGGCTAAGGGGGCAAATTCGGTTACCCGAACCAAATCAAAATCCGGGTAACCGAATTTCTCCGAAACACTTGTCCAGCAAGTAGTTCAGCTTTTGAACATCTTGTTTGAGGCAGCAGATGAATCTAATTTTATCACCGTAAAAAGGTCACCACCATGCAAGCAAAAGTTTCCATTCTTTTTTATGCAAAAAGAGCAAAAGCCACTACAGACGGGCTTATTCCTATTTATTTACGAGTTACCGTTGATGGGCAGCGTATTGAAATCAGCACGAAGCGTTATGTTGAAGCTGGCAAATGGTCTGTAGAACAAGGCCGTATGAAAGGCAATTCCGGAGATGCACATTCCATAAATACTTACCTGGATATTCTGAAAGGGAAAGTGTACGATTATCAAAAGGAATTAGTGCATGAAGGAAAACAAATTACTGTTGAAACCATGCGGAATAAACTTTTAGGAACAGAAGTCAGAAGCCGCATGTTGGTCCCAATCTTTGAAAATCACAATGGCCAGATTGAGGCTTTACTAAATCTTGAATTTGCTCCTGGCACTTTGGAACGTTATAAAACTTCGCTAAAGCATACCATTGATTTCCTGAAATGGAAATATAATGTTTCAGACATTGACATAAAAAAGATTGACCACGCCTTTGTAACAGAATACGAATTTTATCTCCGCAGCGTTCGCAAGTGCAATAATAATACTGCTGTTAAGTACATCAAAAATTTCGGTAAAATCATCCGCATTTGTATTGCCAATGGCTGGCTGGATAAGAACCCGTTTGTAAACTATAAAGCCAAAGTAAAGGAAGTGGAAAGGGCTTACCTGGTACAGGAAGAAATTCAGGCAATAGCTGATAAAACGTTTGCTACTGAAAGACTCAACCAGGTGAAAGATATTTTCTTATTCAGTTGCTTTACCGGGCTGGCTTATATAGATGTAAAGCAGCTTACCCGTAGCAATATCGGTTTGGGTATTGACGGCGGTAAGTGGATATTCACCAACCGCCAAAAAACCGATACCCGTTCTAACATTCCCTTATTGCCAATGGCAGAAGAAATCCTGAATAAATATAAACAACACCCACAATGCCTGAATGTAGGAAAGCTGTTACCGGTGTTAAGCAATCAAAAAATGAATAGCTACCTAAAGGAAATAGCCGACCTCTGCGAAATAAATAAAGAACTTACTTTTCATATTGCCCGGCATACCTTCGCAACAACAGTAACACTTACTAATGGTGTACCTATTGAAAGTGTAAGCAAGATGTTGGGACATAAAAATCTGCGAACTACACAGCACTATGCAAAAATCCTGGACAGGAAGGTAAGCGATGATATGAAAATGTTGAAATTTAAACTGTCTGGTTGCTCTGGCAGGAAAACACTGTTCGGGTTGGTAAATAATCCCATGTAGCCTTACACCCTGTTTTGTAACTCATACAGGAATGAGCTTTTTGAACCCTCAAATTTTAGTTGCTTTTTTAAACATTTTCAATCCGTACCTGAAGTTAGGGCAAGAAAATATTTGCATAGTAATTTTACGCATTTGCCCACGTATTTATACAAAACACGTAGTTCAATTCTAAAAAATATCCACACTAAATTAAGGCTGATATATCTTTTAACCCAATAAGATAAGGGAATTCGGATAATATTGAATTTCTTAAATATGATCCCTGTGAAAAAGTTCCCACTTCAGGGTATTTTTTTTAGTCAAATTATTTCAAACATTTGCAGCCTCAATTATAATATTTGACGAAGTAAAACAGTAGGAATAACCGTAGAGCAGGATTGCAATAAATAGGTTCAAAAAAGCATGTTTTACCGATAGCAATATAAAGGGCAAAGCGCTTATTGAGGTTACCAAATTATTCGTTTTTTGAGAAAATTATTTTTTTAATACTGCTTCCTGCGGGTTTACATTGTTATTCACAAAGTAAAACAGAGCAATTAGAGACAAAGTCATTGCCTCCTGGTTTTATATTTCCAACAACTCAAATTACTATCACTGATTCCGGCTTCTATATCAACCAGTTTTCTAAATCAACATGTAAAGGTTATTTCCAAGAATCGAAGTTTTATTCTTATCCGCCGGTTGCTACTCCGGTCCCTCCATCAGAAATTTCGCAAATACAGGCGATAACACCTAAACAGGTGAAATTTCTTAGCATACACGGTAATATCTCGTATGATTTTTTTTATCGCAGCAGCATAGATACTCCGATCAACCAACAGAATTTTCAGCAGCATACCGAACGGGTTTATCTGGATGTGCTTATTAAGGAAAAATATCCCCTAAAAGTAAATTTCACGAGCAGGCAGAGCAACTCACCATATTTCAGGGATTTTGTTGATGTAAACTTCAGCTTTGATAAATATACTTACAATAAAAATCTTAAGCAGCAGCTTTTAGATAAACTTAAAAAGCAGGTTCCTCAATACAAGTTACCGGATTTAACTGCGGCGGAGGCATTGCTGAAAAAATACCAGGCTGATCTTGATAAAACAAAAAAATGGCTGGATGATCCCGGTACTTTACAAAAGATTATCGAAGAAAAAGAGAGGCTTTACTATCAAAACCTGAAAAATGTTGAAGATTCCATCAATAGAATAACAGTACAAAATAGTATTTCAGACAGTATCAATAAAATAAATGCAAGCATTGCAACACTAAATGCGAAGGCCAACGGAATACAGAACAAGGTTATTGATTCGCTGAACCATGTAAAAGAAAATATGCTTGCCAAAAAGACAAGTATTACTGATGCAGCGGAGGCGAAGGCTGATAGTATTGCAGCACCGCTTGCTGCGTATTATGAAAAGCAAAAGGCAAAACTGGATAGTTTGCAAAAAACTGTAGCTAAATACCAGTCAAAAGTTGACAGTATAAAAGCCGGAGTACAGAAAAATATAGCAAGCATACGTCAAAAAATATATAAGGCAACAAGCGAAAAGCAATTAAGAAAACTGGCAGAAGAAAGCGGTATCCCCATTGATAAAAGAACAAAAATTGAAAAACAATTAGCAGCAATTAAAAACTTTAGCATCGGCAGAAGTGTTTTGAACTATACGGAACTTACCGCTCAAAACATAACGGTGTCTGGAATAAATATAGAATATAACTCGTCTTATTATGCGGCCTTTGCAGCAGGGAAAATAGATTATCGTTTCAGGGATTTTTATACCCGCAAAGCAAGGCAGAATAATCAGTACATCATCATGGGCAGGCTTGGAGTGGGTGATAAAGATCATGCTGCCGTTATTTTCAGTTATTTCACCGGTAGAAAGAGTAATAATAATTATGGTTACAACGACAGCGC
The DNA here is from genome assembly GCA_964647915.1 of uncultured Ferruginibacter sp. Lineage (GTDB taxonomy): Bacteria > Bacteroidota > Bacteroidia > Chitinophagales > Chitinophagaceae > Ferruginibacter. The sequence goes on along the minus strand of CAZYKA010000008.1, from coordinate 9,495 downwards.
AAACAGTTCGGTTAATCTGGCGGGCTATTCAGTGGAGGCAATTTTGAAAAAAGATGAAAATAATTTTTTAAGCGCTGAATTTGCCAAAAGCACCAAACCGGTTATTGGTAATTTGTCATCGGGTAAACAAAGTGGTTCATTACTCCGGTTTAGCGACCCAAGTAATATGGGGATTAATTTCAAAGCCCAGGCAACTATCCCTGAAACACATACAAAGCTCAGCGGGTTTTACAGGAAAACAGGAGAAAATTTTCAGTCCTTTAGTTTATTCAGTTATAATACCAATCAAACCGCCTGGCTCGGAAGGGTTGACCAGTCATTTTATAAAGACAGGATTACGCTTACAGGAATGCTCCGGCGTAATGATTTCAGCAATCCGTTTACCGATAAAACGTATAAAACAAGTACCATTTTCAAAAGTGTATTGCTGAATGTGCGTTTACGAAAACTTCCCACTATCAGTGTCGGATATTATCCGGGTACACAGCTTTATTTGATTGATAAGGAAACCATTCGTGAATCTGCATATTATATACTTAATGCTTCTGCCGGCTACAGCTATATTTTAAAAGGTTTACAGATGAACAGCATAATGGTATATAATAAATATACGAGCGAAGCAACTGATTCGGGATTTGTGCCTTACAAAGGCATAAATATATATGCTTCACAGGCAGTACTGTTTTCTAAAATGCAATTGCAGGGAGGTTATGCTTACACAAAACAATCCTTATTACAATATGCTACCATAGAAGCTACGGCGGACTATTCTTTAAGAAGATGGTTGAAGGTTGGTGCAGGATTAAAATACAATAAAATAAAAGATGGTCCTGCTTATGTGGGAGAGAGTTTGCAAATAAGAACTGAATTTAAAAAATTGGGCGGGGTGCAGTTGCAATATGAAAAATCATATCTGCCAACGTATACGCAACAATTGTCGCCCGTAGAAATAGGAAGGATAAGTTATTACAGGCGTTTTTGAGGAAGAAAAACAGATGAACGGAAAAATATTCCGGGTTTATAACGAAATAAAAAATCGGTTATGATTAAAAACATTTTTGGTGTTTGCTTGCTGGCATTGCCCTTATTGGGAAAAGCGCAGGTTAATGTAAATGTGCAGATGCCCCCGGCGGGGTTGCTGCAAAAAGAAATGCTGTGGAATCTGGTGTTAGTCAATAATGGCAGTGATGCTCTTGATGTTACGATGCAGCTCAATTTACAAGACGCAGCGACCGGGCAGGTGATGTTAACTGCAACAACCGGTAACCTGTTATTAGCTAAAGGTGTCAAAATGATTAAGGCCGGTGATATTCAGCCCGTCAGCTATACCTACAATCTGCCCGACTTTGCCCGAAGTTACCTGCCAATGGGAAGTTATGTGGCCTGCTACCAGGTTATTAATGCCGGAGTCAGGAAAGAATCTCCTATTGCAGAAGATTGTATTCGTTTTAATGTTGACCCGCTCAGCCCGCCCGTACTTAGCAGCCCGGCTGATAAATCTGTAATAGAAACGCCTTACCCGCAATTTACTTGGATGCCGCCAACGCCTTTCGATATGTTTACTTCGCTGAGCTACGACTTGCTGATAACGGAAGTATCGGAAGGCCAATCTTCATCGGAAGCTATTCAGTATAATACACCGGTATACGCAAAATCAAATCTTTCGCAACCTTATGAAGCGTATGCAACGGGTTTTACAAAGCTCGATACAGGAAAGCTCTATGCCTGGCAGGTAGTGGCAACAAATGGTTTGAACTATGCTGCCAAGACAGAAATCTGGACATTTAAGATTGCTCCTCCTTCGTGGGTAAAACAACTCATTGAGCAAACTCCCTATATAAAAATGAAAAGAGATAATCCAGAAAAAGGGATTGCACCCAACGGAATTTTAAAAATGAGCTATACCAATGAAACAACTGATACGCTGGTAAAAGTTCGGGTCAAAGAGGTAAGCGCCGTTAATAAAGAAGCAGTAGTATTTGAGGTGAAAATAAACCGTGGTGAAAACCTTTTGCAGAAAGATGTACAAAAATTATTGCAGGCCAGAGAAGGAATCCTTTACGAAGCCACTATCAGCAATAGCCGCAGTGAGGTGTGGCAGATGCTTTTTGAAGTGAAAGAGTATAAAGACAAAAAAACAGAAAGGAATTAATACACCGGTAAAACAAACCAACACACTAATTTATCTAAGTTATGCTATACAGATTATCCAGCCGTTATCAAAGGGAAGCAGCGTTGACCTTACTATCAGTATTTTTCATTTCAGGGATAGGCGGCTTAAAGGCACAAGTACTGAATGGCGAAAACCGGCAGAGTGATTATTATGCTTATTCGTATGGCAGTAAAGGCTATGAACGTTCTTTAACAGGAAATGCCAAAACTGTTCAGCCTAATGATTTTCTTACTCCGGCGGCAGGTGATGATGGAAATGACAAAGGCAAAAAAATAAAGCAGTTGTCAACCGGTTTTCAGAATTTCAGCAAAAAGCAAAGCAGGGCGTTTGACAAAGCAGATGTTGGCGGTCCGAGCCAGCCGGAAATGACCGCTTTCAAATCAGTGGGATCGGATAATATGGTATCCCCCTTCACCGGTGATTTTTCTTATAATATTCCCTTGCTGGATGTGGGTGGTTATCCTATCAATATGTTTTACAATAGCGGCATCACAATGGACCAGGAAGCCAGTTGGGTTGGTTTGGGATGGAACATTAACCCTGGTACAGTTACCCGTAACATGCGGGGCCTGCCGGATGATTTTAACGGGTCGGATTCGATAACCAAAACACAGAGTTTTCGTGATGATAAAACTTTTGGACTTACTGTTGGAGGCAATATAAAACTGGCTGGTTTCCCTTTAAGTATAGGCGCCAATATGGGACTGGCATGGAATAACAAATTAGGCGTTTCATCGGAAGCGGGAGTGAATGCGGCATTAAGCATCAGTTCAAAAAGCGGTTCAACAAAAACTTATGCACTCACTGTAGGCGCAGGCTTAAATACCAGTTCAAGAAGCGGTGCTGGTTATTCTCCGTCTATTTCATTACAGAGAGAAATGGGGAAAGGCTCTTATGGTAATCTCAATGGCTCTATTGGTGTGGGATATAATTACAGTTCCCGTATGGGACTAACCTCCATGCACCTCGATATGAATGTTTCAGAGAGTTACAAACGGGCCGATGACCAAAAATATACTGGTAGTATTGATTGGGCAAGCAGTTCAGGAACATTGTCCTTTGCCTACCCTTCAGTAGTGCCTTCGATAACCAAGCCTTTTACAAGAGAGAATTACAGCCTGGAATTATCAATGGGCGGCGAATTATACAGCGTAAATCTTCACGGAAAAATAAAAGGTTATTACACCCGCACTTTCCTGGCTGATGATGATAAGGTAAGCTATCATCCGGCTTATGGAATGCTATACCTGCAAAGTGCAAACAACAATAAAGATGCCCTGCTGGACTTTAATAGGGCTAACGATGGCGTATATACGCCTAATACACCTGCTATTGCCATGCCTGTTTACACTTATGATGTATTCAGCATCAATGGCGAAGGCACTGGAGGTTCATTCAGGGCTTACCGGGGCGATGTGGGACACATGCGGGACGCTACCGTTAAAACAAGAGAAAATGCTTTTGGACTCGGAGTGGATTTAGGATTTGGGAATATGGTGCATGTAGGAGCAGACTTAAACTATGTATATTCTCCTACTGAGGTTGGAGATTGGGTAACTAATAATATGGCCGGCGAAGCCTTTTCATTCCGTCAAAATGATAAAGATTACCAGGCCGCTTATTTTAAGAATCCAAGTGAAAAAACCGTTCCTGATGCCAATTTTCAAACAGCCATGTCCGGTGATGAACTGGTTCGTTTTAAAATGGCTAATACTGCTTCCGCAAATCCGATGTTGTTACCAAAATTAATCCGTTATGATGCAACAAAGAATGTGCTTGGAGAGAAAATTATCTTAACGGATAGCACTAAGAAATTTAACAGGGATAAGCGTACACAGGTAATAAGTTTTTTAAATGCAGAAGAATCAGAGCGCATCGGTATGAATAGCAAGCTCTATTCCTATAACAGCCAGGGAGCTTATGAGAACAAAATTATTTTCAGCGCCGGTTGCAACAAAACAGGAATAGATTCTTTCTACCGCAATCATGATGTCAATCATACTTCGCTTACTCAACCGGCAGTGCTTGGTGGTGAAGTTGTACCCTTCCGTCGTATGCACCATATATCTGAAATTGATGTATTGGGAAACGACGGTAAAAAATATGTTTATGGATTGCCTGTCTATAATAAGAAACAATATAATGTAACATTCAGCATTGATGCTTCGGAAAAAGTAAGCAATACAAAAGCTGTATATACATTAGGTGATAATACGGTAAATAACAGCAAAGGCCGTGATTGGATAATGGAGAAAGAAGAAATACCGGCTTATACCCATTCTTATTTATTAACTGAACTTACGTCGCCTAATTATGTTGATGTGACCGGGAACGGGATTTCAGAAGATGATATTGGTGATGCGGTTAAATTCAATTATACAAAATACAATGATTATAAATGGCGCACCCCTGTTGGCAGCAATACTGCCAGCTATAGCAGCGGACTGAAAACAGATGAAAAAGATGATAAAGCTCACTATGTATATGGCGAAAGGGAGCAGTGGTATCTGTATTCAGTTGAATCCAAAAACATGGTTGCCCGTTTTTATGTAAAAAGCGACCGCAAAGATGGCCGTCCTGTAGTGGATGAAAATGGCACACTCGACATGAATGCTTCTAATGGCATGAAACGTTTGGATAAAATTTCTCTTTTTTCTAAAGGCGATCTGACCAGGTACGGAGATAATGCCAAACCCATAAAAACTATCCGGTTTTTCCAAAGTTACAAGCTATGCAAAAATACAACCGCTGCCAATGAGTTAGGCAGTAACATAGAACCGGGACAAGGCAAATTAACCTTAGACAGTATCTGGATAACCTATAACGGTAATACCCGTAAGCCAAAAAGCAAATACGTTTTTTATTATCCTGCTGACAATAATCCCAATTACAGCTTTGAACAAAGTGATCGTTGGGGAACATTCAAACCCCAAACCGATAATCCCAATGTTAATCTGACCAATGAAGATTATCCGTACAGTACGCAGAATCAGGTGAGCGCAGATAAAAATGCAGCAGCGTGGGCAATGAATAAGATACTCTTACCATCCGGCGGCATCATTACAGTAGATTATGAATCGGACAGCTATGCCTATGTGCAGAATAAAAAGGCTGCCGGCATGTACCAGATATTGGGATTTGGCACAAGTGAAAGCAGCCTGCCTGCACCAGGCGACTTACCAAAATTGTATAACAATGACGGTTCGGAAAATGATAAGGTGTACATACAGCTGCCTTTTGCCATTAATACAACCGGAACGGAAGGTAGGAAGGAATTTGCTGCCCGTTACCTGCAAGATGTAAAGCAATTATACCTGAAGCTGGCAGTAACGATGCCTACCGGCTCGGGTCTGTCGGGTATTGCCGGAGAAGAGACTGTGCCGGTTTATGCTGACACTGCCGGTTACGGATTAATTAACTCAACAACCGCCTGGATAAAAGTTGCTGACATAGGAACAGGACATACACCAATGGTATCGGGAGCATTACAATTTTTAACCAAACAATTGCCCGGTAAAGCTTATAAAGGATATGATTTAAGTGATGAAGGAGGTTTAAAGTCCATTATTACGGCAATGGGCGGTATGGTTAGTTCCGTCGGCTCCATGTTTACCGGAGAAATAAACACGTTAAAGAATGACCTGAAATGCCAGCAGGTTGTTTTATATAAGTGTTTTGCCAGGCTTACTAATCCTACAAGAAATAAATTAGGAGGCGGGCATCGTGTAAAGCGCATTGTAATCAGCGACAGTTGGGATAAAATGACAGGTCAGATGAAGGCCACTTATGGTAAAGAGTACAAATACACAACTACCGAATTAGTGAATGGGAAATTAGAAACCATCAGCAGTGGTGTAGCCAGTTGGGAACCTTCTATCGGTGGCGATGAAAACCCTAACCGGGAAATCATGCGTTTTGTTGACCATAATAAAGGAGGCCCTTATGATTACGGCACTGTTGAAATGCCACTTGGAGAAATGTTTTATCCTTCACCGATGGTAGGTTATAGCCGTATTGAAATAGTATCTATTCACAGGGATACGGTAAAGAATCAGCCTACACGCCAGGTAACGGAATTTTATACCAATAAGGAATTTCCTTATAAATCCTCCTGTACGGATTTGAAAGGTGATGCCAATGCACGCTACGAGCCGGCCAAGATCATGCAGCTATTGCGTATTGACATGATGAAAGGAATTGCACAGTCGCAGGGCTTTTTGGTAGAAACCAATGATATGAACGGTAAAGAAAAAAGCAATGCCGTATATACGGTGAATGATCCTGTAAACCCTACTTCCTACACGCAATATTTTTACAATACCAAACAGGTAAGCAATAATACTTACAACTTCAACCATGATTTCCCGGTTATCAGCCGTGCTGACGGAAAAGTTACCAATGCTGTTATCGGAAGGGATATTGAAGTGATGACAGATTTCAGGGAACATCACAGCGAAACCATAACGGCTAACCTGAGCATCAATTTTGATGGCTTTATTGTGGGCTTTTTCCCTATTCCCCTTATCAATTTATTGCAACCGGTAACCAGGGAAGGTACGATGTACCGTTCGGCATCACTGTTAAAGTTGGTAACACACTACGGTATAATGGATAGTATAGTTGTAATTGACAAAGGCAGCATGGTTAGTACAAAAAATCTGGTGTATGACGCTGAAACGGGCAACCCATTGCTTACCCGTACACAGAATGAGCATAACAAACCTGTATATACTTTCAATTATCCGGCACATTGGGCGTATAGCGGAATGGGGCTGGCGTATAAAAATATTGATGCTGTTTACAGCGGTTTAGAGTTTCGGCACGGTATATTAACCAATCCTCCAACCGGAATATTTAACGTTCTGGAAAGCGGGGATGAAATATATGTTGATGTACGCAACAACAGTTCACTCTCAGAGCAATTACCCTGCGATGGGGCGTTGAATAAAAATAATCCTTGGGACACTTTGCGAACAACAGCAAATACGTTCAAAATTTGGGCCGTTAATATGCGAAAAGCCGGAGGGGTAAGTTCCGAATGGGTTTTTATGGATACTAATGGAAACCCTTTTAATGCAGCATTAGGCCCTGACGGTAAAGGGGCAGCTATTCGCATTATACGTAGCGGTAAGCGTAACATGCTGGACCAGTCGGTAGCTGCGGTAACCAGCTTAAATTACCCCATCGTGAATGGCCAGTTGGTATTCAATGAAGCCACTAATATCATACAAACTTCTGCCGCCACGTTTAAAGATAACTGGCGGGTAGATAATAACTTTTATAAGATAACAGAAACTGTGGACAGTTCTGTAAATGCGAAAGTACATAGGGCAGATTTATCTCCGCAAGACTTTTTAAATATCCGGTGGAAACACGAATGGAGAGAATTAGGAGGCTCTAACTATCACGCAGATCTGGCTATAGAAGCAAACAAGGAAGCAGGTATGTCTTTAGTTAAAAACACCGGCAATTATAAACAACATGGTAATTATTATAAGTGGGATGACAGAAGGGCTGGTTTTATTTTATATGATTATCAAACCGTCCCTGCTAACAGCAATGTATATAAGGCAATGCTATCAATGTACTCACATTCCAATCAACCATTGTATAATAGCCCGCCATATCCTTCTTCGTCTCACTCGGGTTTTCATGGCGGTACAAATTCTTCCAGCAGTTATGACAACCTGCATTATTTGGGCTATGTAAGTGCCCTGCTTAAAGGATGGCACGCTTCAGCCTCAAATCCTAATCCTAATCCTGACCCTGTACCCTGGGTGAATGATTATTTTAAAGCGGGTACGGCAAATCTTAGTTTGGGTACTGGTATTGTACCTTATGCGAATAGTTTTGGTGGAGCGAATTATTATGCTAATGGCTCTATAGATTCAAGGGTGAATGTAACACTTCCTCTATTGACAAACGGTACCAGTATTTTAGGAAACCAGCGCAAGATTGGATTTAAAGTACGTTTAAGCATAGACGATGCAGATATCCCAACTCCGGGCAATAATAATAATAAATACTGGCTTCGCTGTTTTTGGTCGCCTAAAGCCACTGGCCCATGCAATAATACGGCTTCCAAATCTTATTCATCTAATGCAACTAATCCTGGCCTTTGCACATTTGCTGCTCCAAAGTTGTATTACTATTATTACCAGTGGGGCAATATTGATTCGGTATATAACTACGATAATGATCCGTCTGTAAATGTGATGCTCACAAAACATATCAGTACAGTAACGCACACTTATTGCAAATCCAAATTCGACCGTAAAGCCATGAATCCTTATGTAGAAGGAGTATTAGGCAACTGGAGAGTGGACAGCACTTACGCCTATTATGGTGAACGTAAAGAAAGCGACTTCACAATTCCTCAAATAGATACGAGGATAGCAGGGACTATCAAAAGTTATAAAACATTCTGGAGCTTTCCAAATACACCTGCCAATCCTGATACAGCGGTGTATTTATCCCGCAATCAGCAGGCTGCCGGCGTATGGGTTTGGAATAGCGCTATCACTCAATATAACCGTAAAGGATATGAGATAGAAAATACAGATCCTTTAGGCAGGTTTAATTCCGGCTTATATGGTTATAATCAACAGTTACCTGTTGCCATTGCCAACAATGCCAGGGTTCGTGAAATCCTCTTTGACGGTTTTGAAGATTATGGCTATCAGACAGCAGTTAATTGCATCAGTTGCCAGCCACATCGTGCATTCAATTATTCTGCTGCTGTAACAGCGAAAATTGATAGCACACAGCATCATAGTGGCAGGTACAGCCTCAGGCTTAATACCAACCAGAGCATCAGTATACAGGCTCCGGTAACTTCTGTAACTGAAGCAAACATAGCTTACGGATTAAAGCTGCAAAATAAAACCACTTCCTATACCAATCAGGCATTAGGAACAAGCGGTACTGCCGGTACCGGCTTAAAAGCAAGCTGGTATAACCATGCAGTAAACGGCACCTATACATTGCCATTAGAACCTGCAACAAGTACTTCTTATCCTCAGGCAGCTTTGATTTACAGCCAGGCTGCGGCATCACCCGAAGTAGCAGCCGGTCAGCAATTGGGCACAAATGGAGTTACTGACAATTATTTCAGTGTAAAATGGGAAGGAAAGTTGCAGGCTCCCGCTACAGGAACCTATTATTTTAAACCGGCTATACTGGATGATGGTTACCGCTTGCGCATCAATGGAACTACTATCAGCCAGTCGCATCAATGGACAAATAACACTAACAACCAGCAAACGGCAAGCAATGGATTTGGCATGGTAGTAGGACAGGTTTATACTGTTGAAATCTCTTAT
>CAZYKA010000007.1:65801-111078 GCA_964647915.1 uncultured Ferruginibacter sp. | reverse complement strand
GGGACCTAAAAATCAAAGTTGAAAAAATTAATTTAGAGCTTCAATTTCTTCTATTTATTTCCACCTTCCCACCAACGAAGGTGTTTTGAATTGCCATCCGGTTCTTTAAAGTTTTAGAAGTTATTGCAGGGTACGAATTATCTGGTTTTTTTACCCGCCATCATGCTCCCAAAAGCTGGCAGAATGAAGGAAGAGTATGATCTTGAATTTAATTTTTAAACTGATTTAGTTTCTATAATTTAATTTGCTTATTGGTAGATAAATGATTTTTATTTTTATCCGGCTTTGATCCGTTGTGTAGCACTTTATTAATTTATTATGAAAAAGAATATTTTTTTCCTTTTAATTTTTTGTGCGGCTTTCACCAAAATTCATTCTCAGGTGAGGTTGCCATCCTTATTTTCAGATAGCATGGTGTTGCAGCAAAAATCAAGGGTTCCTTTTTGGGGATGGGCACCGGAAGGTAAAAAAGTTAGCGTGACGGGGAACTGGCCCGGAGGCCAGGCATCCACTGTTGTGGACAAAACAGGGAAATGGATGCTTAAATTACAAACTCCTGCCGCAGGAGGCCCGTTTGATATAACGATTACGGTTAATCATAAATCCATCGTTTTGCATAATATACTTATCGGAGAGGTATGGGTTTGCGCCGGACAATCAAATATGGAAATGCCACTCTCAGGGTTTACAAACGATCCGGTTAACCAATCTGAATCCGAAATTAAAAATGCCCATTACCCCAATATCCGTTTCTTTAACGTGGAAAGGAAAATCGCCTTCCTTCCCGATTTGGATGTAAATGGCAGGTGGAAAGCATGTAGCCCTGCCACTGCCGCCGATTTTAGCGCTACCGCCTATTTTTTTGGAAGAGAATTGTACAAGCAACTGGATGTCCCCATCGGATTAATTGTGGCCAGTTGGGGCGGAACCGTAGCCGAAGCCTGGACAAGTTCGTCCACACTAAAGAAAATGGTTGATTTTGATATGGGTTTGAAAACCGTAGGTCAATATGCTGGAAATTTTATTGCGATGAAGGCAAAGGACAGCCTGAATGCCCTGGTTTGGAAGAAAGCCCTCCAAACAGTTTATTCAGGTATCCTGAATGATGACAGCTTCTCTACCTGGAAAAAGATGCAGGTGCCTTCTGTTTGGGAGTCCCATGGCCTGAACATGGATGGAATAGTATGGTTTAAAAAACAGGTGGAAATACCTCAAAATTGGGCTGGCAAAAATCTGATTTTGGAGTTGGGTCCCATTGATGATAAGGATTTAACCTATTTTAATGGAAAGCCTGTGGATAGTACCCTGCAAGACGGGGCCTGGCAACTTAACAGGAAGTATAATATTCCGGCCAATCTGGTATTTACCGGAAAAAATACCCTGGCAGTGAAAGTAATTGATGAAGGCGGGGGAGGAGGAGTTCATGGAAAACCCAATCAATTGAAGTTGTACCAGAAGAATGGTATGGATACAATTTTTCTTTCAGGCAATTGGTATTTTAAAGTGGCTACTGTAAAACCGCCAGCATCTGGAACTACCAATCCAAATCAGCCTGCTGTATTATTTAATGGGATGATTGCTCCCTTAATTCCTTATGCTATAAAGGGAGCAATTTGGTACCAGGGTGAATCGAATGTGGGAAGGGCAAGACAGTATGAGAAATTATTTCCCTTGATGGTTTCAGATTGGCGAAACTTGTGGAATGAACCCGATTTCCCTTTTTATTTTGTACAGATAGCACCCTTCAGAAATGGAGGAAACGGACTGGCCTCAGCAGCCCTTCGGGATGCACAACGCCGTACCTTATCTAAACTAACAAATACAGGGATGGCTGTTACGCTTGATATTGGAGACCTGGATAATATCCATCCTGCCAATAAACAGGATGTAGGAAAACGGCTATCAAAATGGGCACTTAACAAAACCTATGGGGTTTCAGACATTTCCTATTCGGGACCCTTATTTAAAAGTTTTTCTGCTGATGGCGGAAAAATTACAGTCTCCTTCACGCATACGGAAGGAGGTCTAACCTCAAAGGATAAATCATTGACGGGGTTCGAGGTTTTGGACAGAAACGGGAGATGGTATCCGGCTGAGGCGGAAATTGATGGGGATAACGTCATCGTCCAGAGTTTCTCTGTATCAGTTCCCATTGGGATCCGATATGCCTTTTCCGATACCGCAGAGGCTACATTATTTAATGGAGGGGGACTGCCTGCTTCCTCCTTTACATCGGTCGAACTGCGATAGATGCATTTAATTAAACGCTAAAAGGAATGATTTAGGTCAGTTAATAGGCTTTTTCAACCAGGATTATATTGAATTTCTGTTAATTAATTGATTTTCCTTGGTTTTGCAGGATGCCGGGTTTCATATTTTCAAAATCCCGGCTATCTTTGTAATCGCTGTGAAAAAGCTGATATACATATTAGCCGTTTTCTTTTACCTGATAACGACGTCGGGGGTTATAGTGAACATGCATTATTGTATGGGAAACTATCAATCCTTCGATGTGTACTCCGGCCACCAGGATGAATGTGGCAAGTGTGGAATGTCGTTGGAGACACCCAATGGATGTTGCAAGAATGAGCTAAAGATTGTGAAGTTGGTGGTTGATCAAAGTACTTCCACCGTTTCTTTTTCAATTGACAAGATGGAAGCTCCCGCAGTGGTTGCTTCCGGATTTGTTGTAGCCAATACCATACCCAATCTTCATATTTCAGAATCAACCGAGTATGCACCACCGGAACCCTCCGGCCCCGATGTATATATCCGTAACCGGGTTTTTAGAATTTAGAAATGACTTCGGCTTTTAATCTCAAAAGCCAATTCCGATTTAATACCTTATACCTCGCCCAGGGAGGATTTAATCCTGGATAACAAATAAAATAATAATTATAAAAGTCATTTAAAATGAAAACCTTAAAAATAATTTCCCTTTTCACTTTCTTATTATTTTTTGCTCAAATGGGTTTTGCCCAGAACCAAACTTCCGAAAAAATTAAAGTTTCAGGTGAGTGTGGGATGTGTAAAAAGAAAATTGAAAAAGCAGCTAAAGAGGCAGGCGCTTCTTATGCCGTTTGGAGTTCGGAGTCAAAAATCCTCGAAGTAAAATATACAGAGCCCTCCAACTCGGATAAGATCCAAAAAATGATAGCAGATGCAGGATACGACACCCCAAAATACAGGGCAACGGATGAGGCTTACGAAAAATTATCGCCCTGCTGCCACTATGAACGTACTGCTGCGGCTGCCCAGGATTCCTCTGCATCGGCTATGCATTGTAGTATGAAGGAAGGAAAATGCACCGACATGACTTCCTGCAAAGGAAAGGATTGCAAAGACCATGGCGCTACTCACATGAAAGCTTCAGAAGGCAAAATGCCCATGAACTGTGCAGATGGTAAAGGAGAAAAAGGCACAAAAGGAGAAAAGGGCGCTAAAAGTTGCTGCTCCAAGAAAGCCAGTCATTAATTTTTTACCTGGTATATTAGAATCATACCAAACCGAAATTGAAATCCGAACATGTTGGTGGTATTTAAACCTACTATCCTTATCTCTATATGCCTGTTGTTGGCTTTGACGCCGCAAGCCCAGCCTCTTCCGGGGGAGGAAGCCTATGATATTGCACTTCCATCCCCAACAGGGGATACCCTCCGGCTTTCTTCTTTAAAAGGGAAAGTGGTGCTGCTCGATTTTTGGGCTTCCTGGTGCGGCCCCTGCAGGATTTCTAATTGGAACCTGAAAAAAATCTACCCCAAATTTGCGAATAAAGGGTTTGAAATATTCAGCGTTTCAATAGACGACAAACTTAACAAGTGGAAAAAGGCTATTAAGCAGGATAAATTGAAGTGGCTAACGGTAATCGATAGCCGGGGTATTAACGGAAAAGTTGTTTCAGATTACAAACTTTCCTCTATTCCTACCTCTTTGTTACTCGATAAAAATGGAAGGGTGGTGGCATATAATCCTACCCCTTCCAGCCTGGAAGCTATGTTGGGAGATTTGTTAAGGGAGTAATTGTTTAGATAGCTATAGGGTAGATTTTGGGCATTTCCTGATGCACGCTATACCTTCTCTTGCATTTTAAACCACTCTTCGGATCAATTTATTGTTAGGTATTGGTTTGTGTATGCCGTATTGTTTAAATAATAATTGCGCATATAATGAAATCATTAAAATATATTTTTGCCGGAATCGGATTCATGCTGCTTTTTAGCAATTCCCGGGCACAGGGTCAGAACCCGCAAATAGATTCAACCGTTTCCTTTAAAGTATATGGAGTTTGCGGCCAATGCGAAGACCGTATCATAAAGGCAGCCAAAGGAAAAGGAGTTAAAACCGCGTCGTGGGATATGAGTTCCATGATGCTTACTCTAACCTTTAATCCTTCTGTTACATCTACAGAAAAAGTACAACGCCGTATTGTTGCCGCCGGGCATGACATTGATGGCGAGAAAGCAAAAGATGCCGTTTATAAATCGCTGCCCGATTGCTGCCATTACAGGGAGATATTGGAAGAAAAAGGCCATCCAGCAAAGGATCATTCCGGAGGCAATAAAGTAAATGAAACGGGCTCTGCTCTGGATAATGAAAGTGCTAATGCCATTAAAGGGATAGTTCTCGAAGAAACAAAGAATGGAAGTTTTAAACCCCTTACGGGTGCTTCTGTAATGTGGCTGGGTACTCACCAGGGAACCAGTACCGATGCAGAGGGTGTTTTTTCCATTCCTCACCAACCCAATGGAAGGTTAGTGGTTAGTTATTCGGGGTTTATTCCGGATACACTAACGGTTTCGGATATCCGTGAAATGAAGATCATTCTCGCTTCAGGAAAACAACTTAGCGAAGTGGTGGTTACAAGCCGGCAACGAGCCACTTTCCTGGCTGCCACCCCCATTCGCACGCAGGTTATGACGCAACGGGAGTTATACAAAGCAGCCTGTTGCAATCTCAGTGAAAGTTTTGAAACCAATGCATCCGTGGATGTATCATATAATGATGCGGTAACCGGATCTAAACAAATTCAATTATTAGGACTGGCAGGAAATTATACCCAGCTTACCGTAGAAAACCTCCCGGGGCCCCGTGGAATTGCTACTGCCTGGGGGCTCAATGCCATCCCGGGTACCTGGGTAGAGTCTATTCAATTGTCGAAGGGAGTGGGTTCCGTTGCCAACGGATATGAAAGTATCGCTGGTCAGATAAATATCGAATTGAAAAAACCGGCCACCAGCGAAAAGTTTTTCACTAACCTGTATATTAACGACCAGGGAAAGACAGACCTGAACCTCAATACGGCAGTTAAGATCAATTCCAGGTGGAGCACCGGCCTTCTTTTGCACGGCGCATTTTTTAATAATAAATCGCTCGATTTTAATAAAGATGGATTTCGCGATTTACCTACCGGGCGCCTCCTCACAGCAATGAACCGTTGGGAGTATAACGACGGCAAGGGTGTTTCCTCCCAGTTTGGATTCCGGATTTTAGACGACGATAAAACAGGGGGCCAGGTAGGATTTAATCCTTCCAAAGATAAATTCACCACCAACTCCTATGGATTGGGAATTAATACCAAACGGTACGAAGGATTTATTAAAACCGGTTATGTTTTCCCAGGAAAAAAATATAAAAGTATTGGCCTCCAGGTATCTGCGTTTAACCACAGACAGGAATCTTATTTTGGAATGACAAAGTATAACGCACGGCAGAATAATTTTTATGCCAACCTGATTTATCAATCCATCATTGGCACCACGGCACATAAATTCAGAACAGGGTTAAGTATAGTGTCCGATTATTACGATGAAGATTTTAACCTGTTAACCTTTCGGCGAACAGAAAATGTACCGGGGGCTTTTTTTGAATATACCTATACACCCGTAGAAAATTTTAATGTGGTTGCCGGGCTTCGGGAAGATTATAACAACCTTTTCGGCTGGTTTACCACCCCGAGAATTCATGTGCGGTACGAGCCGGTGAAAGGTACAAACATCAGGCTGAGTGCGGGCCGTGGACAGCGAACTGCGAATATTTTTGCAGAAAATAATAGTGTATTGGTGAGTGCCCGCCAGGTAAATATCATGTCGAATTATATTTACGGTGGAAAAGCCTATGGCTTTGATCCTGAAATTGCCTGGAATAAAGGAATCAGCATGGATCAAAAATTCAGGCTGTTTAACCGGAATGCTACACTTAGTGTTGATTTTTTCAGAAACGATTTTCAAAAACAGGTTGTGGTTGATTTGGAAGACCCCCGAAAAGTTTCATTTTATGAACTGAAAGGGAAATCTTACTCGAATAGCTTCCAGACAGAATTGGAATTTACTCCTGCCAAGAAATTGGATATCCGGGTTGCATACCGCTATTTTGATGTGAAAGAAAATTATGGAGGAAAATTGCTGCAAAAGCCATTGATTTCTAAAAGCAGGGCATTCCTCAATGCAGCTTACGAACTATCGGGATGGAAATTCGACTATACCGTTAATTACAATGGAAGGAAAAGAATTCCTTCTACTTCCTCTAATCCACTGCCTTATCAAAGAAAGGATTTTTCCCCTTCCTTTGTTCTGATGAATGCCCAAATCAGTAAATCGTTTGGAAAACAACAAAACATCGACGTTTACCTGGGAGGAGAAAACCTGACAGGCTATTATCAAAAGGATGCGATCATTGCAGCCGACCAGCCCTTTAGTAATTATTTTGATGCCGCCCTTGTATGGGGGCCTGTTACTGGCCGGATGTTTTATGCAGGATTCAGGTATAAGTTGAAATAATCTTTAACTCTAAAATTCTTTTAAATTTTAGGTGGTGATAAGTGAATATTTTCTTAGTAAAGGCAGTTGGAAACCAATAATTCTTAGGTATCAGGGAAGAACTACAATGCTGAAAATATAGGTTAACTTTAATGCAATCGAAACAACCTGATTTAAGGTGTTTCCTTTTTTAATCTAAAAAGTGAAAATATGATTAAGCTTACTTCAAAGTTCGTTTCCGAGTTAATAGGAACATTTACGCTCGTTCTAATAGGATGTGGCGCAGCGGTAATTTCCGGCCACGATACCACCGCCTCCCTGGCAGGTTTGGGATTACTCGGTATCGCCCTGGCTTTTGGACTTGCGCAATTAATCATGTGCTATGCAATAGGAGGAGTGAGCGGGGCTCATATTAACCCGGCGGTAACCATTGGGTTCCTGGTGCTGGGGAAAATAAAATCCGGCGATGCCATCCTATATATTATAGCTCAACTTTTAGGTGCGGTATTAGCTTCAATGGTACTCATGGCAATTCTCAAAGGAATGCCGGGTTTTGAAATGGGGGAATGGGCTCTTGGAGCGAATGGATGGGGTGAAGGATATCAAAATGGATATAACCTCACATCGGCATTTATTACTGAAACGGTGATGACCTTCTTATTTCTTTTTGTGATCATGGGCGTTACCTCAAAATGGGGAAATGGAACAATGGCTGGGGTGGCCATTGGTTTTTCCCTTGCCGCCATCCATCTTTTCACGATTCCCATTACGGGAACCTCTGTAAATCCGGCAAGGAGTTTTGGCCCCGCTGTTTTTGCCGGTGGAAAAGCCTTATCGCAATTGTGGTTATTTTTTGCCGCCCCCATTTTGGGCGCTATTTTATCCGGGTTAGTTTGGCGAATGCTGGGAATATCCAGGCCCTCTTCTCCAAATAGCTGACCTTTTTTGATACCCCATATTATCCCTCTGAATTTGGTTTTGGCCGAGTTCAGAGGGATTTTTATATCCCCAATTATCATTTAACAGTAAAAAAGTACTTTAATACTTTTATTTAAACTTTTCTCTTTAATTTTGTGGCTCATTTTTGATTTACTCATTAAAAAATAACAAATGGAAACAGCGCAGGAAACAATAATCAATGTTCCCGAAATCGAGCCCCGGTTAAAACATCTTACCATTTTTCAAACTTTCGACAGCATAAAACCCGGCGAGAGTTTCATCATCCACAATAACCACGATCCCCGGCCGGTGTATTTTCAATTGCAACAAATACGCGGCGATATTTTCACCTGGGAATACCTGGAGCAGGGGCCTGAATGGTGGGATATCCGGGTAACAAAAAAAGGAGCCACGCTTTTGGCTGAAGATGCAGTTACAAAATCGCCTCAAAATGAAACCATCGTGAATGTTCCCTCTCTTGAACCCCGGTTGAAACATCCAACTATTTTCAGGGTATTCGATGAATTGAACCCTGGGGAAAGCATGATTATCCATAACGACCATGACCCCAAACCGGTGTATTACCAATTATTGGGCGAAAGGGGCGATATTTTTACCTGGCATTATGTAGAAAAAGGCCCCATTTGGTGGGATATCCGCGTTACAAAAAGAAAAGAGGAAGATGCAGAAACGGTAGGACAGATTGCGGCTAAGGATCTGCGTAAGGCAGAAGTTTTTAAAAAGTATGGAATCGATTTTTGCTGCGGTGGAAAGAAAACCGTGAAAGAAGTTTGCAACGAAAAAGGGATTGATTATGCAACCGTAGAAAAGGAATTGCAAACCACCACAAGTGGCATAACAGGTGCAAATAATAACTTCAACGAATGGAACCTTGATTTCCTTGCCGATTATATTATTAATACCCACCACAACTATATCCGGAAATATCTACCCGAACTTCGGGGCTATGCTACCAAGGTAGCCCGGGTGCATGGTGCTCATCACCCCGAACTCATTTCTATCAACCAACTGGTGGAAGATATAAATGAAGAACTCTCGGATCATATCGCCACAGAAGAGAAAGTGTTGTTCCCACTGGTTAAAAAAATCGTTCTTGCAAAAACTAACGGCACCGCTTATACTACCGAAGGCGGGCTTACACTCGAAAACCTGACCCGGGATATGGAGAATGAACACCGGAATGTAGATAACCTTTACCAGGAAATTCATAAGTATAGCAACCATTTTGCCATTCCGTCGGATGCATGCGCCAGCTATTCTTTATTTTATAAAATGCTGGAAGAATTTGAAAACGACCTGCACGTACATATCCATCTCGAAAACAATATCCTATTCCCCAAGGCGGTGGAACTGGAGAAAACCCTTTCTTAATTAATTTGCCCGGTTGGCCTTGCTCAATTTTGCAGGGCCTTCCCGGTAAATTCATTGGTAACTTTAAAAATGGTTTACTATGGAAATGAAAGAAGCTTATAAAAATGAACGGTTTAAGGTATTGAATGTATCATTGAAGGCAGGGGAGTCGATGCCCCTTCATAAGGCATCTTCTGATGCATTTGTTATCAACCGAAAAGGGAAGGGGAGAATCCATTTTTCTGATAAAGAAGTATTGCTGACGGAAGGAGAAACTATTCTCATAAAGGCGAATGAGCCCCACAAAATGGATATCCTCGAAGATTTTAGTTCATCCATCATCCTCGAACCAGAGGCAAAGATCGATTTTGTATAAACTTTCTATTTTTCAACTTTATTCTAAATTATTTTATGCATCTAAAACTCTTTCTCCTGGCTGGTATTTTTCTGGTATTTTCTTCTTGTAACAATTCTTCCAACCCCAACGATAGCAGGGAAGTAGTTCATCATACTGTGAGCGATAATGAACATCAGGTGAGATCCGACTCATCCGAACTGGCATTAAATAATGGGGCTAAATGGCAGACCGATGCCAGTACACGCACTCATGCACAAGCATTAAACAAGCTGTCCGAAGAATTTGAAAAGGCTTCCAAAAATGGACTGGATACGTATCATGCATTTGCAGATAAAGCACAAAATGAATTACAAGAGCTCATTAATGGCTGCACCATGAAAGGCCCCGATCATGATGCACTTCATCTATGGTTGGAACCAGTTCTTGCGGATGTTAAAAACCTGAAGAACAGCGATAATACCAATGAAGCCGAAATTGCTGTAAATTCTTTCTTTAGTAATGTAAAGAAGTTTAACCAATTTTTTAACTGATGTTGATTAACGAACAAACTAAGATTGCTGCTCTTTTGAAACATCATCCGGATGCGTTGGAAACCATCGTTTCCCTCAGCCCCGATTTTAAAAAGCTCCGTAATCCCCTGCTTCGGAAACTAATGGCGGCACGAACAAGCATATCAATGGCGGCAAAGGTAGGAGGCGTTAAGCCCGAAGATTTTTTTAAGGCATTGGCCCCTTTGGGATTTGAGGTGGATAGAAATTCACCGCTTCCTATGGAAAAACTGCCATCTAAAAATGAAATGCCCCAATTTTTAAAAGAACTCCCTGCTGAACAATTGGTCTCTTTTGATGTTCGCGAAATTCTATCAGGAGGAAATGATCCATTACGGCAAATTCAACAGAAAGTTAATTCCCTCAGGCAAGGGGAAGCACTTAAGATCATCAATTCATTTGAACCTGTGCCCCTGATTAGTTTGCTGGGAAAACAGGGCTTCCAGACTTATGTTAATACGATCAATGAAAATCTGGTAGAAACCTTCTTCTATAAAACCACAGCAGGAAAGGCGCCTAAACTGGAAGCTGAGGCTTCCTCATCCGGCGACTGGGAGGAGGTAATGAAACATTTTGAAGGCCGTCTACAGCCGATTGATGTTCGCCATCTTGAAATGC
This sequence comes from uncultured Ferruginibacter sp., assembly GCA_964647915.1. Classification (GTDB taxonomy): domain Bacteria; phylum Bacteroidota; class Bacteroidia; order Chitinophagales; family Chitinophagaceae; genus Ferruginibacter. The sequence continues at coordinate 100,489 of CAZYKA010000007.1, read as the reverse complement.
CGATGCCCATGATGACTATCCTCGAAACATTGGAAACGCTCCCTGCAGCAAAAGCTTTATATGTGCACCATAAACGCATACCGGTATTTCTTCTTACAGAATTGAAAGACCGGAAATTTGATTATCGTATTAAGGAAGTACAGGAAGGGGAGGTTTACCTGCTGATTTTTAAAGCCTATTAACCGCATGTTTGCCCTTCAGTCAAATAATGGGTTACAGCAAACTACAAGTTATAAAGTGGTACTGCCTTTTTATATATTTGCTGCATTTTCATTTTTAGTGGCAACTAGTTTGTTGTTGATTCATTCAGATATAATTCATCAGCATTATTTCCAGCCCTATACGCTTGCCATTACCCACATCATGGCGTTAGGGTGGGGTACTATGATCATTCTTGGAGCATCCCATCAATTGCTTCCGGTGTTGATTGAAGGAAAACTGGATAGTAATTTATTGGCCTATTTAACCTTTGCCTTTACCGCCTCCGGGATTCCTTTTCTCGCTTTTGGTTTTTATGTATTTAATACCGGCTGGCCGATGCAAACAGGGGCTGTTTTAATCAACCTCGGCGTAATATGTTATCTTACCAATGTAATAAGCAGTATTTATGAAAGCAAAAAACATGATGTACATGCCTGGTATATGGCTGCTGCATCCTTCTGGCTATTCTCCACTACTTTTTTCGGTCTGCTTCTCGTATTCAATTTTACCTATAATATCCTTCCGCAAAATTCCATTTCCTATTTGTCTATTCATGCCCATCTCGGTTTAATCGGATGGTTCCTGATGCTGATTATTGGCGTCTCTTCCCGCTTAATTCCAATGTTCCTGATTTCAAAATACACAAACGATAAAAATCTTTGGTGGATTTTCCTGTGTATTAATTTTAGTTTGCTAAGTTTTATTTTATTGAAACTTATAGTGGCACCTGCTTTTTATTTTTACATTCCCCTTTTCCTTATCGTGCTGGCTGTTATTCTCTTTGGATATCATTGCCGAAGCGCTTATAAAGTTCGAATTCGCAAAGCAGTGGATGAACAAATGAAAATGTCGCTGCTTTCAGTTGCCCAGATGGTATTGCCGTTGGCTACGCTCCTTATTGTACTTGCCTTCCTGCCAGCCGACCAATACCCGCAACTGGCATTGCTTTATGGCTTTTGCATTTTCTTCGGGTGGATTACGGCTATCATATTTGGCATGACCTTTAAAACCCTGCCTTTTATAGTTTGGAATAAAGTTTACCGCGATAGGGCTAATAAGGGTAAAACACCTGTTCCTAAAGAACTGTTTAGTGAAAAGGTATTTAATGGAATGTCGATTTTTTATATTGCAGGGTTCCTGATTTTTGCATTGGGTATCGTACTGCTGAACGGTATCCTTTTAAAACTTGGCGCAGCCTGCCTGCTGGTTGCGGCTATTTTGTATGTGTATAACGCCGGCATTACCTTATTTCATCAACCTAAAGAATTATGAATGTAATTTCGAACGATAGTATAAAATGCAGTCAGGCTTTATCGGATTTGTACAATGTATATGATCCGGAAATCGGATTGAATGTAGTTGACCTCGGATTGATTTACCAAATCGATTTTGATGAGGAAGCTAAACGGATAGATGCGGAAATGACGCTCACTACCCAGTTTTGCCCCATGGGTGAAAGCATTACCGGAAACGTAACGAAATCACTCACCAATAATTTCCCGGAATGGGAAGTTCATGTAAATCTTACATTTGAACCACCATGGGATTATTCAAAAATTTCACCCGAAGGACAAGAATTCTTAGGCAGATAAATTATGTTTAGTTATACATGTAAAACCGCAATAAAGGCTGTTATTTACCTTTCTGGTAAAAGTGCAGAAGGGGAGAAAGCAGGTATTAAAGATGTGGCTGAACACATTAATGCCAGTGAACACACCGTAGGGAAGATTCTTCAATCCCTTGCCAGGCAAGGACTGATCAACAGCGTGAAAGGCCCATCCGGTGGATTCTTTATTAATGAGGAACAACAGGAGCAACCAATTTCCAATATTGTGGAAACAATGGAGGGTAAGGGAGTCTTTAAAGAATGTGGTCTTGGGTTGAGTAAATGTTCAGAGAATCACCCCTGCCCCATACATGATGAATATAAGGTGGTTCGGGAAATGATTGAAAAAATTTTCCGGGTCAAAAAAGTAAGAGACCTTAGGGGGCCGGTTTCGCAGGGGATTGCTTACCTAATGGACTAAAAATGCGTGCATTGAATTAATCCTATTCTTAATTTTCAATCGCAATCCTTAGATCCTGGGAATTTCAAAATATGGTTTACGGTTCAATTATCTGTACCTTTCCGCAAATAATCGTTATTACCTTCTCTTGTTATCTGTAAATCCGGTTTATGGAAAATAAATCAAATGAGTCAACTCCGTTAAGGCCTGAGGGCGATAGACTTTTGAATGCGCCTCTGGTTGAAATTGATTTGAATAAATTTATTAGCCAGGTAAAAGGGGAGGCTTCCTGGGCGGATAGTGACCGGAATTCCATTACCCTCTTCAAGTCGGAAACCATGCGGATTGTTTTGGTTGGATTGCATGCAAATGCCGAACTTAAAACCCATACCACCCGATCGGTAATTAGTGTTCAGGTTTTAGAAGGTGAAATTAAATTTACCACCGAGGAACAGTCGGTGCTGTTACAAAAAGGACAAATGGTGGCCCTTCAACAAAAAATGCCGCATAGCGTGCATGCACAGAAGGAGAGTTTCTTTTTGCTGACAGTTGCTGCACTTCAGGCTTAATTATAATTCTTTTTTATAGGGTCTCTTTTTCCATAAATTACAACAGCTGCTGCCAATACAAAAATAATTCCTGTAGTGCAAACCCCTTTCCATCCTGCCTGGTCCCAGGCATAACTTCCTACAATGGAGCCAATGGTGCCTCCCAAAAAGAAGGAAGTCATGTAAATAGTATTTAACCGGGTACGGGCGCTGGGCAAAATAGATGTAACCCTTGTAAGATTTGGTATATGTGCACTCTGCATACCCACGTCAATTAGGATAATCCCGGCAATGATGATGACTATTGAAAGTTTCCCGTAAAAGAGGATACCATACCCCAATATCATGATGATAATCCCAACCTGCATAGGAAGTTTTGCTCCCTTTTTGTCATTGATAGCGCCAATAAGCGGGGAAACCAAGGCCCCGGCGAGTCCCACAACACCAAACAATCCGATTATTGAAAGAGAATAATTAAAAGGAGGCTTTTCCAATAAAAAAGCCATGGTGCTCCAGAATGCTGATAAGGCGCCGAATGTGCATCCTCCAATCCATGCACTTTCCCGAACTAATTTTTGCGAACGAAAAAGTTTTATTAAAGATGACATTAATACAAAATAGTTTCCCTTAAATCCTGGTCTTTCAGGGGGTATCATTTTATAAACCAGCAGGGCCATGGTTACCATTAATCCACAGGCAATCCAATACACGGTGCGCCATCCCCAAAGTTCAGCGGCTGCTCCGCTTAATGTTCTGGATAAAAGAATGCCTGAAAGCAATCCGCCCATTATTATTCCAATTACTTTTCCTCTTTCATCATCCAACGACATATTGGCTCCCAGGGGTACAAATACCTGGCAGGCAGTAGCCGTTAATCCAATACAAATGCTAAAAAAATACAGGCTGCCTATATTTTGAGAAACAGCTACTCCGGCAACCGAAATGGCAGCCAATATATGCAACCAGGTAAGGAGGTTACGGCGTTGTACCATATCGCCAGCAGGAACAATAAAAAAGAGGCCAAGACCATAACCTAACTGGGAACATATATTGATCCAGGCAGCCCCATTTTCAGAAACTTGAAACACATCTGTTAAATCTCCGAGAAGGGGTTGGCAGTAATATAAATTGGCCACCATAATGCCACAGGCTGCTGCCATAAAGTAAGTTAGGGTCTTTGAAATCCCTCCCGGAGAGTTCCTTCCTGTATCAGAAAATTGTGGCATGCTAAAGTGCTACTTTATTTATTTGCAGGTTAGAACAAAATTTTGAAGTAAAAAGTTGATTTACATTATCACAATGAATTTGGCCACCTGAACCGGGTAAGCCAAATATCAGTAACCTTATTATGAATCCTGTTGTATTTCCTATCTCTTATTTTCCGGTTGCCCAGAAACTCCATTTTGCACCTGCAGTTATCCATATTCCGGGCAAAGGAACTGCACCGGCCTCCACATAGGAAATATTTGTCAGATTATTGGCATCTACGTATATATGGAATGGCTTTAGATCAACCGAAATCCTTGCATCCAATAAGAAATAAGATTTGTATTGGATTCTTTCCTGGTACCTGACGTTGGTGGATAAATGAAATTTATTGAAAACAGACAGGCGGTTGTTTAAGGAAAACTGATTTCTCAAATTATTTAATGCGTAATGAGATATTTTTTCGGGATATGCGGATGTAATGCAGGGCTGAAGCCATGAATAGGAAAATCCGGCATCCCAATTCAAATTGTGTTGATGGAGGATTTGGAAATCGGCATTGACAGATATTCCATTCGTTTTCATTTTTTGATAATTCTGGGGTTGCCAGGGGTCTGTTAGGGAATCTTTCACCCAATCAATAAAATGAGAGATATTCCGGTGAAAGAAACTGAGAGAAGAATGGATTTTATGACTGCGATATTTTATTCCAATTTCACTTTGAAAAGATTCCTCCGGTTTTAAATTGGGGTTTCCTATGTTTGATGGCCCCTTATAATATAGATCGGTAAAGGTGGGCAAACGTTGGCCCATACCCGTATTTGCAAAAATTCGAATACGTTGGGACAGGTCATACCCTGCATCCAAACCGGGGAGAAATTCCCAACCAAAGTCGGAGTTGTAATTTATATATGCCCCTGCATTTATTAGTAACCTTGCAATCCGGTCAAAGCTATATTCACCAAACAGGCCATAGTTCATCCGTTGCCTTTTCCCCAGGCTGTTGCTTCGGATAGACTCATTTCTGCCTTCCACACCAAAACCAAAAACTCCAATCCCGGATTTGATTGTATTATTCAGTTCAAGGTCCCAGGTGTTTGTTTTATGGATATTTCGATAAAAGGAGGGGTTGTGCCTTTTAAAAATATAATCATCCTTATTGAAACGATAATTGATGCGCGGACGGAATATCCAGGATTTAGTGACAGGAATCATAGCCGACACGGCAGCAATGGCGGTTTGTACATGCTCCTTCGATTCGATGTCTGCAGGGGCTGCATAAAAAGCATTTGCACCGAATTCGTTGTTTACATATCCTGCCATTAATTTTACATTACTTCCTTTACCTGGCAGTATGGAATTTTGGTAAAATACCTTTTGATTTGTAAATGCCGTGTTGTACCGGTAGCCCGAAGATTGGGCCTGGCTAATAGCGAAGAATTGATTTATTTTCTTTTGGGAAAGCCCTGCGGTGATGTCCACACCATAACCTGCAAAAGTATTTCCATTGCTGGTATCCTTATTAAAAGAACTTCCGGAATACAGATCAATATCCATTCCATTGTGTTGGGGCTGCCGTGTAATGATATTGATTGCACCGTTTAAGGCATTAACTCCAAAAATCCTTGCCGCAGCTCCCTTTAAAATTTCTATTCGTTCAATGGCAGCGGCGCTTACTGGTAGGTTCATCATGTTATGCCCCGTTTGCGGGTCTGTAATTTTAGAACCGTTTAACAATACCAGGGTCTGGTCAAAACTTCCTCCGTCAATTCCGATATCTGCCTGAACACCGGCAGGGCCTCTTTGCCTTACATCAATACCAGCTACATATTGTAAAAGCTCTCCTACCGATTTTACCGGTAAGGTTTTAATGGTCTCTTTTGTTATGATGCTGATATTCCTGTTTTGTTTTGAAAATGGAATTTGAATTCTGTTTGATTGAATGATGATTTCATCCAGGGTTTGAAGGGTGTCAGCGTGTTTTTGAGAATTTGGAAATATCTGTGCTTGGTTGTTACTAATTACCAGGAAATGGAAAAAAATGAGCCCAACAATTTTTTGCATTGAAATCGTACTTTTTGGAGCAGGCAAAAGTATGAAAAAACCCATCGGATTCAGGGTGGTATAATTGATTTAATAGGAGGGATAACTTTTTAAGGGTACTGGACAGGCGAATTTGAATCGCTTATTCCAACTTTATTTTCCACATTCCCCTTAGGTCTCCCAACTTGTACCCGGTAGCCAAATCGGAAGGGTATTTTTTGAAAATATTTTCCAGGGTTTCCGCATCAATATCTGTTTCTTTATTTCCATGGCAGGATAGGCAGGTCGGCATCCCGATTTGAATTGCCTTGTAATAATATACGGATACCCCTTCCTGAATTAATAAATGCTTCTGTAAATTGGTGGGATTGGTGGTGATTCGCTTAATCGCTTCCCATGCCTTTTTATCTGCTTCCAAACGGATACTGTTTTCGGGGTTCCTGGTTTTATCGGTTAGGCGTTGAACTTTTACTGCAAAGGTTTTGGAAATTGAATCGGTTAGGGGAGTGGCTTTGATGTTGCAATAAGCTACAGCCTGTGCCGTTCCGTTTTCCTGGATGGCGCGAGCTACATTTTTTAAAAGGGATTGTTGTGCGGTAGTGGCAATGCTGTCACCTAAATTCAAATAATGTTGTTTTTCCGTATTACTTAAAGGAGCCGAAGAATTTGTACAACTCCCAATTGCTATTATAAATATTATTCCAAATACCAGCTTCATTTTATTATTCATTAGGAGGATGTTATTTAACTTCTTCAAAACTTACTTCATCCGGTTTTTGCTGTTTATTAGACATAGGCAAATTGCATCGCCCGGTACTGCAGCAACCGAAATTAAAAACCGGCATTAGGGTAAGTAAACCGCCTAATATTATGAGGGCCCAGTCCATACTTCGGATCCCCTGGCCTACAATTGCAAAACCCAGTACCAGGCGAAAAATCCGCATTACGTTCCAATTTCTTAAAAGATTTTTCATTTTCTTAATTATTTGACCGGGTTTAAAAATTACAGAACTCCGGCTTTCGGTCAATAATTGGTTTATATCCTACCATCCACCGCCATTGATTATATTTTGAATTCCATTTTGTTCTAAAATATTTTTGGCAAAGCCACTTTAACTCCCGCTTTGGCAAAACACTATAATATTCTTTTTACTTTTAAATTCATTCCGATGTGCCAGGATAAAGTCAACCGGTATATTTATTGCCCCTCGTTCGGTAACTGCAGAAAATTCTTCTTCCGTACCCACATCCACAAGATATGCATTCCCATAAATGCGTTCTTTCGGTTCCGTTGCTGTTTTAACGTCGGGCATGTTAAATTATATGTTCATTTCTAAATTTTAATAGGAGATTTAGGGAGATTTCTCTTCCACCAAATAGTATCCGGCTACATTTTACATAACCAGTTTTTGGAGGGAGTTATTGGCAGCAAACTATTTCTGAATTTTTGGCGACTGAATTTTTCTTACCTAACCATTCTTTCATCCCGCCCGAATAATTTTTCACATTTTTAAATCCATTTTTGGAAAGAAGGGAAAATGCAATGGCGGAACGGTCTCCTGCCTGGCAATAAATTACGACCTGCTTTTCCTTGCTTATTTTATTCAGGTTTTGGGGTAGTGTGCCAAGAAAAACATGTTCGGCCCCGGGAACATGGGCTGAATTGTATTCCGATTCGCCACGTACATCCACCACCTGTACATTATCCTTACCCAGGTAGCTTTTGAATTCTTGGATGTCAATTACATCTGCAGTTTGAAGAGGTAGCCCAGGTTCATGCACATCTTGGATATAACCATACATATTATCCAAACCGATGCGCATCAATTTACGGGTAAGGTCTTCTATCTGGGTTGAAGTTGTGATTAGAATGAATTGGTCTTCATAATTCAGGAACCAGCCCATCCAGGTGGCAAATGAGTTATTCCCCTGGATATTTAAGCTACCGGGAATAAAACCCTTTGCAAAATCAACTTTATTCCTTGTGTCAATTACTTTAATCCCTTTTTTATAAGCAGATACGAATTGTTCTTTAGTAAGTTGTGCATGTTGTGGAACTTCCACCAACAGCGGACGGTTTACTTTGTTCAGCAGTTTCATCATGGCAAAATAGGCAGGGGGCTCCGGCTGATCGGACAGGAGTGTATCAATAAACCCCTTTTCATCTTTCCCAAATTGAAAGGCCCAGTTTCTGATTTTTTCATACCCGACTGTAGAACTGTGTACTGCACCTAATGCCTTTCCGCAGGCCGAACCGGCTCCATGTGCCGACCATACCTGTACAAAATCGGGGAGGGCCTCAAATTTTTTGAGGGATTGGTACATTTGTTTGGCGCCTGCTTCTTTTGTACCAATAATTCCGGCGGCCTTTTCCAATAGGTCAGGACGGCCAATATCACCAATAAAAACAAAATCCCCTGTAAACAGCATCACGGGTTCCTCGCTTGCCGGATGATCGGTAAGCAGGAAGCTGATGCTTTCAGGGGTATGCCCGGGGGTGTGAATCACTTTTAATGATAAGTTACCAACCTTTATCACACTGCCGTCTTTAACGCCCATGTGCGGAAATTCATACTGCCAGTCAGTACCTCCCTCATCAGAAAGGTACATGGTGGCACCAGTAGCTGCTGCTAATTCCCTTGATCCACATAAAAAATCTGCATGGATATGCGTTTCGGTAATATGGGTAATGGTGAGGTTATTTTGTTTTGCAATGTGGAGGTAGGTATCAATATCTCTTTTGGCATCGATTACAATTGCTTCTCCTGTTGCCTGGCAACCAATAAAATAACTTCCCTGTGCGAGGCTTTTATCATAGATGTGTTCGAAAAACATAATAACTGTTGTTTTTAATATTAAGATGCAAATTTCCGATATTTATTTGTTTTTAAACCCAACTTTTGTCACCTATTACCTAGGTCGAAATAATCTGGATAATGAAAAGGACTCGGATTTTCCTGATATTTCTCATGCCTGCCCCATTTTTCGGATAGCTGATCTTTTCTTACTTCAGCAGGATCGTAAATGCGTGAAAATTTTCCATTGGATAAAGGCAGGCTGATGCCCTTGCTCAATGTTCGTGCCCACCACCGGTATCTGTCATTTTTGCCAGGAGGAAGAAAGCTCCCTTCGTTACAATTTTTGCATTTTCGGGTATTTGGGTTAACACCGTGATCTCGCAATATCCCACATCCGTAGTTCCCTTTGCCACCGGCACCCGGATGAAATTAATTTCTTCACCCTGGGCGTGCGTATCCGTTTCCAGGGTGGAATGGCCGTGAGAATCCTTTTTGGGAGCAATGGTATCTGCCCTTTCTGAGGGATGGTTTTCCATCACAAAAATATAATCCACCCCATGATAATTTACAATAGCATCTATGGGAACCGCAGGCACTGTAGATTTATTAAGGCTAACCAACGCAGTGATATTCATTCCATCAATTAACCCTGTTTTGTTGCCCAATACTTTGGCATGTACCGGTATCGTTTTTGTGCCGCTTTCAAAAGCTGTTCCGATGGAATAAATAGATGCATCATATTCCTTTCCTGCATTGTTGGTAATAGTGAAATGGATAAGCTGCCCTGCCTTTATTTTAGGAAGGTCCTTTTCGTAAACGAACATATCTAAATGCAATTGGGTGTTATTTACTATTTCGGCGATGGGAGTATTCACATCCACATTACTTCCTAATTGAGCATTTACTTTACTGATGGTTCCGCTGATAGGCGCCTTTATGGCGATGCTGGAAGAATAGGTTTGAGTGGCGCCAATTCCTGATAATTGTTTTTGAACACCGCTGCGCTGGCTTTTGAGTGTAGCCAGTTCGGTTTCTGCCTGTTGCAATTTTTTTAATGGAGCCGCATTTCCTTCCACCAGTTCCTTTTGTCTTTTTACTTCAATTTCAGCCATCCCAATTTGTGTGTTAAGCTGATGTAGCTGTTGTTGAAGCTGGAGTAATTCGGGGTTAACAATGGTAGCTATAACCTGCCCTTGTTTTACGAAATTGCCGGGTTGCACATGTAATGTTTTTACCACCCCGCTAAACAGGGGCACTACAAAAGCTTTGTTCTGGTTGGGTACGGTTAATATGCCATTTGCCCGGATGGAGTTCGTTAATTCCTTGCGCTCAATCTGTCCTAATTCAATTCCGGTAGAATGGATTTGCTCTTCGGTTAAAGACACCATATTGGATTCTCCTTCCTCGTGCGGCGTTACTTCCGATTGGGCTTTTCCTTCCTGAACTTCTGTTTTTCCAGTATTCTGGCATGATAAAATTGAAATCACCGTATAGGCAGTGAGGGTGAGTATGATTATTTTTTTCATTCTTATTTATTATTGATTGAGGTAATTAGACCTGATTACTGCTTGGTTATATCTGTTCAAAACATCCAGGTAATTTTGCCTGGTTTCAATTGCCTGGCCTAAATATTGGCTTAATTCGGCAAAACTAATTTCACCCGAGCGGTATCCCAGCATGGCGGCTTTAATAATTTCTGTGGATTGCTGTAACCCGGTAGTTTCATAAAATTGGAGCATGGTGCTATTTCTTTCCACTTCTTCTATTGCCGTAATTCTGTCCGCATTAAATTGAGCTGATTGCCAATTGAGTTTATTTTGTTCTATTTCTTTTTGCGTTTTGGATGCTTTCACTTTGTTTTTATAATAACTCCGTCCTAATAGGGGAATGGAGGCCGTAACTGAAAAACCGGTATAGGGGTCTGGCGCCCCCCATAGCCGCTGTGTAAAAAATCTTCCCGAAAATTCGGGCATATTCAATTTTTTCTGCACCGCTATATTGGCCTGGGCTATTTGTATGTTTTGTTGTTGGGGGGCGAGGAGGGCGTGGATGCTATTTTCTGCAAACGGGGCCAGGTTAAGTTTCTCTAAATCCTTTTCCAACGGTAAAATTTCATTCGGGGTATTCATCAATAACATGAGTTCCTGCTGTTTAATCCGGAAATCCCTCTTGTTTTGCCTGGAAATAGCCTGTAATTCTTTCAGCTTTGCATGGGCGGCAATCTGATCAATCCCTGCCGCTTCCCCGGTCTTAAAGCGAAGGGCTGCTGCATCGTAAAGCGAGCTGTAAATGCTGTCTAACTGGTTGTACAATATCTGTTTATCCTGTAGGTACCACAATTCAAAATACTGCTGCATAACATCTCTTGTTATTTCTAATCGAAGGGTTGCTAAATTTACTTGCTGGTATTTGAGTTGCTGGATATAATATCCCTTTCTAGCCTTCTGTAATCCCGGCCAGGCCAATTCCTGTGAAACTCCAATTTTCAATACCCCTTTCCGGTCTCCGGGATGGTAATCTTCATTTTCTGCAAAAAATCCGGTTTTAGGAATCTCTTTTGCTGTTTTGGAGTTTAGTTCCGCCATCCTTATTTCTGAATGGTTAATTTTTAAACGGAGGTTGTTATTTAATGCCGAGTCGATGGCTGCGTTTATACTTATCCGTTGTTGAGACATTGTGTTCATTGAAATACTTAAAAGAAGTATAAGAAATAGGATAGTGGTTGGTATGGGTTTCATTTTTAATTTCTTTTTACCCGAGAAAAGGATATAGAGGCAGGGGAGTACCACGAGGGTTAACAAGGTGGCAGTTATGAGCCCGCCGATAACAACGGTGGCCAGCGGTTTTTGTACTTCGGCACCGGCTCCCGTACTGATGGCCATTGGAAGGAACCCAAGGGATGCTACAGTAGCCGTCATCAATACGGGCCGCAGCCTCATTTTGGTACCCAGTATTACTCTTTCGGTTACATCTTCCACGCCTTCCTCTAATAATTGATTGAAGGTGCTGATGAGTACTATCCCATTTAAAACGGCCACGCCAAATAACGCAATAAACCCAACTCCTGCCGAAATACTAAAGGGCATTCCCCTAACCAACAGGGCAAAAACACCTCCTATGGCGCTCATCGGTATAGCGGTGTAGATAAGGGTTGCCAGTTTAATGGAATGAAAGGTGAAATATAAGAGGGCGAAAATGAGCAGGAGGGCAAAGGGTACCGCAATTCTTAACCTTGCCGATGCCTCATTTAAATTTTCGAAAGTGCCTCCGTAGGTAAGATAGTATCCCGATGGCAGTTTGTTAGCCGTGGCAGAAAGTTTTTTCTGAATTTCATCTACCACCGATTCCACATCCCTTCCTTTTACGTTGAATCCAATGACGATACGCCGCTTTCCTTCCTCCCGGCTAATTTGTGCAGGTCCGTCTTTAAAACTAATATTTGCCACCTGGCTGAGTGGAACCTGGGTTCCTGCCTGGGTAGCAATATAGAGGTTCTTTACATCCTCAATAGAACTCCGGTAATCGGTATCTAATCTCAACACAAGGTCAAATTTTCTTTCATTTTCAAATACTACCCCTGCCACTTCACCTGCAAAAGCCGCGCTGATGGTTTTGTTTACATCCTCAATATCGAGTTTATAATTTGCCAGCCGGGCCCTGTCGTATTGAACGGTAATTTGAGGCAGACCTGTTGTTTTTTCTATTTGTGGAGGTGAAATTCCCTTAATAGGCTGAATTATTTTCACTACTATTTTGGCAAGCTGGGCCAGGGTATCCACATTTTCACCAAATATTTTAATGGCTACATCCTGCCTTACTCCCGTCATCAATTCGTTGAACCGCATTTGAATGGGTTGCGATGCCTCGAAGAACACCCCGGGCATGTTCTCCAGTTTTTCAATCATCCTGTTGGCCAGATCATTGTAATTTTTTGTGGTGGTCCATTCTTTCATGGGTTTTAACGTGATGATAAGATCGGTACCCTCCATAGGCATTGGGTCGGTGGGTATTTCTGCACTTCCGGTTTTTCCTACTACGGTCTTAACTTCCGGAAAGGATTTGATTATTTTTTGTGCCTGCATCGAGGTCTCAATGCTTTGGGAAAGCGAACTTCCCTGGGGCAGTATGCAATGAAACGCAAAGTCACCTTCCTGAAGTTGGGGCAGGAATTCTCCCCCCATTCTCGAAAAAGTAACTAGCGAAATGGCTAACAAAAGCGTAGCAATACCAACCACTGTATATTTTATTTTTGTGGCTCCTTTAATAACGGGAAGATATAAACGCTCTAAAAGGGTCATTATCTTATCCGAAATATTTTTCCTTTTCAACTCTTTTCTTGAAAGAAAAACGGCACTCATCATTGGGATATAGGTCAACGAAAGCAGGAGCGCTCCCAGGATGGCAAAGCTTACGGTTTGCGCCATGGGGCCAAACATTTTTCCTTCGATGCCCCGTAACGAAAGGATTGGAAGGTACACGATGAGGATGATGACCTGACCAAAAGCTGCCGAATTCATCATCTTTTTTGCACTTTCCTCTACGGCTTTATCCATTTGTGTTCGGGATAATGGAGCATTGATTTTTTTCACTGATAAAAAATGAAGGGTAGCCTCTACAATGATTACCGCCCCATCTACAATTAATCCAAAGTCAATGGCTCCAAGACTCATCAAATTGGCGCTCACACCAAAAAGTTGCATCATACCTAATGCAAAGAGCATAGACAGGGGTATGGCAGAAGCCACAATTAATCCGGCTCTGAAATTTCCCAGGAAAATAATCAACACAAAAATGACAATGAGTGCCCCTTCCACCAGGTTGGTTTTTACTGTACTGATGGCCCGGTCTACCAGGTCTTGCCTGTCGAGGTAGGCTTCTATCTCTACATCATTTGGCAATGCAGATTTGATAGTTTGCATTTTTTCTTTAACCTTTTCTACCACCTCGGCGCTGTTTGCACCCTTAAGCATCATAACAATTCCTCCCACCGCCTCCTTTTCTCCATTATAGGTAAGGGCGCCAAATTTTACCGCATGGCCATACTTTACTTCGGCAACGTCTTTTATTAATATGGGTACGCCCGGGGCGGAGGTTTTGATCGCAATATTCTCCACATCCTGTATGGAGGAAACCAACCCTATGCTTCGGATAAAATATGCATTTGGTTTCTTGTCAATATAAGCGCCCCCCGTATTTTGGTTGTTTTTCTTCAGGGCATCAAAAATTTCAGGGATGGTTACATTCATGGCGTTTAGCCGGTTTGGGTTTACCGCCACTTCATATTGCTTTAACTCTCCGCCAAAACTATTTACTTCGGCTACGCCGGGTGTGCCATACAACTGCCTTGCCACAATCCAATCCTGCATAGTGCGCAAATCCATGGCACTGTATTTATTTTCAGATCCTTTTACCGGATGGATGATGTATTGATAAATTTCTCCTAACCCTGTACTTACGGGTGCCAATTCCGGTTTCCCCATCCCTTGTGGGATTTGCTCCTCCGCTTCTTTTAGTCGTTCGTTGATGAGTTGCCTGGCAAAGTAAATGTTTACATCATCATGAAATACAACAGTTATCACCGATAACCCAAACCTGGATATGGAACGAATCTCTTCAATATCTGGCAGGTTGGCCAATGTTTGTTCAATGGGATAGGTAACAAATTGTTCTACTTCCTGCGAAGCAAGGGTAGGTGAGAGGGTGATTACCTGTACCTGGTTATTGGTGATATCGGGAACGGCATCCACCGGAAGTTGCCTGGCACTCCAAATTCCCCAAAAAATAAGGGCCAGTGTGGCAGCACCAATTAATAGTTTATTCTTGATGCTAAAATGAATGATTTTAGAAAGCATTTGATTCTGTTTTCTCCACCCTCATCGAAGATGAATTTCCTGCGAGGAAGGCATTGTAAATTAAATTGGAGATGGTATTTTCTGCAGGTTGTATTGGCAGAAGAAATCATCTTAATTTGACTGAATTCATCTATTCACAAAGTAGAAATTGAAAATAGCTTCAATCAAAATTCAGATAACTGAGAAGGAATTAACTCAACCGGGGAGGTTGCCAGATACCTATAGCAATTTTGGTAGCAGATGTATTATGATAAATGGAATATTCAGACATTTTAAATTCCTGCACCAGAGTTAAAGTAACCGGTGTTGTAGTAAAAAAAACGGAGGTGGCGCAGCAGGCACAAATACAGAATGGAGAACAATGTTCTGTTTGGTGGTTATGTTGCTCAGGATGACTGGTTGCAGAAATTTGAACAGGGAAGGATTTGTTGCATTCCCGGGTATCAGCACAGGGCATACTGGCAACAAGGAGTAACCAAAAACTCATTATAAAAGTAAAAAGACGCACGGCCACAAAGATAATATAACAATAAGTAAAAGCTGTAGAGCAGAATAATTATTGCCTGTCAAGCATGCGTAAATAATTCATTTTTGCCTGCTCCGAAGCGATGAAAATGTATTGCGAGGGGGGATTAGGAGTGAGGTGCAGAGAATTCCTTTTCGGCCTTTAAACGCCATTTGGGACTTTGGTAGGCCAACCAAACCAAAAGCAGGATGGTGAGGATGGCAGGCAGGATGAGAAAAAGCAACCCATAGGAAGGAGATTTTTTCCCTGTAATGGGGTCGTAGGAAAAGCAGGAGAACAGCATATTCTCCCTCGGCAGAGGATAAGACAACATAAATTCATCCCCGATTGAACGGATCATCCATTGCAGGGATTTGGCGTCTCTTAATCCTATTAATTTTTTGGTGATTAAGCCTTCTTTATCGATACCCACCAGCAAGGCATCATGATCGAACTGTTGCCTGCTGCTGTCCCAAACCGGGTAGAAACCTGCAGAGTTAATCAGTTTTGAAATTTGAGGGGTGGTGGCAAAAATCCATTGGTCGTTATTTTGTAATCCGAAACGGAATGCGATTTTATTTAAATCGGAAAGGCTATCGGTGGGATCGAAGCTTACCACCACCACTTTAAATTTTTCTTTACTTTGGAGGGATTCCAAATTGTCTTTTAGCTGCAAAAGAAAGGGATTGCAAATTCCCGTGCAACGAGTAAAGATAAACGCCAGCATTACCGGAGTTTGTTGATACAGTTCTGGCAGGCGGATATTTCCCGAACCGGTATTTAAAGGAACATCTGCAATTTTTGCATAAAGTCCCTTTTCTTCGGAGAGATTATAACCGGTACCCGGGTCGGAAATTGCATCTGTAAACCCAAGGCAGGCAATTATGAAGAATAGAATACCCTTATACATTTTCGTACAATTTCCCAAAAGATGGCCAGCATGGCAATCAAATAGATGGTAGCGAAGAAGGCTGCCCAGGTGGCTGTAGTCATACCAATTTGAAGTTCATTTGGATAAAAGGCGAACCTTCTTGGAACGGATGCAGCACCGGCAATATAAAACATCAGCACAAATCCAAAACCTCCTATCAGCATTAGGCCAATGGTTATTTTATGTGATTTGGTGGTTTCCTGGCTTCCGGCAAATTCGTTGGCCACCCACCAAAAGAAAGCGAGGCAAAAAAGTACGTTACCCATCGCATTGTAGGTATGAAAGTGGGCAGGAACCCATAGGGTGTTATGCAATACAATGTTATTTGAAATGGTAGCGTCAATTACTGCACCAATTCCTCCAATCATCCATCCGATGACTCCGATAAAAAACAGGATATTCGTTAACGACCATTTTATTTTGTTGCCATAAACCAGAAAGATTACACTGAGGGCAGAAACGGCTGCAGCGGGGATGCTGGCAAAATAGGATGCTAACTGCCCTACCATTTGAAAGCCCAGGGGTTGAACAAAATCCATGTACATGTGATGGAAGAATGCAGTTAGCACAAATATCATGGTAAAGTTCCAGGCAAGGGCAATGTACCAGGTCATTTTAAATTTAGGCCTTCCACTTACTTCGGGTAACAATTCATACAACAGCGCAACCCCTAAGTACAACGCTTCGTTTGCCAGGGTATGACCAAAGAAATAAGTCAGGTTTTTCATTAGCAGCGGATCGTTTTTAAACGTACCGTTGGAGTAGTATTCCGCAAAAAATAATATGAGCAGTATAACCGCTGTTATCAGGCAAAGGATAATACCCACCAACGATACAGTAGCAATAAGGATGAAAGGCGGAGTGGTTATTTCAGGATCCTTTTTAGATAAATGCTGCCAGGCAAAGGCCTGTTTTAAAGAATACTTTTTCAGGATTTCAACCATGATGCCTACCGACCAAACAAACCAGCCAATTCCTAAAACTGCCAGGCTCCATAAAAACAGGGGAGTGGCCCATTTGGCCCAGGCTACATAAAACGGAAATGGGTAAAGGAAGGTCCAACCGGTATGGAAATTCCCCACAAAAGTGCTGGTCCAAAGCATGATTACCCCAATAATGGTAAGTACAAGGGCAAATACATTTAATTTGGTTGAAACGGTTGTGTACCTCGAAAGCAGGTATTGAATACCAACCATTCCTGCTACCGTCCAAATGCCTATCATAGTGAGGCCGTGCGTAGTCATAAGGGTATAAAACCCATTGGGAGAAAGTTTAATATCGTTCCCCTGGTTTAACCGCATCAGGATACCAAATACGATTGCACAAATAAACAGCGTAAGTATGGTAATGATCCAGGCGGAAGAAACTTTTTTAAGCGATAAAGATGCCATAGTAACGGTCATTTAACAATGAATGATGAACTCATAACCGGGTGGCCGAGGCCACAATATTCGAGACATAGAATTTTATAGGTTCCCGGTTCTTTAAATTCCCAGCGAAGCCGGTTTACATACCCGGGCATCGCCTGGGTTTGGGCCACCAGTTCGGCCCGCGAATTGTATATTCCAAAGCCATGATTTACATCCAGGCTGGTAACCCGGAATTCCACCGGCTGATCAACCGGCAATTCAATGGTCTCCCCTGCGCTGGGGTTCTTTGGGTTGATAGCCTGGTACGACATGATGAAATTAAATTGCTTCGCATCCACAAAAACCAGTTTAGATGGCGGCTTATCCGAAAATAGGAAATAGGGCGATTTGGGAATCGTAATGGCCAGTAAAATTAGCAGTACGGCCGACAACATAATCAAAAAGAAAAACCTTTTCCGAAGCGGGTTCTTGATGGATTTGTCTCCTTCCGGGTTTAAACTCGATTTATAAATGTAGTACCCAAGCAGCCCGATAAGAATGGCTGCATCCAAAAAAATAAGTAAAATAAATTTGTATTCGTTCATCTTGTAAAAAATGAAAAAGGTAAAAAATTACTTTCTGAACCTCAAAGACTTAAGAAGGGAAAACCTTCACGCTGCGCTAAAGGTAACCCATAATTATTTTGGAACCGATATTGTCAAAGGTAAGATTCAATTTATTTCTTTATGATTTTAATCATAAAATAGAAAATCGCTGTTCAAATTTTTCAGGCAATTGATGGGTTTCTTTTTGATGGAACCTTTGAATTTAGCCGGGGAGTTCCCAAAAGAGGAAGTATTTAATCGAATGCCAGTTATAAAAAGTGAAAGTAATTTTCTATCCATGGAATGCCCTGGTATTTGGCTCACCGGAAGGAGGATTTGAAGGGGGGGTGAGAAGGAGGTATGCTTAACCTTACCTTGTTTGGCAGGCAGGATGCTGGGATAAGTTGATTTAACCATAACCGGATTTTATTCATCGGATGATTTTTAGACTTCAACCAAACGGGATGTATTTTAATTTCCTAATATCTTTGTTTTGAAACCTGCATTTTTTTTAAACTGATTTTAGGAAGGGATATTTTTATAATCATGACTGCGCATTTTCAATCCTTTGTTCAATTGCTATTTTTTGGAATTATAGCCCTGTTCCCGGTTGTTAATCCGATTGGCTCGGCATTTATTGTAAATCCCTATTTGTCGCAACTTTCAGAAACAGAAAAGAAAGCGGCAGTAAAGAAAATCACGATGTATGCATTCCTCCTATGCATAGTTTCATTATTTGCCGGCCATTGGATACTGGAACTATTTGGAATTTCCATCCCGGTAATACAGCTTGCCGGGGGAATCATGATTTGTAAGATGGGATGGGATTCCCTGACTGAAAACAAGGATGAATATGCCACCCATCCGCAGGAGGGGGAAGGGGAACCAGGGCCCGAAACCCGGATTTCAGATAAATTATTTTATCCTTTAACCTTTCCCGTTACTACCGGCGCCGGCACTATTTCGGTATTATTTACGCTTAGCGCACATAGTGCAGATGCCCATTGGTCGTATTACCTCGTTAATACCCTGGCCATTGTACTGGCAATCCTGGTAATGTGTATTTTGATTTTTATTTTTTACAGCAATACCCGCCGGATGATGCACCGGTTGGGGGATAATGGGAAGAAAGTACTAAACCGGATTTCTGCATTCTTAATTTTTTGTGTGGGGCTCCAAATTGCCGTAACGGGGTTGAAAGCCTTGTTTTAATTGAATAGCAATCTATCAAAGTATCTCAACCAGTAGCCGGGAAGAAAATCGGGTAGAAAAGGGGGAATAGGAAAATGTGATCCGGATTGGATTCGAACCAATGACCCTCAGCTTAGAAGGCTGATGCTCTATCCAGCTGAGCTACCGGACCGCTGGAATTTTTTACAAGGCGCAAATATACTGGCTTCCTGCTTTTCAACCTATTGTTTTCCCAATTACAACCAGTCATACTTATTTTTTAGGGCTCTTCAAATCCTAAATTGATATTTTTCTGTTAAAATTTCAACAATTAGTTTATTTTTAGATAGTACATTTGCTTCAAATTGAACCTGATAAGCTTATCTACTGCCTTGCAGGTTACTTTTAACATTAAAACTTTGTGTTTATGAAACTAAAATTCGGGTTGTTATTATTCGGTGTATTGATGGCATCCGGCCTTTATGCACAGTCGGACCTGAAATCAGCTCCTGAAAAAAAGGGAGAATTATTTGGTATCCACTTCAATGGACTCGATTTCCTTACTCCACAGGTATGGCGGAATACCAGCAGTACAAGAAAAACTGCTAAAATCAAGGACTTAGATTATGGCCTGGGTTTGAGTTATTGGAAAGGGCTTAGCTCTAAGATTGATTTCACTGTCCGTCTGAATGGAATCGTTCATAATTATTCAGCCGAAGACCGTAACGTGGCCACCACCAAAACCGAATTCGGTATTGAACTCGAACCATCCATTGTAGCTAAGGCATTAAAGGATAATAACTTTTTTAACCCCTTCCTTTCAGTAGGTATCGGGGGTGGTTATTATACCGGTAAGTTTGCTGCCTATGTTCCTACAGGTGTAGGAGTGCAGGTGAACTTCAATAGTGTTACCTACCTGCTGGTACAGGCACAATACCGCTGGACTTTAACCGAGAAATACCTGAAAGATAACCTGATGTATTCCGTTGGAGTAGCCCAAAACTTTGGTCCTGAAAAACCGAAAGTGGTTCCTCCTCCTCCTCCTCCGCCAGTGTTAGATCGTGATGGCGATGGCGTGAATGATGTAGATGATAAATGCCCGGACGTCCCCGGATTGAAGTCCCTGCAAGGCTGCCCCGATAAAGACGGTGATGGCATTGCAGATGCCGATGATAAATGCCCGGATGTTGCTGGTGTTGCCAAATATCAGGGTTGCCCAATTCCCGATACCGATGGAGATGGAATTAACGATGAAGAAGACAAATGCCCGAATGTAAAAGGAGTAGCCCGTTACCAGGGATGCCCGGTACCGGATACCGATGGCGATGGTGTTAACGACGAAGAAGATAAATGCCCCAACCGCCCGGGTCCGGCCAGCAACCAGGGATGCCCCGAAATATCTAAGGAAGTGATCCAAAAAGTGAACTACGCAGCCAAGAATGTTTTCTTTGCTTCCGGTAGTTTTAAACTCCTTCCAAAGTCGTTCAAATCTTTAGACGAAGTAGTAAAGCTGATGAAAGAAGACGACCTGCTCCGCCTCCAGATTGATGGTCATACCGACTCGCAGGGAAATAAGGAAAAGAACCAAACCCTTTCCGAAAACCGTGCGAAGGCCGTGATGGATTATCTGGTAGGTAAGGGAATTCCGGATTCGAGGATCAAATCTGCCGGTTATGGCGATTCCAAACCGATTGCTGATAACAAAACAGCCGCCGGTCGCGCTAAGAACCGCCGGGTTGAAATCAGCGTATCTAATTTCTAAGACTAATTAAATTCAACTTTTAAAGGGCTTCCATTTTTGGGGGCCCTTTTTTATGGAATTATAACCGTAAATATTGAGAGTTAATTCTGGCATATTAAATTAATTCCTTTATGGGCTATAAGCTCAAAACCCAGTTTCTGTTCCGCTTTCAGTTGTACACTGTATTTCCTGTGCTTTGTTAAGGAGAGGAATTATTAAAATAGTTTTCCTCTCACTGTACTGTAAGTGCCACTTTCCTTCCTGGTGGGTACGACAGGCATTATGCAACTATCGAGCCGCATATTCTTTTTCAGCATTAAATAAAGTAAGACTTCAAGGGCTGCTTTCTTCTGCAATTCAATCTACCCCATCTTTTAATTGCCGCTTTATTCCATATTTTTTTATCAACATTTCAATTTGGATTAGTTGATACATGGAACATTTAAAAATCTCATTCTATATTATCTCAGGCTGTTCTATCCAACACCGAAGATCCTTCGGAATACGAATGCCGGGGGGGTGCTATTCTCCGTTAAATAATGAGAGGAGATTCCTTGGTAAATAAATTCGTAGGGCGACTAAATATGGTTTAGCCGTTTTCCTTTTTTTGATTTTTATCTGCCACTATTTTTACCCCCGGGGCGGGGGCAGCAAAATGTCCTAAACTTTTTATTATTTTATCGTTGTATCTCCCCAAAAATGAGCCAAATGTATTCGTGCATTGGGGACATATTTCATTTCATTCGTGCAATTGAACATTCATTCGTGCATTCGTGGCTTACGCTCCTTTCTTTAAAATCAAACAAAATAATTAATGAGCTAAACTGAAGTTTCTTTAGCGAAAATATTTTGTTCAAATTTTTCCTACTTATATTTTTACCCCCGGGGTGGGGGCAGCAAAATGCCCTATTTTTTGAAAAATGTAAACCCCATTTTAAAATTTCCCCATTTGTTCCAAACAAAAATATCCTCCAAATAGGCTGGGTTATATTCTTCTGAAGAAGGGCTGCCGGATGGAAGCGGCACCCGCCATTCTATTTTTAGACAGGAGTTGCCAAAATTACGGGCGGGTAAAGCGGACAGCCGGTACCGTGGCAAAATATGGATTCATGGATTACAGCCCCTATCCATAACAGTTATTAAACTAATTCAGGTTCACCACATCGGTGAAGTGGGTAACATGGCTGTAATCCTGTATTTCGTTATAAAGGGTATCCCGCTCGATGGGTTGGCGGCCTGCCTGGCGTATAAGGGTCACCAATTCTTCTGTATTCATGGTAGGTCTTGTTTCTTCCGATCCTGCCATGCTGTAAATCTTGGTGGTATCATCAATAGTACCATCGAGGTCGTTTACGCCAAAGGCCAGGGAGAGTTGGGCATTCTGCCGGCCCAGCATGGGCCAGTAGGCTTTAAGGTGCGGGAAATTATCTAAATAGATCCTTGCAATAGCATAAAGGCGCATATCTTCTATGATGGACGATTCAGTCACATGGCTCATTTCGTTATTGGAATTTCTGAATTTCAGGGGAATGAAGGTGTTGAACCCTCCGGTCTTATCTTGCAGCGTACGCAGCCGGCTCATGTGATCTACCCGGTGCGTATAGGATTCAATATGCCCGTACAACATGGTGGCATTGCTATGGATGCCCAGGTTGTGCGCTGTTTCATGAATCCTGATCCATCCTTCGGCATCCACTTTATCATCGCAAATTTGTTTCCGGATATCGGGATGAAAAATTTCGGCTCCACCCCCCGGTAAGGATTGTAACCCTGCTTCTTTTAAGGTTTTCATTCCTTCTTCAATACTCAGCCTGGCTTTTCGGAACATATAATCCAGCTCCACTGCCGTAAATGCCTTAATATGAAGCGATGGCCTGTGCACTTTTATTTTTTGGATCAGTTCAACAAAATAAGCCAGGTTCATTTTGGGATGTACGCCTCCTACAATATGCACTTCGGTAACCGGTTTGCCATCGTATTTTTTTACAATATCCACCATGTCATCAATACTCAGTTCCCAGCCTTCTTCGCGGTTTGCATACAGGCGCGAATAGGAGCAAAATTTACAACTGAATACACATACGTTGGTAGGTTCTATATGGAAGTTGCGGTTGAAATAAGTTTTGTTTCCATGAAGATTTTCACGAATAAAATTGGCCAGGAAACCTACAAAGGAAAGGCTCCCATGCTCAAAAAGGTAAACACACTCTTCATCACTGATCCGGTTGTGGTTGAGTACCCTTTTTCCTATCTGTTTTAATTTTTCATTCGAATTACTTTCAACCAATGCTTCAATGGCATCCTTCATGATTCCAATTTTTTGCAAAGGTAAAGAGGATAGAGAAAAAGGAATAAAGAATAATTGATGCGTATTGGGCCTGGCATAATTGGGTGCACCCCGAAACTATTTCTTCCTGCGGATAGGTTAATGAAAGGCGAAGTGGAATAAATATTATGCCTTTTTTAAATTAATTTCTTCCCATAAATGCCTGATGAGTCCATCTGCGAGTCCTATTTTGGGGATAAAGATTTCTTCTGCTCCGGCCCATCGCATCACATTAATGTAAATGGAGAGTGCAGGTACAATTACATCGGCCCTATCGGCACGGAGGTTATATTTAATTATTCTTTCCGGAAGGGATGTGGATTCAAATTCGCGGTAATAATCTCTCAGCAAATCGATATGCAGGGGCTTTCCTTCTTTCTTTTTACTAAGCGAAAAAATTTTATTGATATTACCGCCACTTCCAATGGCGTGAATGTCTTTGCTTCCTTTGGTGATTGCCTTTACGGAATCTTTAAGGGTCTCCCAATCCGATTCCATTACTTTATTTTTCAGAAGCCGGATGGTGCCAATGTTGAAGGATATTTTGTCCTGCATCTTCCCCTTCGAGAAAAATAAGATTTCGGTACTTCCGCCTCCCACATCAATATATAGGTAGTTGTGGTCTTTATCCAGGTTTTCGGCGGCGTGGGTTTCATAAACAAGCCCCGCTTCCATATCGCCACTAATTATATTTATTTGAACCCCGGTTTCTTTTTGAATCCTTTCCATGATTTCCATTCCGTTTTCGGCATCGCGCATGGCACTGGTGGCGCAGGCTTTTACAGCATCTACCTGGTAGGCTTCCATCAACAGCCGGAAAGCCTGAATGGTTTTTAAAAACATGAGTTGCTTTTCTTCCGAGATCCGCCGGGTTTCAAATACATCGAAGCCCAGCCGCAATGGCACTCTTATTAAGTTGAGTTTATTGAAATATGTTTTACCTTCTTCGTTGCTGGTTACTTCCGAAATGAGCAATCGGGCAGCATTACTTCCTATATCGATGGCGGCGAGTATCATTTTTTTAGGTTGAGGTTGGCGGAATGGTATCCTCGGTTACATATAAAGGGTTGTTTCGATTTTGGGGATCTATCCCAAATAGGAAATTGTAAATTTCAACCTGCGACCGGACGCTGTATAAATTATCGTTTGGAACATATTTATTGGATTGTTTATTATCGAGGATACGGGCTTTTACATTATCCTGCAATTGGATATCCAGCAATGCCATCAATTCTTTTTTCATTTCGTTTCCCGGGATGGGGCAGGCGGCTTCCAACCGGTGATCAATATTACGGAGCATCCAATCGGCAGAGGAAATAAACACTTTTTCATCTCCTGCGTTTTGAAAAACCATGACCCGCGCATGTTCCAGGTATTCATCTACAATGCTGATGGCTTTGATTGGAATCTTAAATTTCTTGTTTTCGGTAAGCAGGCAGCAAATCCCCCGGATGATAAGCTTTACTTCTACACCAGCCTTTGCAGCATCGTATAATTTTTCAATCAGCAGACTATCGCTTAGGGAATTTAATTTTAAAGTAATGCCGGCTTTTCTTTTTTTTCGGACATTTTTTATTTCCCGGTTGATGAGGCCCACCAGGGCCTTGCGCATACCCGTGGGAGAGAGAATCAACGTTTTGCAGGCCTCTAAAACCGGCAGCCGTTCCCTGGGATTTTCCAGATAAATGAAGGTGCGGCTAATATCTGCCATGATGTTCCGGTTGGATGTTAAAAGGCAATGATCCCCATACAGCATGGCGGTCTTTTCGTTGAGGTTGCCTGTGCTGACAAATCCAAAGTGGGTGGTTGTGTTTCCTGTTTTCTTCTTTATGAGGCAGAGTTTGGCATGAACTTTAAGCTCGGGAACCCCAATTAGCACTTTAGCCCCAGCCTCCTCCAGTTCCAATTTCCAGTCGAGGTTGGCTTCTTCATCAAACCTTGCTTTTAGTTCAAGCATTACCGTTACCTGCTTCCCGTTTCGTACGGCATTGGTGAGGGCATTTATTACCTTGGAGCGGGGAGCCAGCCGGTAACAGGAAACTTTGATGCTTATTACATCCGGATCGATGGCTGCTTCACGAAGAAGGTCGATAATGCTATCGAAACTATGGTATGGGAAATGGAGCATTACATCTTTCTCCATTAAAACGGCGGTTACACTGCTGGCGTTTTTCAGGGCTGGGTGAGGGAAGGGCTTTTTCCTGAATCCGGAACTATTAAATACCTGGGTGGGAAATTCCATAAAATCTTTGAAGTTGTGGATCCTGCCTCCCGCAACGAGGTTATCTTTTGCCGAAATCCCGAGCCTTTTTGCCAGATAATGGAGGAGGGCCGGGTCTATTTCCTTATCAAAAACCAACCGAACCGGTTTTCCCTTTTTCCTGTTTTTTAATCCCTTTTCAATTTTTTGAATGATGCTGGTTGAAACGTCGTTATCGATATCGATTTCAGCATCCCGGGTAAGTTTTATAGCGTGTGCTGAAAATTGATCGTACCCAAAAAAGGAGAATATATGAGGAAGGCAATATCTTACTATGTCTTCCAGTAAAATAATTTGTGTATCACCCGAGCCCGAAGGAAGAATAACAAATCGGGATAGCCTTCGTACAGGAATGGAAACCAGGGCGAAACGTTGTGGAATGCGCTGGTCGGATTTCGATAACCGGCAGGCGAGATAAATGGATTTATCATTTAAATCAGGAAATCGCTCGATGCTTTCAATCATCAGGGGAACGATATTGCTACGAACCTGTTCGTTAAAATAATCGAGAACAAATTTTTGTTGCGCATTATTCAGTTCATTTTCGTTGATGATATATATCTTTTCCTCCTTTAAATCGTGAATGATTTCATTCCAGGTAGAATCAAACTTTTCCTGTTGATCAAACAGAATTTCCTGGATTTGATCCAGGATGGATTGGGGATTTTGCTCCAGGTGCATCCGGGCTTTATTCCCCAGTTCAATCATTCGTTTCAACGCAGCCACCCTAACCCTGAAAAATTCGTCGAGATTATTCGAAAAAATACCAAGGAACTTAATTCGTTCCTTTATTGGAACCGTTTTATCTGCTGCTTCCTGAAGGACTCTTTCATTGAAGGAAAGCCAGCTAATATCCCGCGCTATTTTTTTTACTTTCTGCATCCTGTTTTGAGGAATTATGAAGCCCTAAACTTATTATCCCGGCTTTTCCGGAAAAAAATTAGCCCCCTTTCAATTCTTTCATTCTGGCAATGATGCCGGTGGTGGAAATACCAGGTATAATCCTGGCTAAATGCACCTGTCCGCCATTAGCCAACACTTCTTTTGCACCGGCAATCTGGTCAACGGTATAATCCCCACCTTTTACCAAAACATCGGGCAGGATTGTTTTAATGATTTGGCCAGGGGTATCATCCTCAAAAATAATTACCGCATCTACCAGGAGCAAAGAAGCCAAAAGTAGCGCCCTGGATTGTTCATTTTGGATGGGCCTCGTTTCCCCTTTTAGCCGTTTCACTGATGTATCTGCATTTACGGCCACAATCAGGAAATCGGCCATGCCAGCCGCTTCAGAGAGGGAGGCCAAATGCCCTTCATGCAAAATGTCGAAAACACCATTAGTGAAGCCAATTTTTTTCCCCAGCAGGCGGAGTTGGTTAATTTTCCTTTGCAGCCCCTCCAGGGTGTATATTTTGGCCGGAATGTTCGATAACGCTTTCATGTTTTGGCGGTTTATTAATTATTGGAATCAGAAATAGGCAGAGGCTTCCAAATACCAGGATGATCCCGGTGGTAATTCCCCACATCAGCCATCCGAATGCGATACCAACGGGGGAAGCAATGGCATAAATACCGAGGGTTTTTGCTACAAAAACCGGGAAGGAACCAATTCCGCCCGGGGTAAGGATCATGGCCAGGGTAACCAGGGTAAGTACCGAAAAGGCAGCCCTGATTCCAAGGTTGGAAGTGCCTTCCATGGCAAAAAATCCTAAATAAATCTGAAGCAGGTACATAGCCCAAATAAATAGCGTATGTAAAATAAAACTCCGCCGGCGTTTTAGGTTTTTTATAGAAATCAATCCTTCCCACAGGTGGCTGTAAAATAATTGTAATTTTTTCACTATCCGGTTGTGCGGGAAAGTGCGGAAAAGAAAACGTAGAAAAGCATAAATCAAAATAAGAAGCAGAGATACAATCCCCAATTTTAAGAATACGCTGCTTCCAGATCCGGAAAAAACGGGTTTTACCATTTGCCAAATAAAATCTCCAACAACCTCTACCTGCATGGCAACCGTAATAAGGATAAACAGGAAATAACAAACCATATCAAACACTCTTTCCACTACCATGGTTCCAACCAGTTTATCAATAGGGAGTTTCTCGTACCGTGCCAGGAAAGTGCATTTTAATACTTCTCCTAACCTGGGTATGGCGGTATTGGCCAGGTAGCCAATCAGGATGGTGAAGAAAGTGTTTGAGGTTTTTGGATGGAATCCCAAAGGCTCCATCAATAATTTCCAGCGTAGGGCACGGCTCAGGTGGCTGGCCAATGCCATAAAAACGATTGGGATTACCAGCCAGAAATTGGCATCTTCCAACGAAGAAGCGAAGGCAGCTTTTTGTTCTGTATTCAGGGAACGCAATTGCCACCAAATGAGGAAGATTCCCAACCCAAATACCAGCAGGTATTGTAAAACAGAAACAAGTTTCTTGTTCATCTGGCTGGAAAGTTAGGTTCTTTTTTGCGAGAATTTAGTTAAGTAACATATTATCAATGAGGCGTATTTCACCCAGGGATGCTGCTGCTAACCCCACAATTTTCGATTGTCCGTTCCAGTTAGTAACCGGCAGGAGGTTGTCGGCTTCTGCCACTGAAAAATAATCAACCTTAAAACCTGCTTTATCCAGGGTTTTTATACTTTCTTCCAATATTGAATCGACGTTTCCTTCCCGGATATTTTTTTTTAATCTTAATAATTCAGCTGAAATCAGTGGGGCCTTTGTTTTTTGATCGGCCGTTAGTCGCATATTCCGGCTGCTCATGGCGAGTCCGCTGTTTTCCCTTAGGGTAGGGCATATGGCTATTTCGGTTTTTATGCCCAGGTTGGATACCAATTTCGAAATTACCATGCATTGCTGATAATCCTTCTGCCCCAGATATAGTAGGGTGGGTTGCATTATTTTTAATAGTCTGTCAACTACCATGCATACGCCCTGGAAATGCCCGGGCCGGTATTTGCCTTCAAAAACGGATTCGAGGTAGCCCAATTTATAGTGGGGTGGTTTAAAATCAGGCGGGTATATTTCAGTTTGTGTAGGAAGGAACAGTAAGTCGCACCCCGCTTCTTCCAATCTGTCGATATCGCTGGAAAGGGTGGAAGGATATTTTGCAAAATCCGCCGGATTGTTAAACTGTGTGGGGTTTACAAAAATGCTGCAGGAAGTAAAATTACCTGCCTGTATCGATTTTTGGATCAATGAAATATGGCCGTCGTGGAGAGCCCCCATAGTAGGAATAAAGCCCGATTTCCGACTGTCTTTTGTGCTTTCTTTTATAATCCTTTGTGTTTTATCTGCCAGTTTACAAATAATCATAATCCTGTTTTTTGCCCCTTCAGAAAGCTATCCTGTACGGGGTTTGGCTAAAAAAGCTTAACTTTGCACACCATTTAATAAATCCAGGCCTACTAAATCAATATTTTCTTAAATGTCAACAAAGAAAAGAATTTTATTTATAGCTAACGAAATGTCTCCTTATTTAGAGATGACGGAATTCGCCGAAACTGTAAATAAACTAGCTGTTTTGTCGAACGAAAACAACATGGAAGTTCGCTGCATCATGCCGCGCTTTGGGGTGATTAATGAACGCAGACACCGCTTGCACGAGGTGGTTCGGCTCTCCGGGATTAATGTAACCATTAACCACGACGATTATCCGCTGATCATTAAAGTAGCTTCCCTGCCCAATGCACGGTTACAGGTTTATTTTTTGGATAATGAAGATTTTTTTAAACGGAAGTCGGTATTTGTAGATGAACACGATGAATTTTTTGAAGATAATGGATTGCGTGCCGTATTGTTTTGCAAAGGAGCATTGGAAACGGTAAAGAAATTTGGCTGGCCTCCCGATATTATTCATTGCAGCGGTTGGATGACCGGGCTTATTCCTATGTACATTAAATCAGCCTATAAAAGAGAGCCGGTTTTCAGCAACAGTAAGGTTGTTTATACGATTGGAGAAACAACCTTTAGCGATAAACTGGGGGCAGATTTTTTAAGGATACTGGCTATTAACGATAATGTGGGGAAGAAGGAGATAGAGCCATTTAAAGATACCACGAATATTGCCATGTTCCGGGGAGGAGCCAGCTTTGCAGATGCCATTAGTTTTGGTGCCGGTAACCCGGATAAGAAACTGGCGGATGAATTTTCGAAAGTGAAAGGAAAACCCATTTTGAAATTTAATCCGGAGGGTGATTTAACAGACTATTTGCAATTATATGGCGACCTTGCTCAATAGTTTATCCTTCAATTAATTACACGCGTGCGTAAATATTCTGCCCTTGCTTTCTTTCTTATTGCGGGCCTTTCAGGATTAATCTTCAGTTGTACAAAACTCGACACGACTACCCTGGGTAGCGATTTGATTCCGGCAGTGGATAATGTAAATACATTTGCCGATACGCTGAATGTTGTGGCTTCACAGGCTGATTATACGGATACTACCGTAGTTAACATCAATGCCGACCATGTAGTTGGGAACATCAGCAATGACCCTCTCTTTGGTTCCACCGAGTCGAAAGTTTTTTTACAATTAAAACCCAGCCAGTTTCCCTATGGCTTTCCAAAAAAAGATTCTCTTTTTGCCGGTTGCCTCGATTCTGTGGTGCTGTGCCTGAAATATACCGGGTTTTATGGGGATAGCAGCATTCCCCAGCAATTGCTGGTAAATGAAATTACAGATACCCGCTTTCGGGATTCTATCAATACCACCTGGCCCACTATTTTTCAGCCGTTGATAGGTTCGCAGTTATCTCCGGTTACATCGGTGGATGTAAGGACGCTTCCCAATTATGTAAAATATTCAAACCGGCGCGATTCTGTTAATTATCAGATCCGGATCAAATTGGATAGCGCCAGCTTTGCTGCCCGACTCTTTGAAAGCGACAGTGTTTTAACCGGTGCCGGTAACCATGCCTTTTATAATGATTCTATTTTCCGCCGTCAATTCACAGGCCTCGCTATTTCTGCCCTACCCGGAACAGGGAATGGTTTGATTTATTTGAATGTAGCCGATACAAATACTAAACTGGAAATACATTATCGCCGGAAGAACGGAGCAAAACTGGATTCGGTTTACACTTCTTTTTACCTCGTTACTGAAGCAAATCCGGCAGTTAACCTGGCTAGGTCGGCCACTGGTAACTATATTAACCATAACCGGGCAGGAACTCCTTCCGCCACACCGGCTGCCGGCGAATTGTACCTCCAGGCTCAACCCGGTACTTATGCAAACCTGAGTGTACCTGGCTTAGCGGGCTATTCTAACCGGATCATCCACCGGGCAGAACTGATTATTGAGTCAATTCCCGACCCAAGCGATGCGACCATGAAGCCGCCTGTTTACCTTTATCTCGATTTAAAGGATTCGGTGAATTCCACACCGGTTCGGTATAAACCTATTTATTCGGATCTTAACCCATCTTCTTATTACGATCCGGATTTTAAAAACGGGTCTTTGTTTCCAGCTGCCGGGGTTGATTTTAGTTATTTTGGAGGCTTTGCCAGGAAGAAAATTGGCCCTTCGGGAGAAACCATTACCTATTACAATATCAACCTGAGTCGCTATGTGCAGCAGTTGGTAAAGAACAATGGGTATAATTATAGTTTCCGCCTGTTCCCGGCATTCAGTTTCAAATACCCGCAATATTCCCAGGGCTATATTATTTATTCGAACCGGGTTGCCTATGGAAGGGTAAGGGTAGGAGATGGAAGCAATCCGCAATATCGAATGCGGGTACGCATTGTTTACTCTCAGTTAAAATAGTGGATATGCACAGGTAGTTAATAAAGCGCTTTAAATCCACTTTTGTAAGCAGCCCTTTCACCCGTATATTTGCACCTCAAAAATTATTGACCCAATGCCATATTTGTTTACTTCAGAGTCTGTGAGTGAAGGCCATCCCGATAAGGTTGCCGATCAGATTAGTGATGCTTTAATTGATAATTTTCTTGCTTTCGATCCTTCCAGTAAAGTTGCCTGCGAAACCCTGGTTACCACCGGGCAGGTTGTTCTTGCCGGAGAGGTAAAGAGTAAGGCTTATCTGGATGTTCAGGAAATTGCACGCGGTGTGATCCGTAAAATCGGATATACTAAAAGTGAATATATGTTTGAGGCGCATTCCTGTGGAGTGTTCTCTGCCATTCATGAACAATCTGGAGACATCAACCAGGGGGTAGATCGTAAGAAAAAGGAAGAACAGGGTGCCGGCGATCAGGGAATGATGTTTGGATATGCCACCAATGAAACAGAAGATTATATGCCCCTCGCGCTGAATCTGGCCCATAAACTGTTAGAGGAACTGGCCGTTATCCGCCGCGAAAACAAACAGATCAAATACCTGCGTCCCGATGCCAAGAGCCAGGTAACCCTCGAGTATGACGATAATAACAAACCAGTACGCATAGACGCTATTGTGGTATCCACCCAGCACGACGATTTTTCTAAATCGGATGAAGCGATGTTGGCAAAGATTAAAAAGGATATTATCAATGTCCTGATTCCAAGAGTAAAAGCAAAGTATCCGAAATACGCCCACCTCTTCAATAATAAAATTAAGTACCATATTAACCCTACCGGCAAATTTGTTATTGGGGGGCCTCATGGCGATACGGGGCTAACCGGAAGGAAAATTATTGTGGATACGTATGGCGGAAAGGGCGCCCATGGAGGTGGAGCTTTCAGCGGAAAGGACCCCAGCAAGGTCGACCGCTCCGCTGCCTATGCCACCCGCCATATCGCAAAGAACCTGGTTGCCGCCGGTCTGTGCGACGAAGTGTTGGTACAGGTTTCCTATGCCATTGGAGTTGCCCAACCCACCAGTATCAATGTAAATACGTTCGGTACTGCCAAAGTGAAGTTGACCGATGGAGAAATCGCTGCAAAAATCATGAAAATGCCTTGCTTCGATATGAGACCCTATTTTATTGAACAAAGGCTAAAATTGCGTAACCCTATTTATAGCGAAACCGCAGCATATGGCCATATGGGAAGAAAAAATGAAGTGATTGAAAAATCATTCAAATCCCCCGATGGTAAGGAAATAAAGAAGAAAGTGGAACTCTTTACCTGGGAAAAACTGGATGCAGTGAAAGACGTGAAGAAAGCTTTTGGTTTAAAATAATTCCTGTAAATTAAACGAATTAGCCCTCTCCGTGAGGGCTTTTTATTTGAATACCTTTGGTATCCATTAATTCAAAAGAAACCAGAACATCCGAATCCCATTTTTAAAAATTATTGGGGAAATTCATTTTAATAACCATTTTATCATGAAGCAGTTTCGGCAGCCTCAACACCATCGCCCCAGGAAAAACCTCCTGGTTATAGGATCGAATGCAGTATTAACGGCCTTGCGGGAAGGAAAAGCCCTTGAAAAGATATATCTTCAGAGTAACATCCAAGGTGAAGAAATTGAAAATATTCGCAAACTGGCACACGAACAAAATGTGCCGGTTAGCCGGGTTCCGGTTGAAAAAATTAACCGGTTGAATGTTTCCAATCATAATGGTTGTGTTGCCCAGATTTCCAAAGTACAGTTCCAGGAATTACAGGATGTAATATCTTTTGTAGTTGAAAAGGGAGAAATACCCCTCATCCTAATGTTGGATGGAATTACAGATATCCGGAATATTGGCGCCATGGCCCGTAGTGCAAAGGCCTTTGGTGTACATGCTATTGTCATTCCAGTAAAGGGAGTGGGAGCTTTTAATGAAGATGCCATCCTCACCTCTGCCGGAGCTTTGGAGGCGATATCTGTTTGCCGGGTAAATAGTTTGATGAAGGCCGTAGATGAATTGCATTTAAATGGTATCCGCGTATTTGCCAGTGAAATGAAAGCTGAATCCTCAATTTCTCAATGCGATTTTTCCATTCCATCCGCTATAGTTATGGGAGGAGAAGAGAAAGGGATTTATCCTGCATTACTAAATTATTGCGATGAGAAATTCCGTATTCCCATGCCCGGTGGCTTTGAATCGTTGAATGTATCTGTTGCCACAGGGATAATATTATATGAAGCTGCCTCGCAAAGGTTGCGTGGTTAATTTGCAATATTTGTGTTTATGGCAACCTTTTGGTTTAAGTCTTAAAGGGCAATGGCAGAATGCCTGCTATTTCCTGCCTGGGTTGGAACATTCTTTATGGTAATTTTGCTAATATGCAAAATCAGTATTTCAATCCCTTCGATAACATAAATCTAGCCCCTGATATTTGTTTTTTAACCGGAATGGATTTATCCGGACATAAAGAAAATATTTCCGTTTTTCCTGAATGGATTCTCACCCGGTTCGATCTTCACGAAAAGAAGTTTAAAATGATGGACCAATTCAATGTGGTGAAGTATGGAGAACTTCGGCTCCCATGCTGCCAATTGGCGAAGAAGGCTTTTGAGGAATTGGAAATTGAAATTGAAACTGCGTTTACCCAGGGATATAATGCAGCAAAAGAAATTTCGTCTGAACGGTTATTTCTTTGGATGGGAAAAATTGTTTACGGTATATTATACAACGATATAAAAAACGAGATTCAATTTCAGAAGAAATTCAATAAAGAA
Source organism: uncultured Ferruginibacter sp. (assembly GCA_964647915.1). Classification (GTDB taxonomy): domain Bacteria; phylum Bacteroidota; class Bacteroidia; order Chitinophagales; family Chitinophagaceae; genus Ferruginibacter. The sequence continues at coordinate 66,396 of CAZYKA010000007.1, read as the reverse complement.
TTTGGATTGTCTCCTAAATTAAAGGAAAGGTATGGTTTGTTCCACCTTATGCTTCAGTCGATATTGAATCCCATTACTTATATCGGCGCCCTGCCCTGGAGTTATGGAATTGTACGGCTGAAATATTCAAAAGATGTTTTCAATTTTAGAGATAACCCTGTAAACTTAGATTTTTCCCTGGGTTTAAATGGTTTTGGCATTGTGGCCTGCCTCCAGGATAATGGAATAGTATGGCGTAATCAGGAACAGATTGTAAAAAAAATTGGAGACACCGAATTACATCCTGTTCAATTTGAAGAATTGTGTGCCAGGTTCCTATATGCTAATTATTTGTTTGATCATAGCCTGAAGTATCGATTTGCACAAGATAGTTCAGGGTTAATCATTGAATCCATGGCCGGTAAAAAAGAAAATGAAATAGCACGGTTTGCACCTTGGGATGAAACTATGTTTGGCCAGGTATTAGCCGGTTATTTACAACCCTGGGGATATACTACTAAAAATATCTCACGATTTCCTGAAGGTGTCATTAGTTTTTTAGAAAATGATTTTTCAAATGAAATAACTTCTCCTGATAAGATTGAGTTGCCATTTT
>CAZYKA010000007.1:0-65701 GCA_964647915.1 uncultured Ferruginibacter sp. | reverse complement strand
TAACTCCAAACTCGTAACTCCAAACTCGTAACTCGTAACTCCAAACTCGTAACTCCAAACTCGTAACTCGTAACTCCAAACTCGTAACTCGTAACTCCAAACTCATAACTCGTACTTCCAAACCCATTTCTCTCCTTTCAACCTTATACGATAATTTGCGTATTGCAGGATCTTTTCATGTGGGGTAGTTTTGATTTTAAAATATTAACCCAAAACTCATCTAATGAAAAAGCTAATTTATTCAACCCTATTCGGTGCTTTGTTTGTAGGCTTGGCATTCTCTGCCAGTGCTAAAATTTGGAGGCTTAATAATAGTAATGGAGGAAATATAACCCCTTCCATAAATGCTGATTTTACCGGGACCCTGCAACAGGCGCATGATAATGCCAGTGTTCAGCCAGGTGATACCATACATGTTGAGCAATCTAATACAAATTATGGGAACCTGGTTATGACAAAGCGGTTGGTAATTATTGGCCCGGGTTATTTCATGAATGAAAATCCTAAAACTCAGGTTGTTAAAGATTATGGAGCTTCTGTAGGGAGGATCGAAATGATGAACGCTGGTAGTGCTGGTTCAGTCATTACCGGCTTAACAATTACTGCCAGTATTTATATGGGCGTAAGCCGAATTGTTGTTGCTCGCAATTATATAGTTCTTCCTGCATATAATTATATTGGAATTGGTTCTGGTGGCGCTGCAAATTTGGATTCTGTGGTGGTTACTTCAAATTATATTACCGGGGCGGCGTATTATAGTAATATATTGACCATGGGTTCAACCACGGGAATTGTGACCAATTTTATTTGTTCAAATAATTTTATCACGAATCAGACAAACAATACCATGATTTCCCTGGCGGGCAACATTAGCGGCTTAATAAGAAACAATATTTTAAATGGACCAAGTGCACTCAGTGTTTACAATATGTATGTAGTAAATAATATTCAGTATTTTTCAAATGCAACTGGGGGTAACGCCTTTTATAATTCTGTTGTAGAATTTAATATGGGAATGTCGAATTCATTTTTTATCACCCCAGGTGGAACTAACAATTCAATTTATAATAACCTGACCAATGCAAACCCTGGATTTATTGGTACAGGTTCAACGGATGGGAAATGGAAATTACTTGCTGGTGCTGCGGCTCAGGGGGCCGGAAAGAATGGGGAGGATATGGGAATGTTTGGCGGACAAATTCCTTATGTCCTTTCGGGAATGCCAACCGTTCCTAATTTGTATTCCTTAACCATCGACCCCATTGCTCCGGGAGCCGCTAACATCAATGTAACAATAAGCACAAAGAGTAATTAATAGGAGGTTCTTCCAACCGCATCTCCCGAAAAGATGGTAAACCAATGTAATAATATTTTTCTGGGTGAATTCCATCATTTTGGAGAAGTGGGAAGAATCAGTTTTTGTCTTTGATAGCCCATTGATTCACACTTTATTAATACATAACCATGAAGCATATTATTCTTCAGGTTTTTTCGATATTTATGTTTAGCGTTGCTTTAGGTCAGGTTAAACATTCGGAATATTTTTTTGACGTTGACCCAGGTTTTGGAAACGGGACTCCTCTTCCCTTTGTTTATCCAGCTACCGATACCAGCTTTAGCTTTACCGCCGGGGTAGGAGGTCTTGGAACGGGAATACATACTCTTTTTGTAAGGAGTTATGATGAAAACAAGGGAGCCTGGGGCTTAACCACCGCTAGGTTGTTTTATAGAGAAATGGTACAAAACCGTGCCATCCCCAATATTGTAAAAGCAGAATACTTTTTTGATACTGACCCCGGTTTTGGAAATGCCAATAATGTAGGAGTAACTGCAGGCCAGGATATAACCTTTACGTTTAACCGAAGTATTGCCGGACTTACCACAGGCCTGCATCGTATGGGAGTCCGTACCCGTGATGCCAATGGGCAATGGAGCCAAACAACCCACCAGTTGTTCTACTATGAAAAAGCGCAAAGCCATTCCTTACCCAATATTGTTAAAGCGGAATACTTTTTTGACATCGACCCGGGATTTGGCAATGCCAATAACGTTGGCGTTACAGCCGGCCAGGATATAACCTTTACATTTAACCGTAGTATTTCCAGTTTAATCACTGGGCTTCACAGGATGGGAGTTCGAACCCTTGATGCCAATGGCCGATGGAGCCAGACAACCCACCAATTGTTCTATTTCGAAAAAGTACAAAATCATACATTTCCCAATATTTCTCAGACTGAATTTTTCTTTGATACGGATCCCGGTTTTGGAAATGGGTATATAGCAAGTCTGACACCCGGACAGGATATTGCAATTCCAATCAGTAAGAGTATCTCCAACCTCACCCCGGGGATACACCGATTTTTTGTTCGTTCCCGTGATGCCAATGGCCGCTGGAGTCACACTACTTCCCAAATGTTCTATTATGAGAAAGTTTTAAACCACCCCCTTCCGAATATTGTAAAAGCTGAGTACTTTATTGATACAGACCCTGGCTTTGGAAATGCGAATAATGTTGGTGTTACTGCCGGACAGGATATATCCTTTACATTTAATCGAAGTATCTCCGGCCTTACACAGGGGCTGCATCGCCTTTTTGTTCGCACTCGGGATGCCAATGGCGACTGGAGCCATACCACTATGCAGATGTTCTATTATGAACCTGTATTGAGCCATCCGTTACCCAATATTGTAAAGGCAGAGTTTTTCTTCGATACCGATCCCGGTTTTGGAAATGGTACAAATATTCCCGTTACTGCAGGCCAGGATATAAGTTTTACTTTTAATGGAAATATTAATAGCTTAAATACAGGCTTGCATAGACTTTTTGTGCGTACTCAGGATATCAATGGAAATTGGAGCCATTCTACTCCCCAGTTATTCTATCGGGAATCCGTACTATCGCATACTCCCGGCAATCTGGTACGCTTAGAATGGTTTTGGGATACGGATCCCGGTTTTGGGAATGCCAATTCCGTTTCACTCCCTGCCGGACAAACGGAAATTTCAAATTTCACATTTCCGGTTACGGTTTCGGGATTCTCAAATCAGATCCATAACCTGTATGTGCGGGTAATGGATGACTGGAGCCATACAACCGTAGTGAAGGTTGATTTTACCAATATCGTATTGCCTGTTACACTCCTCAGTTTCAATGCCCGTACAGAAGGAAATAAGGTGAAGCTTGAATGGGAGGTTACGTCTGAACTGAATATGGATAAGTATATAGTGGAACATAGTATAGATGGCAACCATTTTTCGGCTATAGGTGAACGTGATGCCATAGCCAATAATGGCGGCGAGGCAAATTATATGTTGTACCACAACAACCCGGTTACAGGGATTAACTACTACCGGTTACGCCAAATTGAAAGAGATGGCAATTTTGAGTATTCTCAAATTGTAGCCATTAACTTTTCCAAAGGGTTGAATGTGGTATCCATATTCCCTAATCCCGCAACCTCATTCTTCAAAATTGAAACCAGTAACAGGATTAAGGAAGTGCGATTGGTTGACCTTACCGGGAAGTTATTAATTACATATCCAAATCAAAGCGCATATTCCCTTGAAAACATTCCCGCCGGGGCTTATCTGGTTCGGATTTATTTAAGCAATGGCCAGATAATTTCAAAACCCATTGTGGTGGGAAGATAGCTGGTTAGCAATTGGTTCTCAATCCAGGTTTGGGCTGCTTCAAGCAATTGAGGCAGCTTTTTTTATAACCCAACGTCAGGGCTCTTAAGCATATGAATTATGATGAATTGGCTGAGTAAGATCACATTTTAGAAATAGATTATCCTTCTAAAATTAACACAGGAATATGAGATACTTCCCTGGGTAAATATTACACCGGTTTAAAATCTTTCAAAAAAAAGGAGAGAGTGGAGTAGGGAATTAGGGGAGCCACCTTTTTTCTTTGGCTACATTTATGGCGCTTACTTTATTGTTTACCTGAAGTTTCTGATAAATATGTTCAATGTGTTTACGAACGGTTCCTTCACTGATAAATAATTTATACCCAATTTCTTTGTAACTAAGACCATTCTTAATTTCAGTGAGAATTTCAGTTTCCCGGGCTGATAAAATATTGTCTTCAGAAGTGCCTTCTTCTTTTTTTATGTTGGCCTTAATGTACTGGATAGCCTTAAGAGCAACACCAGCCGACATGGCGGCTCCTCCTTTTATGGTTTCATTTATAAAATTGCGGATGCTTTCTCCGCTTTCATCTTTAAGGAGGTAACCGGAGGCACCTGCCAGTATCGCATTAAAAATTTTCTCATCATCATCGAAGGTGGTAAGCATGATCACCTTTACCTGTGGAAACCGGGTATGAATTTCTTTTGTGGCCAGAATACCATCCATTACGGGCATTTCAATATCCATCAATACTAGTTCAACCCTGCTACCATCCAGGAGTTCCACAACATCGCTTCCATTGGAAGCATAGAATTCAATAAAAATTTCAGGATAGCCCGCAAGTTTCTTTTTTATAGATTTCAACGCCATCGGATTGTCTTCTGCAATGGCAATATGGATGGGGCTCATATATTGATAGTATTATAATTTAGCAAATTATAGTTTTCCCTCCTTTTCAGCAATACGAAATGTTACGGATAGTTAAATAGGAATACTTAGGGTGATGTCTGTGCCTTTCCCGGGAGTGCTGTCAATTTTCAAATGTCCATATATCTCATTGGTCCTTTGTTGCATATTATTTAACCCAAATCCACGGGCTACTGAATCCGGATGAAAACCCCGTCCATTATCCCTAATAGACAACTCTAAACCGGTCGTGTTTCCTTTAATATTTACATCAATCTTGGTGCAATGGGCATATTTTAATGCATTGTTTATAGCCTCCTGAACAATCCGGAATATTCCGGTTGCTTTTAAGGCGGAAAAGGAAATATCCGGGTTAAGGTTTTCCGATTTTATACCTACCTGTGAGAAATTTTTGAAATGTTCCTTCATATGGATTACCCATTCTTCCAGCGGAATAGATGGTTTGTTGATGAGCCATACCGTCCGTCTTAATTCTGAAATCGTATCGGATACCAGGCCTTTTAAAAGGGGGAGTTGATCCCTTGGGAATTCGGAACTGGGCTGCAGGTCATCAATCGTTGACTTGATATAAGTTAGGTAAGATCCAATGTTATCATGAAGGTCGCGTGATATCCTTAGCCGATCCTGCTGTATTGAATTTTGAGCTTCCATTTGAAGGATTTGCTTTTGGTGTGCTGCATCCAGTTTCAGTTGCCTTTCCTTTAGTCTTTTGTTTCTTAAGATATAGGCTACTAAACCAATGCCCAACATCAAAATTAAAAGCACAATGATCAGTAAAAAGTCCTGTTTTTCCAGTTTGTTTTTTTGGATTAACAGATTCCTGTCTTTTTCGGATGTCTTATACTGGACATTTAATTCTGCTATGGCTTTCTGAGAAGATGCCGTGAATAAACTATCTCGAACACTTTTGAATTTTAATAAATAGATGTATGCCTTTTCGAATTGGCGGTTTGCAGCATAAATATTTGCCAGCCTTTCATAGTTACCCGATCTCAGATCAGGATAATTCATAACCTCTGCAATACTATCACTGTATTGAAGATATTCGATAGCTTTCGAAAAATTTCCCATTTTTTCATAAACCAGTGCCAGGTCGGAACTTTGAAGAGCTTTGTTTACCGGGTTGTTTAATTGCTGAAATCGCTGAAAAGATTTTAAACCATATTCCTCCGCCGGGTGAAATTCATTTTTAAGCAGGTATACATAAGAAAGAAATCCATTTGAATAAGCAATTCCTACTGAATCGTTCAACTCCTGCTTAATTTTTAAAGAACTGTGATAATATTCGATAGCCTTATCATACTCTTCCATCATCTCATATACTACACCCCATTCATTTAATACCGTGCCTAAGTTATTTTTGTCGTTCAGGGATTTAAAAATTTGGTAGGCTTTTGAATAGATCTCTATTGCCTGGGTAAACATTTTCAATTTCCTGAATAATTTTGCCTGCTCGATGAGTGTTAAGCCAAGTTCCTGTTCTTGTTGGCCGGTTTCCAGGTTTTTTATGGAGGAAACGAAATACTTACCTGCATCTTCATACTTCCCGGAAAAATAAAGTGATTTTCCCTTAATCCTTTCAATAATCCCAATTTGTGCGTCGGCGACTTTCTGAGACTTTAATAGACTATCACATATTTGCCCCGCTCGGACGGGATCAGCATTTGATAGCTCAATGACGTGCCGAAGGAAGCGGTTTTCTATTTTTTGTCCCTTAATTTCCCTGGTGCCAATCATAAATAATAAAAACATCGGCACAATCCGGTATATATAGTTTAGCAACGCAATAGCAATTTTTGTTCGTAATAGGTAGGGGTACTAAAGTAACAAAATTTATAGGATAAAAGTAGACCAACCTAAGATTGGGGAATCTATATAACGGTTGGGCCTATTTGCAGATGCAATGTGGATAAGTTTGAACTTCTAATTTCCTTTTATGCGTGCCTTGTACATTAGCATTTTGGAATCAAACGCTTTATGAATATATTCAGAAATGTTAAAAGATTATATGTTTCCAGACCCATTCCCATTGGAGGTAATGGCGTTTCCTATTTTGAGATTAAGGCTTCCCTTTATACCGGGAGTCAAAATCTACCATCCATTCAATGCCATATTTATCTCTAAACATCCCAAAATAGGAGCCCCACGGGCTGTCTGAAATGGGGAATTCGATTGTGCCTCCTGCCGAAAGCCCATTAAATAAGGTATCCGCTTCTTCCTTACTTTCTGCACTTATGGAGATCTTGCTTCTGTTCTCGTTCTCATTCACTTTTCCCAGGAAGTCGGGTACATCATTTCCCATTAATACATTACTTTTTCCGATGGGAAGTGCAATATGCATGATTTTATTGGCTTCACTTTGGGAAACCGGGAATTCATCACTTTCCAAATCTTTAAAACGAATAATTTTTGCGAACTCCCCACCAAATACGGTTTTGTAAAAATTAAATGCTTCTTCGGCGTTCCCGTTAAAGTTAATGTGTGGATTGATAAGTGCCATTTTTTAGATTTTTTGTATAAGCAAATGTATCAAATTTGCTCCTGGGCAATTGGGTAAGAAAACGTCAAAGTGGAGGGGATTTGCGCCACGGCGATTTATGGCATGAAATGGAAGCTAAGAGCTGCTTGATTTGAGAAGTTCAACGAATGATGCGGTTTTTGGGTTATAATTGGAAATGAATTATTCTATTTAAAGAGATAGGAGATTCCAAAAGTGGAATAAACCCGATCTTTTAAATTCGTGACGGAGGCTCCCAGGGCCAGATCGATTTGCAGCCGGGGATTAATTAAATACAAAATACCGATATCCACATTGTGCTCCGCATCCGATTTTTGGATTGAAGAAAAATACTCGATGAAGGTGGAAACCTGGGTAGATGGGGTGTAGCCCAGGTTTAAAGTAAGATCTAGTTCCTTAAATTTCTCGGAAGTACCTACATTATAGGAAATTGCAAATTTTTTATTTAACTCCTGCTCGAATACAAGTTTTAATTCAAAGGGGATTTCCTTTCCCCGGAATTCTTTGCTTGCGATTTTCTCGTAGCCAATATATCCAGCAAGCGTAATTGCGGGAATCAATTTGTGTTACTTTATGATTCGTTGTTTGGCACTTAAGGTAATCGGTTTTATACCACCGGCACTATCTTCCCATCCTAGGTCGGCCTGAAATCTTAACTCGGTTGAATTAGTGATGCCATATCTTACCATCAGGTTATTTAATTGTACCCGTTTTGCCAGGGTTATGCCTTCTTCAATTTGAAATCTCCCTTTGGGTATTATATAAACTCCATCACTTTGGTCTGGACGGTCGGTATTAATTGATTCCGTTTGTGCAGTTCCCCGAATAGAAAAAAATAGAATTAGCCAAACTGTTCCTAACTTAAGGAAATACTTTTTAAAATGAAATATGGTATGGGATAGTATCAACCTTTCAAAAAAAATATAAGGCATTAACAGGATTGAAATTTCAACAAAGGAGAAAGATATTAACAAGCCCCGATTTACAAAAATAAGGGAAGTTAGTATAGGTATATTTAAAAAGAGTCTAATTGAATTACCCTGATGGAAAGGAAACCTCTCCGCTGGAAGTGATAGTTAATTTTGAGACCATAATAATTGATTGGAAGGTTATCGTATCTGATTATGCTGAATTACATTTGGTTTCGAAAGGGGAATTTCATTTTTAATTCCTCCCATTCCGGTTTTAAGATACTATAGCATACGGTATTTCTTCTGAAACCATCATGCATCACCATGTGGCTACGCAGGATACCTTCCAGTTTGCCACCAATCCTTTCAATGGCAAGTCTCGACTGAGTATTTCTTTCGTCCGTTCTTAATTCCACCCTTTCGGCACCAGCGTTTTCAAAAGCAAATTGGAGGAGTAGAAATTTGCAATTTCTGTTTAAGCCGGTCCTTTGGAATTGTTTCCCGTACCAGGTGGCGCCTATTTCCAATCGGGCATCCGGGTTCGAAATGTTTAGAAAACTGGTACTGCCTGCAAATTCATTTCTGACCTTATCAAACACGGAAAACGTATATCGGGAGTGCAGTTTACGTAACTGAATTGCTGTTTCCACATATTCTTTTAATAATTCGGGAGTAAAAATTTCTTTGGGTGAATATTGGAGTAAATGCGGGTCGGAAGTAGCAACCGACAGTAAATTATTAAAATCATCTTCCTGGATAGGGTGGAGTAGAACGCGTGGATTTTCCAGAATTATTTCGGTTTCAAAATCAAAATTCATTTAATTTATTCGGATTTTTATATTAATAGGTGGCATGAAAATCGAACCAACTAATAGTACTTAACGGTTTATTTTTTTCGAACTGGTAATATTCTCTGAAAAGGGCCGATGCTTCTTCAATAGTTTTCCAATTTCCATCCGTGTTTTCACCGAACGGTCCAGAGCTTTTAATAGGAAATTTCCAATTAAAAAATGCTGAAGTGCGATGCATAATGCCATTAATCAGAAATTTTTTAAAATGCTGAATCTGCGATTTCTCTTTTTTAATATTCAATTCCTTAAATCGGTCGGCTTGGTTGATGATTTTAAACCTGGTATATCCCAGATCTCTTAATGCAAATAACCAGTCTAATTGGAAGGCCTCACAAGAGATATATTTTGGCAAATTGCTTTTGGAAATGGATTTGATAGCATAAATGTCGTACCCTTCAATATCAATTTTTAGATAATAGGGCAGGCCATATTCTTTAATTAGGTCTTCTGTCCGGATGCATTCCACTTCCACTTTGTAACATGCGGTATTCATCCGTCCTGCCATGTTTTTATCAAAAGAACTCCATTCGGAACAATAGGTATTTACCCAGAATTCGAGAGTTGTATTTTCACTGGCAATACCTTTGTTTAATAAGGTAAGTTGTCCGTTCTCTATAAAGTTTCTAAATTTCTTACTTCCCGTCTCAACCAATTGCGGGTTAGCTTCTACGGCAATTACTTTATAGCCTTCCTTCAGGTAATGGATGCTATCTTCCCCCTTGTGAAAGCCAATATCAAAAATTAAACGATTTTCCAATTAGAAAGTTTTTGGTAAGGGTTATCAGGTAAAGTATAAAAGTTTGTATTGGCAAGTTTAGGTTGCCGGTCATTTTATTAAGTAGTGGAATAAAACGTAACATGGAATGAATCTTTCCGGTGCATCAATTTGTAATTCCAGTAGGTTTAGAATATAAACGGTTCAACAGGTGTACCAGGGAGGCAAAGACCCCAAATGCTCCAGCCTGGTGAATGACACCCAGTGTAACAGGTACATGATAAAGCAGGGTGTAAACGCCAAGGAAAAATTGAATCAGTATGGCGGCCAGTAAAACATCAATTGCAAAAATCTGCTGATGATTTAGCTTCCATATTGGATTTTTTCTTTTGAACCATAAATAAAAGATGAATCCAAACAGGATTAGTGCCATGGTACGATGGATAAACTGGATGGTGGCAAGCGCTTCCACCAAACTTAGCATTCCCATTTTATGCCAGGCCATGGGGATAGTTCCGGCTACCCATTCTCCATTCATTTTTGGCCATGTATTGTAAACCTGGCCGGCGTGGGTTCCTGCTACAAATGCTCCATAAATAATTTGTAGTGCCAGTAATACCATCAGGGTAACAGAGAATTTCTTTAGAGTAGGGGAGGCGGTATTTGGAGTTGAATTAAACTGGAATCGTAAATTTTGTGCTACCCAGAAAATATATCCGAATGTAAAGAATGCATTTATGAGGTGAATTGCCAAACGGTAATGGCTAACCGATGTTCTTTCCACCAGGCCGCTTTTTACCATATACCATCCCAGGAATCCCTGCCATGCGCCAAGGAGAAACATGACAAATAGTTTAGGCATAAGGGCTTTGCTGATTTTCCTTTTCAGGTAAAACCACAGGAATCCTCCAATGAACACAAAACCCAGCATCCTACCAACCAGGCGGTGCAGGTATTCCCACCAGTAAATGCTTTGGAAATCGGCTAAATTAAAGTCGGAGTTTATTTTTATGAACTGGGGAGTTTTTTGATACTTGGCAAATTCTTCCACCCAGCCCTGGTGAGTTATAGGGGGGATGGTGCCTGTTACTATTTTCCATTCCGTAATAGAAAGCCCCGACCCAGTTAGGCGGGTAATGCCTCCAATCACCACCATAGCAAATACAATAAAACAACCAGCATAAAGCCAGGCAACCAGGCCCCTGGGGACTCCTGAATTATAGTTTTCTATTAATCGCATATCGGATAAAATGCATTATAATCTGAAGTGATAAACCCAGAACGCCTGCATTATTTTAAAATTAAATTGGGATCTATTTTTCTTTCGCATTGTATGCCCATTTGGTTATTATGGGGAATTGCCAAAATTAGCTATTGAAAGTCATTTTTCTTCCGAATTATTACCTTTTCGTGAATATGGTTTTCCCCTTTAATAACCAGGGCAGTTTGCCAGGTAAGTGATGGCCCTGTATTTTAGCGGAGGGCAACAAAATTTTTTAAACTTCGGGGGAAGGGTGAACATCTTCTCAAATTCCTTGTTCTTTTGTTTATGGAGTTTGTTTTTGCAGCCAACACTTTAAGGCAGGTTGAAGAACAATTGGTACTGCCATTAGTTTCAACAATATATTTCACACCAAAATAACCATCATGAGTAACAGTACACTTTTTCCGGAAGCAACCCTCCAAATAAATCAGGAAAGGGCAACGCTTTCGCCGGAAAATATTGATGCCTGGCGTAACTTTAGCAAAACTGTATATAAAGAAGGCAAACTTTCGGAACAAACCAAACAACTCATAGCGATTGCGGTGGCACATGTAACCCAATGCCCCTATTGTATCCGGAGCCATACAAGGCATGCATTAAAGAAGGGGGTAACGAAGGAGGAAATTATGGAAGTGATTTGGATCGCCGCAGAAATGCGTGCCGGGGCAGCAGTGGCGCATTCTGCAATTGCTATTGATGAAATGCAGCATGAACCCTAAATTCTCAATTGTAATTACAACGTTTAACCGGGCATCTCTTTTGCAGCGGGCTTTGGATTCGCTGCTTGCACAAACCTGCAAAAATTGGGAAGGGTGGGTTGTTGATGATGGTAGTACAGATGAGACCCGGCAAGTAATTACTACGTATCTTGGTAAAGGATATCCCCTTCAATATATTTTCCAGGAAAATAGAGGTGAGGCCCGGGCAAAGAACAGAGGCGTGGCTTTGAGCCAGGGCGAATATATCAGCTTCCTCGATTCGGATGATGAATATGAAACCCGGCATCTGGAAAGCAGGCAGCACATTTTATCCGAAAACCCAGATATTGCCTTGTTGCATGGGGGTGTTCGGGTGGTTGGCGATCCCTTTGTTCCCGATTTGTATAATCCGGGTAAAAAAATACATATCAATGAATGCGTGGTTGGCTCCACCTTTTTCTTCAGGAGGGCATGTGTTTTTTCTTTAGGTGGTTTTAACCCTATGCCCATTGGGAGTGATGTAGATTTATTTTCCCGCACCCAGCGTGCCGGGTTCTCCATATTGAAGACCGATTTGCCTACCTATATTTACCATCGCACCCATTTGGATTCAATTACGCATAAATTCTGGGAGAATATTAAAAAGGAATAAAAAAGCCTGCTTGGAGAAAAGCAGGCCTAAAAATGGAATTACCTAAAATTATTTGGAATCGAAATTATTAACCTCATCCATACTAAGTCCAAGGGCTTTAGCCACCCCTTCTCCATAGGCCGGATCGGCTTTATAACAATTCCGGATATGACGAATTTGAATAAATTTTTCTGCTCCTCCCACTTCTGCTGCCGTATTCGCAAATAGTAATTGCTTCTTCTCCGGAGTCATGATTCTGAAAAGATTTCCTGGTTGTGAATAATAATCCGTATCATCTTCCCGGTGATTCCAGTTTCCTCCATCTCCTTCCAACGAGAGGAAGGGTTCTTTATATTGCGGTTGTTCCTGCCAGGTTTCGTAACTGTTTGGTTCATATCCCCGGGTACCTCCAAAATTGCCATCAACCCGCATTGCGCCATCCCGGTGATAGCTGTGATAAGGGCATTTAGGGGCATTTACCGGAATCTGGGCATGGTTTACACCTAGCCGGTACCGTTGTGCGTCTCCATAACTAAATAATCGGCCTTGCAACATTTTATCGGGCGAAAATCCAATCCCCGGAACGATATGAGCGGGATTAAAGGCAGCCTGTTCTACTTCGGCGAAATAATTTTCAGGATTTCGGTTAAGTTCAAACTCGCCCACATCCATCAGAGGGAACTCCTTATGGGGCCATACTTTCGAGAGATCGAAGGGATTGTGGTAATGATTCTTTGCCTGGTCTTCCGTCATTACCTGGATTTTGAATTTCCATTTGGGGAATTCCCCTTTTTCGATGGAGTCAAACAGATCACGTTGGTGCGATTCCCGGTCTTTACTGATTAACTTTCCCGCGTCTTCGTTACTTAGATTTTCTATTCCCTGTTGGGTAACAAAATGAAATTTAACCCAATGTCGAATTCCCTCTTTGTTTATCATGCTGAAGGTATGGCTGCCAAAACCATGCATGTGGCGGTACGATTTAGGGATACCCCGGTCGCTCATCACTATAGTAATCTGGTGCAAGGCTTCGGGAAGGAGGGTCCAGAAATCCCAGTTGTTATTGGCGCTTCTTAAATTTGTTTTGGGATCCCGCTTTACGGCGTGGTTGAGATCGGGAAATTTTAATGGGTCGCGTAAAAAGAAAACCGGTGTATTATTTCCTACTATATCCCAGTTCCCCTGTTTTGTATAGAATTTCACGGCAAAGCCTCTGATGTCCCTTTCGGCATCCGCTGCACCTCTTTCTCCGGCAACGGTAGAAAACCGCACAAAAATTTCGGTCTTTTTTCCTACTTCCGAAAAAAGGTCGGCCATGCTGTACTTGCTAATATCGTGCGTTACGGTAAAGGTGCCATACGCGCCGGAACCTTTTGCGTGCATTCTTCTTTCAGGAATTACTTCCCGATCGAAATGCGCCAGCTTTTCGAGAAACCAGACGTCCTGGAGGAGGGCCGGACCTCTTTTTCCGGCCGTTTGAATATTTTGATTGTCTGCCACTGGCGCACCCACGCGGTTTGTCAAGTTCTTGTTGTTGCTCATAAAATTATTTTTATCGTAAAAAATTGGTTCGTGAAATACAACCCAAAACCCTCAATTGAGAAATAATAATTTTAAAGGATTGAAGGGTATTTTGGACGGCAAAGATAGAGGTAATTCCGGGGCGATTCTTCGGTAATTGCTGTTAAAATGGCCGATGCTGAAATTACTTGGCCGGTTTATGGTTGGAATCATAATTTTTGAGTGATTGAATGATATAATGAGTTACTTTATTTTGAATAGAAGTTCACCTGATCCATTTTTGATAAGAGCATACATTATGAATATCCATTCATTTCAGGCTGAGGAGTTGCTCAAGATTTGGTTGTAAACAGGATTTCAGTAGAAAGCATTATCCAATATTGTGGATTGAGAATAATTTTACCGGAGCTAACACTTTTTTTTCAATTTGAGAGGTGCAGGTTAATGTACGATACCACAAGTTGGATTGCTATTTGGTTTATGTACCTGGTTGGAATGGATTGGATCACCAATCTTATAACAGCAGTAAGAATTACCTTTACGATGCATATTTTTTGATTTCGAGGCGTGGAATGGAATTCGTGGGAATTCGGATATTAAACTTGGTACCTTGCTAACAGCCTATTTTATTAGCGGATTGGGAGCCGATGAAAGAGCTTTCCAAAATTTGGAACTTCCGGCATTTATTAAGCCGGTTTATTTGTCGTGGATTATGCCCAATGAAAAGGAAAGCCTCGTTTCCTATAGTAAGAGGTTGTCTGAAGGAATTGATGAAAAGGAGCCATTTATTTTGTTTGGCCTTTCCATGGGCGGGATGGTGGCGGTAGAAATTGCAAAGATTAAATCGCCAAAAAAAATAATCATCATATCAAGCATTTCAAATTATCATTCATTTCCTTATGGGATGAGAACCGCAGGATTTCTTCACCTGTATAATTTGATTCCTGTTTCCTGGATGAAATCTGCTTCTCTTATTAAACGCATTTTTATGCACGAGCCTGCTCAGGTTAAAATCCTGATCGAAGAAATGATTAAGGACAGCAACGGCGAGTTTATTAAGTGGGCCCTGGGTGCAATTGCTCATTGGAAGAATGAAATGGTTCCGCCTAACTTATTTCATATACATGGAGAGAAAGACGAAATATTTCCGATTAAATATTGCCACCCCGATTTACGGATCCCCAATGGTACGCATATGATGGTATTAACCCATGCCAGGGAAATAAACCAGATTTTGAGTAAGCTGTTTGCCTCTCTCAATAAACCGTAGTTGAATTATGGAATTAAATATTTGCGACGGTCTTATCAAAAGAAGCCGGATTGGTTACCAGGATCTGGCTCTTTTCATTCTTTAGGGGTTCAGGTTTGCTCATTCCCAAATAGGTGATGTACATGAATCCGGCTACCATGGCAAGGATAAATCCTGTTTTCAGGCTCAACATTAGGTTTTCGATTGCTAAACTGTTGAAATTCAATACTGTTTTCATTTTGATATGTTTTAGATGTTGATTGATGTTGTAAAGATATAACTACACATACTATTATGCAATACATAGTACATTGAATGGCACAATAGCGTGATAAATGGAAAATTCCCTATATAACCGGAGGAAGTTTTAGGATTGGTCTTTGGGCAATTCGAGGATTGAAAGGGTAGTACCGGTAAGGGAGCCGGACAGGAGAAGAATATGGTATTTCGTTTTGTCCTCATGAATAATGCAAAGGCCAACTATGCTTTTATTTGCAAATGCTTTGTCAATGGCCTGCAGATCTATTATACGGGCAGGGTTAATTGCCGTTATACCGCTCATACTGGAAAAATGGTCAGTTATCCATAAATAGGTATGCCCGGTGGGGAGAGTTGAGGTTTTGTTTGTCGGGAAAACGGGGGAAGCGGTCAGAAAAAGTTTATCTGAGGTAAACGAATAGTCAATGCCTTTTATACCATAAAATACCCTGCTGTCTTTCTGAAAACCAATTTTTGAAAGCTGGACTGGTACAGTGTCCTGCTTCAAATAAAAATTCCGGGGTACTATAACCAGCTGATTTTGTGGAAATCCCGGATTTCCCCGATTGGCAAGGATGTAACGGTTTCCAAAATTGCAAATGCCTTCAAAATCTATCCGGTTATCCACTTTCGTTCCGCGAAACCTATCATAGAATTTTCTTAATGAAATGTTCTGAATGGATTTTGCATTAAGATTAATGATGAATCCTGAATCCAGAGATGGTAAGGAGCCAGACCCCATTGCCAATAGTTTAGGTTCAGATTTATCAGAAATGAGGCAGAGCCCGCTAATATTTCCAGCTTTAATACCCATTCTTTCTTTACCAAAATCCGAATGGTGGAAAGGGATAGAATCAATAATCCCGAATGAATCATTCAGCACCATAATATTATTTCCTTCGTTGCAGGCTAAATAAATATTCCCCTGGTTGTAAAAAAGGGTAGTGGGAGAAATTATATCAGGAAAGTTGACCTCCCTTATAAGTTTGGGTTTGGCTTCTCTGCACGCGGTTTGTAATAGAAGTAAAGTGAAATATAATCCGAATAACCTAATTTTCCTCATTAATATGCGGCTAAATCTGAAGCGATAGGTGCGAATAAGATTTCAAAACTTATTTAAACAGGTATTAGAAATGAGCCGGGTAAATGCGGCTACTTTAATTTGTAGGCAGCATTCCCATCCTGTACCTTATCAATTCCCAACAATGGTTAGTTTATATCCGGTGGTAACTCGTACTGTGGTTCCTGCTGGTTGCACCAGTTTTCGGCAAATTGCCTGGCTGTTAACTACCGGGTAATTGGTAAGACCGGTTGGTAATACCACATCCGTAGTGGCATCAGGAATTGAATTACAACTCCAGTTTTCCGGTACCTCCCAGGCCGTACTCACCGCGCCCGTCCATAAATTATTTCTATCCATGCAAATGGACGACCCGCTTATCACGCTTCTGATTACGGATTGGGGCAAGGGTCCAAAGCCATTGGCTAAGTTAATGCCTATCCCCGATCGTAGATGGCAATAGCTCATCACAGTGCCTTTCCAACCTGCCGGTGCAGATGGAATGGTATTGGTGGTGGCCAGGCAGGAGTTGCAACCGGTGGTGGTTTCAAGGGTATAACAATTATCTATGGCGCCACAAGTGCCGCCAATGCCCGTCATCCAACCACACCAATGAGTATGGTGAGATCCTAAATTATGGCCAATTTCATGGGTAAGCACCTCTACATCCCAGGAGTAGGTGGGAACCGTATTAAAACTCCCATACACATTCGCATAACCATAATTGTAGGTGCGCCAGCAGAGGTCGTCTAATAAATAGGCGATGCCCCCGTTGTTACTGGATCCGCCATCAATTAACATGGCCAAATTCCCGTTGAAATTATTTCCCATTAAATTCCAGCGCGACCGGAAGCCGTTCAAGGCCGTTGACGAACTCGTGGCATCATAGGGATCGATGGTACGCCAAATGGAAGTAGCGGCCAATTCTACCTTAATTCCTTCGTTTAAATACATAGTAGCCACCTGATTAAATACACCGGTAATATAATTCATGGTAAGCGCAGAATCGGATCCAAAATTCAGGAAATACAATTTGTTGGTGGCTTCCCAATAAAAACGAACCTTTTCACATAGTAATGCCGGAGTACCCTGAGCAGGAGGGATTTCTCCAACCCGGGAAGAATTGGGATTTGCATGCATCAATTCACCCAATTCATCCGTATGGCAATTAAACCCGAGCGGAGTATTCATTTGTCCCTGTTGGAATAATACATAGTAGTTTGGGGAACCTTTCAGTTTTCCCAAATTGAAATTTGCAACTGAATTAGAAAAAACAATCATTAGGTCCCCATTTTGAAAAACGCTGAGGGAAGCAATGGAATTGGGGTCTCCCTTTATATATCCTCTGTAATGAAGGCCCTGGCTGTGGCTTACAGAAGCAATTCTTCCATCCTCAATCATATTTATTGCAAAATCCCCGGAAGTATTAATATCCTGCTGGATTAATTCCAACTGGTATTCCCTTTCTGTTGAGGCAATTTGGAAACTTATACTGGCAGGATGGCTATTAAACAGAGACGAAACAGCATCCGGGTTTGTTGTGAATAAATCGAAACCAGAAAGTGTTCCATTAAGTTGAGAAGAAAGAAGGGGATTATTGGCGGGTTCCAATACGGAAACCGGTTTGGTTGGTTCCTTCAAAAATTTCCGTTGATCTTCAACAAAATGATAAATAAGGTTTTGCGCAAAACTGCCGGTTAGGGTAAATGAGAATGCCATGAATAATACGGTACGAATAGCTAAATATTTTTTCATTATTTGGTTTTCATTATGGCCTTGAAATTACGAAAATTTGACCTTCCGGGTTAAATTTTTACCGTTTTGAAAAATGACTGTATCCAAAGATTCATTGAATTGACGAGATAAGTTTGTGCTCCCAACTTACAGATAATATCCTCTGGTAATAGGAGGGCGGTTAGCTGAAACGACCGGCTTGGTGATATTCTCCCCTGGTTATTTTTTTATTCGGAGTATAATCCTTCCTGGTTATGAAATTTAGTATCGGTATTCAGGAAGGAAGAGGAATTTATTTTCTATTTCCCAAAATATAAATAGGCGATTCTGATTCCATTTTTGTATCGTATTTAACTACAGAAAATTTATTAAACATTCTATATTTCCGTTCATATCCCAATTTTTTCTTTTCATCACAATTGATAGTATTATTTTTTTCAGGATTTATTCTTTTGTAAAGTCAATTTCTATCACTGCCAAAAGTATAAACCATGAAACAATATTTTTTCACCCTGCTTGTGCTCCTTTGTTTTTCGATTGAAGGGATATATGCACAACATAACCCGGCTAAAATTTCAGGCTCACTACTCGATCAAAAGGATGAGCCAATAACTTATGCGAGTGTGGTTTTACTAACTTCAGACAGCAGTGTTTCGCTAACAACTCTTTCTGATACAAAAGGGAGGTTTGAATTCCATCCGGTTAAAGCCGATAATTATTTCATTAAGGTAGATGGGGTAGGTTTTGAAACCTTTCATTATGGGCCTATTTTTTATGATGGAATTACATCGGTTATTTTGAAGCCTGTTCATTTGGTTACTTCCTCCAAAACATTATCTGCTGTTGTGGTAAGTTCCAAAAAGCCCCTAATTGAAGTGAAGGCCGATAAAACAGTATTTAATGTGGAGGCAAGCATTAATGCAACAGGAAGTAATGCGCTCGAATTACTTCAAAAGTCTCCAGGGGTAACGGTTGATAATAACGATAATATTTCCATGAAGGGTAAAACGGGTGTAAAGATTTATGTAGATGGAAAAATGCTACAGTTGGATGCCAAAGAACTTGCCGAATACCTCAGAAATATCAACAGCAATGATGTAGAAGCCATTGAAATGATCAGTAATCCGGGTGCCAAGTATGATGCCAGTGGAAATGCGGGGATTATCAATTACAGGCTTAAGAAAAACAAACGATTTGGTTCCAACGGGAGTGTAAGTTTGGGGTTTGTGCAGGGCATAACCCCAAAAGGAAATGGAGCTGTAGCCCTGAACTATCGGAATAAAAAGATGAATGTTTTTGGAAATGTGAGCGGAAACCTGGGTAATTACCGTAACGAGCTCAATTTTTACCGGATCCAGAAAGACAGCCTGTACAATCAGAAATCCATCAATACAAGCCGAAGGAAAAGCATGAATATTAAGGCTGGGGCAGATTATTTTATCAACCAAAAAAGTACCATTGGTGTGCTCGCCAATGTGAATTTCGGTGATAACCGGTGGACAAGTAATACCAATACCGATATTAGCTTTATGCCAACCGATACCTACCAAAAAACCCTTGAATCATTTAATTCTGTTTCAGGAGGGAGAACAAATGCCAACTTTAATATGAATTACCGGTATGCAGATACCAGCGGGAAAGAGTATAATGTGGATTTGGATTATGGTTTCTTTAATTCAGAAGGCAGAAGTTACCAGCCAAATAATTATTATGATGAAAACGGCAATTTACTGTATGCTATTATTAACCGAAATTACGCACCCACAAATATTCATTTGTTTACGTTTAAAGGGGATGCAGAGAGAAAATTTGGAAAAGGCAAATTGGGATATGGTATAAAAGCTGCTTATGTAACCACCAGGAATACGTTTGATTTTTTTAATGATGATGTTAACGGAAAACCGGTTATTCAATATCACCAGAGCAATGATTTTAATTACACTGAGAACGTGAATGCTGCCTACCTGAATTACAATACAGTCCTTGGTAAAAAATGGAACCTCCAGGCAGGGCTTCGGGCTGAGCAAACAAATAGTGAAGGGAAACTTACCCGGAAAGATGGAACCTCCCGGCAGGACGATAGGGTAAACCGGCATTATTTCGATTTGTTCCCCAGTGCTGCCATATCCTGGACTATCAACGAGAAGCATGCCTTAAACTTATCATATAGCCGGCGTATCGACAGGCCATCTTACCAGGACTTAAACCCATTTGAAAATAAACTGGATGAACTTACTTACGAAAAAGGGAATGCCTTTCTTCGCCCCCAATATTCTGATAATATTGAACTAACCCACAGCTTTTTGGGTAAAATTAATACCAGCATTGGGTATTCTTTTGTCCGGGATTTCTCAACAGAATTAACAGATACCCTGGGAAATGCTACTTATGTTCAGGAAAAGAATCTCGCCAGCCAGCAAATATTTAATGCCGGAATTAGTGCAAATATTAAAATAACTAAATGGTGGAGCAGTTACATCATTACCTGGTATAATTTCCAGGATATCCATGGGGTTTATAATGGGAAAAATGTGGGTAGGGCATTTGGGTCTTATGGTGCAAACATGCAACAAAGTTTTTCACTCGGTAAAGATTATTCAGCCGAATTAAGCGGGTGGTTTAATGGGCCAAGTTATTGGTCGGGAGTTTGGAAAACGAAATCCCAGGGTGCCATCGATTTGGGGGTTCAAAAATTGCTTCTCAATAAGAAAATGACCGTAAAACTTTCTGCCACCGATGTTTTTAAAACAGCCGGATGGAAGATTAAGGGTGATTTCGGAGGATTGTATTTGAACGCGGGAGGAAACTGGGAAAGCCATGGTTTCAGGGCCGCTTTGAGCTGGCGGTTTGGAAACAGCCAGGTTAAAAGTTCGAGACAGCGGCAAACCGGTTTGGAGCAGGAATCCAAAAGGATAAAATAGCATGGTTGCGAATTTCAGGGAGGCTGCCTTTGGGCAGCCTTTTTAATATTTCCCCATTTCAATTTGGATGGAAAGTGGTTATTATTGAAATCCATTAAAATGCTAATCTTTCGAGAATATCGTTCAGGGATATTAGCGGCTGCTCCGGAGGAGTATTTAAATTGTAATTTTATCCTTTGAAATGGAGAATATGTTTAAAAATCACAAATACATTGTACTGATTTCGACCTTAATAATAGGAGTTATTGGTATTTCGGCCAGTCTTCAACCGGGTCATAATTTTAAGAACCTAAAGGTGTTGCCCAAAGATATCACAGAACAAAAACTAGACAGCATCATGGATTCCTATTGCAAGGCGTTGAATGTAGGTTGCGATTTTTGCCACGAGAAAAAGATAGACTCAACCGGTAAAGTGACCGATGACCTTGATTTTGCTGCCGATGGAATTATGAAAGAAAATGCCCGGGGAATGATAACCCTGATGATCGATATAAATTCCCGCTACTTTTATTATGATAAGACTATCCAACCGGCTTACTTAAATGCGGTTAGCTGTAATACCTGCCACCGGGGAAATCCTTTCCCTTTGAATGAATAATCCCATGATGGGCAACTACCGTAGCCCGGAATATTTCTTAACTTTAGCATGGTAAATCGGGTTTACAATAATTTTTCTTCCCAAACAGGGTATAATTTTTGTTATTGTAATTGGTAAACCTTGATTATTTTGCAAGAAAGGAAGGTTGGTTAAGGTGTTACTTTAATTTTTCCTATGGGTACCCTTATCCCTCCTTCAAAAACTATTGAAAAAACGAGGATGAAAAATTTCTTACTTTCCTTACTTATTTTATTATCCGGTACTACCTGCTTTGCTCAATTAAAAACAACTCCGGTTTGTCCGCCTTTTTCTGTTGACGTTTTGGGGGGAACGGTGAATAAACTGAACCCAAGATCCACCTCCGGTGAGGTGGAAAAGACCCTTCCCTGTTTTTCAGAAAGAGTGCAACCCGGAGATTCGGCAAAATGTGCAGGGGTTTATTATGGAGAACAGGGTGTATATTTTTATACAGAAAGGAATTATATAGAAGTTCGAAATAACTTTAAAGGAAAGAGCAGTATTGCCTTAGGAACACCCCGCTCTGCGCTGTTTTCTGTTTTGGGTAATCCTAAATTAAAAGACCCATCTTGGGAAGCCTACCAAACTGAATATGGTACCCTGGTGTTGTACTTCGACAAAGAAAATAAGCTGAACAAAATTCAAATGTCCACAAGAAGCACGGAGACTTTGAAGTTGTGCGATTGATACGGATCGATTAAATTGGTTCCTTTAATTTTCCTTCGTGGCTTCCGGTGATCCCTTTTTCAATGGATTTAATGTTTTAAGGCCGTCCCTCTTTTCCCTCCCAATTCTTTCCCTTTGGCAATCGCCATTAAAAAAGCGCCTGTAAATAATATTATGGCAGCATAAAAAAGATACAGGTTTGCTGAAGGCAACGGGATGAGCATGATATCGCAAACTCCCTGAACCATTAGTACCAATTCATTGGCAAAAACACCGAGGGTAAAAACCGATATTCCCCATTTCAGAGTGGGGCCATAACGCAGGTAATTTTTTGAAATTCCATATCCGATCAGGAAAAGGCTGATAACTCCGAGGAGTACCAAATGAAGGTACCCGATAATGATGGGCCTGAAACCATAGGCAAGTTTACTGAGTGATGGGATGGTAGATCCTGCCTGCAAAAAGAGTTTAATGGTGAAGGCTAAAAAAGAAAGTCCCAGGATCCATTTTACAATGGGATGCACAGTTTTTAAATAAGTTTGGCGTTCGGCACGGAGCAGTTTTACCATTTCGGCCCACCCCCAAAACTGAATTAAAGAAGCAACAATAATGATGATGTAGATTACCAAAGGGAAATTCGTCCACAAGATGGATAACAGGTAATTTGGAATACACGCCAATGCAAAAATCCAAAATATCCTTTTGGCAATATGATCCTGCACATGGTGGAAAATATCAGAAAAGGCAAAACCCAGGCAGGAAAACAAGAACCAGCCGTTATATTGAAAATGAAGGTAAAAATAAATTGAGGAGAGGTAAAAATGTTGTTCCTGGTTTTTGGTAGCGAACATAAATGCCAGGGTAAATGCACCAATGGAAGAAATAATATTGAAGACAAGGGCCGCTTTAAACCAAAGTCTGCTTATATTTTTTTGAGGTATCCGGTTAAGATCTTTCCAAAAAACAAAGGCAAAGGCATAGGCAACAAATATAGATAAGGTGGAGAAGATTATGGATAACAAGCCATAGCCCTGATACATAAAACTAAAGAGCATACCATAGGCCGTAAATAGGTTTGCATAAATCAGCCAGCGGTATTTCTTATAGCATTCTTTTCCTAATTTATTGGATATCCATGCCACCATCAACGATAAAATGGTATGCGTAATCCACCCCCCAAAGGCAAAATGAGAATGGGCATGCAAAAAGTATTTCTGATCTATTTGGGGAAGTGGGAAAGAGATTTTATACCGGAGGGTTAAACCGAGCGAGGCTACGATGACCAGGTTAAAAAATGATATTTTTAACCACCTGATGATGTAAGGATGCATGCGTTTCTTTTAAAATTCCGCGAAGCTAAATAACTTCCGTTATTTCATTCTTGATATATATTTTACCTTTTTTTATTTCAAGGATATTTCTTTCCTCGAGTTTTTTGGTTGCCCGGATTACAGTTTCAACCCGAAGACCGGTCATGTTGGCAATTTGTTGCCGCGTAAGGTTAAGCCTGTTATTTTGGGGGTTAATGCTTTTCTTGTTTTTCTTCAGGTAAGCAAGAAGCACCAAAATTGAATTTTCCGGCTTGTGCCTTGCCACCTCCTTAATCAGAAGGAATTTAAGCCGGAGGCGGTCTACCAGGATTTTAGTAAGGTTGAAATGGAGATCCGGGCGTTCGGCCAGTAACTGTAAAAAGCTGGCTTTATCTAACCTGATTATTACCGACTTCATATCGGCGATGGCGGTAGCAGGGAAGGGCTCATCATCAAAAAGGGGGATTTCGCCGAAGGATTCCCCTTCTTCAATAATATTCTGAACAAACTCCGTCTCTTCCTCAGTTATATTGACCCATCGGATCCTCCCCGATACGAGTTGGTAATAAAAATTACCCTTTTCTCCTTCCTTAAAGAGGATTTCCCCCGGATTTAAGGTTTTATATGCGGCTCCCCGGGCAAGGAGGGTTTCTATATCTATAACCATTTCACAATTTCCCTAAAAATGGGCAAAGTTCGAATATGAATCCGGAAATAAAAACATGAGTTTTTTAACCGGAAAAAATTACCTGCGTCAGGTATAAATATGATTGTTATCTTTATCTCAATTTTATGACAATGGTCATAAAATGGTACTGCCACTGGTAGTAATCTTGCCTCACCAAATTTTATTATAAAACTTTAGTTATGAAAAAATTGTTGGTCATTTTTAGTTGTTTTGCCCTGGTTGTTGGCTGTGGTACCGGAGCTGGTTCCGATGATTCTGTAAACCCGGGTGTAACCCCGGGAGCTGGAACTAAAACAGAAACCAAAACTGCCAGCGGGAATCCCTCCTACGATCCGGACAGAGGGCAGGGTAAATTCAATAATGACAATGTGAAAGTAGGCGAGGCCCTCGATGCAGCTATGGCTGCCAGTGGGGATAAGATTTATGCTGTAAAATGTGGCAGTTGCCATAAACTCTCTGATGAAAAATTAGTAGGACCCGGTTGGAAGGATGTAACGAAGAGACATACTGCCGCCTGGATTATGAACTTTATTACCAATACAGATGAAATGTTGGATAAAGATCCAAAGGCTCAGGCTCAATTGGAAATCTGCTTAGTGAGAATGCCCAACCAAAACCTTTCCGATCAGGAAGCCCGTGATTTGTACGAATTCATGAGGAAGAACGACGGTGTAAAATAGTCTTCAAAAAAAATTAACCATTTAATAGTTATTTATGAGAACCAAAATAATTGGTCAGGCCCTCGTATGTGCAATTGTAACGATTTCATTATCGGGGATTTATTCCTGTAAACCCAAAAATGCAGCCAGCGCCGTAGGTGGAGATGCGGCCCAAAAGGTGTATGTTGCTCCGGGCAAATACGATGAAATGTACAACTTCGTATCCGGTGGATTTAGCGGTCAGATGAGCGTTTACGGATTACCCAGTGGCCGTTTGCTCAGGGTAATTCCTGTATTTTCTGTAGATCCTGAAAAAGGATATGGATATAGTGAAGAAACCAAACCCATGCTCAACACCTCTCATGGTATGGTACCCTGGGATGATCTTCACCATACTGAACTTTCTCAAACCAATGGAGAAGTGGATGGCAGGTGGATCTTTGGTAATGCAAACAATACCCCCCGTATTGCGCGTATTGATCTTACCACCTTCCGTACCGCTGAAATCATAGAAATCCCTAACAGCGCTGGTAACCACAGTTCGCCTTTCATTACCTCCAATACGGAATATGTAGTGGCTGGTACCCGCTTTAGCGTTCCACCCGATGATGCCAATGGCGATGTGCCTATCAACACCTATAAACAAAACTTTAAAGGCTATATCAGTTTTGTAAGCGTAGATAAAAATTCCGGTAATATGGACATTGCATTCCAGTTGGAATGCCCGGGCATTAATTTCGATCTGAGCCATGCAGGAAAAGGAAAATCCAACGACTGGTTCTTCTTCAGTTGCTATAATACCGAAAGGGCCAATACCCTTTTGGAAGTAAATGCTTCTAAAAATGATAAAGATTTTATCATGGCCGTAAACTGGAAAAAAGCAGAAGAATATTTTAAAGCCGGTAAAGGAAGGAAACAAACCGTGAAATATGCCCATAACACCTATAGTGATGTTACCCATTCTGCAAAATCGGAAATTAAAACCGAGGTAACGGTACTGAATGCTATGGAACTTAAAGACCTGTGCTATTTTATCCCCTGCCCTAAATCTCCTCATGGTTGCGATGTGGATCCAACCGGAGAATACATTGTAGGAAGTGGTAAATTGGCAGCATTGGTTCCTGTTTTTAGCTTCGATAAACTGATGAAAGCTATTGCTGCAAAAGATTTTATTGGAGATTATGATGGAATTCCCGTAGTAAAATATGAATCAGCCCTTCATGGTGAAGTTCAAAAACCAGGCCTCGGACCTTTACATACCGAATTTGATGGGAAAGGAAATGCCTATACTACTTTCTTTGTTTCCAGCGAAGTAGTAAAATGGAGGCTCAGCGATCTGAAGATCCTCGACAGGGTTCCTACCTACTATTCAGTGGGTCACCTGATGGTTCCGGGTGGAGATACCAAAAAACCTTTCGGTAAATACCTGGTTGCGTATAACAAAATTACCAAAGACAGGTACTTGCCAACCGGCCCCGAATTATCGCAAAGTGCCCAATTGTTTGATATCAGTGGCGATAAAATGCAACTGCTTCTCGATTACCCCACTATTGGTGAACCACACTATGCCCAGGCATTACCGGCCAGCCTTATTAAGGATAAATCAGTTAAATTCTTTAAAATTGATGAAAACCAGAATCCTTATGTTTCAAAAGGTGATGGCGCCACCAAGGTGGTTCGAACTGGTAACCGGATTGATGTGTATATGACTTGTATCCGTTCGCACTTTACTCCCGATAATATTGAAGGAGTTAAAATGGGCGATGAAGTATATTTCCACGTTACCAACCTCGAACAGGATTGGGATGTTCCCCACGGGTTTGCCATTAAAGGCGCCGACAACGGCGAACTGCTGATCATGCCCGGCGAAACCCAAACCCTGAAATGGGTACCCGGGAAAGTGGGAATGTATCCGTTCTATTGCACCGACTTCTGCAGCGCCCTGCACCAGGAAATGTCGGGTTATATCAGGATTTCACCTGCAGGTAGCAATGTACCGTTGACTTTCAGCACAGGAACCAATATTCCTAAAGCTGACAGCACCGGAAAGTAATATCATATTCTGGCCGGTTAATGCTGTTTTGTATATTGTGCATTAACCGGCCTTTTTCATTCCTATGAAAAGAACTACAGGATAATTTCTAAGCTGTCATTCTTTCTGTTCTCATACAGAATCAGGCTTGCTATTGATTGGTGACGTAATGTATTTTTTAATTTTTGAAAGCAGATCAATATGAAAGCAAAACTCAGTCCTTTATCCCGCCTGTTGTTAATTATTTCGGCAATAGGCCTGGTAATTGTACTTTTTGTCCCGCTTTGGCGAATCGATTTGGAAGCGCCCCAATACCCGGAAGGCCTCCGGCTTCTCATCCATACCAACGACCTTAAAGGGAATGTAGATATCATAAATGGGCTGAACCATTATATTGGTATGAAAACACTCCACAAAGACGATTTTATTGAATTTACCGTGCTGCCTTATATTATTATCGGGTTTGCAGTATTTTTTGCATTGGTGGCTTTTTTAAATCGAAGAGGCTGGCTCAATTTGGCTTTTGCTCTTTTTGTAATTTTCGGAATTGTGGCGATGGTTGATTTTTGGAGATGGGAGTATGATTATGGCCACGACCTAAGCCCCAATGCCGCAATTGTAGTTCCCGGAATGGCTTACCAGCCGCCCCTGATTGGATTTAAACAATTGTTGAACTTTGGAGCCTATTCTATTCCTGATATCGGTGGTTTTATTTTCATCGGGGTCGGTATTTTACTTTTATTCAGTGTGTTTAATGAATGGAAGAAAAATAAATCCCAAAAGTTGAAAATGAATATGGGAAAGCTGGCGGCATTAATCGGGCTTATTTTTATCCTTCCCGGTTGCAGTGCAAAACCTGAACCAATTGTGGCTGGAACCGATGCCTGCTCTTTTTGCAAAATGACCATTTCCGATAAACGGTTTGGAGCCGAAACCATTACAAAGAAGGGAAAGATATACAAGTTCGATGATATCCATTGCATGTTGGCATTTTTAAAATCTGATGAAATCACAAGGGTAGGGGTAGGGTCAGTTTATTTTACTGATTTCTCTGCTCCCCATTCCCTGGTAAATGCCGATCATTCCTTTCTTTTACGGGAGTCTTCTCTTAAGGGGCCAATGAATGGAGACATTATTTCCTTTTCCAATAAAGATAGTTTACTGAATGCTGCTCAGGTTTTTCAGGGAACTGAAGTAAAGTGGTCCGATGTTTCGAAATGAGAATCCTTCCCTTCATATTGTGCCTCCTTTGTTTGAGGCTGGATGCGGCTATCCTCTATGTAGGAAATAACAAACCCTTTCCTAATATCACTGCTGCGGTACAGGCTGCTACCTTTGGCGATACTATAATGGTTAACCCGGGGATCTATCATGAGAAGAACCTGATTATTGATAAGCCGATAACCCTAATGGGGGTTGATTTTCCCATTCTGGATGGTGAGAATCTCTATGAAGTAATTTCAATTAAAGCCGATTATGTAAGGGTAGAGGGTTTCACCATCCGGAGGTCGGGGGTATCCAGCATCATCGATTATGCAGGAATTAAAATTTACAATCGAAGTTGGGTGGCCGTGGTAAATAATAATGTGGAAGATTGCTTCTTCGGAATTTATGTGCAGAATGGTACCAATTGCCTGGTTGCCAATAACCGTTTAAAAGCTTCTGCAAAAACAGAACAACAAAGCGGAAACGGAATTCATTGCTGGAAAAGCGATAAGTTATATATCCTGTTAAATACCATAACCGGACACCGGGATGGAATATATTTCGAATTTGTAACCCATTCCGAAATCCGGGCAAACCAATCTTTTCAGAATATGCGATATGGTTTGCATTTTATGTTCTCCAATAATGATTCATATTTCAATAATTCATTTTCAAATAATGGTGCGGGGGTGGCAGTGATGTTCTCAAAGGGAATCCAGATGACGGGTAACTATTTTTCCAAAAACCAGGGCGATGCAGCCTACGGAATCCTGCTGAAGGAAATTTCTGACAGCCATATCAATCATAACCTTTTTAAAGATAATACCACCGCCATATTGGCCGAGGGATCAAGCCGGATAGAAATGAAAAATAACCGGTTTGTTTCCAATGGCTGGGCACTAAAAATACAGGCCAGTTGTATGGAAATAACGGTCAATGACAACAATTTTATAGGCAATAGTTTTGACATTGGAACGAACGGTTCGCTGGTTTTAAATAATTTTAATAATAATTATTGGGATAAGTACGAGGGCTATGATCTCAATAAAGATAAAATTGGCGACATACCCTACCGCCCCGTAAGCATGTTTAGTATGGTGGTAGAACGGAACCCCGCAGCCATGATGTTGTTTCGAAGTTTGATTTCTACCGTAATGGATAAATCAGAAAAGATCGCCCCCAGCCTTACGCCTGAAAACCTGATGGATAATCAACCTTTAATGAAACCCGTTGAATTATGATTTCTGCAAAACATATCCATAAAAAATTCGGCAGGCTACAGGTATTGATGGATGTTAGCGCCGATTGTAATAAAAATGAATGCATCGCCCTTATTGGACCAAACGGTAGTGGCAAAACCACTTTAATAAAATCCATTTTGGGGATGGTGGTTCCGGATAGTGGCACAATTACGGTAAATGGACAGAATATTTCAAAAAGCTATCGTTACCGAGAGCATATCGGTTATATGCCTCAGATTGGCCGGTATCCCGATAACATGACCATCGGACATATATTTGATATGATGATCGACCTGCGCCGAAAAGAAGGAAGGGTGCTGGATGAAGACCTGATGGAACGTTTTGCATTAAAAACGATGTTCGATAAACGGATGCGTACCCTCTCCGGAGGCACCCGACAAAAAGTAAGTGCAGCTTTAGCCTTTTTATTTGACCCGCAGGCTTTGATTCTCGATGAACCCACCGCAGGTCTCGATCCTATTTCATCCGAAATTTTAAAAGAAAAAATACTGGAGGAAAAGGCAAAAGGGAAACTGATTATCATCACCTCCCACATTTTAAGCGAACTCGATGACCTGGTAACTCACGTCATATATATGCAGGGTGGGAAGCTACAGTTTAAAAAAGAAATTGAAGCATTAAGAGAGGAAACAGGGTTTTATAAATTATCCAAGGCGATTGCCAGCCTGGTGACCACCAATTCATAATCATGAGGAAGATAACCAAATATGTGATTATTGATATCCTGAAAAACAAAATTGTTATCGGATATACCTTTTTATTGCTGGTACTCTCTTTTAGTGTGCTTAGCCTTGAAGATAATTCGGCCAAAGCGGTACTTACCCTGTTAAACATTATCTTGATCATGGTACCGTTGGTGAATATCCTGTTTGCTTCCGTATATGTTTACAACAGCGCCGAATTCATGGAACTAATGGCAAGCCAGCCCCTTAAAAGAAAGCAAATATGGTTTAGTGTTTACCTTGGTTTGTCCATTTCCCTTTCCATTGCATTTCTTTTGGGGGTAGGCGTTCCCGTACTGTTATATGCCGCCTCAATTACTGGCTATACCCTTATTCTCGTGGGGCTGTTGTTGTCTCTCATTTTTGTTTCTATAGCCATGTTTGCCGTGGTGCGCATACGAGATAAAGCTAAAGGTATAGGAATGGCTATCCTCCTTTGGTTATACTTTGCACTGTTATTTGATGGATTGGTTCTCTTTATCTTATTTCAGTTTGAGGATTACCCGCTCGAAAAGGCCATGGTGGCCCTCAGCCTGTTAAATCCAGTGGATATTGGCCGGATAATGGTGCTTATCAAAACAGATGCATCCATGTTGATGGGGTATACCGGGGCTATCTTCCGCAATTTTTTTGGTGCCACAAACGGCCAGTTTATTACTTCCCTGGTTTTACTTGCCTGGATAATAATTCCCTTCTGGCTATCATCTATTAAGTTTCGTAAAAAGGACCTTTAGCATGTATTAAATTAATTTGCATGCAAGCATGGGATCTTTTCTATAAAAAAGTTAGTAAAAGCCATTTTGTTTAGCATAACCCTAAAGGTTAGTTGCTTTTATTTTAATTGATATCTCAATAAAATATTTGTTAATTTGAAAGAGGTGTTTCTTTATTTTTCATGGGTACGATAATTTTAAGAATGACCAAATTGCTACCCTTTTTCTTTTTTACCCTCATTTTTATTTTTGGAAAAATTTATCCTGGTTCTTCCCAGGAAATTTCGGGAACCTGGATTGGGAATTACCAAAAAGCACTCCTGGTAACTCAACCCAAACAATTAGTGGTTGAGCTGACCGTATATAACGACAGTATGGTTAGTGGACTTTCGCACCTTTACTATAATGGGAATAAATACGAACATTATAGGGTTCGGGGTAAATACAATAGGAAGGATTCAACCATTTACTTTAAAGAAGACAGCACCATCGCTGTGTATCTGGGTGCTATGAGTTCTAATTGCCTGGGAAATTATACCATGAAACTTTATTATACGGATTCTTCAATGGTCCTTACCGGTAAATGGAAAGATAATGACCGCAGTTTCCTCCATTGTCCCACCACCGGAGTTTTTTTGGTGAAAAAATTGCCACCCAAAATAAAACAAGTATCTGCAGAGAAGGAAAAAGTTCTCAGTAGGCCGGATAAAGATAAAAATGAACAAGAGGCTTTGTCATCAACCAGTACAATTCCTGAATCAGTAACTCAAAGGGAACCAGAAATTCAAAGACTACTTGAGTATGATGTGGATGAGAAAGATTCGGTACTTATCAGTATTTACGATAACGGGGAAATAGATGGCGATTCGGTGTCGGTCTATTTTGATGGGCACCAGGTTTTACAGAAATCCCGGATATCGGATAAACCGCTGCAATTTTATATCAATTTGAACCCCACCATGCCTACCCATCGGCTTCTGATGGTGGGAGAATCTATGGGCTCCATTCCTCCCTGTACGGCTCTAATGATTGTAAAAACCAGAAAGAACCGGTACGAAATAAACCTCTCCTCCAATTTTAGTAAAAATGCCGTACTCGAATTCTTTTTTAAACAGTAAGGGGGCTACAACCGGCAATAATCCACCTAAAAACAGTAATTTTGCCCACCTAAAAATTTACCGGTAGCGTACATGAAGCAAATCCGTAATTTCTGCATTATTGCCCATATTGACCATGGAAAATCCACTCTTGCCGACAGGCTATTGCAAACTACCAATACCATCAGTGAGCGGGAAATGCAGGACCAGGTTTTGGATGATATGGACCTGGAACGTGAGAAAGGTATTACCATAAAAAGCCATGCCATCCAGATCAACTATGCTTTTAGAGGAGAACAATATACCCTTAACCTGATTGATACCCCCGGCCACGTAGATTTTAGTTATGAAGTGAGCCGTGCGCTTGCCGCTTGTGAAGGGGCTTTGTTGCTGGTTGATGCCACCCAGGGAATTCAGGCGCAAACTATCAGTAATTTATACCTTGCTCTTGAAAACGATCTTGAAATCATCCCGGTAATCAATAAGATTGATATGGACGGGGCCATGATTCCTGAGGTGAGAGACCAGATCATCGAACTCATTGGTTGTAAAGAAGAGGATATCCTCCTGGCCAGTGGAAAAAGTGGTATCGGCATCGAAGAGATACTAACGGCTATTGTGGAACGCATTCCGGCGCCTAAAGGCGATCCACAGGCACCATTACAAGCCCTGATATTTGATAGCGTTTTTAATTCATTCCGCGGGATAATTGTGTATTTCAGGGTTTATAACGGCACCCTGAAAGCCGGAGATAAAGTTAAATTCTTTTCTACCGGAAAAGAGTATGAAGCAGATGAGGTGGGGATTTTGAAATTGGGATTGGAGAAAACTCCGGAGGTGGGCTGTGGAGATGTGGGATACATCATTACCGGAATAAAAAATGCAAAAGAGGTAAAAGTAGGGGATACCCTTACCACTGTTAGTAACCCTACGCCTACCCGTATTGAAGGGTTTGAAGAAGTAAAGCCCATGGTTTTTGCAGGAATCTTCCCGGTGAATACCGATGAATTTGAAGAGTTACGCGACTGTATGGAAAAATTGCAGTTAAATGATGCCTCTCTTACTTTTGAATTGGAAACCTCCCAGGCCCTGGGATTTGGCTTCCGCTGTGGATTCCTGGGGTTGCTGCACATGGAAATAATCCAGGAAAGGTTAGAACGGGAATTCAACCAAACGGTTATCACCACCGTTCCTAACGTTAGTTTTATTGCCTATACCACAAAAGGAGAAAGAATTGACGTTCATAATCCAACTACCTTTCCCGATCCGAGTAAATTGGAAAGAGTAGAGGAACCATTTATCAAGGCCCAAATAATTACCAAGCCCGAGTACATTGGAAATATCATGACCCTCTGCATCAACAAAAGGGGAATTCTTGTTCATCAGGGGTATCTCACTACAACCCGCGTTGAGCTTACTTTTGAAATGCCGCTAACTGAAATTGTTTTCGATTTTTATGATAAATTAAAATCCCAAACCAGGGGTTATGCTTCTTTTGATTATCATCCTATTGGTTTCCGCGAAAGTGATATTGTAAAAATGGATATCCTGCTGAATGGAGAAAAAGTGGATGCCCTCAGTGCTTTGATTCATCGCGGCCGATCCCAGGAATTTGGTCGCAAGCTATGCGAGAAGTTAAAAGAATTGCTTACCCGTCAGCAGTTTCAAATAGCCATCCAGGCAGCTATTGGCGCCAAGATTATAGCCCGCGAAAATATCAGCGCCATGCGAAAAGATGTTACCGCAAAATGCTATGGCGGCGATATCAGCCGTAAACGCAAGCTCCTCGAAAAACAAAAGGAGGGTAAGAAACGGATGCGGCAAATTGGTAATGTAGAAGTTCCACAGGAGGCATTTCTGGCTGTGCTTAAACTGGATTAATCCTTTAGACTTAAAGGAATATCGCAAAATACAATTTACCTTCTTCAATCCCGATTACTATTCGTGATATTCGCGGCTAAATAAGAAAAATAGCACTCCTGCAATAAATGTTAGATATATGAGCCACGAATGCACGAATGATTTATCGCTTTCTGATTGAAGCCGTTGCACAGGCACAGGAAACACTGGTTTTAATAGAGGGTAATGAAAAGAGTGTATGGTATAAAACCAAGCCGGCGTATCAGCCGGTTTTTCTCATTTAAGAAGGCATGCGTATTTTTCTTTTGAGAATGAGTATAAATTTGAACGTGTTGTGCTATTGATAAAGGTCGTATAAAGCCTCGTAGAGGCGATGATTTGGTAGAACCCGGCGGTTAAGGAGCATTAAGCCCCGGTGGGGCGACATTTAAAAACAAAAAATGCCGCACCTATGGCGCTCAAATTGTTTTATTCGATGCTATCTATCAAAATGACGCCCTTTCAGGGCTTCCGAACAGATCATTTAATAGCACAACACGTTAGTAATGAGCCTAATTCTCCATACAGACAAATGATAAAGAAAAAAATCAAATCTGTTATTTTATTATTTGCGCTATTGATTTTTTTGGCAGTGTTACAAAAGTGGTGCTTGTGTTCCGGAATGTAGCATCTGCAATGTTTAACTTTTCTGAAAAACATGCTTTAAAGAACTAAAGGAGCTGTTAACTACGCCCGATTGAAGCGAAAAGCCTGCCTGGCGGCAGACAGGCGGGACTAAAGCCCAAAAGAAAGATGAAGCCTGACGTACAAAATATGGAGATAATTGCGGCGTATATAAGCGAAGGTCATTTTGATCCGTTGTTTCATCCTGAGCATTTGAGGGGGAGGGTAAGCTATAGCTGGGTAAAGGACTCGTATAATGATGTAAATTACAGTATGGGAACGTTTTACAGCTATGATGCGCATGGTAATGTGAAGACGCTGTTCCATGATTATCATGAAGGGGTTCACCCTGTTTATTTATTTTGATAATCTGACAAGAACTTTTCTTTCAAAGTATATCTTTCTTTGTCTTAATTCCCAATAGAGATAGCCGGTCCATCCCATTGCACCAAAGGATTTTTACATTGTCGCTTATTGGGTTTCCATTAAACAGGCACTTTAGTATTCCTTCACTTTTATAGTAAATTTGGGTGAATAATTATTTTTATATTGATAAGTGAAGGTCTCCCATGTTTTAAATAGAATTGCAAGGGTAATTGTTAAGTTAAACGGTTGGAGAAAGGAACGCATTTCCCAGAATGATTTTCTGATCATTGCAGCAGCTATAGTAGGTGCTTTTGGTGGTTTTGCAGCCGCTATATTAAAATCTCTCGCTTATGTAGTTGCTCATTTTTTGAAAAATGATTTTCACTGGGTATACAAATATTATCTGTATTTTCTTTTCCCGCTGATTGGGTTGGTGCTCACTTTTCTCTATATAAAAATTTTTATTAGGAAAAGGCCTTTTTATGCTGGCATTCCCCCGTTGATCAGGAGCATTACTCATGAACGCAGCCGTATCGACTTCCATAATATTTACAGCCAGATTATCACCAGTGCACTTACCGTTGGCATGGGTGGATCGGCAGGGTTAGAAGCTCCTTCGGTTTATAGCGGCTCGGCCATTGGATCAAATTTGGCGCGACTCTTTGGTTTATCATACCGGGAGGTAACTTTATTACTTGCATGTGGAGGTGCAGCGGGCATTTCAGGTGCATTTAACAGCCCTATTGCCGGAATGATTTTTGCAATGGAAGTGTTGCTACCTTCTATCGCCATTCCCACTGTTATTCCTTTGCTGATTAGTGCGGCTGTCGCTTCGGTAGTTTCATCTTTCATTCATGCTGAACCCTTATTTGTACTTCTTCCAAAAGAATGGGATGTTTCTGCATTTTGGATATATATTGTTTTTGGTATTGTGGCTGGGTTTTATGTGGTGGGATATAGCTGGTTGAATGAACATACACATCACTCTTTTAGTAAAATGAAGAACCGGTTCGCCAGAATCCTCATCGGAGGGTTGGGGTTGGGTGTACTGGTGGCACTCTTTCCGGCCACTTACGGAGAAGGGTACCTGTCTATTCAGGAACTCCTCAATAAAAACTACCATAGCCTGCTAAATGATAGCTTGTTCTCATCTTATTCAAATTCGGGTTGGTTCTTAACTGGCTTTGCCTTTCTCACCTTACTGGCAAAAACATGGGGTAGCACCATCACCATGGGATGCGGGGGAAATGGTGGTATGTTTGGCCCAAGTGTTGGTGTTGGCGGGTTATTGGGCTTTGTTTTTGCATTTTCAGTTAACCAGTTAAATATTGCGGAGCTTAATGTTACCAATTTTATGATTGCCGGTATGGCTGCATGTGTTAGCGGAATGATGCACGCACCGCTTACCGGCGTTTTCCTTGCTGCAGAAATTACAGGTGGATATTCCTTATTTGTTCCGCTGATGATCGTTTCTGCCATTTCCTATTTTCTGAATAAAAGGGCCAGGAAGTATTCCATTTACACCAGGCCATTAGCACAACAAGGCCTATTGGTTCAGGGAAAAACCAAAGATGAAACGGTACTTTCTGCTATTCAAATAAATGAACTCCTGGAAACAGATTTTGTAGTCTTGAAAATGAAAGATCAACTCTCGGACAGGCAAAAGGATATTATTCAGTCGGAAAGGCAAATTTTTGGAGTGATAAATGAAACTGGAGTCTTCGTTGGAACACTCACCATTGATCAACTGATTCGGAAAATGGCTGATGAAGAAAACTTGCCAGAAGGATTGAGTATTGGCAAAATGGTACAGCCTGATAAAAACTTCGCCTATATCCATTCTTCGCTAAAGGCGGCAATTGATGCAATGGATAAACAGGATACCCGGTATCTTCCTGTTGTGGATGCAGAAAAAAAATACCTCGGGTATGTTACCAAGAACCGTATTTTTAGGAAGTATCGTGAACATCTGAGAAAACAGGATAAATTTCAATAATCAATGGTTTAGAGTTTGAGGAACAACATTTCCTTCTCTGTAAAAATGCCTGCTGCAGAAAAAGTTTTTTAATTTGCTATTACTTCCACCTTACACTAAAGAAATATTACCCGCTTCAGGCTTTGTTTCTCTTCATTTCCTGATTTGTAATTTTTATATTTATTAGTCAAAATTTACATTATGGCAAATAAACAATTACAGCTTCTGGTGGCTGAGCAAAAAATATTAAATAGGATTTTTGTTTTTAGGGGGCAAAAAGTAATGATAGATGAAGACCTCGCAGCAATGTATAAAGTGGAAACCCGGCGGCTAAATGAACAGGTTAAACGTAATAGAAAGCGATTCCCGAAAGACTTTATGTTTACACTTACTAAGAAAGAATTTGAATTTTTGATGTCGCAAAATGCGATTTCAAGTTGGGGTGGAAGAAGAACCTTGCCCTATGCTTTTACAGAGCAGGGGATCGCGATGTTGTCCAGCGTCTTAAATAGCGATACAGCAATTGAAGTGAATATTAGAATTATTAGGGTGTTCACCAGGTTAAAAGAATATGCACTTACCCACAAAGAAATCTTATTGCAGCTTTCCAAACTTGGAAAAGAAGTTAAGGGTAATCGCAAAGACATCGAAAATATTTTTTCGGTATTGAAAGAACTTATAGAAAAATCTGCAAAACCAACTCCCCGAAATAAAATTGGCTTTAAACAATATGATTGAAACTTCGATGCAAGACATCATTCATATCAATATTCTTTATTGAAAAGGATTAATGTATTATTTATGAAAAAATAAATTGTAAATCTTTTCGGCCTAAGGGCTTCATTCTTTACCAGGAAGCAGGCATTAGTAATATAAGCTCATTTTTAATTGGAATTATTTGGCTTTAATTTACTTTCCTGGTATGGAGCAGGAACTGGCGCTTTCCCTTCCGGAGTTACCTGATTGAAAATTTTATCGATATAAACCCATTTTCCATTGCGCCATTTAAGCGCTTCATAATCTCCATCGGGAATCAGCGTCCATTTTTTTTGTGGCTGATTGGATTCTGAAACCAGGTGTTCCATCACGATCAGATCCAATTCCGGATCGTAGTTTAACCTTGGGCTCGCATCTTTCTTAAATTCTATCACATACCGAGCAGGGTTACGGGGAAAGGCATTATTATTGGGAATGCTGAAATAGTGCCCGCCAAACTCAGGTTTCCCGTTTTCAAAATGCAAAACCTCAACTATTTTTTTGGTACTTCTGATATTGTTTTCATCATAACCCAATAAGGTATAATAGGATTTCCCATTGTATTTCTTTTCGATTAATTTATAATATACGGCACCCATCCATCCAAAATTGTCGGCAATGGTATCCTCCGGATTTTCTGTAATATCCGATTTATCAATTAGAGGGAATAGTTTTAAACTTCCATCTGCAGTTTTCATCTGGATGGCGCCGTGCTGGCGTACCAGGTTTTCATTAACCAATAATTGCCAGGTGAATATCCGGAAGCTGCTGTCGGGAGGATAAATTTTTGAGATAGTTTGAAGAGAGTCAAAAGGAAATTCAAAAGAGTTTTGAACTGCAAGTGCCCTCACGAAAATTCGGGTGAACTGGCTGTCGGCTTCAAAGCGGTCGGAGGCGTTTATCCCTTGTACAATCTTCCAGGAAAGCGGGGTCATGGAATCCTCTTTTTGTTGTAGGGTCTTAAATCCAGTGCGGCTCAAAGATTGGGAAAACAGAAGATTGCCAATAAGAGTTCCAAAAGCCAAAGCCAAAAGGTATTTCATGAAATAAATTTAAGGCAATCGATTCAGCTAATACCCCGCACTCAAAAATCTTACCTGGGTTTTAAC
Source organism: uncultured Ferruginibacter sp. (assembly GCA_964647915.1). Lineage (GTDB taxonomy): Bacteria > Bacteroidota > Bacteroidia > Chitinophagales > Chitinophagaceae > Ferruginibacter. The sequence goes on along the minus strand of CAZYKA010000007.1, from coordinate 27,110 downwards.
GAATTGCCTAATGTAAATGAAGCCTCCTGGCAAATTGCAAAAGCGAATTGAAACAAGCATCAATTCGTGCGTCTTTTCGATCTACTTCCGGGCGGGTAGTTGCCAGGAATACCGTATACATACCCATGTTGCGCCCAAATTCCATATCACTCAGGGTGTTTCCTACCATTATGGATTTTGCAGGTGAAATATGTGGGAAATCCTTAATAGCCTGTAATCCCATTCCCGGATTCGGTTTGCGGTTGGGGCTGTCGTTGTTAATATCTGGCGCCACATATATTGCATCCAGCTTGCCTCCCTGGCTAATTATCTCCTTTGTCATGTTTTCGTGAATCAAATCCAGGTCTGCAGGCTGAGTTAACCCCCTTCCAATTCCACGCTGGTTAGTAACCACTATAATCCGGTTAAAGGTCTTTGCAAATTCCTTCATGGCATCCAAAACACCATCATAGAATTTGAATTCTCCCCAATGGTGAATGTAGTCATCCTTCTTTTCATGATTGATAACTCCGTCTCTGTCGAGAAATAGACTCCAGCTATGATCAATTTTATCGTAAGGTATTTGCATTATTCGGAAAGTTCTCTATGGGCTTTTTGGAAATCACTGGGTATGCCGATATCAATAAAGTAGCTATCCTGTATCAGTGCCATTATCTTTTCTGTGAATAGTTTAGCTTCCAGGAAATCCTTTTCAAACGAAAATTTGGATGGTAGATTCAGTTCGTTTAACCGGTTGATATTTAACGCATATACGCCACCGTTAATCAACCCTTTTTTACATACCCCCTTTTCTTCAAATGCCCTGATTCGACCGTTATTATCCAATTTTACTACCCCATACCGATCGAAATTCTGCATGGGTTTAAGTGCGAGGGTACAGGATGCCTTTTGTTGTTGGTGAAATCCCATGAGTTGTTTCAGGTTTACTCTGAATAGGGTATCGCCGTTGAGTACTATACAATCTCCCTCCTTACAAAATCGGGATGCTGCCAGGATTGCCCCACCGGTTCCCAGGGGGCTATCCTCTATACACAAATCATAATGAAGGGCAGGAAAAGCCCGTTGGAGGTGATTCGTAATTATTTCATTTTTGTATCCCAACGAAAAAATAAAATGATCCACCCCGTTTATTAACGCCTCCTCAATCACAAAATCAATAAAAGGCCTGCCTGCCACAGGTGCCATGCATTTTGGAAGGTCAGGAACGGAATCCCGAAGCCTGGTACCCAATCCGCCGGCAAGTACGATAGCCTCCATTATGATTTTGAAAAATAAAGTTCTTCTACCAACTGGCAGATAATATGGCCTACGAGTATATGGCTTTCCTGAATCCGTGGCGTATCCGTGGACGGAATATTAATAAGGTAATCGCAGGCCGTTTTCATTTTTCCACCCGTTGCTCCGGTAAAGGCGATGGTAATCATTCCCTTTTTCTTCGCTGTTTCCATGGCATTTAGAATATTGGGGCTGTTTCCTGATGTACTTAATCCTACCAGTACATCGCCCTTGTGTCCTATCCCGTTTACCATCCGTGAATAAACCACATCATAACTGTAATCATTTGCCACGGCAGTAAGGTAGGAAGTATTTACATGGAGGGCTTCGGCAGGAAGTGCCTCTCTGTCGGTATAAAACCTGCCGCTAAATTCTGCTGCTAAGTGTTGGGCATCAGCCGCACTGCCTCCGTTTCCGCAAAAGAGTACTTTATTACCATTCTTAAATGCCGCCAGAATGGCCTGAACACAATGGGCAATGGTGCTCCTTATAGCGTTATCTTCAAGCAACTTAATTTTTACATCAATGGAGGCCTGTATCAGGCCCTGGATTTGGTTCTCCATGTAATTTTTTTGCAAAGATAGGTATCAGGAAGTCCAGGTGGTAAGTCCATACTTGGAGAAATTGTAGTTCTTTACTTCGCCGCCAAAGTTCATCAGGGCCTTCTTTACGGCATAGTTGCTGTTTCCGGGGCAATAAAAGATCATAAATCCACCACCGCCTGCACCACTTATCTTTCCTCCGGTTGCCCCTGCATTTTTTGCTGCCTCATAAATTTCCTCTACCCGGCTGTTGCTTATGTTGGAAGCCATTTTTCGTTTCTGCTGAAATCCAAAATCGAGGATATCTCCAAATTCATTCAACTTGCCCTTTAACAGCGCTTCTTTCATCATTTTAGCCTGTTCTTTTAACTGGTGCATGGCTTCGATGCTTTCTGAATTTTTATTGCTTACATTTTTTACCTGCTCTTTAATGATGCTGGCGCTTTCACGCGAGGTGGCGGTAAAATATAGTACCAGGTTGTTTTCCAACTCATGCAGGTATTGCTGACGAATACGCAATGGGTTTACAATTACTTTATCATCTTTGTAAAACTCCATAAAATTCACTCCGCCAAAAGTAGCTGCATACTGGTCCTGCCGGCCACCTGCCAGCCCCAGGTCGTTTCTTTCAATATCAAACGCCAGGTGTGCAATATCATAATCGCCAAGGGGAAGTTTAAGCATTTCGGCAAAAGCACCTAAAATGGCCACTACCAGGGTGGAAGATGTACCTAATCCGGAACCGGCAGGGGCATCTACAAACGTGGAAAGCTGGAAACCATGACAGGAAAATGGAAAATCACGGGCTATCCGGTTGTACACTCCCTTTAACAAATCAAGTTGGCCATTTATTGGAAGCGATGGGGCTAAATCTAAATTTGCTGTTTCGTTCCTGTCAAAAGCCTGTAAAGTTACTTTTCCATCTTTTGTGGGCACCAACGAAGCATACGCAGATAGTGAAATAGACGCATTGAGGATGGCTCCGCCATATAAATCTGTATAGGGGCTCACATCGGTACCACCACCGGCAAGGCCTATACGAAGTGGAGCTTTGCTCCGAAAGGTTGTCATAATTAAAAATTCAGGTGGAAAATTAAGAAATTTTGAGGGTGTGGAAGTATCCCGGTTAGAATGAAAGAATGGCATCTACCAGCTTTTGCCAGCTATATTTCTTTTTTTCTTCTTTCAGGTAAGGAAGGAAATGGTTTTCTCCCAGGGTGAAATACCGGTCAATCTTCCCGGCAATGGATTCCGGATCCGGTTCTGCAACCAACCCTACCTTTTCATCGGGAACCAATTGAGGCAGGCCGCCCACATTCGTTACCACCATGGGTACTTCATAGTGATAGGCCAGTGGCGTAACCCCACTCTGGGTTGCATTCCGGTATGGTTGAACTACCAAATCGGCAGCGCTGAGGTAATATTTTACCTCGCCATTGGGGATGAATTCGGTTTTTAAAATCAACCTGTCGGCAATGCCTAAACGCTGAATCAATTCTTCGTAAGGTTTTTCATCTTCGTAATATTCACCTGCCACCAGGAGCTTCAGGTTATTAAATTCGGGCCGTTGTTTCAAAATTTGAAGCGCATGTAATAACAGGTCGAGGCCTTTGTATTTACGGATGAAGCCAAAAAAAAGGATAATACGCAGGTCCGGTTCAATACCCAATTTTTTTCTAGCATCCTCTTTTCCAACTCTCTCTCCGAAATTGTCATAAAGCGGGTGAGTTACCAGTTTTGCAGGTTTGCTGGTATTAAACAGGCGCAGGTCGGCTAATACCTTTTCGCTCATTGTGATGAAGGCATCCACCGGTGGAATCAGGTATTTGGTAAATGCTTTATCGGCCAACCTTTTCTCGTGCGGGATAATGTTATCTGCTATGCAGACCACTTTAGTTTTTCTGTTTTTTTTTGCTTTTCTCAAAATAGTGCCCAGGCAGGGCGCCATAAAGGGAAGCCAGTACCTTACCACAATCAGGTCGGGGGCCAGATTTCTTAACGCCTTTCCCACGGTAATCCAGTTGAGCGGGTTTACAGAGTTGATTACGGATACAATCCGGATATCGGTAGGCGCCGGTTCGCTACTGTATTGCGTGGCTCCGGGAAAGAGAAATGACGGGTATTGAAGCGAGAAACTATATATCGTTGAATGATGGCCTGCTTCCGTAAATGCCCTCGATAAGCGTTCATCAAAACTGGCTAACCCACCGCGTAGGGGATGAGCCGGTCCAATGATGACAATATTTTTCTTGTCTGCGTTCACCGGTTTATACCCCCAGTTTTTCGTCTATCAGGTAATTGTTTCTTTCCGACGAATTTCTGGAAATGAGCTCGCCCAGAAAACCGGCAAGAAAGAGTTGTGTTCCTATAATCATCGCCAGTATGGCAAAGAAAAACAGGGGTCGTTGGGTTAGCCCGGTTACGTCAAAAAAGAATTTTGAAATGCTGAGGTATAAGAAAATAATAAACCCAAATACAAAAAACAGGGTTCCCCAAAGGCCAAAAAAGTGCATAGGCTTTTTGCCAAACCGGCCCATAAAGAAAATCGTAACCAGATCAAGAAACCCGTTAATAAACCGGTTCCACCCAAATTTGGTAACTCCATATTTCCTGGGCCGGTGTTCCACCACTTTTTCTGTAATTTTTCTAAATCCGGCCCATTTTGCCAATACCGGCACATAGCGGTGCATCTCTCCATATACTTCCACGCTTTTAACCACTTTATGCGAATACGCTTTAAGCCCGCAATTAAAATCGTGTAGGTAAATACCACTCATTTTCCGAGCGGCTGCATTAAATAATTTGCTGGGGAGGTTTTTCGTGAGTTTATTATCGTAGCGTTTCCTTTTCCATCCGCTTACCAGGTCGTATTTGTCGTTCACAACCATGGAACGGAGTTCAGGAATTTCATCCGGGCTGTCCTGAAGGTCGGCATCCATTGTAATGATAACATCTCCTTCGGCTGCTTTAAAGCCTTCGTTTAATGCAGCACTCTTCCCATAGTTCCGCCTAAACCGTATTCCCTTTACCTGATGGTTGTTTTCTCTTAATTTCTCAATTACCTTCCAGGAATTGTCGGTACTGCCATCATCAACCAGGATTGCTTCATAAGTGAAGTTATTTTTTTTCATTACACGGTCAATCCATTCCAGCAATTCTGGAAGCGATTCTTCTTCATTGAGCAAGGGTATTACAACCGAAATATCCATCCCGTTAAATTATTAATCAAAAATCAGATTTTTTTTCAACCTTTCGCTGACTGAAAAATAGGGCAACCACCAGGCTTATAAGAGAACCGATAAGCAGGTAGCCAAAACTCGTAACTGAAATAAGCATGGTAACATAATAATCCTTTGCTCTTTGTACACTGGCATCTATTTCCGCCGGGGTGAGGTTACCGCCTTTTTCGAGGTCTGCCTTATAATTGGCAGCCATTTCGGTTTTCATCTGGGGGTTCAATTTTAAAAACACAAAAGCAAAGATCACCATCAGCAGCGTAACCACGATATAGCATTTGAAAGCCTGATTAAAATAGTTTTTGAATTTTCTTTGATCTTCAGAAGGTGGCCTGTATTGGGATAAAGCCCAGATGATCCCCAGGATATATACCGCATAGGTAAAATACTGGAGATTATTTTCAAAGCTTCCCTTTAACGAAAATATCCCGATGGAAATTAGAATCATAACTGCACCGGTAATGATGCCAATAATTGCGGGAGAAAGCTTTTTCATATTTCTTGCTGTACAAATTTTGAATTATTAATTGTGCCCAAAACCTTTCCTTTCATTTCCATCCCCAGGAAACCGTTGTTTTTTGATGCTGAACGGATATGTTTTTCATCCGCTATCCATGTTTTTTGAGGATCGAAAAGAGTGAGGCAGGCCTTTTCGCCCACTTCAATATGGCTGTTGGGCAAGTTAAATATTAAACGGGGGTTGCTGGTTAGCATAGTTATTACAGTATCTAATGAAGCACCCAGGTTATTGTAAACCCCAAATGCGGTTTCAAGGCCTTCCATACCATAACTCGCATATTCGAACTCACAGGTTTTTTCATCCCAGTTTCGGGGCAGGTGGTGCGATGCAAAACAATCAATCATGCCATTTTTAACGGCCTGTTTTATGGCATCCCGGTTTGGAACACTCCGGATAGGAGGGTCTACCTTATAGCGGGTGTCGTACTTCTCTAAAATATCATCATCCAGGCTGCAATGGTAAGGAGTAACGGAACAGGTTATACGAAGTCCCGCCTGTTTGGCATTCATTACCTGGCTCAAACTTTGGGCGGTGGATATACCGGTAACGTGTAGTCTCGATCCGGTGTACTCCAACAACTTTAAATCGCGGTGGAGGGCCAGTTCTTCTGCCAGCCCCGGTTTTCCCGGCATACCCAATCGGGTACTCACTATCCCCTCATTGAGGAGGCCGTGTTTAGACAAATTGGTATCGATGGGAACCTGAATTATATTTGCCTGAATGGGAAGTACATATTGCAGCGCTTTCAGCATTAATCCCGAATTCTGTACAGGATTTAATCCATCTGAGAAAGCTACGGCACCGGCTTCTGCCATATCATACATTTCAGCCAGCTCAGTTCCAAGAAGATCTTTGCTTACCGACGCAATGGGGTGGAGGGTAACCGCATTGTTACCGGCCCTGCGCCTTAAATAATCTACCTGACTTCGCGTTGAAGTGGCCGGTTTATTATTGGGGATGAGGAATACATCCGTAAAACCACCGGCCATTGCGGCATTAATACCAGTTTCTATAGTTTCATGCTGCTCATTTCCCGGTTCCCCAAAATCAGCAAATACATCTACCCAGCCGCTGCTTACGTGCAGGTTCGGTATTTCAACCAATTGTTGATCGAGTTGGAGGAGGTCATCCCCAATTCCATCAATAATACCATCTTTTATGGAAATATCTTTTTGCCGGCCGTGAAAAGGAGATGCAGGAGCGATGATGCGGGCCTTTTTAAGAAGAACCTTCATTGGTGTGGAATTAGGCAAATATCGGGAAAAACCGCCAAAAGATAATTTCATGAAAACACGTTGTAAAGAGCACTCCTGTTTATTTATCTATTTTCCTGAATGGGGCATCATGCCGGAATAATCTTTAAGTTGCAGCCATCCTGGAAATCTTTTTAAAATTGTATCATGGAAAAATTCGAACTCAAAGTGATTGTTACCAGTACCCGGCACGAAAGAAAAGGGGGAGCCGTGGCTAACTGGTTTTTTGAAAAAGCAAAAAATCATGAATTATTTAATGTGGAACTGCTCGATTTAAAAGAAATTGACCTTCCCATGCTCGATGAACCCAACCATCCCATGCAAATGAATTATCAATATGCCCACACCAAATTATGGAGCGAAAAGGTGGCCGCAGCGGATGCCTTCGTTTTTGTAATTCCCGAATATAATTATGGGATGCCCCCGGCCCTTGTAAACGCTATTGATTTTTTATTTAAAGAGTGGAATTATAAACCCGCTGCCCTGGTGAGTTATGGAGGAATCAGCGCCGGGCTGAGATCAGCCCAAATGGCTAAATTGATTATGACCACCGTAAAACTGGTGCCTCTAATGGAAGCTGTATCTATTCCCTTTTTCGCGAAAAAAATTAATGCCGAAGGAATATTTCTATCCGATAGTCCCATTGATAATTCGTACGAAGTAATGATGAAGGAACTGGTACGCTGGACCCGTGGGTTGGTAGCTATGCGAAAGAATATGGAGAGGGAAGGCTGAAACAGCAAAAACTAAAAAACTTCCGAGAATATTTGCATTATGCCTATAATCTCGAAAGTTTGCATTAAGTAACCAATTGGTTAGATTGGTTTTTCAGGAAATGGATTCGGGGTAATGACCCCTAATTAGTTGTTCCTGGTTTGAGGTTTTTGGTTTTCCACCTTGCTATCATAGCAGGCTTAAAGGAAAATTGGACATGTTGGTTTTTCAAACGGCTTATCGGATACGGTTTTAAAAGGATACCTTGGTTTTAAAGCGTATATCGAAACAGCAATTTTCTAGGTAGAAGTTGACTGATATTGGATTTTCGGTTTTTCTAAGAGTAAAGATATTGGTTAGCGGTACTCTTCGTTTTTCTCAGGATTTTTGGATATGATTGATAATTCCTATCAATCAACTTCTAATACAAAGATGCGGCGAATTTAATCGGCATTCAAGAGCGATTTTGCCTTATTTTAACCCTGTTATAAATACCGGTTATGATCGTACATCAACGAATCATTGTTGGGAAAACACGTAAATGCAACTTCGTAATTTTACGGTTAAATGGCGGGGATTCGCAGGAAATATTCACTGATTTTCACGTAGCAACGGGGCGATACCCACTCCCGGAGCCCATAAATCCAATATTTAGCCTTTCCCTGATTTCTTAATGACTCAGGCTTTGAATGATGTCGTACTTGGTTACAATATGAAAAGCCCCCGATTCATCCCGGCTGAGAACTGCGCCATTTTCTTTATTAATGAGGCTGCTTAAACGCTCCACCGGTGTATCAAAAGCCACTTCGGGGTATGGCTTACCCATAATTTCACTTATTTTTTTATCTCTTAATCCGGGATCCTGGAGGATTAACTGAAACAGCCCGTTTTCTGAAATGGAACCCGTATTTTTTCCATTATCAAACACCGGAATATTTTCAATGTCGTATTTCTTCATCATATCTATGGCATCGCCGGTTGGCTGATCGGGTTTTAGTGTGAGTGTGGGTTGATTTGCCCGGGAATTTATAAGGTCTTTAAATGTTTTCACATCCAGGAAACCCCTTTCCATCATCCATTGGTCGTTATAAACTTTTCCTACATACCGGCTGCCATGGTCGTGAAAAATACATACTACTACGTCATCCTTTTTTAAAGTGGCTTTCAATTGCATTAGGCCCTGCAAACAGCTCCCGGCACTATATCCGCAAAACATCCCTTCCTCCTTTGCAATTCGCCTGGCCATTACTGCACCATCCTTATCTGTAACCTTAGTGAATGCATCAATCCATTGCATATCGTAATTTTCGGGAACAAAATCTTCCCCAAATCCCTCACTGATATAGGGGTACACTTCTTTCTGGTCTAATTCCCCCGTTTCAAAATATTTTTTCAATAAAGAGCCATAGCTATCGATGGCCCAAATTTTAATATTTGGATTTTTTTCTTTTAGATACCGTCCTGTTCCAACAATGGTACCTCCCGTACCGGTTGCTACAACCAGGTGAGTAACTTTCCCTTCCGTTTGTTCCCAAATTTCTGGACCGGTTTGTTCGTAATGTGCCTGCCGGTTGGCCAGGTTATCGTATTGGTTTACATACCACGAATTAGGTACTTCGGTTGATAGCCTTTTTGAAACGGAATAATAAGAACGGGGATCTTCCGGTTCAACATTGGTTGGGCATACAATTACTTCTGCCCCTACAGCCTTTAGAATATCCACCTTTTCTTTGGACTGTTTATCTGTGGTAGTGAAGATGCATTTGTATCCTTTAACACAGGCTGCTAAGGCAAGCCCCATACCCGTATTACCACTGGTGCCTTCTATAATAGTGCCACCGGGTTTTATTTTCCCTTCCTTCTCAGCCACTTCCAGCATCTTCAATGCCATCCTGTCTTTAATAGAATTCCCCGGATTAAAATATTCCACTTTGGCCAATACGGTACAGGGCAGGTCGCGGGTAATTTTATTTAATTTAATTAGCGGGGTGTTGCCAATTGTTTGCAGGATGTTATCAAGCCACATATCGTTAAATTTTGGCGCAAAGGTAAAGATTCCAGCCATCCCCCGGAAGGGGTTACATTTTTAATCCCCTGCGAGATCGGAATTCAAATTTTAACTGGAAATCTGTTGATCCTTTTTTTTTGACGGGTATGATTTTAGAATCCCATCAATATATTGCATCAAATTTTCACTATGTTAAAATTTTTGATGGTAATAACATGTTGTGGGTTATCTGTATTCTCCTGGTCACAGTCTGCATTGGATAAACTCGCTGTACAGTATGTAAAACTGGGGCTACATATCGGGCAATATGATGGTGATTTTGTGGATGCTTATTACGGGCCCGATTCCTTAAAGCCAAACACCCCAAAGGCAGATCAATTTCCGGCTGAAGCATTTTTGCAAAATATAAAATCATTGCGCCGAAAAATTAAACAGGCGGTTAGTGAGAAAGCAACAAAAGAAGAATTGAACCGGGCAGGCTGGATGGATGACCAACTCCGGGCATTTGCAGAAAGGGTCCGGATGTTTCAAGGACAATATCATGATTTTGATACAGAAGCATACGAACTTTTTGGAGTAATCGTACCCCATCATACGGAGTTGTATTTTAAAAATGAATTGGAGAATCTGGATAAGATTTTGCCGGGAAAGGGTACGGTGGCAGAACGATTCCAACAACTGGCAAACCGGTTTATTGTTCCACCCGATAAGTTAGATACCGTTTTTAAAACAGCCATTCATTATTCCCGGAAAATTACAAAAGAACATTTTGTACTTCCCGAAACGGAACACTGCACCCTTGAATTTGTAAAAGATAAGCCCTGGAGCGGATACAACTGGTACCAGGGGAATTATTTCAGTAAAGTGGAAATCAATACGGATGTCAATATCTTTATTGAAAGAGTAGTGGATGTAGCTTCACATGAAAGCTATCCCGGGCACCACGTTTACAATTTGCTCCTGGAAGAAAATCTGTACCGCAGAAAGCATTATGTGGAAGTATCCTTGTACCCTTTGTTTAGTCCGCAATCTCTCATTGCGGAAGGCAGCGCTAATTATGGTGTGGGCCTTGTTTTCCCGGCAAAAGAAAGACTTAAATTTTGTAAGGAGGTACTGCTTCCTCTTTCGGGGCTTGATACCCTTGGCCTCTCTGCCTATTTTACGGCGCTTGATTTACGGGATAAATTAAATTATGCACGAAATGAAGTGGCCCGCCAATTTCTTAATGGAAAAATGACAGAGGAGGAAGGGCTGCACTGGTTGCAGGATTATTGCCTGATGAGCAGGGAAGGAGCAAAAAAATCAATTTCATTTATCAAAAAATACAGGAGTTACGTAATTAATTACAATTTTGGGAAAGACCTGGTAAAACGATTTGTAGAATCGGGGAGTAAAAACAGGGAAGGGTATTGGAAAAAATTTGGGTACCTGCTTAGTCACGAAATCAGGATAAAAAATTTAGAAAAAGATTTATCCCAATGATCCGGCAATCAGGTTTATTAGCAGGGCCACGATAAAGGTGTTGAACATAAACGCCAAAACGCCCTGGATGAGGGCAATTTTCCTGATTTTTTTGGAAACAATATTTACATCCGAAACCTGGAATGTCATTCCAATTACAAATGAAAAATAGGCGAAATCGAAGAAATCAGGGTGATCGTCTCCGGGGAATACAAGCCCCGGTTTTTCCGGCGAAAGGTTTTTATCCCGATAAAAAAGATGAGCATACCGGACGGTAAACAGGGTATGAATGAGCACCCAGGAAAGACAAATGCTGGCAAGGGGAAAAACTGGCACCCATTTGGGCCAACTGGAAGCTCCATGTTTTTGAATTAGTAAGATTCCGATCCCCAAAAGACTTAAGGTGGATGCCACCAGGATAAATACAAAACTCACCACCCTCGATTCATCCTGTTTTGTGGCCTGGAGCCTCGTTTGGCCTTTCCGGGTAGCAAAAAAACCGGCCCAAATCAAGACAATCAGGAGGAAAGAGGTAATATCCCAACCGAGCAAAAGCCGTATTTCCCAGTGGCTATGCTGGTAAATCAGGCCGGTAAGCGCTCCGGCTACCAGACTCACCACCAGTTTTTGGCTGGCATTTACCCGGTTATACCAGCCTTCAATCTTTTTTATTTCTGCTGCCATAGGCTGAAAATAATGGTTTTTCTCATAATGATTTTCGTATATTCATTTTACGAACTGCTATGTACAATCCTCCACGTACCAGAAATCGCATTTCCTCCATCGATTTGTTGCGGGGATTGGTTATGGTTATTATGGCCTTAGACCATACCCGGGATTTCTTTCATATGGATGCCTGGACGCGTAACCCACTTGATCCCGAGACGACCAGCCTGGGTTTGTACTTCACCCGGTGGATTACTCATTTCTGTGCCCCCGTTTTTGTTTTTCTTGCCGGAAGTTCAGCATTTCTTCAAAGTAACTACAAGAGTAAACCCGAACTTAGCATATTCCTCATCACGCGTGGTTTATGGCTCGTCTTTATAGAATTGGTGGTCATAAATTTTGCTTTCTCTTTCGATCCGGGTTACCATATAATTGCCATCCAGGTTATTTGGGCAATCGGAATCAGTATGGTGTTCCTGGGCTTCCTTTGTTGGCTTCCTTTCAGGGTGTTATTGGTTATTTGCCTGCTTATCATCTTTGGCCATAACCTGTTGAACTATTATGAGGCTGGCAAAAATCATTTTTCCTTTTTTTATTCTTTGCTGCATAAAGGACAATCCTTTTCAATGGGAAAGAACCGCGCGTTTTTAGTTTTCTACCCCTTTCTTCCCTGGCTTGGCGTTATGCTGGCGGGTTATTGTTTCGCTTCCCTTTTTGGAAAGTTGGAAGGCCCGGCCAGGCGAAAAACCTTTATGCGATTTGGACTTTTAATCCTGTTATTTTTCTTTTTTCTCCGGTTTAGTAATATATACGGGGATGCTTTCAAATGGGAAACCGAAAGTTCTGTAATGCGTACCGTTTTTTCATTCCTGAATACTGAAAAATACCCGCCTTCTCTTTTATATATTTGTATGACCCTGGGCCCGGCTATTTTCCTCCTGGGCCTTTGGGATAAAGCCCGGGGCAAACTTGCAGATTTTATTAGTGTTTACGGCAGGGTCCCGTTTTTTTATTATATCCTTCATTTCTTTCTGATTCACACGTTGGCGATGCTGGCCTTTTTTGTACGGGGGCACAAACTTCCGGAAGGAATAAATTCGGAAAAGAATCCTGCCTTTTTCATTGTTCCGGGAGAAGGATTCAATCTTTGGGTGGTATATGCGGTATGGATCCTGGTTTTCCTTTCCCTGTATCCATTATGTGCATGGTACGATAAATATAAAAGGAGCCACCGGGAAAATAAATTTCTCAGCTATTTATAAACAAATCTTCAGGTTAACTCGGTTCATTAAAATATTTTTCTGCCCTGCCATTATTTTGGCCAATCGACTTTGCTAAAATTTGCTGGCTACCTGTTTAATGCGATTGAAATAATTTTAATGCTTCCAATACGGCAGGGTCTGTTTTATTTTCAATTTCATAATACCCCTCATTCAGCCACAACTGCCTTGCGATGGAAGATTTTAATTTTTCGAAGAGAAAGCTTTTTTCAACGGTTGAAATTTTGCTCAAATCGATAGAGTCCTTTTTGCAAAGGGCGCTGAAAAATTCCCAATTTTCTGAATTAATATGGAAAGCGGAACCAAATTGGGAAGGGGTACGGTATTGACTAAGCGCAGTTTTATGGCTGAGGAAGTAAAAATATCCGAAATTGTTTAAAGTACCCATTACAAAAACTTTGGCAGAGATCAGGCCGGCGGCAGTATCAAAAGGAATATAAATATCCGGTGCAATCCCTCCGCTATCGGAAGAAGCAATGGTTTCCATCTTCAACGAATCGTGGCCCGGCATGTGCGAAATGTATCGGTCTGATATTTCTTCGTAATACGCTTTTGCCCCGTGTGCATAAGACCGTTGGATACTCTTTCCCAACGGGGTGTAGTATTTGGCTACGGTAAGCCGGATAGCACCTCCGTTACTCAGTTCAAACTGGTCTTGAACCAGCCCTTTCCCAAAACTGCGTTTACCGATTATCGTGGCCCTTTTCCAATCGCGGAGGGCTCCTAAAATTACTTCGCTGGCACTGGCCGACCCCATATCGGCAAGAACCACCAATTTCCCTTCTTCAAAAAGCCCTGGTATTTTGCAACGGTATTCCTTTTTGGGCATGTGTGCCCCCTCGGTATACGTGATGAGTTTATCGCCACTTAAAAATTCATCCGCAATATCGATGGCTTCTTCCAATACCCCGCCGCCATTGCCTCTGAGGTCGAATACCAGATTCTTCATATTCTTTTTCTTCAGTGCTTCCAACGCCATCGCAAATTCGCGATGGGTTTGCTGCGAGAATTTATTTAACCGAATATACCCGGTTGTGCTATCGAGCATATAACTCGCATCCACACTGCTTACGGGGATGAGATCTCGGGTAAGGGTGAAATCCTTTTTTTGCCCGTCCCGGAGTACCGTTACCCGTACAGGGCTGCCCTGGGGTCCTCTCAGGAGGATGCGGATACTGTCGGATGTGGTTTTGTTACCAGATATGGAATGGCCATTCGCAGATAGGATCTGGTCGCCGGTTTGTATTCCTGCTTTTTCGCCGGGCCCATTCCTTAATGCATGTATAACGTTAAGGGTGTCATTGAAAATATTATACTCTATTCCTATGCCAAAAAAGTTTCCGGCAATGTCTTCATTTACTTCCTCCAGTTCAGAAGGTGGAATATAAATGGAGTGGGGGTCGAGCTGCGATAAAATGGCCTCTATAGCTGTGTCTGATAAGGAGGGCAGATTTACGGTATCCACATACTTCTCCTTTATCAGGTTAAGGGTTTCATTTACCGGGTTGGCTTTTTCAAGGGAAAAGAATTTCCGGCCGGGGATGCCATCCCGCATTTTGTAGCCAAAAAATATCCCTGCAATCATCACCAGGCTAAACCAAAAGGGCAGCCATACGTTATACTTTTTTTCCTGCATAAATTAAAATAGAAAACCTAATTGAAAAGTTTCAGGGCACGAAGGTAAATTTTTGAATCCAAAGGGAATTTTATGCCAGATCGGGGTTTTGATTTATATTCATTCAGAAATATTGAATTTTCCCATCATGGCAAATGTGCTTATTGCCGACAGCGGCTCCACCAAAACCGAATGGTGCCTGTTAAATGGCAGGAATAAAAAAACGCTTTTCACCCAGGGGCTAAGCCCTTATTTTCTCTCCGAAGGGGAAATCACCAGCGTTATAGAATTGGAGTTACTTCCCCACCTGAACCTGAAAAAACAGTCGCCCGAACAAATCTTTTTTTATGGTACCGGTTGCAGCAATCCTGCCAATATTCGGATGCTGACAAAAGCAATTGACTCCGTTTTTCCAAAAGTCCCGGTGGCCGTAGATCACGACCTCATGGGTGCAGCCCGCGCATTATGCGGGCATGAGAAAGGAATTGCCTGTATTTTAGGTACCGGATCAAACTCCTGTTTTTACAACGGGAAGAAAATTATGAAAAATAACCCGGGCCTGGGATATGTACTGGGCGATGAAGGAGGAGGCTCCTGCCTGGGGAAAAAGGTGCTCCAGTATTTTCTTTACAATACATTTGATGAAGACCTGATGGAAAGGTTCAAAACCAAATATAATATAACATCCAACGAAATCCTGGATGCAGTGTATAAAAAACCCCTGCCCAACCGGTTCCTGGCCGGCTTTACCCAGTTCCTTGCCGAAAACAGAGGACATTATATGGTTGAAAATATTATTGAAGATGGGTTTAATGATTTTTTCTTTAACCATATTTATAAATACCGCGAAAGTTGGAGTCTTCCTATCAACTTTGTGGGAAGTGTAGCCTATGTGTTTAAAGATGTGCTGAAAGAACTTTGTGATTCCTACGAATTAAAACTGGGCAAGGTGCTGAAAAACCCAATGGAAGGGTTAATCCGTTTTCACCAGGCATAGTCAATTTATGTCATTCCAAAAGATTACCGAAAGCAATTCTCCATATCCTGACCTTTCTGAAAAAAGTATAAGGGAAATAATTTCTATTCTGAATAACGAGGATAAAACAGTTGCCAGTGCCGTAACATGCGCGATTCCACAAATTTCACGGCTGGCCGAAGCGGTAGCGGAAAGGCTTAAGGATGGGGGCCGGTTATTTTATTTGGGAGCCGGTACCAGTGGCAGGCTGGGCCTGTTGGATGCCAGTGAAATGCCTCCCAGCTTTGGGGTTTCTGATCAGTTGGTTCAGGGAATTATTGCAGGTGGGCAAAAAGCCATCACAGCCGCTGTTGAATTGGCAGAGGATGATACACAAACCGGATGGCAGGCGTTACAGGAAAGAGGCGTTTCAGGTAATGATTTTGTTATGGGTATAAGTGCATCCGGAGAAACGCCATTTGTTTTCCATGCTCTTAAAGCCTGCCGGGAGGAAGGTATCCAAACCGGGGCCCTGTGCAATAACCCGGAGAGTCCGATAAATTCAATCGCCCATTTCCCGGTGGAAGTTATTACAGGGCCGGAAGTGCTTACAGGCAGTACCCGGATGAAGGCCGCCACTGCACAAAAAATGGTTCTGAATATGATCAGTACGGCCGTCATGATTTCTCTTGGTAAAATTTCAGGTAATAAAATGATAAACCTTCAGCCCCTAAACCAAAAACTTGTCTGGCGCGGTATCCAAATTATTATGGAGGAACTTGGCATATCCAATATCAATCAGGCACGGGAACTTCTTGAAAAACACGGGTCTGTGAAAAAGGCGATTGAAGCATACCACCGATAAAAAAGATTTGAACTAAAACAAACTTTGCCTTAAATTAGTGCAGCTATAATCTTTAAAACAAGACTTATGAACATCAAAATTTTACTCACCTCAGGATTTTTGGTCGCTTCCCTCGCTTCTTCTGCCCAATCAGATAAAGCCTACGCAATTACCGGAAGCGGTGTGAATGATTTTAAGTGGATGAACATCCGCGAAGTGGACCTGGGTACCGGCCAGGTAGTGAATACTGTATTTGAACGCAGTATTACGCCATACCAAATGACAGATGTGGCCACCAAAAAGACAGTTGACCAAACTGCCACCGCCAATGTTTTTGGATCAAGGGATTACCCAACTGCCACCTTTGTTGCAGCGGCAGCATTTGATAAAAGAACGAATAAATTATTTTTTACACCTATGCGTATGGGTGAACTTCGCTGGCTCGATCTCAATGAAGGCCAGAAAACGCCCCGGTTTTATACCCTTAGTTCCGACTTGCTGCTTACCGCTTCTTCCAGTGCCGATGAAGGAGCCAATATTACGCGCATGGTAATAGGCGCCGATGGAAATGGCTATGCTATCAGCAACGACGGGAATCACCTCTTCCGGTTTACTACAGGAAGGCATCCGGTAATTACCGATCTCGGGGCGTTGATGGATGATGAATCCAATAAAGGAATTTCTGTTCATAATAAGTGCACCAGCTGGGGTGGTGATATGCTGGCTGATGCTTTTGGCAACCTGTATATCATTTCGGCCAACCACATGGTGTTTAAGGTGAATTTGGAAACCCGGAACACCCTGCACATTGGAAATATTAACGGCCTGCCCGCAGGTTATTCCACTAATGCCGCCGCAGTGAATAAGGAGGGCGAAATTGTTATTGCCAGTGCCAATGTATTTGACGGGTATTATAAATTTTCTCTCGATAATTTTAATGCCATTAAATTGGAAGGATCCGATAAGCAATTCAATGCCTCAGATCTTGCCGGTTCAAACCTGTTACTTCAAAAGGAAGCCGATGCTGTTAATAAATTTGACATGTCGGATTCAAAATTGAATACACTGAGTTCAAATGCAGGTACTCGGATTTATCCTAACCCCATCACCACGAATAAATTCAATATATTATTTGATGAAAAAGCCGATGGGAATTATTCGGTGGTTTTATCCGACCTGGCCGGCCGTGTAATCCTTACCCGCAAAGTGAGTATTACCAAAGGTGGCCAGTTGCAATCAATTAATGTACCGGCCAATTTGGCTAGAGGTATGTATATGGTGAACGTATTGGATGCATCCCGGCATAATGTGATTACCGAAAAGGTATTGATTCAATAGCAAATTATTTTGGGTTAATAAGGAGGAGGCTATCATTACGGTAGCCTCTTTTTTGTGTGAAAAATTTTTGAACTTTGTATCGGAAGGGGAAGGGTTCCCCAACCATTTTATCATGCAGGATATAGAACCATATTTCAATTGGCGGCACTTATATGCGGCAGAAGAGGATCCCGCCTCACCATTTTACGGACGAGAGTACAACGAATTTGAATTTACCCAGGTTATCTATAACTTTTATATCCATCCCCAATGGGATGATTTTGGTTCCCGTACCCTCTATATGAAATTGTTGTTTACCGATTATGAGCAGGGGTATGCCATCATCGAACTTTTGGGCGAATGGAATGATGCCATAGAAAATGATATTATGACGCTGCGAAGGGAAGTGACCGACCACTTGTTTAAAGCGGGGATCCGTCGTTTTATTATTATAGGAGATAATATTTTGAACTTTCATTCGAGCGATGACAGTTATTATGAAGAATGGTATGAACAATTAGAAGAAGATAATGGATGGGTGGTTATTCTCAATCTTCCGGAGCATAGTAAACACGATTTCTCCAAAGCGCGGATTACCCGTTATATAGAACTACTTTACCTGCTGGAATGGCGGACGCTGAAGCCGGAAGCCGTGTTTGCCTTTATTGATGGAGAAATGCAACGCAGACTCCGGTAAAAGCCGGCTTACCATAATCATGTAAATAACTTGGAGGTTTTATTTTGCAAATGTTAAATTTGTAACATCTTATTTAACAGTACTGCTAATTATGACCTGGAAACATTTCTTCGGAACTGCCATTGGCAGAAAGTTTACAATGGGCGCCACAGGATTTTTTCTCATCACATTTTTGATAGTCCATTGCGCCATTAATGCCATGATCTTCTTCAATGATGGTGGCGAAACATTTAATCATTGGGCAAAATTTATGGGCACTAACCTGATCCTGCATGTGTTGGAAGTGGGGCTTTTTGTGTTCCTTCTTTTACACATCGTTCAGGGAATCATGGTGGTGATAAAAAACAAAGCCGCCCGCCCTGTGGGATATGCCATGAGCCGCCCCAATATGAACAGCACCTGGTATAGCCGGAGCATGGGCTTGTTGGGAACGCTCATCCTTCTTTTTCTGGTGGTCCACCTCTATCATTTTTGGGTGCCATCCCGTTTTGGGGGTTTGGGAAATATAACTCCACTGGAAGAAACTCAGCTTTTCGCCTACTCCAATGAAGAAGCACATAACCTTTTTCAACGGATGCAAATGGTATTCCAGGGTAATTTGGCCCCGGTCGTTATTTATGTTTTGGGTGTTATTTCCCTTTTTTGGCATTTATTGCATGGGTTTCAAAGTGCATTCCAAACCTTTGGATTAAATCATAAAAGATACACTCCCATTATTAAATCAGCGGGCTTCATTTATTCATTAGTAATATGCCTGTTGTTTGCTTCTATGCCCATTGCCATGTATTTCGATTGGGTGAAATAAATTAATTCATTGTAAACTGATAAAACCGAAAAGAACAATATGTCGTTAGAAGCTAAGATTCCGGAAGGTTCAATGGCCGAAAAATGGACGGAATACAAAGGCCATGTAAACCTCGTAAACCCGGCTAATAAACGAAAACTGGAAGTGATCGTGATTGGTACAGGTTTGGCAGGCGCATCGGCAGCGGCCTCGCTTGCAGAAATGGGTTATAGTGTAAAAGCATTTTGTTTTCAGGATAGCCCGCGCCGGGCACACAGTATTGCCGCCCAGGGTGGAATAAATGCCGCCAAAAATTACCAGAATGATGGCGATTCGGTATTTCGTTTATTTTATGATACCGTGAAGGGCGGCGATTACCGATCGAGGGAAGCCAATGTTTACCGGCTGGCAGAAGTAAGTGCCGCCATCATCGATCAGTGTGTGGCACAGGGAGTTCCATTTGCCCGGGAATATGGCGGTTTGCTAAGCAATCGTTCTTTTGGCGGTGTGCAGGTGCAACGCACTTTTTATGCAGCCGGACAAACGGGCCAGCAACTTCTTTTAGGCGCATACAGTGCGCTCGAAAGGCAGGTGGCTCTGGGTAAGATTGAAATGTTTTCCCGCCACGAAATGCTGGATGTAGTTGTTATAGATGGAAAAGCCCGTGGAATCATAGCCCGAGACCTCGTTTCGGGTAAAATTGAAAGGCACTTCGGCCACGCTGTATTATTGTGCAGCGGTGGGTATGGAAATGTATTTTATTTATCTACCAATGCCATGGGCAGTAATGTTACCGCTTCCTGGAAAGCACACCGAAAAGGAGCATTTTTTGGAAATCCCTGCTTTACTCAAATACACCCCACCTGTATCCCGGTGAGTGGCGATCACCAGAGTAAACTAACCTTAATGAGTGAAAGCCTTCGAAATGACGGGCGTATTTGGGTTCCAAAAAAGAAGGATGAAACCCGTAAACCACAGGATATCCCGGATGAGGAAAGGGATTATTATCTTGAACGCCGGTACCCTGCCTTTGGTAACCTGGTACCCCGCGATGTGGCTTCCAGGGCTGCCAAAGAAAGATGCGATGAAGGATATGGTGTAGGTACCACCAAAATGGCTGTTTACCTGGATTTTAAAGATGCGATTATCCGTTACGGTAAGATTGAAGCCGGTAAAGCAGGGAATCATAACCCCGACCAGGAAACTATGGTTACCCTGGGTAAAAAAGTGGTTGAAGAAAAATATGGTAACCTTTTCGAAATGTATGAAAAGATCACTGGCGAAAATCCCTATAATCAACCCATGCGGATTTATCCTGCCGTGCATTACACCATGGGAGGATTATGGGTGGATTATGAATTGCAAACCACGGTCCCCGGACTATACGCCCTCGGAGAAGCTAATTTTTCCGATCATGGGGCCAACCGCTTGGGAGCATCTGCCTTAATGCAGGGGCTTGCCGACGGATATTTCGTAATTCCATACACATTGGGAAATTATCTGGCAGGTGAAATTCGCACTCCCGCAATTCCCACCTCGCATCCTGCTTTTGAAGCGGCTGAGAATACCGTTCGAAACCGGATCGAAAAATTGATGAGTATTAAAGGAACAGAATCGGTGGAGAGCTTTCATAAACGCCTGGGGAAAATAATGTGGAACAAATGCGGTATGGCAAGGAATGAACAAGGACTGAAAGAAGCAGTGGAAGAAATAAAGGCACTGCGAAAAGAATTTTGGAGTAATGTGCGCATCCCCGGAGAAATTAATGAATTCAACCCCGAACTGGATAAAGCAGGCCGGGTAGGCGATTTCCTGGAAATGGGCGAACTGATGTGTATCGATGCCCTGCACCGCAGGGAAAGTTGCGGAGGTCATTTCAGGGAAGAAAGCCAGACGGAAGAAGGGGAAGCCAAAAGGGATGATGCAAATTTCAGCTATGTGGCAGCCTGGGAATTTAAAAGTGATGAGAATTGGGAATTGCATAAGGAACCCCTGGAATTTGAAATCGTAAAACCCACACAAAGAAGCTATAAATAATATCTTGATTACGGCAAAGCCGGAAAAACTATAATATGGAACATTACCACATGAACCTGACGCTGAAAGTTTGGCGGCAGAAAGATAGTAAAGCAAAGGGCAACCTCGAAACTTACCAGGTAAAAGACGTTTCATCTGAAATGAGTATCCTCGAAGTGTTTGATGTGTTGAATGAATCCCTGATTAATGATGGGAAAGAACCCATCGCATTCGATCACGACTGCCGGGAAGGCATTTGTGGCGCATGCAGTATGTATATAAATGGCCAGCCCCATGGCCCCTGGGCAAAAACTACTACCTGCCAGCTTCACATGCGTGCTTTTAAGGATGGCGATACCATTGTGGTAGAACCATGGCGCAGCCGGGCCTTCCCCGTTATTAAAGACCTGGTGGTTGATCGTTCAGCCTTCGACCGTATTATTCAGGCGGGTGGGTATATTAGCGTAAATACGGGTAATGCCGTAGATGCAAACTCAATACCCGTAGATAAACGTTATGCCGATGCAGCATTTGATGCAGCGGCATGTATTGGTTGCGGCGCCTGCGTAGCTGCCTGCAAAAATGGAAGTGCCATGTTATTTGTGGGCGCCAAAGTTTCCCAACTTGCCCTGCTTCCGCAAGGAGAGCCAGAACGGGAAACCCGGGCATTAAATATGGTGGCCCAGATGGATAAAGAAGGATTTGGAAGTTGCTCCAATACCTATGCTTGCGAAGCGGAATGCCCCAAAGGAATTTCGGTGGCGTACATTGCCAGATTAAACAGCGAATACCTTCATGCCGGGCTTAACGATAGTGATTCCTGATCCATACTTCATTAATTTTGGATACCTCCTGGCTAAAGGAGGTATTTTTATTTTCAGACCCTTCCTGAATGACCATTTTAAAGGTTATATTAATTTTGAATAACCACTGCATTTGAACCATAAACGCATATACCTCCTTTTTGCATTATTGTTCTCCGCAGGTACCGTATTCGCACAAAACGATTCCATACCCAAACCTAATTTTAGGCAATTCAGGATTGCTGCCAGCGCTGAAAAAATTAAACTCGATTCGGTAAGCATAGTGCCGGGAACTTTTGTTATCCCCGGCGTATTACCTGAAAATTATAAATTAGATGAAATCAATGCCACGCTTACCTGGTTAATTAAACCTCCCGCCGATTCGGTTACGGTGAGTTTCAGACGCTTTCCATTTCGACTCAATGAACCCGTTTTTCGATTCAATTATGATAGCGTACGGTATAATTTCCTTGCCGAACGCCCCATGTTGGTAAAAACCAGGAAAGTGGAAGCCAACCCCTTTCTTGATTTTGGTACCCTGCAATCCGAGGGGTCAATCGGAAGGGCCATATCCTTTGGAAATAGCCAGGACGCAGTGGTAAACTCAACTATGAACCTGCAGTTGCATGGGTTTATTGGCGACAGCCTCGAACTTACTGCGGCTGTTACCGACAATAATATCCCTATACAGCCAGATGGGAATACTCAGGATTTACGCGATTTTGATCGTATTTACCTCCAGGTGAAAAAACGGAACTGGCAGGCAAATTTTGGAGATATTGATATCAGGGAAAGCAAGAACTATTTTCTTAAATTTTATAAACGGTTACAGGGAGTCTCCTTTCTCATAGATAATAAAATTTCAAAGAAGGTAAATAATTCATTTCTCCTGAGTGGTGCGGTGGCTAAAGGAAAGTTTACCCGGAATGTGTTAAAACCTTTGGAAGGAAACCAAGGCCCATACCGCCTCACCGGTGCCAATAACGAACTGTATTTTGTTGTGCTTGCAGGTACAGAAAGAGTATTTATAGACGGCATCCTGGTACAACGGGGCGAAGACCAGGATTATGTGATTAATTATAACACCGCTGAAATTACGTTTACGCAAAAGCAACTCATCACCAAAGACAGCAGGGTACAGGTAGAGTTCGAATACTCCGACAGAAATTTCCTAAACTCCCAGATTTACGCAACGAATGGCACCAGCTTTAATAATAAACTTTTTTTGAACATAGCGGCCTACTCGAGTCAGGATGCTAAGAACTCCACCATCGATCAAAGCCTCGATGCATCCCAAAAACAATTTCTCGCCAACCTGGGAGATAGTATAAACAAGGCCTATTACCCCAGTGCGGTTAGGGATAGCTTCTCTACCGGGAAAGTACTATATAAAAAAATTGACACGCTTTATAATGGCACGATCCACGATTCCATCTATGTGTATTCGGTTAATCCCAATGATACCTTGTATAATGTAGGGTTTTCTTATTTGGGACAGGGAAAGGGTAACTATCGCCAAAGCATAGACGTTACAAATGGCCGCCGGTTCGATTGGGTTCAACCCGATGCCAATAACAATCCCCAGGGCGATTGGGAACCGGTTTCCCTCCTCGTTACGCCCAAAAAACTTCAGGTCTTTTCTTTGGGAGCCGATTATGTATTCAACAAATGGATGAAGCTGCAAACCGAAGGCGCCGTGAGTATCTATGATGTGAATACTTTTTCAGAAAAAGATAAATCGGACAATGCCGGATTTGCCGGGAAAATATCTCTCCAGTACAATAACAGACCCATTAAACTGGCAGGCAGGAGCCTAATGCTGGAAGGGATATTAGGATATGAACACGTAAGCCATAAATTCAAGCCCCTGGAAAGGTTAAGGGATGTTGAATTCCTGCGAGACTGGACCCTTCCATTTGATGTGCTGCCCGCTAATGAAGACCTTGCAAACTTTTCCTTAAAACTGGCTGATAGTAAAAATAGTTTTACTAAATATGAACTTACCAGTTATTCCCGAAGCGAAGGTTACCAGGGATTCAGGCAAATATTGGAATCAGCAATTAAATACAAAAATTGGGTTTTTTATGAAAAGTTGAATCTTGTAAATATCAATAGCAGGGATAATAAGGGGAACTTTTTCAGACCAACCATCGATGTAAAAAGATCCTTTCCTCAATTTCATAACTGGCAAACGGGCTTTAAATACAGTGGCGAACTTAATAGGTTGAGGAGCGTAAATTTCGATACGCTTACCCCTGCCAGTTTTTCATTTAATATATATGAATGGTATCTCAAATCGGATGAAACCAAACCCAATAAATGGGGGATCAGTTATTCCCACCGAAACGACCAGTTGCCCGAAGGAAAGAACCTGAAAAGGGCAAATTATAGTCATAATGTTAATGTGAATTCGGAATTGTTGAAGAATGAGAACCAGCAACTCCGCTTTAACCTTACTTACCGGAATCTCCGCATTGTTGATTCATTTCTCAGCAGGCAAAAGGCAGATGAGAGTTTGCTGGGAAGGGCCGAATATTATGTATCTGTTTGGAAAGGATTTGCAAAAGTGAATGCCCTTTATGAGATTGGATCGGGCCAGGAGCAGAAAAGAGAGTTTACCTATGTAGAAGTACCGGCAGGGCAGGGGGTTTATACATGGATCGATTACAACGGAAATGGTATACCCGAACTGAATGAATTTGAAGAAGCCGTTTTCCAGGACCAGAAAAAATATATCCGGGTTTACACACCGGGAAACCAGTATGTAAAAGCAAATTATTTGCAGTTCAATTACAGCATCGATCTCGATCCGCAGTTGTTGTTGAAATCCCGGTCTGGGGCAATGGCCAAATTCCTAAAGCGCACCAGCAGTACCTCCGCTTTGCAAATCAGCAAAAAAGCTATTGCAACCAAGCATTTTCTGTTTAATCCCTTTTCGAAAGTCCTGGTAGACACAAACCTCATCAACCTGAATTCCTATCTGGCAAATACATTTTATTACAACCGTACAAGTACAGTTTGGGGTTTTGAAATTACACACAGTAAAGCCTCAGGTAAGGCTTTATTGAACTACGGAGTAGAAAGTAGAAACCTGCGTACCCTGCTGGCCAGAATAAGGGTAAACCTTGGCCGGAATTTTATTAGCAATACAGTGATCAGGCAAACGAAAAATGAACTGGTTTCCAGTTCCGTTAAGTTTAATAACAGGAATTACAGAATTATTCAAAATGGGATTGAACCCAATATCACTTACGTTTACCGTGCAAACCTGAGAGCCGTGCTTTCTTATGCGTTTACCGATAAACGCAATCGAATTGATTCTATGGAAACTTCTCAAAATCATGCTCTCTCTGCCGAAGTAAAATATAATATTCTTTCAAATAGTAGCCTGAACGTGCGGTTTACCTATAATCAAATTCGATTTAAAGCCTATTCCGGAGCAGCCAATACTACCGTGGGTTATATTATGCTGGATGGTCTGTTGCCCGGAAAAAATTACCTGTGGAATGTTGAATTTACAAAACGGTTAGGCGGTAATATTGAAATGATGGTTCAATATGAAGGTCGGAAACCGGGAGCCTCCCGAATGGTACACATAGGGCGGGTTTCACTCAGGGCTTTACTATAACCTATCCAAATAGGCCTCCTTTTTTTAGGGGCCTGAATGCTTCCCCTATTTTGAATCCATTATTATATACTTCAATTTTATAATCGCCGGTACTGAATTTCGAATTTTGCTTCCAGTCAAAACTTATTCTTTGCCTTTTGTTCTGTACATAATTTACCTGGAGCTTTTGGGTATAAATCCTTTCCTGTCCATCGCGGGTGGTAAAGGATCCGGAACCCAGGGCTTCCACACCCACCGGGGTGCCGTCGGGAGCCGTAATGCAAATAAAAATATCCTTGGTGCCGGATTGTGTGATCATGTTTTCATCCAGATCGAACGATATTCGTAATTTATCAACTTTTTTGGCAGTGCTGGTTTCCTTTTCTCTTTTTCCTTTCTCTTTAATACCCACTACTTCAAAATTGGATGCATGCAGGGTGGATCCTACATCGATTATATTTTCCTTTTGCCGAATTACATCCTGCGCTGAATCATAATTTTTTTGAACGGTATTTTTTTGCCGCGTTA
Organism: uncultured Ferruginibacter sp.; assembly: GCA_964647915.1. Classification (GTDB taxonomy): domain Bacteria; phylum Bacteroidota; class Bacteroidia; order Chitinophagales; family Chitinophagaceae; genus Ferruginibacter. Next base: position 989 of record CAZYKA010000007.1, on the reverse strand, counting down.
TTTGTTCCTTTTCCTGGGTTAGCTGGAGGTTTTCCCCTTTAAGGGTTTCAACCTGTTGTTTATACATTTCCACATCACCGCGAAGCGAACCTATCAGGGTCCGGGCTTCTTTTAATTGAGATTGTGTGAGGTTTTCTTGCGACAGGAGGGATTGGATTTTGTTTCTTTTTTGAGCAATTTCCCTGTCTCGTGCCATGATGGTGCTGTCCTTCATGGAATTTGATGTTTTCAACATATCGTAATGCAGCGTGGCATCATCCAATTCCTTTTGCAATTGGTCGCGTTGCGAAATCGTGGTAACGATGGTGCTATCCCGTTGGTTAATACGTTCACGGGTTTTATTTTTATCAAAAATGATATAGCCCCAGGTGCCTAAAAGAGCAATAACCAATGCAGCAGTTACCACGTTCTTTATATTATTTTTCCCATCCTTTCCATTTGGGTCGGTGTTATGCAGGGAGGGAAGAGGGGTATTTTCGTTAGCCATATTATTGATTTTGGATTTATAACAAATTTATTGAAGGGAAGAATGGATATTTGCATTCACGCCCTTTTCTTTGTGTATATAAAAGTATGCCAAAGATTTAATTCGGAATAATACGCCTGTAAATAAATGGCGAGCGGATGAATACTAAAGACATTATCACTTCGTGGAAAAAGAAAAAATTTGCTCCTTTTTATTGGTTTGAAGGAGATGAGCCTTATTTCATAGATAGCCTGGTGAATTATGCCGAACATGAATTACTTACTCCGGAAGAGGCATCTTTTAACCTGCGTATTTTTTACGGCAAAGATGCCAATTGGGCGGATATCCTGAATGCCTGCCGTAAATACCCCATGTTTTCGGATAAGCAGATTGTTTTATTGAAGGAGGCCCAGGTAATGCCGGATAAGGATCTGGAAAAGCTGGAACCCTATTTTAAAGAACCGCTGGGATCTACCATTTTTATTGTTTCCTATAAAGGAAAAGGCATTGATAAAAGAAAGAG
>CAZYKA010000006.1:0-124189 GCA_964647915.1 uncultured Ferruginibacter sp. | reverse complement strand
TAGTGAAAGGCCCCAATGCCCTGGGGCTTATACAAAAAGTAACCAGTAACGATGCGGCTAAGCTTACCCGGGGCAAAGTTCAGTATAGCTGCTTTCCTAACAGGAGTGGTGGGATTATAGACGATCTGCTGGTATATTGCCTCGAAGAAAACCAGGAATATATGTTGGTTGTAAATGCCGGAAATATTAAAAAAGACTGGGAATGGATTGTGGAAAATAATACGGAGAATGCGGAATTGATTGATATTTCCAATTCAACCGGCCTGCTTGCTGTGCAGGGCCCTAATGCAACGCGCATCCTGCAACCTCTAACTTCAATCGATATTCTCAATCTGAAATATTACAATTTCTTAAAAGGCAGTTTTGCAGGAGTGGATGATGTATTAATAAGCGCCACCGGATATACCGGCGCCGGTGGAGTGGAAATATATTTTGAGGATAAGCCCGGGAATGCGGATAAGATTTGGGATGCAATCTTTTCGGCCGACAGCCAGATAAAACCGGTTGGGCTTGGCGCAAGAGATACCCTCCGCCTCGAAATGGGATTTTGCCTTTATGGAAATGATATTGACGATACCACAAGTCCACTGGAAGCAGGCCTTGGATGGATAACTAAATTCTCCAAAGAGTTTATCTCCCGTCCCATTTTGGAAAAACAAAAGCAGGCGGGTGTATTGAGGAAGCTTATTGGTTTCGAAATGCTCGACCGGGGAATTGCAAGGCATGGATATGAGATAACGGATAGGGATAATCGAAGAATTGGAAAAGTAACCTCAGGTACTCAATCTCCCTCGCTGGGTAAGGCCATTGGTTTGGGATATGTAGAGATATCCCATGCGGCAATTGGATCAGAAATTTTTATTCTTGTCCGGAATACTCCGCTAAAAGCGAAGGTGGTTAAAATCCCATTTGAATAAACATGAGCCATAATTTAAAACCGGCATTATACACTTCTCTTTCTCCTGCCCTGCTTCATCTTTATGATATTTCGCAAAGTGTTGTGGTGATAATTGATGTATTGCGGGCTACTTCTACTATTGCTACGGCATTGAACAACGGGGCCAAAACCATTATCCCGGTTGATGGGGTGGCAGAATGCATCCGGTTGGGAAAGCAAATAAACGCCATTACAGCGGGCGAGCGCGATGGAAAAATTGCGGAAGGGTTACAACACGGGAATTCCCCATCCGAATACCCGGCCACATTTATTAAGGGGAAAACCCTTGTGCTCACCACCACCAATGGCACCCGCCTCCTTCATATTGCACTTAATAATGGCGCCAAAACCATTATTACCGGATCCTTTGCCAATGTAGACCGGGTATGCGAATTTCTCCTTAAAAAGAAGATGCCGGTGATGCTTGCCTGTGCAGCCTGGAAGGATCGGGTAAATGTAGAAGACAGCCTGTTTGCCGGAATGGTAATTTCGCGGATTGGCGAGCATTTCACCATTCCTTGCGATGCCTCAAAAATGGTATTAGGGATGTACAACGAGGCGGGAGGCGATTTATATGGTTTTATGGAAAGAAACCAGACCTCCCATTTTGAAAGGCTTTCAGGATATGGGTTACAGGATGATATCCGTCTCTGTCTTACACCCAATACCGCCTCCTCGTTACCGTTATATGTAGATGGAAAGCTAATCAATCATACGGGAGATTGATTTTTTTTGCTTTTTCCTTTGATTGGCTGGGATAAAATCCGTTACTTTTGCAAATTGCCCTTTTCGGAACGGGTTTGCCTATACCCGAATTGATGGGAGCAATCCGTAACTTAAAATACCTATCGCATTGGCTTTACCCCATATAATCAAGCATATTTATAATAATGGCGCCGAAGAGGTTATCCGAAGAGGAAAAAAAATTAATCAACTCGGATTTGTTGAACTGATAGAACACGATGAACTGACCAGTACGGTTGTTTTTCGGGTGAAGGACGACAATTACAGCACTTTTTATAAAGTTTACATTCAAAAATATACGGACCCCAAATCGATGACGCTGCGGTGTGGCTGCCCGTATAATTTGGGAGATATATGCAGGCACGAAGCGGCGGCTCTTTTCCGGCTGCAGGATATGGTAGATAAAAACCTCCTGCTTAATGACGCCATTCAGTTCAACCAGCTTCATACGGTAGCGAAGATGAAATACATCGATCTTAAAATGATCAAGATGCTTTCCTCTCCGGCAATTTATGAAGAAGCAGAAAAATTGTTACGCACTTCAAAAGCCAACATCCTACAGGCGGCCAACGAGCGGGTAGAAGCCGAAGTAGTAGCTTACGGTGATACATACCCGCTGGTTATCCAAAAAAATGATGAACGGAATTTTGATACTTCCTGCACCTGTGCCGAATCCATGCATCCGTTATGCGAGCACAAAGTGATGCTCTTCCTGCAAATTCTGAATGCGTATGGAGCCAATTATTTCGATAGCATCCGTAATTGGGATAAAGAAAAGAGCAAACTCCTCCAGCTTTACGGCTATAACCTGGCTGATGACCTTACCGGCAAATTTGAGTTTACATATAAGGAGGGGAAACCGTTTTTAAAGGTACTCGACCCATCCATCAAGAGGGTGGCAGGTATTGTTTCATCACCGCCCAAACCGGTGAACCCCGGGCCTGTTATGCAGGAAGTTGAAATAGAGGAAGAAGAAAGACCGGCAAAACAATTGGGGATCGTGTTTAATTTTAATTATAAAACCTACCCCGGATTTAAAATAGATGCCATCCAGGGGGATGCCAATGATGACTTTACTGATTATTTAGGAAAGGTAGAAACATTGGATCTTACCAAATTTGTTAATACTGAATTATTTTCTGAAGAAGACCGGCAAATTTTCCAACAGGTAAGGAAAATGCAAAATTCGGAGGTGAATAAGTACCTCAATCGAAATTCCCCATTTAGCGGGATTTGGGAAAACATCATCCACAGCGAAGAAGATGATTTACCGGAAGAAACCAGATCGCTAATTGCAGAGTACCTGCAACCGAAATTGCGAAGGCTTTTTGAGGAAAAAGAGAATAGGCCCTTTGTTTATGCGTTGCCGGCAGGAAAGCAGTTCCGAACAGACAATCTCGAGCCCATATTGTTAGATGCAAGTTTGCTCACGCCGCAGTTTAGAGTGGAAGCCGGGGATTCAGGATTTTCAATTGGTTGTTTTGTGAAGTTAAAAGGAAAGGCGGTTGAACTCAACGAAAACGAAGCCGATAGCAGCATCATCATGCTTTACGACCACGTATTATATCTATGGAAACAACCGGAGGATGTAATGCATGTTGGAAGTATAATGCAATCGGGGAAGCTCAATTTTAGTACTGCCGAATGGAATGAACAAATGCAGAAGCGGATACTGCCATTAACCAGGGAGTATCATGTGGAGTTTGACCGGTCGTTGGTGAAGGAAGTGAAAACCGATAATCCGGAGATTAAGGTTCAGTTACAGGAGAAGGGAGACTACCTTGTTTTTCAACCGGTGTTCACTTATCATGGGATTGATGCAAAGGGGAGTACCGGCAAAACCATCATGATCCCGGAGGGAAACAAAATCACCATCATACACCGCAACCGGGAAGTTGAGGATGAGTTCCTTCAAAAACTGGAAAACCTGCATTCAATGTTTACCCGGCAGCCGGAAACAGGGAGCCTGATATTAAAAGGAGTAGATGTTTTAAAGAACAATTGGTTCTTTCTCTTTATTGATGCCATGAAGGAAATGAAGATGCCGGTTTATGGATTTGAGGCATTACGGAACTTCCGGTTTAATACGGCCCGGCCCAATACTCATATTCATGTGAGCAGCGGCTTGGATTGGTTTGATGCCAAGGTTGAAATTGAATTTGGAGAACAGCGGGTAGGCATTGCAGATATTAAACGGGCCCTGGCAGGGAAGCAATCATTTGTACAATTGGGGGATGGGACCCTGGGGATACTGCCGGATGAGTGGCTGAAACGATATGCCCTTCTATTTAAAGTGGGGGAAGGGAAGAGTGATAAGCTTCGGTTATCGAAGTACCACATGAGCGTTATCGACGATCTGTACGAAAATCGGGATGCTGCAGAATTGAGCTTTGCCCTGGATGAAAAATTTGAACGCCTCCGCGCTTTTAAGGATATCCCGGAAATACCGGCGCCACAAACATTGCATGGAGTCTTACGCCCCTACCAGGTATCAGGTTTCCAGTGGCTCAGTTATTTGAACGATGTGGGCTGGGGAGGAATCCTTGCTGATGATATGGGGTTGGGTAAAACCGTTCAGGCGCTTACCATGCTCGATCATTATCGAAACCATACAGGCGCCTTGCAGGCCATTGTTATTTGCCCAACCACCCTTATTTATAACTGGCAAAACGAAGTGAAAAAATTCACTCCCCAACTGAATTCTGTAATTCATCATGGAAACGCAAGGGCCAGGAATCCGCTCCAGTTTGAAGGAATAAATATTATTATTACCACGTATGGCACCCTTCGCAGCGATATCCAGATGCTGGTGAAGATGAATTTCGATTTTATTATCCTGGATGAGAGCCAGGCCATCAAGAACCCCTCTTCCAAAGTTACCAAAGCGGCTAGCCTGCTGAAAGGGAAAAATCGGATATGCATGAGCGGTACTCCGCTTCAGAATAATACCTTTGATATTTTTGCCCAAATGAATTTCCTGAACCCGGGGCTTCTGGGCAGCGTCGAGTTTTTTAGAAATGAATTTGCCACCCCCATCGATAAGTTTGGAGAACAGGATCAGAAAGAACACCTCAGGAGATTATTGTATCCTTTTATTTTACGGCGTACCAAAGAACAGGTTGCCAGCGACCTCCCCGAAAAGACAGAGACTATACTTTTCTGCGAAATGGAAACGGCCCAACGGAAAATATATGAAGCCTACCGCAATAGCTATCGGGATAAAATTTTGGGTACTATAGATGAACAGGGAATCGATAAATCGCAACTCACCATTCTTCAGGGGTTGATGAAACTCCGGCAAATTTGTGATAGCCCGGCCATATTAAACGAAGAGGAAAAATTTCCGAATAATTCTATTAAGTTGGAAGAGCTTTCCCGGGAAATACAGGAAAATATTGGAGAACATAAAGCCCTTGTGTTTTCTCAGTTTTTAGGAATGCTTGGGTTGATACGGGAAAAACTTACCGAATTAAATATCCCATTCGAATATTTTGATGGTAGTACATCACCTGCAGAAAGGGAAAGGGCCATTAAAAACTTCCAGGAGAATGACAGTTGCCGGGTATTCCTGATTTCATTAAAAGCGGGAGGAGTTGGGTTAAACCTTACGGCTGCAGATTACGTATATATTGTGGACCCCTGGTGGAACCCGGCGGTAGAACAACAGGCGATCGACAGGACCCATCGTATTGGCCAAACAAAAAATATTTTTGCGTACCGGATGATTTGTATTGATACGATTGAAGATAAAATTCTGCAACTCCAGGAAAGAAAGCGCGCTTTAGCAAAGGAACTCATTACAGACGACAGCAGTTTTGTGAAAGCACTCACCAAAGCAGATGTTGAATATCTGTTCAGTTAGCCCTCCTGTTTCAAAACACAGCAAAGGGTTTTGTTTCTATTACGAGGCGATAAAATTCTTTAGTCTTTGAAAATCGCGGTCTTCGGTAAAAAACAGGTTATTGATAGCTTGAGAAATTGCGCTGATCAATACGGTGAGGGTTGATGTGTGGCGTACATTCTTTTTCATATTGTCGGATTTTATTAGTTCAAATTTACCCTGCCTTATCTTCCGTGTCAAGCGCAATTCTTCTGAATATCTAATTCCGTAATTTCCGTTGCAGCGGTGTTATTTTACGGAAGGCAATCGTTTTTTGAACCGGTGGTTTTTTTTATAATACTTTATTGGGTATACATCGGGGTTTTGCATCATCCTTGCCAAAAACTCCTTAACAACCTGAATTACCGGGTGTTGGCTTTGGGTTTGCCGGTGTCTCATATCTAAATGTGGTTTTTACTCAAATCATAACGGTGCAAAAATTCGATTATTGTATTATGGGAAATAGAAGCGTCATTTTTCAGGTGTTGACCTTCAGAACCGGTTGCTTTTATACTTTCTTTAAAAGGGTGAAATTAATTTGTGAATTGCCTGGGATATTAACGTGAGGTATTCATCACCCATTTTAAGGAACATAATTTATTTCGGAAGTTTGCGGGCAAATCTGGCCTGCTTTTTCAACCGGAGTTTGTACCAATGCCCCGCTGGCACTCAGTAATCGATCACCTGTTCTTCCATTACCGGTAACTGCCTCCATTCATATTGTTGGTTGCGGAGCTGGGGTTCAAAACCTGCCTGCCGGATGGCCTCCTGGATGCTTTTGCTGGTGAAGCGGTGTGGTGCTCCCGCAGCGCTCACTACATTTTCTTCAATCATAATACTTCCAAAATCATTGGCGCCGGCATGAAGGCAAACAGAAGCAACCTCCTTCCCTACCGTTAACCAGCTTGCCTGGATGTTTTTAATATTGGGGAGCATGATCCGGGAAAGGGCCGTCATTCGTATGTATTCTTCGGAGCTGGTTAGGTTATGTACACCCCGGATTCGAGCCAGCAAGGTATCCACGTCCTGGAAGGTCCAGGGAATAAAGGCGAGAAACCCCTTTGCCCCTTCCGGTTTACGGCTTTGCACTTCGCGAATTTTTACAAGATGCTCAAACCTTTCAGAAATTGTTTCCACATGGCCAAACATCATGGTTGCAGAAGTGGTGATGTTTAGCTTGTGCGCCTCGTGCATAATATCCAGCCACTCCTGCGATCCGCATTTTCCTTTGCTGATGAGCCGACGTACCCTGTCGATGAGGATTTCGGCTCCCGCACCAGGCAGGCTGTCTAAACCCGCTTCCTTCAGAGCCGTTAGCACTTCTTTATGGGTGGATTTGGCCAGCTTGGTAATATGGGCAACCTCCGGAGGGCCCAATGCGTGTAATTTAATTTGGGGATACAGCTTTTTTAATTCCCTGAAAAGGTTGGTATAAAATTCCAACCCCAGGCTGGGATGATGCCCACCCTGCAACAGGAGTTGGTCGCCACCAAAGCGAATGGTTTCTTCAATCTTCTTTTTGTAGGTTTCTATATCGGTAATGTAGGCATCCTTATGGCCGGGTATCCGGTAGAAATTGCAAAACTTACAATTGGCGATACATACATTGGTTGTATTAACGTTGCGGTCGATCTGCCAGGTCACCTTTCCATGGGGTACCTGTATCTTTCTCAGCTCATCGGCAATATGCATTAATTCGGTTAATGCAGCGTTCTCAAAAAGAAATACGCCTTCTTCTACCGACAGGAACTCAAAATTCAACGCCTTACAATAAAGATCTTTCAGGTTCATATGTCAATCAAAATGCAAAATTACATTCATTCGGTTGTAAATTCAGGGATGGGCTTTAAACGGTTGTTTTGGCTGTTAATATATTTATTCCCGGTATATGTTTCTCCGGGGCAAACCCAACCGGATAGTTCCAATTTGGCAAAGCGCCTTACCAGCTTCAGTTTTCGGCAGTTTAGCGGGGGGGTGATGGTTATCAGAGGCTGTATTGAAAATATTCCCGATTCTTTCAATTTTGTATTGGATACGGGAAGTGGCGGCATTTCTCTCGACTCTTCCACTTGTGCCCAATATCAAATCCGGAACCGACCCACCGATACGTTAATAAAGGGAATTGCCGGGGTTAGGAAAGTAAGCTTTGCTTTCGATCACACCCTCCGGTTGCCGGGATTAACGGTACCGCACCTCAACTTCCATATTAATAACTACGAGGTGCTTAGCAGTGTGTATGGCGAAAAGATTGACGGGATCATTGGTTACAGTTTCTTCCGGCGGTTTATTGTAGAGGTAAATTTCGACAGCCTCCGGATTAATGTATACCAACCAGGCAGGATGGCATATCCCCAGCACGGCTATTTACTGCACCCTAATTTTACTTCTATTCCCATTGAAGATATCCGGTTTAAGGATGACCGGAGGAATGATTTTCCTTTTTATATTGATAGCGGTGCCGGTCTTTGTTTTCTATTGTCGGAACAATTGGTTGCTGATAGTGCTATTTTAAAAAAGAAAAGGAAGCCTATTGTGACCCAGGCCGAGGGTATGGGAGGGCGATTGCGTATGCGACTTACCGTTATTAAGTCACTAAAACTGGGTCCTTACCGGTTTAATAAAGTCCCTGTTTTTATTTACGATGATGTGAACAATATTTTAAATTACCCCGCTGTGGGAGGCGTGATAGGAAATGATTTACTACGGCGGTTTAATGTAATCTATAATTACCCATTAAAGGAAATCCATCTTCAGCCCAATTCCCATTTTACAGACGAATTTGATTATGCTTATACGGGGCTTGGTATTTACCAGATAGAAGATAAGGTATTGGTATTGGATGTGATTACGGGGTCCCCGGCCGAGAAAGCAGGGATCCGGGTAAACGATGAAATCATAGGAATTAATAACCTGATCCATCAGCATATACAAGCCTATAAAAATGCGCTCCAGGTAAAAAACCAACGGGTAACGATTATTATTTTAAGGGATGGTAAACTGATGGAAATAAAAATGAAAACCGGCAGTATTCTTTGAGATGCAGCATTCGCTGTAAATTTGCCCCCATGATAAATTTTGAGAAATTCACCCTTGGCAATGGGTTAAGGGTAATTGTGCATGAAGACGAAAGTACACCCATGGCCGTGGTGGATGTCATTTATGATGTAGGGGCAAGGGATGAAAATCCGGAAAAAACCGGCTTTGCCCACCTCTTCGAGCATTTGATGTTTGGCGGAAGTATTAATATCCCCTCGTATGACGAACCACTACAAATGGCAGGAGGGGAGAACAATGCATTCACCACCAACGATCTCACGAATTACTATTCCCAGTTGCCCGCAGAAAATATTGAAACTGCATTTTGGCTGGAAAGCGACCGGATGCTCAGCCTTGCATTCAGTAAAAAAAGCCTGGATGTGCAACGTAAAGTGGTAATGGAGGAGTTCAAAGAGCATTATATTAATAAGCCCTACGGCGATGCCTGGCATAAGTTTATGGACCTTTCCTTTAAGGTGCATCCCTACCGTTGGATGACGATCGGAAAAGACCTAAAGCATATTGAAGCGGCCACCCTCGATGAAGTAAAACAATTCTTTTGGAAACACTATACGCCACAGAATGCGGTTTTGGTGGTAGCCGGCCATGTGAAACCGGCGCAGGTGAAAGCACTATCTGAAAAGTGGTTTGGCTCCATTCCGGCAGGTGAAAAATACCAGCACCTCATTCCTCATGAACCAATACAGGAAAACCCAAGACACCTGGAAGTAAAATCAGATGTTCCCTTTGATGCGCTTTATAAAGGCTGGCATATTGCTTCGCGTACTGATCCCCGTTATTATGTGGCCGATCTCATAACTGAGATTTTGGGGGGTGGTGGCTCATCGAGACTATTCCAGGCATTGGTTAAAGAGAAAAAGATGTTTTCGAATATTAGCTGTTACCATTTAGGAAGTACCGATGAAGGCTTGCTGGTGATTACAGGAAAACTTGTAAAAGGAGTTAGGATACAGGAAGCGGATGAGGCTGTATATACCGAATTGGAAAAGCTGATGAATCAGGGTGTATTGGATACAGAGTTAGAAAAGGTAAAGAACCGAACAGAAAGTGCGATGACTTTTGAGGATATGAGCCTCACCAACCGGGCAGCAAGCCTGGCCATGTACGAATTGCTGGGCGATCCCAACCTGATTAATACCGAGCTGGGGAATTACCAAAAAGTTAGCGCATTGGATATTTTGAATGAGAGCCGGTTGATTTTTAATAGAAACAACTGCAACACCATGTATTACCTTTCAAATAAGTAAACTTAAAGAATGAACCGAAAGATTTCCCCTTCAATAAAGGATGCCGTTGATTTTTCCCTTACCCTTAAACCCTATCAATCGGCTACCCTCGATAACGGGATACCGGTATATATGGTTGATGCCGGTTCGCAGGAAGTGGTTTCCCTCGAAATTGTTTTTCCTGCCGGAAAAGTATTTGAGGACGACCGGAAGTTGTCTGCCGTCACCAATTCTTTATTGAAGAATGGAACCAAAACCCGGTCGGCGCTGGAAATAAATGAGGCATTCGATTATTATGGAGCCTTTTGTAAATGCACGAGAAGAAATGAATCGGCCGATATCAGCGTTCATTCACTTTCAAAACACCTGGATAAATTATTGCCTGTTTTACTGGATATGATTGAAAATCCGGTGTTCCCCCAGGAAGAGCTGGATATTTATATTCAGAATAATAAACAGAACCTCCAGGTGGCCATGAAAAAGTGCGATTATGTGGGCGATCTGTTGATAGACCGGTATGTTTTTGGCCCCACTCATCCTTATGGCTCTTATACCCGGCTCGAGGATCTTGATCGAATAACGCGGGAGGATGTGGTCTCTTTTTATAACCAGCATTATGTTAATGCAGGCGTTCGCATTTTTGTGGCCGGACGATTACCAAATGGAATTGTTGAAATGCTCAATGCCAGCTTAGGAAAAATTAAAGCAAAGGCGCCGGAAAAAGATTTTCCCCTTATCCCGGTTCATCCGGCGGAAGAAAAAAAATTCCGTGTAACCAACGATGATACGGCTGTTCAGGGAGCCATCCGAATAGCCTCTCCTTTTCCGGGAATTTTGCATGAAGATTATGCGGATAGTTTTGTATTAAATACGTTGTTTGGCGGCTTTTTTGGATCCAGATTGATGCGGAATATCCGGGAGGATAAAGGATATACTTATGGCATTCATAGTTTCATTCAGTCTAACATGCACCAATCGGCATGGCAAATTTCAACCGAAGCGGGAAAGGAGGTGTGCGAAGCGGCTATTAAAGAAGTGTATACTGAAATGGAGAAACTCCGTAACGAGAAAATTGATACACAGGAGCTATTGCTGGTAAAGAATTATATCATGGGCATTATGCTTTCGAGCCTGGATGGCCCATTTAAAATAATGAGCCGGTGGCGCAGGATTGTGATGAACAACCTGCCGGATGATCATTTTCAAAAAACCATTGCCACTATCAAAAATGCCAGCCCCCAAAAGATGCAGGAGCTGGCGAATAAATATCTTCGTCCCGAAAATTTTTACGAATTGGTAGTATATTAAATACGGTAAAATGAATTTTTTAATCCGGCTTCTGCTAAATGCGGCAGTTGCCTATGGCGCATCCATGATCCTCAGTGGGGTTCACATTCATGATTACCTTGCAGCCATTGGGTTTGCCCTGGTTCTGGCGGTGTTGAACACGTTTATTAAACCGCTGCTTATTTTTCTTACACTGCCCATTACGATTCTTACCCTTGGACTTTTCCTTTTTGTAGTGAATGCGATCATCATCATTATTGCGGATAAACTAATGGACAGTATCCGGATTGACAGTTTTATGTATGCGCTTGCATTAAGCCTGGTTCTATCGGCCTTCTCCACTGCCATCAATGCATTATTAAAAGATAAGGCTGGTTAATCAATGTTTATTCCAAAGTTCTTTGCCTGGTTACGAATGATTTTTTCAATTTCAGATTGAAGGGTTTTTTCTTCGGGGGATAATTTATCATATTTCTTTTGTTGAAGCCAGGCATCCCGTTGCATACTCAGGGTAATGATTTCCTTTTGTAAACCATCCCGCAATGTAGCCTTCTCTCTTATGAGTTCCTTTAATTGGGCGGTCGTTTTATTTTTCAGGCTGTCTGGGAGCTGCGCTTTATTGATGGAAGCAACAAAATTATCATCTTTCTTAGCCGCGTCTATCATATCCCAGGATGCATTGTTATAGACTTTGGCCGAAGCCTTCACCTTGGTGCGTGACATGGCGCTGGATTTGTTCATGGAATAGGTTTTGCTGTCCACCTCCTTAACCTGGGCAATCGCCAATTCGCCCTGGCTGCCATAACCGATATAGGTATTATTCAACAGGTTATTTTTTACCAGCAGGGCCGAATCGTAAGGTGTAGCAATATCATCTATCGATGCATTTTGATTGATGTTGGTAAAACTTCCGGAACCACAATCACCATTCAGGTTCCAGTGTTCCCTGATACCCTGCTCCCGTGGCCCACAGTAAATGGTATTGACAATTACGGATTTTTTTATTGCATCCTGGCAGGCCTGGGTATAGGGGAGGGTTCCCTGCAGGAAATCTTCATTGCCGGCAATGAAGATTACTTTGTACGTTGAATCGCCCTTATCCCAATTCAGTTCATTCAGGGAAGTGTAAATTACCTGGCCGCAATACTCCAAACCGCCATAGGTCGTGAGCCCAAAGAGAATAGTAGAGAGCGAATCGAGGTTTTGTGTGAAGGGAGATAATTGTTTGATGTATCCATTTTGTTTGTCGCCATTTTGCCGTCCATATTCATAAAGTGCCAGTTCAATTTCGGGAGTCACTCCATTGCATTCGCCTTTTGCCATTACACTAACCATATTCCAGAGTTGCAGTTTAGCCTGGTTTATAAGCCCGTCCATACTGCTGCTTACATCCAAAAGGATTGCCGCCTGGATCCGGGGTGTTTGGCGTATAGTTGTTGCAGGGGAATGCCTGTATTTAGTTAGGGGTTCCTTGTTAATAAAGAATAAAACGGAAGCCAATAAAGTGGTTACAGGAAACGCAACCCAGGTACTTAGCCATTTCATAGCAGGATAATTTTTGTGAAAAATAAATACCGCGCTTTGAGAATCAAATAGAAAAAATTTTCACAACCCGGCCATCTAAAAAGGGGCTATTTTCATTTTTTTTAACAACGGGGAGAAAACAAATTTCAGCAGTTGTTCGCCGTACCTTTGCGCGAATAACAGCGAAAGATGGAGTTTAACAGAAAAGACCTTAGTACCGGTGAACTGCTTACATTATATAAAGCCATTCTTCTTCCCCGAATGATTGAAGAAAAGATGCTGGTATTGCTTAGGCAGGGAAAAATTTCAAAATGGTTTAGCGGGATAGGACAGGAAGCGATTTCCGTTGGCGTAACAAAGGCCCTGCAAAAGGATGAATGGATCATGCCACTTCACCGGAATCTGGGCGTTTTTACATCCCGGGATATGCCCTTGCGGAAACTGTTCAGGCAGTGGCAGGGAAATAAAGACGGCTACTCAAAAGGAAGAGAACGGAGTTTCCATTTTGGTACGAAGGAACATCATATATGCGGAATGATTTCTCACCTGGGCCCTCAACTTGCCATTGCAGATGGCGTTGGCCTTTCGTATAAATTGAGGAATGAAGAAAAAGTAGCTGTTGCCTTTACCGGAGATGGAGGAACCAGCGAAGGCGATTTTCATGAGGCGTTAAACACAGCGGCGGTGTGGGATCTTCCGGTAATCTTTATCATTGAAAATAATGGGTACGGGTTAAGTACACCGGTAAGTGAACAATACCGTTGTGCCAGCCTGCTTGATAAAGCCATTGGATACGGGATAGAAGGAGTTCAAATAGATGGCAATAATATCCTAACGGTATATGATACCCTAAAAGGAGTGCGCGAATATTGCATTAAAAATCAGAAACCCTATCTTATTGAGTGTCTCACCTTCCGGATGCGGGGGCACGAGGAAGCCAGCGGTGTAAAATATGTACCTCCCGAACTGTTTGAAGAATGGGCTAAGAAAGATCCGATCCGGAATTTTGAAGACTGGCTGCTGAGGGAAGCCGTTATTTCACAGGAAGAAGTGGATTCGATCAAGGAAGAAACAAAACAGCATATAGAAACAGAACTTGCCGATGCATTTACGGCAGAATCCATTCAACCGGATACAACAGAAGAATTGCGAGACGTGTATGCCCCCTACTCTGCCTCCAAATCCAATTCCACCGGCACCCCTACGGAAATGAAATTTATCAATGCCATCAGCGATGCATTGGATTTATCGATGAAGAAACACGCCAACCTGGTGTTAATGGGGCAGGATATTGCCGAATACGGAGGGGCATTTAAAGTAACCGAGGGTTTTGTGCAACGGTTTGGGAAATCGCGAGTGCGCAATACCCCGCTTTGCGAAAGCGCCATTGTTGGTGCCGGACTGGGGCTTGCACTGGAAGGAAATAAATCGGTGATGGAAATGCAGTTTGCCGATTTTGTTTCGGTGGGGTTTAACCAAATCGTAAATAACCTGGCAAAGATTCATTACCGGTGGGGCCAGCATGCCGATATGGTAATCCGAATGCCAACCGGTGGAGGCGTAGGTGCCGGCCCTTTCCATAGCCAGAGCAACGAGGCCTGGTTTGTGCACACCCCGGGATTGAAAATCGTTTTTCCCTCTACACCCGATGATGCAAAAGGGTTGCTGATTGCCGCCATCAACGATCCTAACCCGGTTATGTTTTTTGAACATAAGGCGCTTTACAGAGGCATTAGCGGACTCGTTCCTGCCGGGTATTATGAGATCCCAATTGGGAAAGCGAAACAGGTGAAGGAAGGCGAAGATATTTCTATAATAACTTATGGTAGCGGGGTTCACTGGGCCTTGGAATTTGCGCAGGCACACCCTCATATTTCTGTAGATATTCTTGATCTCAGAACGCTGCTCCCGCTCGACTACGATGCCATTAAAAAAGCGGTAATCCGAACCGGAAAAGTATTGGTGCTGCATGAGGCCACTCTAACCGGTGGCGTAGGTGCAGAAATAGCCGCCTGGATTTCGGCTCATTGCTTTGAGCACCTGGATGCCCCTGTAATGCGTTGCGCCAGCCTGGATACTCCCGTACCTTTTAATATCAGCCTCGAAAAGAACTTTATGGCAAAAAGCCGGCTGGAAGAAATGGCGGAAACTTTGTATAATTATTAGTTTGGAAAAATAAACTCGTAACTCGTAACTCGAAACTCGAAACTCGAAACTCGTAATTCGTAACTCGTAATTCGTAAATCGTAACTCCAAATTTCAATCTGCCCTGCTCCCTTTTTCGCCTACAAACCAATGTTCTTTGTCTTTAAACAGCACGTTAAAACTGGTTAGGGTTCCATAAATGCGGGTAATATATTGCTGGATATTAACTTTGTCTTCATCGGTCAATAACTTATGACTGTTGATGTTTTGTTCCAGCACCCGAAGCCTGTCGCGGAGCATTACAATTTTATGAAAGAATACATCAATGGGGAGTTCTTTAGGTTTGATCGATTTGTCTGCGGGTTGCAAAATAAGGGTCCCTCCAATCCATCGGTCACCAAGTTTAACCGTTTCGCTCACTTCAGCCCATTGCCTTAAAATCTTTAATAGTGATATCTCCAGTTCGGCGGTGGTTTCAACCTCCGGACTTACATTTTCCGGAATAATTTCATCGAGATGCGGATCCGTTTTATCCACCTCTTTAGTACCGTGATTGATAAAGGAGATAAGGTAGGTGGCATACCGGATCCCCACCACTACACCAGGACCAAAATGCGTATGTTGTAAACGGGAACCAACTCCCAGGTTCAATTGTATTTCTTCCATAATTGCAAGATAAAAGAATATAACCTGGAGTGCTATTCTTTTTTAGCCTCCGGAATTTGCATGATTTTCCGGAATTGATAAAGGGCATCCAGTATATATTGGTTGAAGGTGATTTCATCGGCAAGATGAGCAAATGCATACGTGGGGCGGTACCATACCAGGAAGCTGTCAAGGTAGTTGCCCTGCAGTCCGGTTATTCGCTGTACGGTTATTCTGCTAAACCGGTAACTCACATATTTTTCCTGTTCCTGTTCTTCCAGCCTTTTTTGAAAAGCCTGAAGCCGTTTATTTCTTTTGAAGCGAAAGATATTGATGATCTGATCCAGATCGGCACCCGGAACTCCACCCGGGACCATCGAGGTAGAGAGGCCGGGTTTCTGATAGTTGAAAACATTTGCATATTCCAATCGGTTTTCGATCGAATCCTGACGGTAAGATTTTGAATATACCATTACGTCACTCAGCATTTGGTATTTGCTATTTACCGGAACATGAATTGAGATAACAAAGTTTTGTGGATCCGGAATTTTTGAAACGGCAAATTGCTGAGTGGGTTTATTATGGTAATAAAAGGAGAGGGAATCATTCTCATTTGCCATTATATTAAATCTGCCCAGGCTGTCGGTAACATCAAACAGCCCATTGGTACAAACCACCCGTATTCCCTCCACTAAATTTTTCTTGCTGATGTCTACCACAGTTCCTTCAATTTTAATTTGCCCAATACTATGCAGGGCAGGAAGGGTAATAATTAATGCAAGGAGGTATCTGTAGAAAATTGCCATGGAGGGCTGTAATATTAATTCCAATAAATGGAATTTATCTGGGATGGGGAATCACTTTAACCCCGATTTGGCTTTGTAATATATTCTTTAATAACACGGGGATAATGCGTGTGTTCAAGTTGCTGGATTTTCTTTGAGAGGCTTTGTGGCGTTTCTCCCGGATCAATTTCACATTGCGTCTGGAATATCGGGGCGCCTTCATCATAATGTTCATTTACCTCATGAATTGAGATTCCGGAATATTTTTCTCCTGCCGCTATAACTGCTTCGTGCACATTGTGGCCATACATCCCGCGCCCCCCAAATTTTGGTAATAGCGCCGGGTGAATATTCAGAATACGGTTGGGGAAGGCAGCAATAATAGCCGGAGGCACTTTCCATAAAAATCCTGCAAGAATGACATACTTGATTTCTTTTTTTTCCAGGTCTGAAAGGTAATTATCGCCAGAAAAGAATCTTTCTTTTGCTATATGAAGAACAGGGATGCCTTCATTTTTTGCAATTTTAACGACACCTGCATCTGGGTTGTTCGTAACCACTAAATTTACCGTGGCAACCCTTCTATTATCTTGATTATTAAAGAATTCGATAATCTCCCTGGCATTGGAGCCGGCACCGCTTGCAAAAATGGCCAGTTTTGCAGGAATCACCGTTTTTTTACCGGTAAACCTCCCCAAAATCCGCTTTATATATTTGGTAAAGAAAGTATATTGTCCGGTTAATACACTGATTATCAGCACACAAATTGGCCAAAGCAAGGTTACCAATACAATATAAAGAACCATCCATAAAACTCCGGCAGGGATAGGAAGCATCTCCAGGATCTGCCTCCCCAGCCAGCCACAGAGGCTTCCGCCAATGGTAAAGGTTAATAAAACGAGGAATAATTGAAAGGGGGAAACCTGCCATCGTTTCCGAAGGTTGCGAAACATAATGCAAAAATGGGGGAAATTTTGCGGATATTTTCCACAAAAACCTACTCTTTTAGTAGGGTAAATGGAAGATGGTATAATGGGTTACAAACACATGACAAATAAGTTAATTTAATAATTACAATTCGCTGAAATCCACTGTGAATAAGCGAAAAAAAATTTAACAAATGTTGATAGTTTATTGTTATGCTCCCTTATTTTTGCAACTTATATAGGAAAATTTTCCACATTACTTCCGAATTAACTGTATGCGTCGTTTTAGAAAAATCATGCCCCGGATTATTGCTATTTCTTTCCTTGTTTTCTGTGTAACTTTTTCATTTAAGTCCACAGCCCAGGACGGGGAGCAACTGTTTAAAACCAATTGTGCCAATTGCCATAAGCCCGATGCTGATTTTGTGGGACCCAAACTCCAGGGGGTAAAGGATGCTATTCCTTACCCGGAATGGATTTATGACTGGGTGCACAACCCATCTGCCATGATTGTTAAAGATGCGTATGCAAAAAAACTGGCAGATAAGTGGAAGCCTATTGTGATGACTTCTTTCAGCTCACTCACCAATGCGGAGATTGATGCGATTATGAAGTATGTGGATGATTATAAGCCGCCTACTGCGAAAGCGGCTCCGGGGGGTGGTGTAGCTGCAGAACCGGTGGTTGATAACTCCATGATTTTTGGAATCCTCACCCTGATTCTTGCCATTGTTGCATTTATTCTGCTGCAAATCAATAAAAATCTCCGCCATTATACGGATGAAAAAGAAGGCATAAAGCGCGGAAAGCATGTTCCATTCTACCGCAACAAAACCTATTTAATGATTTTCACCCTCCTGCTGTTCATGTTTGGCGGGTATCTTGTCATAAATGCTGCCATTGGTTTGGGTCATTCCAGGGGGTATGAACCGAAGCAGCCGATTTTTTATTCCCACCAGGTACATGCCGGTGTAAATCAAATCAGTTGTCTGTATTGCCATGGTGGTGCCGAATACAGCAAACAGGCCGGGATCCCTTCGGTTAATGTTTGTATGAATTGCCACATGGCCATTAAAGAATATAAAGGGGAACCCATTGTTCGGGAAGACGGAACCAAGGTAGATGGAACCGCAGAAATTCAAAAGTTATATCAATACGCCGGCTGGAACCCCGATACAAAAACATATAATCCGGATAACGATGGCGATGGCCATCCGGATGGCTCCAAGCCCATCGAATGGGTGAAAATTCACAACCTGCCCGATCATGTGTATTTTAACCATAGCCAGCACGTGGTGGTTGGAAAGCAGGCTTGCCAAACATGCCATGGTAACATCCAGGAAATGCCCGAAGTGTACCAGTTTGCCCCATTAAGTATGGGTTGGTGTATTAACTGCCACAGGCAAACAAAAGTTGACTTCTTTAATGAGGCCGACAGTTCCGGCAACAAATTTTACAGTATTTATGAAAAGTTCCATCGCGACCTGGCCAATCATAAATTAGACAGTGTTACGGTGGAAACCATTGGAGGTACCGAGTGCCAGAAATGCCACTATTAATATAATAATTGCCGTAATGGTTGAAAGGCCTTCAATTTTAAAATTTAGAATTTTCAATTTGTAATAATGAATAAAAAGTACTGGCAGAATTTCGGTGAGTTGAATCAGTCTGATGCTTTTAAACAAAGGGTTAAGGATGAGTTTGGGGAAGATCTGCTTCCGCTGGAAGAGATGGATGATAAAGGATTTATGGAAGGAAAAACCCCGCGCCGGGATTTTCTGAAATATCTTGGATTCAGCACCGCAGCGGCTGCTTTGGCTGCCAGTTGCGAAACACAGGTGCACAAAGCGGTTCCCTATCTCAATAAACCCGAAGATATGGTGGCCGGTGTGGCTAACTATTATGCTTCCACTTATGTAAAGGGAGGAGATGTAATACCTGTTGTGGTGAAACAACGCGAGGGAAGGCCCATTAAAATTGAAGGGAATACCGAATCTACAATTACAAACGGAGGTACAACAGCACAGGCCCAGGCTTCGGTTCTCGACCTGTATGATACAACCCGCCTCCGCCACCCAATGCAGGCAGATGGAAAAGGATATAAGGAGGTAAGCACCTTCGATGCAATGGATAAAATGGTGGCTTCTGCTTTAGCCGGAGTTGCAGGAAAATCAATTGTTATCCTTACTTCTACCATCAGCTCTCCTACCACCCTGCAAATCATCAATGAATTTATCGCGAAACATCCGGGAAGCCGCCACGTACAATATGATGGGGTTAGTTATAGCGGGATGTTGATGGCGAATGAACTTACCTATGGAAAAAGGGCGCTCCCCTCTTATCAATTCGATAAGGCCAAGGTTGTAGTAAGCCTTGGGGCCGACTTTTTGGGTACATGGATTAGCCCGGCTGAGTTTGCAAACCAATATGCAAGCCTGCGCCGGGTTAAAGGAACCAACCCCGAACTGAGCCGCCATTTCCAATTTGAAAGTATGATGAGCCTCACTGGTGCAAATGCTGATGATCGCTTCATCCATAAACCTTCCGAAACCGGAGCCGTGGCTATGGCCCTCCTGGCGAAATTAGGAGGAGCTGTTTCTGCGCCTTCCCTGGCCGATGCAAGGCTCAATGAAGGTATCCGTAAAGCGGCAGAGGCCCTTTCCGCAAGTAAGGGGAATGCCCTGGTTGTTTGCGGAAGCAACGATGTGAATGTCCAGGTAATTGTTAATGCCATCAATGAAGCCATTGGAGCAAACGGAACCACTATCAATTGGTCGGCAACAGCCAACTATCGCAAAGGAGTAGACGCCGAAATGGCCCAACTGGTAACGGAAATGAATACGGGTTCTGTTGGCGCCCTTTTGATATATGAAGTAAATCCGGTATATAATTACCACGATGCACCGGGATTTGCTTCAGCGTTGGCTAAGGTTCCGGTGTCCATTTCCTTTAATGGAACCATGGATGAAACCACGGAACGTTGTAAATATGTAATACCTGCTCACCACTGGCTTGAGAGCTGGGGCGATGCAGAGCCCAAAACCGGATATTATAGCCTTATACAACCAGTAATAAGCCCGTTGTTTAAAACCCGGCCATTCCAAACCAATCTGCTTTTATGGATGGGCGCATCTGCAAGTGGTGCAACAGCCGGAAAGGACAGTACCTCGAAAACAGAAGCAACTGCCGAAGCCGTGCTTAAAGTGGTGGATGTGTATGAAAAATATTTCCGTAATTACTGGATAGGAAAGCTGGGTGGTGAAGCCAACTTTGAAAAGGCCCTGCGCGATGGAGTGGTTGAACCCGCTACCGCTCCGGTTGCTACTTCTGCAACCTATAACGGAGGGGCAGTGGCTGCAGCAGCTGCCAAGGCGGGTGCTGTAAAAAGCGGGGCTTACGAAGTCGTATTTTACCAGAATGTAGCCATGGGAGATGGATCCCAGGCGAACAACCCCTGGCTTCAGGAACTTCCCGATCCTATTTCGAAAGTAACCTGGGATAACTATGCCTTGATAGGCCCGGCCATTGCAAAGCAAATTTTAGGTATCGATATGCGCCACCAGCGCGATTCAGATAAATATGAGGTACATCCCGAAAAACCTGTAATTAAGGTTACGGTAAATGGGAAAGCCCTTTCACTGCCGGTATTAATTATTCCCGGTATGCAGCCGGCTACCATTGGGATTGCCCTTGGGTATGGCCGCGCCAGTATGAATAAAGATTATTCAGTTGAAAGAATAGGCCGCTCGGCTACCAATGCAGGTCAAAATGCATTTCCGCTTTGCGGATGGGATGGAGCCACCCGTATATATAACGGGGTAGCAACTATCGAAAAAACACCGGCCACCTACCCCTTGGCGCAAACCCAAACCCACAGTTTATCGGAAGGTCGTCATATCTTTTTTGAAACCAACCTGTCGAGTTTTATAAAAAACCCGGAAGCGATACTTGCCGAGCCCCGAGAGGAAAGGGAGGTGTTGCTCGCAGATGGGTATGAAGATTTTGTAAAGGATGGAACGATTTATCCCGACTATGCGAAGCCGGGTATTAAATGGGGTATGAGCATCGATATGAATACCTGTATTGGATGCGGTGCGTGTGTTGTTGCTTGCAATGCTGAAAATAATATTTCTGTTGTTGGTAAAACACAAGTTCAACGTGCCCACGAAATGCACTGGATGCGCATCGACCGGTATTTTGTAGGCGACCTCGAAAATCCGGATGTGGTTTTCCAACCCATGCTATGCCAGCAATGCGATAATGCCCCTTGCGAAAACGTTTGTCCGGTTGCGGCAACTAACCATAGCTCCGAAGGATTAAACCAAATGGCATATAACCGGTGTATCGGTACCCGGTATTGTGCCAATAACTGCCCCTATAAAGTGCGTCGCTTCAACTGGCTCGATTATAACGGATCTGATAGTTTCCCGAATAATCAGGTTCAACTTATCGGAGTGGATACCGACCCGGTAATCCTTCAAATGAACGACGACCTGACCCGCATGGTTTTGAACCCTGATGTTACGGTTCGTTCCCGCGGGGTAATGGAGAAATGCTCCTTCTGCGTTCAACGCCTTCAGGATGGCAAACTGGAAGCGAAAAAGAAACAGGATCCTTCCGTTATCCGGAACTTGCAGACCGCCTGCTCCCAGGCATGCCCTACCAAGGCCATCACTTTTGGCAATGTAAATGATAAACTGAGCGACGTATATGTATCGCGTGAAGATAAAAACAGAAATTTTTATGTGCTGGAATCACTTCACGTATTACCGAATATTAGTTACCTGGCAAAAATTAGGAATACAGACAGGAATATAGGAGCAGAAGAAGGCGCTCCCGAAACAGGCCCTCAAAAACTGCACCACTGATAAATAATTTTGAAAAATCAAAATGCCTTACGGTAACCGGTAGGCGAAAAGAAAAACTGATATGTCATTACTGAAATACGAGTCACAACAAAGGGAACCATTGGTTGATGGTGATAAGAATTACCACCAGGTTACCGTGGACATTATCGGCACCATTGAGGCAAAGCCCACCCGGCTTTGGTACATTGGTTTTTGGCTTAGCGTGGTGCTGTTGCTTATCGGGGTTTACTCTGTGTATCGTGTGGTTGATTATGGTATTGGGCAGTGGAACCTGAATAAGACCATCGGATGGGGTTGGGATATCACCAACTTTGTATGGTGGATCGGTATTGGGCACGCCGGAACCCTGATCTCTGCGATCCTCCTGCTTTTCAGACAGGGCTGGCGCACTGGCGTAAACCGGGCAGCGGAAGCCATGACCATTTTTGCTGTGATTTGTGCCGGGCAGTTTCCTATCTGGCATATGGGCCGGGTTTGGATGGGCTTTTTCGTACTCCCTTATCCCAATACCCGCGGGCCACTATGGGTTAACTTTAACTCTCCACTCCTTTGGGACGTGTTCGCGATTTCAACTTATTTCACCGTATCCTTATTGTTCTGGTATGCAGGGCTTTTACCGGATCTTGCCACGGTTCGCGACAGAGCTAAAACCAAACTCCGCAAATTCATGTATGGCGTTGCATCCTTTGGATGGACGGGAAGTACCAAGCACTGGCAGCGGCACGAAAGCCTCTCTCTGGTATTGGCCGGGTTAAGTACCCCACTGGTACTTTCGGTACATACCATTGTATCCTTCGACTTTGCCACTTCGGTTATCCCCGGATGGCATACCACCATCTTTCCCCCTTACTTTGTGGCCGGTGCGATCTTTTCCGGATTTGCCATGGTGCAAACTTTATTGCTTATAATCCGGAAGGTGATGAACCTGCAGGAATATATTACCATCGGACATATTGATGCTATGAATAAGGTAATTGTACTTACGGGGAGTATTGTAGGTTGCGCTTACCTTACCGAGTTGTTTGTTGCCTGGTATAGCCAGAACCCATACGAATGGTGGGCGTTCAGGGAAAACCGGGTAAATATTTTCAGCCCTTACGGATGGAGTTATGCATTGATGATGTTCTGTAATGTGGCCGCACCCCAGGTGTTCTGGATTCGTAAAATGCGCCGTAATGTTACCGTTACCATGTTTATGAGTATTATCGTTAATATCGGTATGTGGTACGAACGTTTTGTAATTATTGTTACCTCTATTTATCGCGATTTTCTCCCCTCGAGCTGGAGTACTTATTACAGCCCGTCGATATATGAACTTGGTTTTTATCTCGGAACTTTTGGATTGTTCTTTACCTGCTTCTTCTTGTTTGCCAAATATTTCCCTGTGATTGCGGTTGCAGAAATTAAAGCCATCCTGAAAACAAGTGGAGAAAATTATAAAGTGAAGATGACGGATATTGAAAAGGCAGATACGGAGAAATTTTATCACGAAGAAGTTGTGCACGCCCACTAAGCGTAACATAAAATAAATAAAGCTGAAAATAATGGCTGGAGGAATTAAAAAATTTGTTGTAGGCGCTTTCGATGATGAGAAAGTGTTGTTTCCTGCGGTAAAAAATGTAAGGAAATCGGGGTATAAGATCCACGATGTTTACACCCCATTCCCGGTACATGGGCTCGACCATGCAATGGGTCTTCGGGAAACAAGTATCCACACCGCAGGATTTATTTACGGAATCACAGGAACTTCGGTAGCCCTGGGTTTTATGAGTTGGATATTCACCAAAGACTGGCCCCTGAACATTGGTGGTAAACCCCACTTTGCCCTTCCTGCATGGATTCCCATTACGTTTGAGTTAACCGTGTTGTTCTCGGCCGTTGGGATGGTAATTACTTTTTGCTGGTTATGCCAAATGATGCCCTTTGTAAAGAAACATCATTTCCATCCACGCGCTACCGATGACCTGTTTGTAATGGCCATTGAATGTACCGATAAAACAGACGATGCAGAAGTACAACGGTTTTTGAAAAATGAAGGTGCTATTGAAATAAATGTTCAACACGCCGAATCAGGTTGGTGGTTTGGATTTTATAATCGCCAGGAAAAATTGTACAGAGACGAAAACGAAAATTAATACAACGAAAAATTTTCATGAAACGAATTACCTATATCACCGCTACTTTTTCTGTCCTTATCCTGATTGCAAGTGGATGCAAACACGATAAGCGTAAACCCGGTTATGTGTATATGCCCGATATGGCATACAGCAGAGCATTTGAAGCCTATGCCAAACTGGATCCAAATAAGTTTACTACCGATCCTGCCCATCGCGGAGGAAGCCAGATTTATTATGATGCAAAACCGGTAGTGGGCACCATGGCCCGGAGCGAAGCCGCATTGATTTATGAATTACCCAACGACAGTAACGGATATAAACTGAGTGCCACAATTAAAAACCCAATTGATTCCATGTCGGCCGATGATATGACAGAAACCAAACGGCTTTTTGATATAAATTGTGGTATTTGCCATGGGGTAAAAGGAACAGCGGATGGCCCCATTGCTGCCTCCGGACATATCGGAGGGGTAGCCAACCTTACGTTGCCTGCTTATGTGGAAATGGCGGATGGCACCATGTATCATTCCATTACCTACGGGAAAAATAATATGGGAAGCTATGCATCCCAACTCTCCCGCGAGCAGCGCTGGAAGATTATTAAATACATCAGAACGCTTCAGCCAAAACCTGCTACTGCTGCAAAAGATACCACCGCAAAAGCAGGAAAATAAAAAAGCAAACACAAAAAAAGTTTTAGATGAACACTACTTTCGAATTACCGGGCAGTTATAAAAAATGGACATGGGGGCTGATAATTGTTGGTCTCGTGGCATTGCTGTACGGGCTTATTATGCTTCACCCTTTTGAGCATGGCCATGGGGAAGAACATATTGGAAGCACCCGTTTTTGGGCTGTGCTTTTGCAAAATAGTGTGTACTGGCTTTTGACAGTGAATGCCGCCATGTTCCTGATTTGTGCTACCACTATGGCCATGGGAGGCTGGCAGGTGGCACTTCGCCGTGTACCCGAAGCCATCTCCAGTGTGCTTCCGGTACTGGGGTCCATCACCTTTATTATATTAATGATTTTGGTTTGGGGCGGGCATTCTGATATTTATCATTGGGTTGATAAAACCGTTGCCGCATCGGACCCGGTAATTAAAGGGAAAAGCGGATTCCTTAATCCTGTTTTCTTTACTGTTATGGCAGTGATTACGATCGGTGGATGGGCATTGCTGGGAAGAAAAATGCGGGCGATGAGTTTGAAGATTGATGAAAATGGCCCGTTAACCTACGAACAGGGGAAACGTTGGATTTGGAGCAACACGGTTTGGGCATCCATATTTATGGTATTTTTTACGCTTACCGTTGCTTCTTCCACTCCCTGGCTCTGGCTAATGAGTATTGATCCGCATTGGTACAGTACCATGTACAGTTGGTATAATTTCGCCAGCACCTTTGTATCGGGGCTTTGCCTTATTACGATTTATGTAATCTTCCTGAAAAACAGGGGACAATTGGAATATGTAACGGAAGAACACCTTCAGGACCTGGGAAAATTCATCTTTGCATTTTCTATTTTCTGGACTTATATCTGGTTTTCACAATACCTGCTTATCTGGTATAGTAACCAACCCGAAGAAACCAAATATTTTATTGAAAGGATAGGAACTGCAACCCATGCAGGCCCTTACAAAGGATTATTCTTCCTCAACCTGATCATAAACTTTGTGGCACCCATTCTTATTCTGATGAAAAAGTCAACCAAAAGAAATTGGTCGCTGATGGTGTTTATGTCGGTGTTGCTTCTTTTTGGTCACTGGATCGATTATTACCTGATGGTAATGCCGGGCACCGTGGGTAAACATGCCGAACTAATGCCATTTGAATTTGGGATTGCGGCCTTGTTTATTGGAATCATAATGTGGAGTGTTGGAAGATTCCTTACTAAACATCCGTTAACACCTAAAAACCATCCATTCCTGAAGGAGAGTGTAATCCATCAATCCTAACATATAGTTGGTACCTTTAGGATAAAACAGGAAAAGAAAAAAACAAGGGAAAGGCCACAGATGGCCTAAAAAAAACATCAAATGAAGGCAATTTTTGTAATCGCGATTATTATTTTGATTTTCATTGTGATCTTTCAGATTGCAAGAACCAGCGAATTTATAAGTACGCTCAGAGGGGAGGAGAAAACCCGCAAGCAAAGTAATAAGATTAATGCGTACCTGTTGCTGGCTTTTATGATTCTTGGGCTTGTGGCGGCCTGGTACTGTAATAAAATACTTTATCCCAAAACCCTGCTCCACGTTGAGTCGGCATCAGAAGAAGGGAAGCATATCGATCTTCTGCTCTGGATCAACATCATTCTTACCGGAATCGTATTTATTATTACTCATATTCTGTTGTTTTGGTTTGCTTATAAATACCGGGAGCAGGATAATAAGAAAGCATATTACTTTCCCCACGACAGCCGCCTGGAATTATTGTGGACAACCGTACCTGCAGTGGTATTAACCGTATTAATTGTATTTGGGTTAAAATTCTGGTTTAAAATTACCGGTGATCCGCCGAAGAATGCCCTGGTTGTAGAGATAACCGGCAAACAGTTTGCCTGGGAAGTTCGCTATCCGGGAAAGGACGGCGTTTTGGGAAAGAAGAATTTTAAATTATTTAATCAGCCTGCGGGCAATAACCTGGGCGTTGATTTTGAAGATCCTGAAAGTTGGGACGACATTCATGTGGCTGAAATGCACCTGCCCGTTGGCCGCCCCGTAAAGTTGGTTATTAATTCGATGGATGTGGTTCATGATGTTGGCCTTGCAGCATTTCGTATGAAGATGGATGCCGTTCCGGGTATCCCAACCACCATGTGGTTTACTCCCATTCATACCACAGAAGAAATGAGGAAAATGACCGGCAACCCCAACTATCTGTACGAAATCAGTTGCGATCAGATGTGTGGAAACGGACACTTTTCAATGCGCGGAATCATTGTTGTAGAATCGGAAGCGGATTATAATGCGTGGCTTGCTAAGCAAACTCCGGAATATTATTCCCTCTTCCCCGATAAAAACCCCAATAATAAACCCGCCGTAGTAGCTCCTGCAACGGATAGCTCGAAGACCTCGACTCCAATTGCAGCCGTATTACCCGCAAAACCATAAGTTAAACAACCTATAATTTAATATTACCGATATGAGCAGTGTTGTTACAGCCCCCGATACTACTGGCCATGTGCATGATGCGCACCATGACCACGCACATCAGGAAAGCTTTATCACCAAATATATTTTCAGCCAGGATCATAAAATGATTTCCAAACAATTCCTGATAACAGGGATTATCTGGGCCATGATTGGCGGATTGTTTTCGGTGCTTTTCAGAATTCAACTGGGATTTCCAAACGAAACTTTCCCATTCCTGGAAGATATTCTCGGGCATTGGGCAAAAGGAGGAAAAATCTCCCCCGAATTTTATTATGCCCTGGTAACCATGCATGGTACTATCCTGGTTTTCTTTGTACTAACGGCCGGGCTTAGTGGAACTTTTTCCAACTTTCTTATTCCGCTGCAGGTGGGCGCCCGCGATATGGCATCTCCCATGTTGAATATGCTGAGCTATTGGTTTTTCTTTGCTGCTTCGGTGGTAATGATTTCCTCCCTTTTCCTGCAAACGGGTCCTGCTGCAGGTGGCTGGACGGTATATCCTCCGCTGAGCGCCTTGGGTGATGCATCTCCCGGAAGCCGAATGGGTATGGACCTGTGGCTGGGAGGGATGGCCTTGTTTATTGTGTCTTCTCTGCTTGGTGGGCTTAATTATATCACCACCATTTTGAATATGCGTACCAAAGGGATGAGTATGACCCGCCTCCCGCTTACTGTTTGGGCAATGCTATTTACCGCAGTTCTCGGGGTATTAACCTTCCCGGTATTATTTTCCGGGGTACTGCTTTTACTTTTTGATCGTAACCTGGGTACCAGTTTTTATCTGAGCGATATTGTAATTGCCGGTAAAATACTTCCCAACGAAGGGGGAAGCGCCATTTTGTTCCAGCACTTGTTTTGGTTCCTGGGTCACCCCGAAGTGTATATTATTATCCTTCCCGTAATGGGCGTGGTATCCGAAATACTTTCTATTTATTCGAGAAAGCCAATATTCGGTTACCTGGCCATGGTTGGCTCCCTGTTTGCAATCTGCATCCTGGCCTGCCTCGTATGGGCGCACCACATGTTTGTTACCGGGCTTAACCCCTTTGTGGGATCCATCTTTGTTCTGCTGACACTTTTAATTGCAGTTCCGTCTGCCATTAAGACGTTTAACTGGCTTACTACCATTTGGCGGGGAAACATACGTTTTACACCGGCCAGTTTATTTGCCATTGGCTTTGTAAGTATGTTCATAAGTGGTGGGCTAACCGGAATCTTCCTGGGTAACTCCGCTATTGATATCCATCTTCATGATACCTATTTTGGTATTGCCCACTTCCATCTGGTAATGGGTGTGGCCGCATTCTTCGGCATGTTTGCCGGTGTTTACCACTGGTTTCCCAAGATGTATGGCCGGTATATGAATAATACCCTGGGCTATATCCATTTCTGGTTTACCCTGGTGGGAGCTTATTGCATTTTCTGGCCGATGCACTACGAAGGTTTTGCAGGTATGCCGCGCCGTTATTATGATTACCAGAACTGGGAATCTTTTAAAATGTTTGGCGGGCTGAATGAATTTATCAGCATTGTGGCTATCATAACGTATGCGGCACAATTACTTTTTGTTATTAACTTTTTC
Source organism: uncultured Ferruginibacter sp. (assembly GCA_964647915.1). Taxonomy (GTDB): domain Bacteria; phylum Bacteroidota; class Bacteroidia; order Chitinophagales; family Chitinophagaceae; genus Ferruginibacter. The sequence goes on along the minus strand of CAZYKA010000006.1, from coordinate 95,312 downwards.
TATAGCATTTGGAAAGGACGCAGAGTTAAAGATACCAACCCATGGAAGGCAAATACCCTTGAGTGGACAACCCCTATAAAACCGGGGCATGGGAACTGGGTTGGAGAAATTCCGGAAGTTCATCGCTGGCCTTATGATTATAGTAAAGACGGACATGATTTTATTCCGCAAACAACCCCGATAGGAAAAGACGAAACAAGCCATTAGGCGGAATCGATAATGAACATTTAGGCTCTGTTGCCCTGGCAACCGGGTGTCAACAATGGAGCAGAAACCAAACATATCCAATTCAACGTCGTTTGCATTGGCGGATAAAGTGAAGGATTATTTTGTATTAATAAAATTCACTTTGAGTTTCTTGGTTTCGTTTAGTGCGGTGGTAAGTTTTTTGATAGCGCCTTACCAACAATACTATACCCGGTCCACGCTATCTTTAGTTCTTTTACTTTTTATCGCAGGCATGCTTATTACAGGTGCTGCCAACGGAATTAACCAGGCTGCAGAAATGGATACCGATGCGTTAATGCGGCGAACTGCCAAACGACCGGTTGCCAGCGGAAAAATGAAGCCCATGGAGGCTTATATTTTCTCGGCAATTTGTGTTTCAATAGGGTTAGCCATGATGTGGTACTTTTTCAATCTTCAAAGTGCCGCTATTAGTGCATTCAGCTTTTTTCTTTATGCCTTCATTTACACCCCGCTGAAGAAAATAAATTCTATTTCGGTGTTGGTGGGGGCTGTTCCGGGGGCGCTTCCCTGTTTAATTGGCTGGGTGGCTGCCACAAACAGTTTTAGTGTGGGAGGATGGGTGTTATTTGCCATCCAGTTTCTGTGGCAGTTTCCGCATTTTTGGGCTATAGCATGGCTGGCGCATGGAGATTATACCAAAGCAGGATTTAAATTGCTTCCATCCGAAAAGGGGCCAACCAAATTTACTGCGGTGCAATCCATTATTTATAGTGTGATGATGGTGCCGATAGGATTTTTGCCTTACCTTTTTGGTGTTAGCGGGTTAATAAGTCTTTTTATTCTGCTGGTATGTAACCTGTGGATGGTTTATGTGAGCGTGATGTTGTATAAAAAGATGACGCCAAAGAGTGCGAGAATGGTGATGTTCAGCGCCTATTTCTACCTGATGATTGTACTGCTTTCATTATATGCCGATAAAGTAAAAATTTAAAATAGAAGAGCAAAAGAATATTTGATATGCTTGCAGGAGCAATGGAACAAAAAAATAAAATACATCCCCATAAGTTTACTCTTTGGGTTGGTATTGGGAGCATACTGATGATGTTTGCCGGTTTAACCAGCGCTTACATCATAAAAAGAAACCAGGTTAATTGGGAAACATTCGATCTTCCCGTTGCCTTTTGGTGGAGCACAGGGGCCATATTGGCAAGCAGCATTACGTTGTTCCTGGCATTAAGATCTTTTAAAGAAAGGCAGGTGCACCGATACAGAATGCTATTGATTTCGACCCTGGTATTGGGTTTGTTATTTATCGTTCTTCAAATTGTGGGGTTTGCCAATATCTGGGCGCAGGGAATAACGTTTACAGGTAGTGTGTCGTATTCTTTTCTCTACACCATTGTTGGCTTACACGCATTGCATGTGTTGGGAGGAATTATTGCTTTGATTGTAATGCTGTTCAAAGCCTATAGTGCAAAAGTGCGGAACTACAGTGTGGTTCCGGTGGAATTGATTAATACATACTGGCATTTTGTAGATATATTATGGATATATCTGCTGGCATTTTTGATTTTTATTAGATAGTAAAGAAATAAGAATATTTATTTTTAATTATGGCAACAACAACGATACCTGCAGGAACTAAATGGTGGAGTGGCGGAAAAAGCCCCTTCAATGTTAGTTATGGTAAGGTTATGATGTGGTATTTCCTGATGAGTGACTCTTTTACCTTTGGCTCTCTGCTGATTGCCTACGGGGCCACTCGCTTCAGCGAAAATTTTTGGCCCGATCCAAACCATGTATTCAACACCTTTCCTTTTGCGGGCGAAGCAAATCTGCCGCTTGCGTTTGTAAGCTTAATGACCTTCATCCTCATCTTCAGTTCCGTTACGATGGTTCTGGCTGTTCATGAAGGCCATAAAATGAACCGGAAGGGGGTTGAAAAATATATGCTGTTAACCATCCTCGGCGGGCTCGCATTTTTAAGCTGCCAGGCTTGGGAATGGACGCACTTACTAACCGGACACCATATTGCCCTGCTTAAGGATGGCACCCTGGGTACCATGCACACCAGTATTATGCAAAATCCATTTGGCCCCGCCCTTTCGCATGAAGAAATTATTAATGCCCTTAATGTTACCCCGCACGATCAACTGGTTACCATTGCCGGTACGCTGGAGCATACCGGAGGAGTAGCAGCGGATTTGGCAAAACTTTCTGATCAGGATTTAATAAATCAAATTTCAAGTGCAGGGATTCATGCCAATCAACCCGGGGTCGTTTCGTTTGGAGGCTTCTTTTTTGGAATTACCGGGTTCCATGGCTTCCATGTGTTTAGCGGGGTTGTAATCAACCTGGTTATGTATATTAAAACAAGGCTTGGCCACTTTGATGAAAGAGGCCATTACGAAATGATCGAAAAAGCAGGGCTGTACTGGCACTTCGTAGATCTTGTTTGGGTATTTGTATTCCTTTTCTTCTACCTTGTTTAATCTTTATTTCTAAATAATTTTATGAGTCAGCATACTATATCACCGGAAATTACCTATCATTCTGCCCCATCGGAGAATACTAAACGCATTTGGAAAACATTTTGGATCCTTTCTATTATTACCCTTGTAGAACTGGGTATTGGGCTGGCTATTTATACTATTCATAAAGAAGCCCAACCCAACCAGGCGCTGGTACATTTCTTTAAAGGAATGGTAACCATCCTGACTTTGGCAAAAGCGTATTATATTATTTCTGTTTTCATGCACCTTGGTGATGAAATCCGAAATTTTATTTTGTCTATTGCCGTACCCATGTCCTTGTTTGTGTGGTTTCTTATTTCCATGATTTGGGAAGGGGACAGTTGGAGGAACCTCAAAAATACCGATGCTGGTTCGAGGCCCGCAAAAACGGAAATGGTGAAACCGGCTGCCGTGCAACCCGGCGCTCCACAATAGCCCTGCTAAAACCTTAATACGTTAAAATGCCCTCCGGATGGAGGGTGTTTTTTTATAATCCTTTGTGCAGTTCGGTTGTTTTGTTCGACCTTTGCGGCACAATTGAACTTACCTTGAATACAAAAGCGTTTTCCGCCTTACTTATTGCCATCCTCCTTCCGCTAACCGGATATTGGATATTGAAATATTACAGCAAAGAGGCGGTTCATATCCCTCCCCGGTATTTTTATGATAGCGTCCGCACTGTTGAAGGCAATGGAAAAATTAGTACCGATACGGTTTGGCACCATGTAAAGAACATCTCATTTACCAATCAGCTTGGCCAAAAAGTTTCACTCGATGACCTAAAGGGGAAAATTATTGTTTTGGATTTCTTCTTTACCCATTGCCCTTCCATTTGCCCAGGCCTCACCCGGAATATGAAGAAATTACAAGACTCATTTCAAAAGAATGACAGCATTGTACAATTCATCTCATTTAGTGTTGACCCCGACCGGGACAGTGTACCTCAGTTGCGAAAATTTGCCGACCGGTTTAAGGTGGATCATGATAATTGGTGGTTTGCGCAGGCCGATCGGAAGACTTTGTACGACTTTGCATTCTCAGAAATAAAAGCAAGCATAGCCGATACGCGCATTGATACGGCATTTATACATACCGAAAACTTCTTTTTGCTGGACAGCAACCGGGTGGTGCGCGGCTGGTACAACGGCCTGGATACAAACAGGCTCTCCCAACTTGCCCGCGATATCCCCATCCTCCTTCTCGAAAAAAGTAAAACCAGCCCCTCCTTTTTCAGGAATTATATCCCATACCTTCCTGTAATTTTCATTGGGATTGGGTTGATTATTTTTATTTCAGTTTACCTCTCTACCCGAAAAGATAAATACGATAAGCCATAACATGATGCTGCAACCGGTATTGAAAAGAAACGACAGGAAAGCCAAATGGATTATTGGTACAGCTACTGTTATTGTATTTGTGCTGATGACCATATTGGGTAAATACAACCTTGCAGGGAAAGTAGCGCTTCCTTTCGATAAACATATTTTTGCCACCCTTAATGCAATAATAAATACGGTGGTGAGCGGATTGCTGATAGCCGGATTAATTGCAGCAAAAAGAAAGAACTTTACAATCCACAAAGCCATAATGTTTACTGCCTTGGCCTTGTCGGTTGTTTTTTTGGTGAGCTATGTATGCCATCATCTTTTTGCAGGAGAAGCCATATATGGCGATGTGGATGGGAACAGGGTGTTAAGTGATATGGAAAGGAACGCCGTTGGAAGTATGCGAGCTGTTTACCTTATCCTGTTAATCCTGCATATCCCGCTGGCCGGGCTGGTACTGCCCTTTATTTTATTTGCGGCCTACCGGGCCTTATCAGGAGATTATGAAAAGCATAAAAAGCTGGTGCGATTTGTATGGCCGGTATGGTTTTTTGTGGCTGTTTCGGGAGTTGTTATTTACCGGATGATATCACCGTATTATCATTAAGATTATTTGAAAGATAATTCAGCCGCGGGGTCCCAGAATTTCTTTTCAAAATCGACCACGGTTTCATTTTTTACCAGCACTTTTTCTTTTTTAAGCAACTCTTCCATTTCGGTTGGGGAAGAAAAATGATGTTTACCAGTTAGCATTCCATTGCGGTTCACCACCCGTTGTGCTGGTACAGAGGGGTGTGCGAATCGCGAGGAGTTAAGTGCCCACCCCACCATGCGTGCACTCATTTTAGTTCCCAAATAGGCGGCAATTGCGCCATAGGAAGTAACTCTGCCTTTAGGAATTTGCCGCACCACATCATACACGTCATTGTAGAAATTAAAATCTCCCTTATTTATCTCCGGGAGTTTTTCTGCACTTTTATTTTTCGCCTTTTTCATTTTGTTGTGCTTTTCTTTTTTCCAGCAACTGAGTTCTTTTGGGTTCCGGAACTGCTTTGTAATTGTAGGGGCAATGCCTGCAGCCATTTCCACAACAGTAACCCCGGTTAAGGAGGTACCTTTCTGTAAATACCTGGAACCCTTCCGGGTTCAGGTAAAACTCATCTTCATCTCCTAAAGCGGGCCAATTCTTCATTTTTTATAAGCGTGCGTAAGGTTTCATCCAGTTCTACAGGAAGTTCTTTATTAATCTGGAATTTGAGGTAATGAATTCGGTTGCTCTTTGCAATATCAAGTTTTTCGTAGTGGGTTTTGATGCCAAGTTCAGGGGCCGTGTTCGCCATTGAATAAATGTCTTCTTCCTGTGTAAGCAGAGGCAAATCAAACAAAGCAATGAGGGTCTTTGTAAACTGATATAATTGGGGTGAATCTGTTTTAAGATGTACAACACCCCCTGGCTTTAAAAATTGTTGGTAGGCACGGAGAAACCGGGGATGTGTTAACCTGTGTTTGGCCTTCGACCAGCGCAACTGCGGATCGGGAAAGGGTATCCAAATTTCATCTACCTCAGCGGGCATAAAATATTTTGAAATCATTTCAATCTGGGTGCGCAAAAATGCAGCATTACCAAGCCCCTCATCAAGCGCTTTTCTTGCGCCTAAATAAATCCTGTTTCCTTTAACATCTACTCCGAGGTAATTGTTTTGGGGGTGCATGGCCGCCAATCCGGTGGTATATTCTCCCCGGCCACAGGCTAATTCTAAAATAATAGGCCCCTGATTTTTAAAAAAGGCATTCCAATTCCCAGGCATATTTTCCGGGTATTCGAGTACATTTTCAAAAGATTTTATCTGGCTAAATCGCAATAATTTTTTTTGCCCCATGGGATGCAAAGATGAAGAAATATCAATTTGTAAACAGAAAGTTATGGGCAAAAAAAACCTTCCGATTTTCCGGAAGGTTGATGCTGTAGGGGAAGGGTTCGAACCTTCACGGGGCAGTTAGCTATAGCACAAAGTTCAGTGGTCGACCCTGGTCGCCGGGTATTGCTACCCAACGGCTCTATGCTACGTTTATCCTGGACTCCCCACCCCCGAGACAAGGGGGCATGTCTGCCAAAAATTTCATCACCCCACAGTATAAAGAACTAATTTCCTTTGTGAATACAAACCTAAAGAATGCGCACTATATTTAAAAATAATTCAATGAAAATTTTGAAAATATAGAAAATATTTAAATATTTGCTAAATCTATTAAATTGATTTTAAAACAAGCTATAAAATGAGTGCAAAATTAAATCTTGACAAACTTGATCTGCAAATTATCGAGGCCATGATGGCAGATGCTGAAATTTCTTATGCCGAATTGGGAAAGAAATTATTTGTGAGTGGGGGCACCATTCATGTTCGGATAAAAAAATTGCAGGAGTTTAATATAGTGAAAGGAACGCGGCTAAGCGTGGACCTTAAATTGTTAGGATATGATATTACGGCTTTTGTTGGGATCTATCTTGAGAAAAGCTCACTATACGATTCTGTTGCCAAAGAGCTGATGGAAATTCCGCAGATTGTAAGGTTAAATTACATCACCGGAAATTACAGTATGTTTATTGAAGTGGTATGCAAAGATATTGCCCAACTTCGATATGTTCTCCATGATGAGTTGCAGAAGATAAAAGGGATCGATCGTACCGAAACTTTTATATCCCTGGAAGAAGGTTTTAACCGGAATGTGCCCGTGGCGCCTGTTGGATAATAAAAGGCCAGTAATAGAAATGCATTGATTTCCTGCCAAATTGGGCGTACTGCTTTTCTCCTTCCAATAAGGTCCCATTTTATTTTCCTGCTCTCACATCCATTGCATCTCTTAATCCATTGCCCACCAGGTTAACCGATAAAACCAATAACATAATTGCCATACCAGGGAATAATGCCAGCATAGGATGTTGGGTAATAATAAAATTATAATTCTCCTTAATCATCAATCCCCAACTGGGAACCGGCGGTTGTACCCCAATGCCCAAAAAACTCAGCCCCGCTTCTATAATAATAGCGGCTGCAAAATTTGCTGTTGCAATAACTAATATGGGACCCAGGATATTGGGAAGGATGTGGCGGAATATGATTCGCATATTACTAACTCCCAGCACTTTGGAAGCCTGAATAAATTCAAGTTCAGACATAGCTAAAACCTGACCCCGTACCAGGCGCGCCACATTCACCCACATGGTAAGCCCCACGGCAATAAAAATTTGCCAGAACCCTTTACCTAATGCCAGCGTTAAGGCAAACACCAACAATAGGGTGGGGATACTCCAGGTTACATTGATAAGCCACATCACTACAGCATCTACCCTTCCCCGGTAGTACCCGGAAATTGCTCCTAAAAAAACACCAATGAATAAGGAAATGAATACGGCAATAAGTCCAACAGAAAGGCTTACCCGGGAGCCAATCATCAGCCGGCTTAACATATCACGGCCAAATCCATCCGTACCCAAGATGAATTTTTTCCTTACAAGAGAGACCTCTTTTTTCCCATTCAGGGGAAGGGTAACTAATACCGAAGTATCTTCATCAATATATTGCTCGAAGTAGATGCTGTCGTTTTTATAAGTATAACGATTTATCGGAATCAGCCTTTGGTTGATATTTTTCCCGATGACGGGCCAATACCAGGGCTGTGCCTGGTTGTTTTCTTCTATGGATATGAACAATTGGGAATAGCCCGGAGCCATGGCCTGGATTTCCACTGCCTGCCGGTTTGCATTCCGGGATTTATCGGGCGTAATGGCATAACCCAGCAAGGCAATTATTATAAAGGCTAATAGCACTACCGCTCCCGCCATGGCTGTTGGGTTCCTCCTGAAACGCCGCCAATTGTTTGCCAGTGTGTTTTGCGCTTTCATTTAAAACCCTTCTTTTTAAAGTTCCTTCCTTTCCATTTATACGTTCCTATTAATGACAAAAAGGCGATACTAACGGTATAGGATACGTGTAGGGGTTGAAGTATGAGGATCCATATTCGGAGCCGGGGTTGCCCGAAAAATTCGGATACCGGAAAAAAAAGTAAGTATTCTGAAAAAATTTTAATCAACCACAGAAAGCCCAGGTGAATGTATATAGGAATTTGAAAAATAGTCAGATTCGGATTAATAACACATATCAAGCCGGGCAGTAATACACACAGATTGACCCCCAATACCAACCCCATTATCGGAAGGATCGTTTTTTCTGAATAACCAGCCGATTTCCCCGCCCAGCGGATCCGTTGTTGGATAAATTCACCAACCGTTCTTGCCGGCCTGGTTTTTACAATTGCATCCCGGCTTTTGAGGTAAAATGATGCCCCGGGGAAACAGGATACCATTTTTTGCATCAAAAAGATATCATCGCCGGAAGGTTGCTGCTCGTTTCCCGAAAAACCATCCACGGCATAGAACGCATCTTTTCGGTAAGCCAGATTGGCGCCATTGCAAAGGTGGTGGAAACGGCCACCGATTCCTCCGGCGGTTATTCCCTGGAACATCATAAAATCTACCTGTTGGAAGGCCGAAAAGGCCGATTTAAATATCCCCTTTGTGGTTAACCCAATTAAGTTTACCGGACCGGCAACAATCTTCACATCCCTATTGTTTTGAAAATAAGTTACTATCGAACGAATCCAGTTGACTCCCATCCCACAATCAGCATCCGTGGTAATTATGATTTCTCCAACTGCTTTACTCACGCCCAGGGTAATGGCCCTTTTTTTAAAGGAAGAAAATGAATCATCAGGGTAATCTGACAGGGATAATACTCTTGTTTTAGGAAATCGGGCTGCTACAGAAGCGGTATTGTCTTCTGAGTGATCGTCTATTACGATAATTTCAAACAGGGAATCCGGATACTGCTGTTTAATAATGCATTCCAGGCAGGATGGGAGCGTAAATTCTTCATTTCGTGCCGGAATGATTATTGTAACCATGGGAAAATTGAGCTCTTTTCTAACCCCGGGCAAATGGATGCTTTGCCAGCCTTTCCGATACATGGCAAGTAAAAGCAAATATGCAAAAAAGAGAAGATAGCAGAAGATAATTATTCCGTTCATGATACCCCTGTAAGATAATCCCGGATTTTGAATTGATTAATCATTAAAAACTTACACAAATTAAATTTTGAATCCCCGAAAGAATATTTATCTTTATATAGTTGTTTAAACAACTGTATGCAAAACAACCAATTTAAGAAAAGCGAATTATATAGTTTCATCACCGGGAAAGCTACTACCGCCATTGCACGCCGGCTGCAAAAGAATTTTAAGCAGAATGGAGTGGATATTACTATTGAGCAATGGAGCGTGTTGTACCATTTGTGGAAAGAAGATGGGTTAAGCCAGCAGGCACTTTGCGATGCGACTTTCAGAGACAAGCCCAGTATTACCCGGCTGGTGGATAATTTAGAAAAATTGAAACTGGTAAAGCGGGTGCCGTCAAAAGACGACCGCCGCATCAACCTGATTTGCCTTACACCCGAAGCGTTGCAACTGCAGGAAACAACCATGGGTATTGCCAATCAGACACTGGTGGAAGCCCTGGAGGGTGTAACAAATGGCCAGGTGGAAATTGCAAAGGAAGTTTTGCAAATTGTTTACGAAAATCTTAAATAATACATTTTACCATTCAATACATTATTAATGAGCAATACGAAAACAACCACAGAGAAGCCTCTTGCGGGTGGCGAATGGCTGATAAAGGAATCGGATCAGATTTTCATCCCCGAAGATTTCAATGAAGAGCAGGTAATGGTGAGGGATATGTGCCTGCAGTTCCTGGCAGCCGATGTAATTCCCATCATTGAACGGATTGATAAAGCCGAGCCGGGGCTGATGCCTTCGCTCATGGTGAAGGCGGGGGAGCAGGGATTACTCGGCGCCTCTATACCTGAAGAGTTTGGCGGACTTGGAAAAGATTTCATTACCTCCACCTTAGTAAATGAAGGCCTGGGTGGCGGCTTTTCATTTAGTGTGGCCATTGCTGCCCATACCGGAATCGGCACCCTGCCCATTTTATATTTTGGAACGGAAGAACAAAAGAAAAAGTACATACCCAAACTGGCCACCGGGGAATGGAAGGGCGCATACGGACTAACGGAGCCGAATAGTGGCAGTGATGCCCTTGGTGCTAAAACTTCTGCCGTACTATCTCCCAATGGAAAACACTATTTACTTAATGGACAAAAGTGCTGGATCACTAACGGCGGCTTTGCCGATATCTATACCGTTTTTGCAAAAGTGGATGGTGAAAAATTTACTGCGTTTATTATTGAACGTGGGATGGAGGGTTTTACCCAGGGACCCGAAGAGCATAAAATGGGAATCAAAGGATCCTCTACCGTGCAATTGTATTTTCAGGATTGCAAGGTGCCGGTAGCAAATGTATTGGGCGAAATTGGCCGCGGCCACGTTATTGCATTTAATATTCTCAACATTGGAAGGCTGAAACTTTGCGCAGCGGCTTTGGGTGCGGCAAAATATGCTATGGATATTTCAATTAATTATGCCATAACCCGGGAGCAGTTTAAGACTTCCATTTCCAATTTTGGCGCCATTAAACACAAGCTGGCTGATATGGCCATCCGCACCTGGGTAGCCGAATCGGGCTTGTACCGGACCGCTAAATGGATTGAAGATAAAGAAGCTGAGTTGCTGGCCAAGGGGATGCCATTTAATGAATCTTTACTGGGTGCAGCCGAAGAATATGCCATTGAGTGTGCCATGTTAAAAGTGGAGGGCAGCGAAGTGCTGGATTTTGTGGTGGATGAAGGGGTACAAATACACGGCGGCAACGGATTTAGTGATGAGTATCCCATCAGCCGCGCTTATCGCGATAGCCGCATCAATCGCATTTATGAAGGCACCAATGAAATTAACAGGCTGCTTACCGTTGATATGGTATTAAAAAGAGCCATGAAGGGTCAGCTCGACCTGATGGGCCCTGCCATGGCTGTTGCCAAAGAACTTACCAGCATCCCCGAATTTGGAAGCGACGACGAGTCGCCTTTTGCAAACGAATTAAAGGCGGTGAAAAATCTAAAGAAAGCAATCCTGATGGTGGCTGGTGCCGCTGTACAAAAGTTCATGATGAAACTTTCGGACGAACAGGAGATCCTGATGAATATTGCGGATATGGCGATACTTACTTTCCACGCAGAAAGTGCCCTGCTGCGGGTTATTAAAATGAATAATGGGGGCGACAGTATCCAGGCTAACATGATGCGTGTTTACCTGACAGATGCCGTGGATGCCGTAAATAAAGCGGGTAAGGATGCCATCAATGCCTTTGCGGAAGGTGATGAACAACGGATGATGTTACTGGGATTAAAACGCCTTACTAAAATGCAACCCTTCAATACGAAAAAAGCCAGGAGGTTAATTGCTGATGCGCTAATTGAAGCAGGAAAGTATAGTTATTAGAATATAGTTTTTGTTTTTATTGGGTAATAAAAATGCTGCAGTAATGTGGCATTTTTTAATTAGGAAAGAATGAGGATACAGTATTTTATTTAGCCATGAATGCACAAATAAGAATTCAGCATGCGCCCTAAGATATAAGGCCTTAAAGCCTGTTCTACTTATTTAGCCAGTAAAATACAAATATAATTTTTTCACTGAATGCTCCCTCGCTTCATGAGCTACAATCAATATAGCTATACCCCCATTGTACGAGTGGATTCCTCCTCTTCTGTTGTCAATACCCCATAACCATCCTGAACTTGAATATCAGGATCCATCAATCTCCCCTTGTTTTTTTTAAAAATTATGCTACTGCCATAAGCAACCAATCCGGAATATGCAAACATTAGGGAGAAAGGGGATATAATATTATCCCTTTGATTTAGTTTACTATTTTTATGATTTATATCTGACGAATATGCCATCCTTTTGGGTAAGTATGCCCATTTTACGCAATATTATTTTAACTGCTGCACGTACAACCGACGATTTAAAAAAAATTTGCGCTCAGGGGAATATTTCTATTTCCGACCTGGAAGAATCCAGTTTGAAATTGTCTTTGGAGCAGAACTGTGCGCTTATGGACGCATCTCTTCAAATTTCGGGGGATCCTTACCTGGGGCTACATACAGGAGAACGTACAACAGTAAATGTATTAGGGATTGCAGGTCATTTGATGGAAAGCAGCAAAGATCTTCTAACTGCCTTGCAATACCTTCAGGAATATACTTCATCATTCACTGGCTTGTATCTTTTTAATATAGAACTAAATAAAGAAGAAGCGATTTACTTGTGTGAACCAATTGAACTCTGGAATGATATTTCACCCGAAACTGCACGCCAAAGTGTTGATATCGCATTTTCAGGAACCCTGCATATCCTTAGGCTTTTAACCGGAACTAAGGTGCAACCTTTACAGGTCTGGTACCGGTATCAACGAATATTTGACACAGCGGAACATGAGCGAATTTTTAATTGCAAACCTCAATTCAACCAGACTTCCAACGCCCTCATCTTCTCATTAAACGATCTTCAACGAAGCATTATCGGGTATAACCGGGAATTAAACGAGATTTTTCTTTAAATGCTTCAGAAAAAGGTACTGGAAGAAAACCTATCGTTTATTCAACAGGTAAGAACAATTATTTTAGAATTAAGTAGGGAATCCTTTCCTGCGATAGATGAAGTAGCTGCCCGATTGCACCTTACTACCCGTACCCTTCAGCGTAAACTTAAGGATGAAAATATAAGTTTTCGTACAGAAACAGAATTAATAAAAAAGGAACTGGCCTGTAATCTGCTTTTAGCAAAAAGCCTTACTATTTCTCAAATTGCAGAACGGCTTGGATATGCTGATAAAGCAGCTTTCCAGAGATCTTTTAAGCAATGGACTGGAATTACGCCGAGTTCTTATCGATTCCAGGAAGGGAACAAAGAATAGTTAATGAATGCTTTTCGAAAATGTATAAATGGCTGTCAGTTCTTCATTCGTGAAATTCTGCATGTTCTGCCAGGGCATATATTCTTTTCGCAGAATTTTTCCTTCCGGTGTTTTTCCGCTACGGATTGTTTTTATAAATTCTGCTTCAGTCCATCTGCCCGCTGCACCTTTAGCGCTTATATCTGGAACCGGGGGAAATCCCGGCGCTAAAGCTGAACCTCCTTTCATATCGGGCATGTGGCAACTCTGACATGTTGAAGCAAGGTATTTTCCTGTTTCAAATGCTGTTGCCGGGGGATTGGCAGAAATAGGCAAGGCATGATTAATACGTTCGGCTGGTAAAACTGCTACCCGATCAATTTCCATCAGCACCCGACCTATTGGACCAATTGATTTTAATTTTCTCTGTTGATTATTCCTGGGCGGAACACTTTGACAATAAGCAATAAGGTTGGCAAGGTCATCTTTATTTAGTGTGTTGCTTTCGTGTGCCGGCATCATCCAAAGTGATTTTCCATTCTTATCCACTCCATGCCGAAGTACACGTATCCAATCCCTGGAAGAATAATCAGGTGAAAGTCCTCCTATACCCTTAGTTAAATTTGGCGCTGAAATTTGAAGTAACAAAGGATCATTCATAAATATACCTCCTTCTAATGATGTGCCATGGCAATCACCACAACTCCTTATTTGATAAAGATGCTTTCCTTTTTCGATCGATTGGGAATCCGATGGGATGGCTAACATTGTTACTGAAAAACGATATTTCTTGTTTAATCGTTTCTCTGTACTAATATATATATAGGTGTAACCCAAAACAATTACTGAAATCACGAGAAGTATTGTTCTCCCTATCCATTTAAAAATGGTCTTAATCACTTGCATTCTTCTATTTTTCATTATTGGAAAAATCGCTGTCAGTTTTATTTAACACCGGCCTGGCAATAGAGATGTGGAGGATATTTACCCCCAGTGCGACCGGCCAGACTATTCCCATCAGCAAGTAAATATTAACTCCTATTTCAGCCGGCATATTCCAATTTGTGATTGTTGCTACTGCGTCTAATAAACAGGCAAATCCTGCCGCAAGGGATAAAGTCCCGATTGTTTTATAATCTCGCAGAAGCAATTTTCCAAAACCGATCCACCACAAAGCCGCAAACAGCACTTCGAGCATATTCCAAAGGCCCTTAGTAACCAGCAAATTGATGCTGTTAAAAACCAAGGCAATATTTTGCTGATTTGCTGCTGGTGATACACTATGCAGTTGCATTAAATATGGCCATGTAGCTGCCAGCATAGCCGCTCCAATTGCCCCGGTCAATACGTATCCAATACCACAAAAAGTGAATAGGGATGTCCAGGGAGAATGATATTTAAATTGTTGATGCAGATATAGTACCGCTGGTAACAAGAGCAGGTAATATCCTGCCATATCAAAAATCAGGAACCAATAAACCAGTTGAGAATTATGATCATATTGCAAAAGAAGAGAAGGGTTGCTAAAAGCGTCGAAGTTATACTCCACGGCCATTGCCCCTGTCAGCAGGCATCCAGCGGCAAACAGGCCCGCCATAATGGTAACTATTCCCAAAATTCGTTTATAGGTAAAATTCTTTTTCATACGGCAAAAATATTTTACAGCTCCTGGAAAAATGGTATCAGAAAACGACAAAGTGATTGCATATTGCGACAAAAATTAAATGAATATGAGAGTCAAGAGGCTTTACCACTTTGCATATAATCCCCCGCAGTTAATTTATTCTTGTTTAAAATATGGAGCAAAGGATCTTCCTTTTGATTATTTTTAACAGAATGGCTGTTACTTCCTAAAAATTAAAGGCTGTTTAAAAAACTTGTGGGGGCCGGCGTGCAACAAAAAAGGGGATGGTCCTTGATTTTAAACTCAGGATTATGTTGAAATTCTAAAGCAATTGACTGCCCCCTCCCCGGGGGTAAAAATATGCTCGTAAAAAATTTATACAAAGAATTTTGACGGAAGAAAATTTAGCAATGGAATAATATTATTTAGCCACAAATGCACGAATGCACTTTTTTAAAGGCATGCACCCTCGTTTTATGGTGTGCGATCAAAAAAATAAAGCCACGAATGCACGAATGCACTTTTTTAAAGGCATGCACCCTCGTTTTATGGTGTGCGACCAAAATAATAAAGCCATGAATGCACGAATGATTTTTTTACAGGTGAATATATCTTCCACTCCGTTATATCTTATAACTAATGGTCATCCATATCCTCTTCCTGGTATTTCTGATGCATCTCATCATCCATATCAGTGGTTAAACTGGTGCCAGGTTTAAAGACATTCATCCGGTGAACCAACTCATCCGGATCCTCATTTTGTAATTTCACGGAACTTAAGTTTTCTTCCTGCTGATGTATAAGATCATCTTCATCACCAGTATTTTTGGGTGACTCTATGGCCCCTGGATTTAATTTTCCCCCGGTATTGGCGGTCAGTCCGAAGGCAGGGCTTTGGTTGTTTTCTTTGATCGTCATGATTTCCGGTTTTGTTGTACAGGAAATTTAATCCTTTATATGGAGAATATTTATGATCAGAACCCCATGGACAAAATAGAGCAGAAAGTATTGTTACAAAGGAGGTATTAAATATATAAATTACACGAAAGCCACTGAAATATCTTGATGAATTGAAACCTCATGATAAAAAAATTGAACAATGGAACCATCAAATTACCATTTCCGAAAAAATATTCTCTCAAATTCAGGTTTTAATATTTTTTTACAGGGATGGTATTCTAAAGCCATAATTTTGTAATTGTAAATCAGAATTGTATGAGTGAACAATTGGCTTCACCTGCAGCGACCCTCAGCTCCAAAGATTTTGCTACCGACCAGGAAGTGCGCTGGTGCCCCGGCTGTGGCGATTATTCCATACTTGCGCAGGTACAAAAAGTAATGCCCACCCTGGGAATCCCGCGCGAGAATTTTGTGATCATATCAGGAATTGGCTGCAGCAGCCGGTTTCCCTATTATATGAACACCTATGGCATGCACAGCATTCATGGCCGGGCTACCGCTATTGCCAGCGGATTAAAAGCAGCGCGCCCGGAATTAAGCGTTTGGATTGTTACCGGCGATGGCGACAGCCTCAGTATTGGAGGTAACCACCTCATTCACCTGCTTCGCCGCAATTTTGATGTGAACATCCTGTTGTTTAATAACCAGATTTACGGTCTAACCAAGGGGCAATACTCTCCTACCTCGGAGGAGCATAAAGTAACTAAGAGTACTCCGTTTGGAAGCATCGATCATCCTTTTAACCCCGCAGCGTTAGCTATGGGAGCCGATGCCAGTTTTGTAGCCCGAACTATGGATCGTGACCCGAAGCACCTGCAGGCCATGCTCAACCGCAGTCACCAGCACCACGGCGCTTCATTTTTAGAAATATATCAGAATTGCAACATCTTTAATGACGGGGCTTTCGAAATTTTCACCGAGAAAGGATCCAAGGCAGAGGAGGTATTGTTCCTGGAACAGGGACAGCCACTCATTTTTGGCGCCAACAAGCAAAAAGGAATAAAAATTGACGGGCTTAAACCGGTACTGGTTAACCTGGAAGAAGGGTACAGCGCCGATGATTTATGGATACACGATGAAAAAGACCTGTATAAAGCTCAGATGCTGGTAAGGCTGTTTGATGATCCCACTATGGAAGGCCACATGCCCAGGCCGTTTGGGGTATTTTATGATATAAGCCGGCCCTGCTACGAAGAGGGAATGAAACTTCAATTGGAAGATGTGATTTCCCGTAAGGGAAAAGGCAACCTCGATGCTTTACTGAAGGGCAATGAAACCTGGGAAATTAATTAACCAATCTGTTTTTTAAGAGGTACTCTGCAATTTGGATGGCATTGGTAGCAGCCCCCTTCCGGAGGTTATCGCTCACGATCCAGCAGTTGAGTGTGTTGGGTTGTGTTTCATCTCTTCGTATCCTGCCAACAAAAGTTTCATCTTTTTCGTGTGCAGTTAACGGCATTGGGTACACGAAATTTTCCACCTCATCCTGCAATACCACCCCGGGGCTTTGCGCAAGCAGGTTGCGCACCTCTGCGATGGTAAAATCTTTTTCCAATTCAATATTTACACTCTCGCTATGACCTCCCATGGTGGGGATGCGCACGCAGGTTGCCGTTACCGCAATGGTATTGTCGGCCAATATTTTTTTAGTTTCATTGGTCATTTTCATCTCTTCCTTCGTATATCCGTTATCGAGAAAGACATCAATATGCGGCAATGCGTTTTGATCGATAGGATATTTGTATGCCATTTCTCCAACTATTCCTTTTCGTTCATTCTCCATTTGAGTAACGGCCTTTACTCCGGTGCCGGTTACACTCTGGTAAGTGCTTACCACAACCCTCCGAATTCGGTATTTATCGTGGAGCGGTTTTAAAACCATCACCATTTGGATGGTAGAGCAATTGGGGTTGGCGATGATTTTATCTGTTTCTTTCAACACATTTGCATTTACTTCGGGTACTACCAGTGGAATTTTGGGGTCCATCCTCCAGGCGCTTGAATTGTCAATAACCGTAATCCCCGCGGCGGCAAATTGGGGCGCCCATTCCAGCGATGTGGCGCCACCAGCTGAAAAAAGGGCAATGGATGGCCTGGCACGAATGGCATCCTCCATCCCGATCACTTTTAACGGCGTTCCTTTAAAAAGCAATTCTTTTCCTACCGATTTTGGAGAGGCTACCGCCAGGAGTTCGGTTACCGGAAAATTTCTTTCGGCCAATACCTGCATCATTTTACTGCCTACAAGGCCGGTTGCCCCCACCACTGCAATCTTCATAATAATATTTTATCAAAATTAACCCATCCCCCTTCCTCTCTGAAGAAGTTTTAGGATAAATGCTTTTTACTTCGCAAATCTAATACTGTATCTTTAAGCGTATGAAAAAATGGTATTTCCTTTGGTTGTGCATTTTCTGCATGTTCTCAGTAAAAGCACAGGTAGATGATAATTTCTCGGATGGTGATTTTACCAATAACCCTACCTGGACGGGGACCGATGCAAGCTGGCAGGTTAACAGCAGTTTTCAGTTGCAAAGCGCCAATACGGTTACCAATAGCAGTTTTTACATCAGGACCGAAAACAGCCTTGCCACCGTGGCCCAATGGGAGGCATACATCCGCCTGGATTTTAACCCCTCCGGAGCAAATTATGTTGATTTTTTTCTTACCTCCAATCAGCAAAACCTGACTTTATCTTCCGGTATTCAGGGGTATTTTGTGCGCATAGGCAATACCAATGATGAAATTTCGCTATACCGGAAAAATGGAAATATTGAAACGGTAATTATTGATGGATTAAACGGGATCCTTAATAACAGCAGTAATACCATCAGACTAAAGGTTACCCGTAATGCGGCTAACCAATGGGAGTTATTCAGAGACCTCTCCGGAACAGGATCTTCGTTCACCAGTGAAGGGACTGCTTTTGACGATACCTATACTACATCCAGCTATCTTGGTTTTTTGGTAAAACAGAGTACCCCTACTTTTTTCTCGAAACATTATTTTGATGACATCTTAGTTACTGCCTATACACCCGATGTAACCCCACCCTCGCTGGTTAGCGCAAATGTTACCAGTGCCAATTCCGTTGATATTTTATTTTCGGAGCCCATTACCCAGGCTTCCGCAGAAAACCAGTTGAGTTATTCCATTAGTAACGGTGTGGGCATAGCGATTTCGGCGGTGAGAGATGTTTCTAATTTTTCAATGGTCCACCTTACCTTTTTGAATAACTTCCCGAATAATATTTTGGTTACCCTAACGGCTACAAGTATTTCCGACCTTTCGGGAAATGTATTGAGTAGTGGTAACATTCAGTTTATGTACACTACGGTGGCTCCATTTGGGGTGGTGATTGATGAATTGATGGCCGATCCATCTCCCCCCGTATCTCTGCCAGAGGTAGAATGGCTGGAGCTTAAAAATACTTCGGGCTTCGACATCAATCTCCTCGGGTGGCGACTGGGGAAACCAGGAAGTTTAAGTGGGCCCATGCCGGCGTATAATTTAAAAAAGGACAGTTTCCTGATTGTTTGTTCCTCCGGTTCCCTTGCAGCTATGGGCGCCTATGGCAGCGCCATCTCTGTTACCAGTTTCCCCTCTCTGAGTAATACCGGCGACCAGGTTTTCCTTCAAAACGCGTCCGGAATGGTTATCCATTCCGTAAATTATTCCGATGCCTGGTATCAAAACGATTTAAAAAAGCAGGGTGGTTGGACCCTGGAAATGATAGATACCCACAATCCCTGTGTTGGGATGGACAACTGGCGGGCCAGCAATGACCCCTCAGGAGGTACTCCGGGCAGAAAAAATTCAGTGGATGCGGTGAACCCGGATTTAAGTTCTCCCCGCCTTCTTCGTGCATACGCTCCCGATAGTTTGCATATTGTGCTTGTTTTTGATGAACAGATGGATAGTACCAATGCATCCTTTATTACCCAGTATGCGATTAGTGATGGAATTGGTCAGCCTGTTTCAGCCAATGCACTGCCTTACGGTTTCGACCGGGTGAGGCTAACCCTTTCCCCGGCCCAGGCGCTAATGAGGAACCAGATTTATACCGTAACCGTAAACGCCGTTACCGATTGCAGTGGCAATGCGGTACAACAACCCGCTACGGCAAGAGTGGGACTTTACGAACATACCGATAGCCTGGGGATTGTGATAAATGAAGTGTTGTTTAACCCAAAACCTTCCAGTACCGATTATGTGGAAATTTATAACCGCTCCGGAAAAATTCTGAACCTCCGCAACCTGTATATAGCCAATCGGAATACCACAGGAAGCATCAGCAGTATTACCCAGGCGAGCAGTGAAGATTATTTATTGTTCCCTGGCGATTTTATGGTATTTACACAAAGCAAGGCCCTGGTATTGCACGATTATGTGGCCCTTAACCCACAGCAGTTTATTGAGCTTTCGATGCCCTCTTATAACGACGATGTGGGGGATGTAATTTTTTTAAACGAACAGGGTACCATTATCGATGAACTCATATATGATCAGCGCTGGCATTTTAAACTGATCAGCAACAGAGAAGGAGTGGCACTCGAACGCACCAACTATGATGCGGTAACCCAGGATGCCAACAACTGGCACAGCGCCGCTACCAATGTGGGTTATGGAACGCCCACCTACAAAAATTCCCAATATATGGCGGATGCGGCCACCTTTGGAGAGATCACGGTAACCCCGGATATTGTGAGTCCGGATAACGACGGGATGGATGATTATGCGACGATAAATTACCAGTTCCCACAACCCGGGTTTGTGGCGAACATCACCATTTTTGATGCAGCCGGGAGGCCGGTAAGGTATTTACAACGCAATGCGCTTTGCGGATTGAAGGGATATTTCCGCTGGGATGGATTGAGTGAGAAAAATCAAAAACTGCCTGTGGGTATGTATATTATTTATACGGAAGTGTTTAATCTTAACGGGAAAACTAAAAAATTTAAAAACGTGATTGTGCTTGCCCGGAGGAATGGGTAGTGCAAAATTTATTTTTCCTTTTCATGGACTGGGTTGCTTTCAAATGCGAGGCAACCCATTTTCTTGCCTGGGTAAACTAAATTAGTTTGAAAAAAATGGAAAGTTAAGGCCTTAACTGATCGGAACCGATGCGGTTGATATCATCGTCCATATTATTATCCGGGAGTTTTTCCAACCTGTATTTAACCAGGAGGTAACCGCCAAAAGCGCAGGCCACGCTGAATAACATGAGGCCTATAAAATTCTCATTTCCAAAAGCAAGAATGCCGATGATTGCACCCATGAATTCGAACAGGAACCAGTATCCCACGGTAATCCATTTCCAACGGGTGGGGGGGAGTCCCTTTCTTACGGCCAACTCTCCAATATGCCTAGTAAGAAATATTAAAATGATGATTTCGAGCATTGGATTAATTGGAATTAAACCAGGTCAATATCGAAGTTTACTAACTGTACAAATTCTTCGATTCGGCTATGGATATCGTCGTTTGAAATTTCTTTTAACCGTTGTGGCCCAAATTTTTCCACACAGAAACTGGCCATAGCGCTTCCTACAATAATCGCGGTTTTCATGTTTTCAAACCCGGTATCCCTGGTTTTTGCGAGGTATCCCATAAATCCTCCGGCAAATGTATCGCCGGCACCGGTTGGGTCAAATACTTCTTCCAATGGCAAGGCGGGTGCAAAGAAGACATGGTTTTTATGAAACAGGAGGGCGCCGTGTTCTCCTTTTTTGATGATCAGGTATTGAGGCCCCATACTCAGGATCTTATTAGCCGCACGCACCAGGGAGATTTCACCACTTAGTTGCCTTGCCTCCCCGTCATTAACCAACAATACATCCACCCGGGTCAATACGGTTTTTAGGTCGTCCATGGCGGTATCCATCCAAAAATTCATGGTGTCCAATACGATAAGCCTGGGGCGGGTTTTAAGCTGGTTAATTACGCTGAGCTGCAGTTTCGGCATCAGGTTACCCAACATTAAAAATTCTGCATTCTGGTAACTATCCGGAACAATGGGATTAAAATCGGCCAATACATTCAAATCGGTAATAAGCGTATCACGGGAGTTCATATCTATGTGATACCTGCCACTCCAGAAAAAGGATTTTTTATCTTTTACCATTTCCACGCCATCTAATTCAACCCCGCGCGATTTTAATTCTTTCAACTCTTCTTCCGGGAAATCATTCCCTATAATAGATATCTGTTGAACCGGTTTAATGAATTTTGATGCGGCATAAGCCAGGTAGGTGCCCGAGCCGCCCACAATGCGATCCACTTTATCAAAGGGGGTTTCAATTGCATCGAAAGCCATCGTACCAAGGTTGATCAGAGACATGTTTCAGGAATTAGGTTATTTCTTTAAAAAACGTTGCAAAAATAGTTGTTTCAAAGAGGATTACGAAAGAAGGATTTTTTTATACTAATTTGGGGAAGTGCTTATCCAAATTCACCCCATTGATCCCCAGCCCAGGTTGGTTAAGCAGGTGGCTGAATGCCTGCAGGATGGCGGCATTATCATATACCCCACCGATACCATTTATGGCCTGGGGTGCGATATATTTCAACATAAGGCGGTAGAACGTGTTGCCCGGATAAAAAATATCAACCCCACAAAAGCGCAATTTTCATTTATATGCCGGGATTTGAGCCATCTCAGCGATTATACCAAACCCGTGAATACACCTCTTTACCGCATTTTAAAGCAATATCTGCCCGGTCCTTATACTTTTATCCTCCCTGCAAGCAAACAGGTACCCAAAATCCTTCAAAGTAAAAAATCAACGATTGGGTTAAGGATACCGAACAATAAAATTTGCCTGGATATTATTCAAGCCCTGGATCATCCCATTTTAAGCACCACCTTACCGGGGGAAATAGTGGAAGAATATACCGACCCTGAGGTTATTTATGAAAAATTCGGATCTCAGGTGGATATTGTTATTGATGGCGGGCCCGGGGGTATTCATCCTTCTACCGTTATCGATTGTACGAAGGATGAGTATGAAGTAATAAGGCAGGGGTTGGGCGAATGGAACGAATGATTTACCTTACCTTAAGCAGCGTTGTCTGCGTAGGCAGAATATTAAAACTTTTCCGGTGGTATTTTGATAAGCCATGGGTATCAATGGCCATTCTGTGAATAGGTGTGCCGTACCCTTTGTTTTTATCCCATCCGTAGTAATCACATTCCTTGTGAAGTTTCAGCATAAACTCATCCCGGTGTGTTTTTGCCAGGATGCTTGCGGCAGCTATAGAAGCATAGATCCCATCCCCCTTCACTATACAATGATGGGAAATATCCTGATATGGCTTAAACCGGTTGCCATCCACCAATAAATGCTCCGGTCTTATGGAAAGCTGATCCAGCGCAAGGTGCATGGCCTTAAAGGAGGCCTGGAGAATATTGATACGGTCTATCTCCTGGTTTTCTACCCTGGCAACAGAAAATGCCAGGCTTTCTCTCTCTATTACCTGCCGCAGGAATTCCCTGTTTTTTTCACTAACCTGCTTGCTGTCGTTTAATAAAGGATGAAAAAAATCGCCGGGAAGGATTACGGCTGCCGCAAATACCGGCCCTGCATAACACCCCCTTCCTGCTTCATCAATTCCCGCTTCTATTTTCGATTTATAATACCCGGATTCTAACACATTCAAAATTTTATTACTCCATTTAATTTATTCCTATTATCCAGGATTAGTTTTTTGTAGGATATTTTTTCGATTGGCAGGTACGGGGTAAATATCCATTATCTCTCATAATTCATTAAATGCCCAAGAAAGGAATCTGGCTATAAAATGTTTTTATCCGGAGAGTAACAAATATTGTTTACAAACGTATGACAGAAAAAAATGAAAGCGACTTTTATCCTGTTTTTTTCATTGGCTTTCCTGGTTACCAGGGCACAACCCTCCAAACCAACAGTATTGACCCTGGCAACTTTTCATTTTGACTTTCCCAACCTGGATGTGGTCCAAATTTCAAAAAATGACCAGATAGACGTATTGGATCCAAAATATCAAAATGAAATAGCGGAAATCGTACAGAAAATCTTGAAATTCAAACCTACCATTATTGCGATTGAACGGCACCCCAATGCGCAATGGGTTACTGATTCAACGTTTAATCAATATATCCAAAATAAATACGCGCTTGCCCGCTGTGAAGAAGAACAGATTGGATTTCGGATAGCCAAACAGATGGGATTAACAAGGCTTTATTGCGTAAATGCCTGGGGAAATTTTAATGACCGCATTGCGCATATTGTGTATGGGAAAGACAGTATAGAGGCGAAAAAATTTGAATCCTATTTTGAAAAGAATCCCGATACGTCGAAGCGGGTATTGATGCCTCTCGTTTCTAAAAAAGTGGGTATCCTTGCCACATTAAGACAAGTCAATGACGAAACAAACATTAAGAAAGACCTGGGAAATTATTTAATCGGATTATTTAAATATGAGTCCAAACCAAACGACTTTTTGGGAGTTGATTTTGAAACAGGACGCTGGTTTAGCAGAAATTTAAAAATTTTTAGAAATATCCAGAGAATACCTGCTGGCCCATCCGACAGAATTTTAGTAATTTTTGGGGCGGGCCATATGAATATTTTAAATTACCTGTTCGATTGCTCGCCTGAATATAACCGGGTACATACTAACGACTATTTAAAATAGGCGGCTGCATAAGGAGGATTCTCTGCCAAACCATTTAGCCTGTTTTGATTTCACAAAAATTCCTATATAGGTATCCTAAAATACCTGTTTTTGTTTTAATGGGAATTGCCGGATTTTAGGAATGGGGCTTTCATTCACTTCATTTAGCGGATAGGGGAAGGTTGTACATGGATTAAGTTTGATAAACTTCAGGATGGAAATAAAAAAGTTCAGGCACAATGCAGGGAATAGGCTGTTCGTTTATTGACCAACGAATTTGTAGTAACTTACCATTCAACAACTTGCTATAATGAAAAGATTTGTAACGGACATTTATTATTCTTTCCCGGTACAACTCTTTGTCCTTCATTTCAGGAAATACCAGATTCTGCTTTTATTTTGGTTTATCCTTGTAAGCACCATAAGCAGCGATTTTTTAAAGCATTATGGAGCCGATGCCTTGTTTTTCGTTCCCGAGTATCTGGGGTCTGTAAATTTTTTAGGGGCAGTAATTGTGGGTATTGCCCTTGGGGTGTATATCATGAGTTGGAATGTAACCACTTTTATTCTTCACAGCAAGCGGTTTAAATTCCTGGCTACCACCCGCAACCCGTTCCTGAAGTATTGTATAAACAATGCCTTATTTCCCATTTTATTTGTGCTGTATTATTTTGGAAGGCTGTATTGGTTTTCGGAGTACAGGGAGTTAATGACCTTTTCTGAAATCATGATAATAATTGGAGGAATCCTTTTTGGACTGATATTATTGATGGGTATTTCGCTTGCTTATTTTTTTGGCGCCGATAAAACCATTGTACGTACCATGGCGCCCATAATAAACAGCCCCGAACTATTTAATAAACGATTTTCCAATAAACGGTATGTAGATGAAGGTTTTGGTTTAAAAGTGGGGGTTTATTTAAGTGGACACCTGCGTTGGCGAAAGGCGCGCAATGTGAGTCACTACCGGCAGGATTTTCTGGATACCATTTTTAAGCGTCATCACCTCGCTGCCATCGCAAGCATTGTGCTTGCCTTTCTTTTTCTGATTCTAATTGGTTTTTTGCTGGATAATTCTTATTTCGAATTACCTGCCGCCGCCAGCATCCTGGTATTTTTTGCCATTCTGATAGCCGTAATCGGATCCTTAACCTATTTCCTTGAAAGCTGGAGCCTGCCAGCCGCTATTTTACTGTTGGTGGTTGTGAATGTACTGTATGAGCACGAGGTAATTGACCCCCGAAATAAAGCGTACGGCATCGATTATACGAAAAGAGCTCTTCGCCCCGATTATGATAAGCAATCCCTTCAAAACCTGTGCTCCGATACCCAAATGAAAGCCGATGAAAATAACATGCTGGGCATCTTAAACCGATGGAAAGCCAGGCAAAAGGAGGATAAGCCACTCATGGTATTCATTAATGTTAGTGGCGGCGGATTGCGAAGCGCCGCATTTGTGATGAACGCCCTTCAAAAAATGGACAGTATTACCCAGGGAAAGCTGATGGAGCACAGTTTCCTTTTCAGCGGCGCCAGTGGAGGTATGCTGGCTGCCAGCTATTACCGCGAATTATACCGGCTGAAATTGCAAAATCCAAAGTTTGATATTTCAAAGGAAACCTATACCGACAATATTGCAAAGGATTTGCTTAACCCGGTCTTCACCTCCATGATCGCCAGGGATTTGTTTTCTCCGGCACAGCGTTTCTCGGTTGACGGATTTTCGTATGTGAAAGACCGTGGGTATGCTTTCGAAAAAAAATTATCCGACAATACCAACGGGTTGTTGGACAAACAAATGAAGGACCTTTCCGCTGATGAGCATGCCGCTAAAATCCCGCTTATTATTTTTAATTCGGTAGTAACAGTGGATGGAAGAAAAATGGTTATGGGTACCCAACCCATGAGCTTTATGATGAAACCGCCCAATATGATGGGGGACAGCCTGGCAAATCCGGATGCGGTGGACTTCAATGCCCTGTTTAAAAACCTGCAACCTCAAAACCTGCGCATTCTCACCGCTTTGCGAATGAGCGCCACATTCCCCTATGTTTTGCCCAATGTATGGCTTCCTACTAACCCTGTTGTAGACGTGATGGATGCCGGGTTACGGGATAATTATGGCATGGAAACCACGCTGCGGTTTATTGATGTTTTCAGAGACTGGCTGAAAGAAAACACTTCAGGGGTAATTATCCTGCAATTGAAAGACCGGGTCCTGGAAAATGTTCCCCTGCATTTTGATAAGGGATCTGTTACCAATATGATCGTTACGCCAGCCACTATGCTGCAACAGAATTGGTTCCGCTTGCAAGACTATGCGCAATCAGATGAATATAATTATATCACACAGAATAATGACGACCTGAAGATTCAACGGCTTTCCATCATGTACCTTCCTCAAAAGCCAGATAAGGGGGCCGTTCTGAATTTTCACCTAACGGCAAGGGAGAAACGCGATGTAAAAAATGCATTTTACGGAGAGATCAACAAAAAAGCGATTGCTACGGTAAAGCAGCTTCTCAGCCCATAGGTTGAATAAGGTTTATTGCGTGGGGAATGATTTTGATATTCAACTCGCTCTCCGTTTCAACCGGCTCTCCGTCAATATGGAGCGGAGCCAGAGAATTATTTTTAAGAGTTAGGGTAGCTGCCCTGAAATAGCGGATTGTTCTGTTTTTATTCTTGATATCTTCCACGGGTATTGGTTTCCCCCTGGTTATTTGAAGCAACACTTTTCCTAATAATAAAATTCGGTTTGTTTTGTTAACCACCACAATATCGAGTAATCCGTCACTTAAACTTGCTTTGGGTGCAATACGCATATTATTTCCAAATTGATTTGCATTGGCAATACTGATAAAATAAGCATTGAAAGCAAGCGCCTCGCCTTCGGTAAAGAGGGAGAATGAATATGATTTTGCGAGTATCCAGTTCTTAACGGTTAAACGGGTATATGTTTTTAAACCCCTGGAAGATACTTTTGCAAATTCGTGC
Source organism: uncultured Ferruginibacter sp. (assembly GCA_964647915.1). Lineage (GTDB taxonomy): Bacteria > Bacteroidota > Bacteroidia > Chitinophagales > Chitinophagaceae > Ferruginibacter. Next base: position 68,142 of record CAZYKA010000006.1, on the reverse strand, counting down.
GCAATTTTGGCATCAAACCCCAAACCACAAAGCATAAAACTGTACCGGTTGTTAACTTGAAAAGCATCAATAAAAGAAGATTGACCATCCAGGATAATAGCCATGGCTCTCTTTTTATTTTTAGAAATGCCTGCGCTAAATGCAAGCCCGTTTCCGGAGCCCCGTGGAATAATGCCAATGCGTACCGGGTTTCCAATAAGAGCGGATGCAATTTGGTTTATACTTCCGTCTCCACCACAAATCACCACATCAGTAATTTGTTCCTTTTTTATTTTTTCGGGCAGGTAATTATAATTTCCGGATGCCTGAGTATGCTCAATGGAATAAGTGTGCTGGTACATTTTCAAAGTCTGGTTAATAAACTCAACCATGGCTTTATAGTTACCGGTACCGGAAATCGGGTTAACAAAAAAAAGCAGATTCCTTTTTAGCATAATTTACCATCTCATTAATACCGACCCCCAGGTATAGCCACTGCCAAAAGCTGCCAGGCAAATCAGATCGCCCTCCTTTATTTTTCCTTTTTCCCATGCTTCGCAGAGCGCAATGGGGATGGAAGCGGCAGTTGTATTTCCGTAATGTTCAATGTTGTTATATACCTGGTCGTCTCTGAGCTTTAATTGCTTTTGAACAAACTGTGCAATTCTGAGATTTGCCTGGTGAGGCACTAAAAGCGTTAGGTCGGATGTTTTCAGTCCATTATCATCCAACGCTTCATGAATCACTTCCGGAAATTTTTCTACTGCTTTTTTAAATACGGCAGGCCCATCCATATAGGGGTAATTCTGGCCTTTATCAATCATGGCATGGCTCATAAACATTTCTCCCATTTCTTTATCCTCAAAATCTGCATGCTGTTTATCCGACCAATGGTTTGCATGAGTGCCCGGGTTATACATTGCCAAAACTTCTGCATACTCGCCATCGCTGTGAAGGTGCGTACTTAAAATTCCCTGGTTTTCTTTTTCCGTAGGTTGAATTACGGCGGCACCTGCCCCATCGCCAAATATCACGGAAATATTGCGACCCCTGGTAGAGAAATCTAAACCAAAAGAATGCTTTTCGCTACCCACGATCAGGATGTTTTTATACATACCTGTTTTAATATATTGATCGGCGACGGATAAGGCATAAATAAAACCGCTGCACTGGTTTCTTACATCCAGCGCACCAATGTGATTCATCTTCATGGCGCGTTGAAGCAATACTCCACAACCAGGAAAATAATAATCGGGGGATAGGGTGGCAAAAATAATGAAGTCGATATCATTCGCGGTTATTCCCGCTCTTTCAATGGCAATCCTGGCTGCTTCCACCCCCATTGTAGTGGTGGTTTCCTTGGTGCGATGGGCAAAGCGGCGTTCCTTAATTCCGGATCTTTCCTGAATCCAGGCGTCGGAAGTATCCATGAATCGGGTAAGATCGTTATTGGTAACTATATTTTCCGGGACATAAAAGCCGATTCCGGCAATTTTAGATCTGGGCATGTTCTTAACAATTTAGCAAGCATGGCAAATTACGTCTTTTAATAAAAGCCTTCCGTTAATTTACACGAACCATGTTGCGGAGGCTAAAGTCATCATCGTACCTGGGTCTTAACCGCGTTTTCATGTGGAAGCGCAATGCTTCCCTAAGTTGCTGGTCGGATCCGATATGCTTATTGGTAAAGGATTCTGCCATGGGGAGGAGGGTAAGCTTGTTTTTATCGTAAAGGATTTGGATGATGAATACTTCTCCCCGGATCACGAAATTCAAAAACTCCCAATGATCTACTGTACTTAAATAACCCGTTCCTTTTAAGGTATCGCTAAGTGAAATACGGTATCGGAGTAATTCTTTTACATCGCCGGTAAAAGCCACGGCATACTCTGTGTCCGATTTTTTTGAAAGTATTAATTTCACGGGTTCGCCAAAATTTGAGTTTGTATTCACCAATACGGCCCACTTTCCCAGATAGTCTTCGTTTATGGGGAGTGCGGGTTCCGGATCGAGGGTATATACCGAACTATATGGGCAACCTGTTAACAGGATTCCGCATAATCCTGCAATAATTATCAAACAAAGGCTTCCTTTACTCATAAGCGCGAACAGGAGTTCGTTACGAATATAGAAACATCGAATCACCTCCTGAAGAATTGTTAGTCCACAGGTGTGGATTACGCCTGTTCCTTCCGGTTAAGCGTAGCCCAGAGCAGGTCTTTTAATGGTTGAAGCTGATGTCCTGTAACGGAAGAAATAAAAATATGCGGTATGTTTTTGGGAAGTTCATTATCGATGGCTTTCATCAGCTCTTCATCCAACATATCCGATTTGCTGATGGCAATTACAAAATCTTTTTGGAGCATATCTGGATTGTATTCTTCCAATTCCTTTTTAAGTATATTAAATTCTTCCAAATGATTTTTACTATCTGCGGGAATAACGAAGAGCAATATGGAATTCCGTTCGATATGTCGCAGGAACCGGTGGCCCAGGCCTTTTCCTTCGGCGGCTCCTTCGATGATACCGGGGAGATCGGCCATACAAAAACTTTTTCCATCGCGGTATTCTACCATGCCCAATTGAGGAGTAATGGTAGTAAAAGCGTAATCAGCAATTTTCGGTTTAGCGGCTGTTATGCTGGAAAGCAGGGTGGATTTTCCGGCATTCGGAAATCCGACCAGGCCCACATCGGCAAGTACCTTTAATTCGAGTACTATAATTCCTTCCTCGCTGGGTTCGCCAGGCTGGGCATATTCAGGCGCCTGGTTGGTTGCTGTTTTAAAATTACTATTACCCAATCCGCCGCGCCCACCACGAAGCAAAATAACTTCCTGGCCGTCTTCTAATATTTCTGCTTTTACTTTCCCGGTTACTTCATCTTTCGCCACGGTACCTAGTGGCACTTCAATAATAATATCCTTCCCTGTTTTTCCGGTTGAATTATTGGCACTTCCGTTACCGCCATCTTCGGCAAGGATGTTTTTAAAATACCGCAAATGGAGAAGGGTCCACAGTTGTTTGTTCCCCTTGAGAATGATATGGGCACCCCGCCCTCCATCTCCGCCATCCGGCCCTCCCTTCGCGGTTAGTTTATTTCGTAAAAAATGCCTGCTTCCTGCACCTCCATGGCCACTCCGACAAAAAACTTTTATCTGGTCAACAAAATTTGATTTCTCCATCTTTGCAAAGGTGCAGGTTTTTTCCGGCATCAAATTTCTTATCCATCGCACATGAAGAAAATATTTTTGGTGGTATGTCTTTTTAATTTTTTGAGTTGCCGGCCTTCCCAAAAATTGCAAAACAACCCGGAGAATGTTCCGGATTGTGTGAAAAAACTCATCCGGGATTTTTCAGCGGCAGAAAAAACAAATCCGCCACGAGCCGTATACAGATACCAATACCAGGGCAATGTAGTTTATTTTGTACCTGCTCCCTGTTGTGATTTTTTCAGCGATTTGTATGACGATAATTGTAATTTACTTGGCCACCCGGATGGAGGGATTACCGGAAGAGGAGATGGGAGGGTTGCTGATTTCTTTGAAAAGAGGATGAACGAACAAATTATTTGGATGGATACCCGGAAGTAATGGATAATCTCAGTTTTCAAATAATAATATTTTAATGATTGAATGAAATATAAACTGGCATACCTGTGCGGCACCCCAAGTTGGGGCGGGTTAGAAATGAACCAATTGCGGAATGCTATTTGGATGCAACAAAGGGGACATTCTGTGGTAATTCTTTGTCACGCTAATTCACCCATTGAAGAAAATGCCCGGAAGGAAAAGGTGAAAGTAATTCAAATTGACCGGCATCGGAAGTATTATGATATCGGAAAAGGATTAGCCCTGGTTCAAATTATTAAACGGGAACAAATTACCCACCTGATTGTAAGGGCAACTTACGACATGAGCATTGCAGCTTTTGCGAAGTGGAAACTGGGAAACAGCCTGCATCTTTCTTATTTTATGGAAATGCAGTTGGGGATTTCGAAAAGGAATATTTTTCACAGCCTGCGTTTCCGAAAGTTTGATTTATGGGCATGTCCCCTGCATTGGCTGGCTCAACAGGTAAAAGTTATGACCCGCTTTCCAAAAGAGCGGATCAGGGTAATTCCTTCCGGGCTGGACCTTCATCAGTTTAGTTCGGAATTAAAAATGCAGGATGCACGGCAGGTTCTTGGATTACCAATCGATGGGTTTCTGTTTGGGTTAATAGGAAGGTTTGATGTTCATAAAGGACAACTGTTGCTTTTGGATGCAATGCAAAGTTGCAGTCGTACCGATTTTTCAGTGGTTCTTTTGGGGGAACCTACCCGGAATGAAGGAGAAAAATATTTTAAACAAATGCAGCTTCGCATAAAGGAGTATTCATTATCAGCCCGGGTCTTTATCTTACCTTTTAGAAAGGAGATTGTTGATTTTTACAGGGCAATAAATTGTTTTGTGATGGCTACCAAATCGGAAACCTTTGGAATGGTTACCATTGAAGCCATGGCTTGTGGCACCCAAATTTTGGGAAGTAATTCGGGAGGCACTCCGGAAATTCTTCAACAGGGAAAATTGGGGTTATTGTTTAATGCTTCCGATCGGGACGACCTGGCCCAAAAATTAGCAAATGCCGTGGAGGAAAGTTATTTTGTGAATCCGGAAATTCTAAGATCAGCGGCTAAACAATACAGCCATACGGTGATTTGCAGAAAGGTGGAAGAGGCGCTTGGGTTATAAAATGTGGCTATTTAGTTTCATTCCAGGTTTTGTAATGGGAAGATTGCTGTTTCCGGTTTGAGGGAACCTCCCGAAGCGGTTCACAGGGTTTCCAGTGTTTGATCATTTCGGAAGGGAGTTGTTGGTACAATTTTGTTCCCGAGGTTTTCCACGTTATCATTTCATCCGAAACTTCTTTGATGATTTTGTGGGGGTTGCCCACCACCAGGCTGCGTGGGGGAATAATTATATCAGCTTTAATAAAACAAAGTGCTCCCACAATCGATTCTTTACCAAGGTTTACATTATCCATGATTACCGCATTCATCCCCACGAGGCAATTTTCCCCAATCTCTGCTCCGTGAATAATGGCGCCGTGACCAATATGCGCTGCTTTCCTCAGGTAAACCGTGGTTCCGGGGAACATGTGGATGGTGCAGTTCTCCTGGATGTTACAGCCATCCTCTACGATTATTTCTCCCCAGTCGCCCCGAAGCGCTGCACCGGGACCAATGTACACATCCCTTCCAATAATTACATTACCGGTAATAGTTGATTGCGGATGTATAAACGCAGATTCGTGAATTACCGGGCGATTTCCGTTGTATTCGTAGGTCATGGTATCTTTATCAATGGTTTATTGGTGCGGAAACAGGTTCCTTTAAATAAGGCAACCGTATGGCCGTGCTGGTTGGTGATGGTAATATGATACAGGCCGGTGGATCTTCCATTATGGATTTCTGTTGCTTCGGCGATGAGTTCATCGGCCACATGGATGGGTTTGGTGAAGTTAATGGAAGTATCGAGGGCCACCGAAAGTACATTGCGGTTGTTACAGGCAAAAGCGAATGCACTGTCGGCAAGAGAAAAAGCAATTCCACCGTGTACAATACCAAACCCATTTATCATTTCGGGGCGCACCGTCATTTTTATTTTACTGCTGCCTTCCGAAACAGAGATGACAGAAATGCCAAGCCATTTACTAAAACCATCGTGGTTCATCATGTGGTTGACTACCTCCTGGGGTGTTGGATTTATATTATTCTCCATTAAATTGGGGTGTTCGTTTTTCTAAAAATGCGGCTACTCCTTCCCGATAGTCGGTTGTGTTTGCTGCTTGTTGTTGAAGATCGTCTTCCGTAGCAAGTTGTTGTTCCCACGATTGCTGCATCGATTGGTTAAGCGCCATTTTTGTGAAGGCGAGCCCTCTCGTGGGGAGGCTTGCAAGCTCGTTGGCAAGTTTTAGAGCGTCTGCAAAAAAAGTTTCAGTGGGCAATAGTTTATAAATCATTCCCAGCCTTTCCGCCTCAGCGGCAGGTATTTTATCGCCCAACATCATAATAGCGCTCGCTTTCTGCCAGCCTATAAGGCGGGGAAGAAAGTAGGTGCCGCCACTATCAGGTATTAAACCGATTTTACTAAATGCCTGAATAAAGGAGGCTCCTTCCGATGCCAGTACCACATCGCAGCAAAGGGCAATATTAGCGCCTGCACCGGCGGCTACCCCGTTAACGGCGGCAATTACCGGTTTCTCAATCTTCCGGATCCTTTTAACTATGGGATTGTAATGCTCGCTGAGGATCCTGTCAATCCCTATCGCGTTTTCACCGGTAAGTTCCGATAGGTCCTGCCCGGCACAAAATGCCTTACCCGTTCCCGTTATTAAAATTGCCCTGATATTTTTATTTGAGGCGGCACTATCCAGTGCGTCTTGTAAGGCCAAAGCCATTTCCCTGTTAAAGGAATTGAATTTATCGGGCCTGTTCAAATGGATAACGGCAACCCTGCCTGTTGTTTCATGAATAATACTGCTCATAATTTTTCAATTACGGAAAGGTAAAAAATACGATATGGATAAAACTATATTTTCTAAATTAAATCATGCTGCTTTGGAAAATTTAATAGGGGACTATCTCCAAAATAAATGAACGTATTCTGCCGGAAAAGGGTAAGATTAGTGGCATTTAAAATAATCGAACGGTTCCTTGCAATCGAGGCACTGGTATAAAGATTTGCAGGCCGTAGAGCCAAAGTGACTGATGCAGGTTACGTGGTGGCTGTTGCAGCGCGGACAGGTAATTTCCCGGTTTGCGGGCTTAGGTGGGGCAATACCGTAGTCTTCCAGTTTTTTCTTTCCCGCCTGGCTCATCCAATCGGTAGTCCAGGCAGGAGAGAGCCGGGTAGTAATTTTGATTTTGGGTATGCCATGTTCCACCATTTTGAGCCGGATGTCGGTATTAATGGCTTCTGTGGCCGGGCATCCGGAATAGGTAGGGGTTACTACAATTTCCGGAATCTCCTCATTCAAATTTACGGCCCGCACGATTCCCAGATCGAGGATACTGAGAACCGGTATTTCAGGATCGGAAACGGTTTCTAATATCCGGAAAATTTCATCTGCAGTAAATGATTTCATGTTATTACCAGGTGGCAGTTGGTAAACTTCTTTTTAAGGATTGCATTTCGGCAAGGATATAGCCCATGGCTTCGGTATGGATTCCGGTTTTTCCGGGCTGTTGCATAAAGGTCTTTCCGGGAAGGGATAGGGTAGCTTCTTCCAGCACATTGGAAATAGTTTCCATCCAGGGTTTTTCGAGTTGGGAAACATCAACTGCTATAGTGCCAGCCAGTTGCAGTTCGTAAGGTGCCGGAACAAAAAGGCCGCCTGTAAATTCCCAAATTTCATTTAGTGCTGCAACCATCCTGGAATGGCTTTCGGGGGTACCATCTCCAAGCCTGATAACCCATTCACTGCTCCAGGCAATGTGGTAGGCTGTTTCTTTCAGTGATTTTTCGGCAATAGCCGCAATTTGTGTATCTGCAGAATGTAATAAGCGCTTTAGTTGCAGATCCTGAAAAACACTGAATAAAAATTGACGGAGGGTGGTTTTCGCCCAATCTCCTTTTTCCAACTCTACCAACAAGGGGTTTTTGAATTCCCGTTCATCCCGAAGGTAGGCGAGGCTGTCTTCATCAGCCTGTGCATTAGGATTTGCTGAGTTAATCAGGCTGGCAGCATGCTGGTAATAATTCCGGGCCTGCCCCAGGAGGTCGAGAGAAATATTGGTGATGGCAATATCCTGCTCCAGGATGGGTCCGTGCCCGCACCATTCGCTGTTTCGTTGGGCGAGTACCAGGGTAGTGTCGGCCAGATGGAGAACGTAATCAAGATGTGCATTCATAACGGTAAGGGTTACATGTGTTTTACCTCCTCGGGTAGGTTATAAAAGGAAGGGTGTCGGTATATTTTATCGGCGGAGGGGTCGTACAGCATGGCAGCATCATCGGGATTGGAGGCATGGAGATTTTTGCTTTCCACTACCCAAATGCTGATTCCTTCCTGCCGGCGGGTATAAACATCTCTTGCATTTTTTATAGCCATTTCTGCATCGGTTGCATGGAGGGATCCAACATGTTTATGATCAAGGCCCTGTTTGCTGCGGATGAAAACTTCCCACAGCGGCCACTCGTGCTCGTCTCGCGTAACAGGAGTTGATGGTGCCGACGATTTTTCTTCGGGAATATCGCCGTAATAGAATTTTTTTATTTGTATTTGCATGGTGGTGGAATTAAGCGACTTTTTGTTTTTTAGCTGCAGCTTTTTTTTCGGCATAGGCAATGGCAGCATCGCGCACCCAGCTTCCATTATCGTGGGCGGCCCTCCTGGCATGCAACCGTTGTTTGTTACAGGGGCCATTTCCTTTCACTACATTCCAAAATTCTTCCCAGTTAATTTCTCCAAAATCAAAGTGCCCTCTTTTATCATTCCATTTAAGTTCGGAGTCTGGAAGAGTCATTCCCAAAATTTTTACCTGTTGGGCAATCATATCAACAAATTGCTGGCGGAGTTCATCGTTGGTTTTGCGTTTGATTTTCCATTTCATGCTGAGTTCGCTGTTAGGGCTATCGCTATCTTTAGGCCCAAACATCATCAGGCTGGGCCACCACCACCGGTTGATGGCATCCTGGCACATTGCTTTTTGTTCTGTGGTGCCACGGCTCAATTCCAGCAGGGCTTCAAAACCCTGGCGTTGGTGGAAACTTTCCTCTTTACATATTCTCACCATTGCCCTTGCGTACGGGCCGTAAGAAGTACGGCACAACATCACCTGGTTTAAAATGGCAGCACCATCCACCAGCCAACCAATGGCTCCCATATCGGCCCAGGTAAGGGTGGGGTAATTAAAAATAGAGGAGTATTTGGCTTTCCCCATCAACAGGTCTGCTACCATTTCCTCGCGGCTGCTACCCAGGGTTTCGGCAGCAGAATATAAATACAATCCATGGCCCGCTTCATCCTGAACTTTTGCAATCAGGATGGCTTTGCGTTTTAAACTTGGCGCACGGGTAATCCAATTCCCTTCTGGTAACATGCCCACCACTTCGGAATGAGCGTGCTGGCTGATTTGCCTGAGATTGGTTTTCCGGTAAGCCTCCGGCATCCAATCCATGGCCTCCACCTTAATTTCCTTATCTATTTTATCCTGGAAAACCGATTCCAGCCGGGCAATTTCTGTCATCTTTATGGCTTTATACAAAAATAGGGAATTACCCCTCAAAACTAACGATTGTTAGTTTTTAACTATAAAATTTCCCTCTTTTATACTCCTGTTTAAGTATTGTACGGGTTATGCTACTCCTTTAGATTTGTTATCTTCTTAGATTCCTATTTAAGCCGGAATCCGATCCTACCAAAGCCAAGAGGTTTCCAACCCGCTAATCAACAATTTTCAACTAAATCATCAAAAAATGAGTACCAAAATTGAACATTATGTAATCAGGCACAGCAAAGGCACAAAGAGTAATCAGGTAGAAGAGTTTGATTTCAATAAAAAGAGCCTGAGCATTGGCCGTGCAGCCGGAAGCGATATTCAATATGATCCAGAGCAGGAGTCGATTGTAAGCAGGGAACATGGCAGGATTGAAAAAGTAAAGGAGGACCCCCTACAGTTTGTTATTATAGATAACAACAGCCGGAATGGAATTTTTGTGAATAAGAATAGGGTAAAAGGTTCTCATCCTTTAAACCCGGGAGATGAAGTTCAATTGGGTATGAACGGGCCGGTTTTCAGTTTCGATATTTACCCCCGCCCACAGGATATGATGCAGGCCACCCGGGTGGTAGAAATTCCCACCTCTATTAAAGCCACTACGGTTTCGGGAACGCAAACAGCGGTTTCCCAATCGCCATCGGGCGAACCTGCCAAAACCGGAATTGGTAAGCAAACAGTAGAACGGATGCTTCAAAGTGAAAGAAAAAAATCGAAGAATACGCTTGCTGTAGTAGTGATAGGGCTACTGGCTGCTGCCGGGATTTTGGGGTTTCTTTTTAAAGATAAAATTTTCCCAAAGGCACAGAAGGAAACAGTGATTATTGGAGACACTACCAATAAGAATAAAAAAACGCCGGAGGAAATCAGCAAAGAGAATGAAGACCGGGTTGTTCAAATTGAGTTTGCCTGGCAATTATACGATGTAGCCACAAACGATGAAATGTGGCATTTGTTTGTTCCTATTAAACAACAGGATGGTACCGTCCGTTATATGGCAGCATATATTGAAAATGCACAAGGAAAAATTGAACCCTATATTGATACCAAGAAGAATGTAAGCATGGGTGTGCCTATTGGAATAGCAGGGGCTACCGGTTCCGGATTTGTAGTTTCTAATGATGGGTTCATTTTAACCAATCGCCATGTAGGTGCAGGTTGGCAAACCCGGTATAACTTTCCACAATATTCATTTCCTGGCGTATTAGTTCGATATGTAAATAACCAACCCACTATTGTTCCTAATTTTCAGGTATCTCCTAACGATGTTTTTGGATGGGTACCTTCCGAAGCAAAGGTTGCCGGCGGATATTCTGCCTGGAAAGGAAGCATTAAAGGACGCAATACCTTTATGAATGTAATATTTGCAGGAACTGCACTCCGCAGACCGGTGGTTTCTTCTACCCCTTCAGATGAACATGACGTAGCTATGATTAAGGTTGAAATGCCGCAATCTCTTTCGAAAGTTACCATGAAAGATGATTATAAAAACGTTCACCCCGGGCAGTCGGTAACGGTAATGGGGTATCCAGGAATAGCTCCCCAGGAGTTTGTAATGCGTAATTCTAAAGATCCGTTTAATCAGGAAACGCAGTATTCCAGTATTCCTACCCCCACGGTAACTCCGGGAAGTATTGGAAGAATTATTCCGGGGTCTTCATCTCCCAATGCCAAAACAGTAACATACAGCACATTTGGCGACTCTTACCAGCTAACCATCAATGCTACTGGTGCAGGAAATAGTGGAGGCCCATTGTTTGATGATGAGGGAAATGTGATTGGTATCTTTTATGCAGGAATGTCGGATGCACAAGGCACACAGATTTCTTTTGCAGTTCCTATTAAATATGGATTGGAATTGATGGGCGTAACCAAAGTGACCGGTAATTAAATTTTTCAACAAACAGCTTTATCATGGCTTATGTATCGCAAATGCCAGATGAGGTTGAAGGGTATAAGCTCCATGAGCGCATTGGTTCGGGGGGGATGGGTGTAGTATATAAAGCCTACAACGCCTCCCTGCACCGGTGGGCCGCTATAAAAATTCTATTCCAGGAAAATTTCTCAGATAGGTTTCGGAATGAGGCAAATATCCAATCATCTGTAAACCACCCCAATATTGCCCGGCTTTATCAGTATTGCAAAATTGGTGGGCAGGAATGTATTGTGATGGAATATGTGGAAGGGGATTCATTAGATACCCTGCTTAAAAGAAAGGGAAAACTGTTGGCAGAGGAAGCACGTAGTATTATCTTTCAAATTGCAGCAGCTCTGGCCTATCTCCATAAAAAAGAAATCGTTCATCGGGATATTAAACCCCAGAATATAAAAATTCAACCGGATGGCACGTTGAAGATGCTTGATTTTGGGATAGCTAAACATAAATTATCACCTAAACTTACCCAGGCAGGATTTGTTGTGGGCACCATGGAATATCTGGCTCCAGAGCAGTTGGCGCACAAGCCCGAATTAAAATCGGATATGTGGGCCCTTGGTGTTCTTAGTTACGAAATAGCTACCGGTTATTTACCTTTCGAATCATCTACCCTGCCCGGCTTACAGGAAAAAATCCGGAAAGGAAGTTTTACCAATCCCGAAATCCTGGTTCCTGAAATCCCCCAGGATATTTGTCGGGTTATTGACAAGTGCCTTCGGATAAATCCTGATCTCAGGGCTTCGGCATGGGAGGTAACAAAAATTTTAGAAAGGGTTGAAAGCCCCCAGGGAGAACCCATCCGATTAATGAATTTCATTTCACAAAACCGGAAATGGATTTTGCCGGCTTCGGGTATTGTGTTGATAGTTTTACTCCTTTTAGTTTTTAATAGCAATTCGTATTATCAATGGAAAAGCAGAAAGGACAGAAACGAAAAATCGTCTGATGAAAATCAAAATGGGAGAATCCCTGCTCAAGAGCAGGAACCCAACACAATTGCGCCCCAGGCAACCCTTCCGGTGGAAGGGGTATGGTTAAGTACGCCAGGGATTAACAATACTCAAATTATTTTCCCCGACGGATCAAAACAAAACCTCCCGTTTCAACTGAAGGGGAAAGAAGGAACGAACTTTGAATTAACTATTCGTGCAGATGGATATGCTGATAAGAAAATACAGGTGGAGATTACGCCCAGGAGAAGTTCTTATGAATATTATCTAGATAAATCCGACAAATAATGTTTTGGAAAAGAAAAAAACGACCAACGGTAAATGCTTCTGCCCCTGCACCAAATATTGAATCACTTCTTATCCAGGCAGTGGTGAAAACAGATTTGGGAAATGTTCGAACAAACAATGAAGACACCGTGCAGTTTAAACAGGTGAAGCGAAAGGACCAAACACAGGGTGCGATCCTGTTGGTTGCCGATGGCATGGGGGGGCACCTTGCCGGAGAGGTAGCCAGTAATATGGCAGCAGAAATTATTATTGACAATTACTTCCATCACCCAAAAGGAAAAGATATCCCGGAAAATTTGACCCATGCGTTTAAACTGGCAAATAGAACGATATACCAATCAGCTTCCCAAAACAGTCAGCAAAAAGGAATGGGTACTACCTGCACAGCGTTGGTATGGGAAAGTGGGTGTTTATATTTTGCTCATGCAGGCGATAGCAGGGCATATCACCTGAGAGAAAATAAAATTTCCCGCATTACTACCGATCATACCTATGTGCAGGAGTTGGTTAATAATGGAAGTATAAGTGCCGAAGAAGCTGACAAGCATCCCCAGCGAAATGTCCTCACCAATGCAATGGGAACCAAGCCCGACCTGCGGGTAGATAGCGGTTGTTATTCCTGCGAGTTAAAGGCGGGCGACAGTTTAATGGTTTGTTCCGACGGGCTGTACGATTATTTTAATGACCAGGAACTGGCAGAAATAGTTGGCGGTATCTCAATCAACGAGGTGGCAGAACAGCTTGTTGCAAAAGCAAAAGCACGCGGAGGCCATGATAATATTAGTGTTATAGTAGCACGTATCGGAAAAACAGAGCCTGTTGAAAAGAATGGAAAGGAAACAAGAGAAGCAAGTATGCTAAAAATTACAAGGGATGTGGAATTACCGGATGATTTAAGTTAAACAATGAAATGATAGGGAAACAAATTTTAAATTATACCATTACCGCTCACCTTGGCCAGGGCGGGATGGGAAATGTGTATAAAGCCACTGATACCATGCTGGGTCGGGATGTGGCTTTAAAAATGCTTCATCCTCAACTTACCAGCCAATCGCAATTTTTAGAAAGATTCCGAAAGGAGGCAAGGATATTGGCGCAATTGTTACATCCGAACATTGCCGTGATATATAATTTTTTTGAGCAACAGGATGAGTATTTTATGGTGATGGAATATGTGGAGGGGGAGAATGTAGATGAACTTTTAAAGCAATTTGGAAATATTCCTGTGTCGTTAGCGGTACCCATTAGCATCCAGGCTTTGGAAGGGCTGCAACATGCTCATCGTAAAAGTATTTTTCATCGGGATATAAAACCGGCAAACCTGATGATTACCAGAGAAGATCTGGTTAAACTAATGGATTTTGGGATTGCCAAGGTTTCGGGAGAACAGAAACTGACGCAGGTAAATAAAATTGTGGGAACCATTGAATTTATGGCACCCGAATTAATTCAGGGGAAGGATGCATCCACTGCTTCAGATATTTATTCGATGGGTGCCACTTTGTATGAGATGGTTACCGGTAAAGTCCCTTTCCGGGAAGATTCCGATTATAACCTGATGCAGGCCATCATGAAGTCGAAACCCCTTGCCCCTCATAAACTGAATGCTGCTATTCCGGAATCCCTTAGTAATATTATTATGCGGGCCATGGATAAAGATCCTGCCAATCGGTTTACGGATGCCCGCGCATTTCAGGCAGCCTTAATACATGCCTTTCCACGATATCAACAGGTAGATTTATCGATACTTAAATCTTCCGAAATGGGAATGGAAACCCGGGTAGTGCAAACAGAAATGGAAACCCGGTTTGCTGGTAGTAATACTGCCTCCTCCCAGGTAAAGCAATTATTTTTAAATCCTGCTGAATCGCTTGATCGTTTAAAAGAGAAATTCAATTCCAAAAGGAAGTGGGTCCTTTTGGTTCTGGCTTTATTGATATTGTCTGTTTCGGGATATTTTATTTTTAGAAGTAATCCCGATAAAAAGGATGGGCTTGCAGAAAATAATGTTTCGAAACCTGAAAGTGAAACAAAAAAATCAGACCGCAATCCCTATGAAACTCCTCAGGAGACAACCACAGATCTTACTCCTTCAGGAGGGGGGCAATCCCGTCTCCCGCAAAATGTGCCGGTTGAAGGAGAAGAAAAAGGAAATCAAACACCCCGGAATCCGGTTAACAAAGAAGAGAATAACCGGAGGCGATCTTCTGTTACCGTAATTTCCGGAGAAGATTCCAGGAAAGAATCCGGTGAGAATACGAAAGAACAGGAAGCGCAAACGCCAAAAACAATTCATGTTTCGGGTGGTACCCGAATTACAATGCGCTTGGTTAGCAGGGTAGATATGAACCAGGCCAAAAAATCGGAACAAAGTGCAAAATTTTCAGTTACCAGGCCGGTTTATCAAAACGGGGTATTAATAATCCGGGAAGGTGCAACCGCATCCGGTAGTATAACTGTAGGGCGGGTAATGACGGATATTAAAATTTACGAGGTGGAAACGGTTACGGGTAAACGAATTCCGGTGAGGTCGGATAAAGCACATGGCCGCCGGTCCGATTTGGAAGGCGGGGGAAGCTATATCGCCACCGTTTTGCCGGGGTCGGTAATCCAGTTTTAAGCCAGCGGTTTATCGCTCGTCAAAATTTACAAAAATCCTTTCGCTACGTGGATGCGATTGACAGGTAAGAATAAAGCCCTGCTCCATTTCTTCTTTTTCAAGGGCATAATTCTTGTCCATTTCCACTTTTCCTTCTTCCAGCTTGGCCCGGCAGGTGGCACACACCCCTCCTTTGCAGGAGAAGGGCAAATCGGCTCCCTGCGCTAATGCACCATCCAGGATTGACGGGCCATTCATGGGAAGGTCAAATTCCAGCGTCCGGCCATCTAAATGAACACTAACATGACTTACCGGTCCGGAATTTTCTTGAATTTCTAATACCTGTTCGTGCAACTTTTTTTCTCCCGGTACGGTAAAGAGTTCAAAATGAATATTGGCTGCAGGCACTCCTGCTTTTTCCAGAAATTCTTTGGAATTAAATATCATTTCTTCGGGCCCACAGATATACACTTCATTATACTGACTATAGGGGATGAGCGGCTGGAGTTGAGCAAGTTTCGCCATATCCAGCCTTCCGAAGAATAATTCCGTATCCAGCATTTCGCGGCTTAGGATGTGAACCAGTTGAAACCTTTCGGGATATTTATTTTTTATGGCCTCAAGCTCTTCAAAAAATATTATCGACTGACGGGTTCGGTTTACATATATAAGGGTAAAACTGGAGTTTGAATTTTGGTGCAATACATGTTTGATGATGGAAATTACGGGTGTAATACCGCTTCCTGCTGCAATGGCGAGATGCCTGTATGGCAGGTTGCCTTCCCGCATTTTTGCATTGAATTTACCGGTTGGAGGCAGTATTTCAAGAACATCACCTGCTTTTAATGAATGGTTTGCAAATACAGAAAATGCCCCGCCCGGCACTTCTTTTACTGCAATACGCAACTCCATTTCATGAGGCGCGTTGCATATGGAATAGGATCTTCGAACCTCTTCTTTTCCAATTGCATAACGGATGGTAATGTTTTGCCCTTCTCTAAATAGGAATTTGTTCTGGATAACTTCCGGAATATCAAAGCTAATAGAAACACATTCGGGGGTTTCGTGAACTACCCGTTTTACGGTAAGGGATTCAAAATGTACTGCCATATTATGGTATGAGGCCTTTTAATAAATGATTGGTAATATCGGTGCTGAGGTTGGGAGTATTACGATGCTTCTTTGCCAGGTTTAAAAACTCAAGCCCGCGAACGGCTGATAATATGACTAAAACGGCGATTTGTGGTTCCACTTTTTTGAATTCGCCTGCTTTAATACCCTGGCTGATGATTTGGGAAAATTGCTGTTCATATTGATTTCTGAGGGAAAGAAATTCGCTCCGGGCCGGTTCCTCCAATTGTCTCCATTCATGATTTGCCACGAATACCTCATCGTAATGGTTCAGCATCATAAATAGGTGAAACCGGATGATGGCTTCAATTCGGGTAAGCTCATTGGCAGGCATCTGCATTACCTGTTTCATATTGTGAAGGAATTCCCTTGCAATTTTAAAACAAATGGAATGCAGGATTTCTCCCTTCGATCCTATGTGATTATAAAGGCTGGGAGCTTCCACGCCTATCTTTTCGGCCAGTTCCCGCATAGAGCTTGCCGTGAAACCTTTGCTACGGAACAATGCCGCCGCCGCATCGCTTATAAGTTCCTTTCGAGTTCCTTTGTTAATTGTCTGGATCCTGGCCACGGGTAAATTTTGACAAAACTAACAGTTATTAGTTTTTATATGAAGTGAAATTCAATTGAAATTTTATACTCCTGCTTAACAGGTTAAAAAGCAATTATTTCGGGATTTTTCGGGTAGACTTTCCTTTCCCATATTTTTTTTTAAATTCCATTCAAAAAGTTAGAAAGTTTAATTTTTTTATATACTTTTACGGTCTACTCGGGCGAATGCCCTCCAATTCTATCCTTTATAAAAGCTTCCGGGGTTTTTTCTCCCCATTTTCCAAGATCCGGTTTATTAAACAAAGCCAAAACTTTGCTATTGAATTAAGTTTCAGTTTAAACATATTGTTACGCCTCAAACTTTTTTTCTTGTGGTTTCAGAGGTAAGCAAGGCCGGTGATGTTTATCACTGGCCATTTGCTATGATATAGCCATTCTCAAAAAATCGATGAAGGGTTTGGCATTTTTATAGTGTTCAGATAATTTCTTTTCCAAACCTTTTTCGGTTAGTTCATGGGATTTAATCTCGTGAACCACAATAAAACTTTTCAAAAGGAGAAATTGGATAGCCGGGTTGGCTGCATCATATCCCTTGGGAGGCCGAACCAGGGCTCCTTCCCGGGATATCCCCTCAGGGAAGCTCTTTCTAAAGGATTTTTTTTGAAGTAAATTATTCCAGGTATTGAAATTGTAATCGATCTCCTGTCGTATTTTATTTAGAACAGGCATCTCGGGCATCCATACTCCCGTGGCAAGAAACGATTTTCCGGGTTCAATATGCAGATAATACCCCGGGCTGTCGGCTTTCTTCCCATCAGGATTAATATTAATGGCCATATTGGTTTTGTAGGGTGCTTTGTTTTTACTGAATCGGACATCGCGGTTGATGCGGAAAATACAATCCCTGGCAATCACGTTTTTTACGGTTGGGTCAAAACCGGATATGCGTGTAATCAGGGTATCCGTTACCGAAAGGATATTTTGTTTAGCATCCTCATATAATGCCCTGTTTTTTTCAAACCAGGGCTTGTTGTTGTTTTTCTTAATGCCTTGCAGAAACTTCAGGGTATTATTTTCAATCATAACAGGGTTTTTAGCATAACAAAAAAGGAACCATCCGGTTCCTTATAATTTGTATTTTTTGTCAATTTATTTTATCCGCCCCCAGTTTTCTCCGGATTTAATACGGTATAGGGTCATTTCACTTACACCATATTTATCGGCCATTTGTTTATAAGTGAGTTTCCGTTTTGGATTCTTAATCATATCCTTAATTGTCTTTACCTGGGTAGCTGTTAATTTCAGCCCGCTGGTCCGGTTTGCCTGCCTTTTTTTATATGCCAGTTTTTGGGGACTGTTTTGCTGATGGCTGCTCACTTCTTCATGGGTGGCCCATTTTAAGTTTTTCGCGTTGTTGTCGGATTTATGATGGTTGACGTGGATTACATATTTATGCTTCGGCGATTTTTTCTTACAAAAAAGTTTTGCCACTTCCCGGTGGATATAGATGGTTCCATTACCATCTTCCACATGCAGGTTCAGGGTTCTGTACCCACTGGTGAGGGAACCACTCAACAGTTTTCCATCTTCGAAAACCCCTTCTGTGTAACTGGCTGCACGTCCCGTGTTGGATACGGCATATTTTTTACGAAGTTGTTTATAACCCGGGAACTGCATTTGTTTCCATGATTCTCCGGCAACTTTTTTTATCATAACCCAAAATTTAGCAAGTTAAGTTCAGTTAATTTTTTGAAAGCGGCAGGAGTAAATATAACAAAAATTATAACTAAGAGTGGATTAGGCGTAAAAAATCCGTTTCTGACAATATTTTTATGGAGGATATTTTTCGGGCCTTTTCCAGTTTGCTGCCCGCTTCTTCTCCTACAACCAGGTAGTTTAATTTGCTGCTTACTCCACCGAGGATCTTTCCTCCATGTTTTTCTACCATTTCCTCCGCCTCTGAGCGCTTCATTTGATGCAAGGTACCGGTAAATAGGAAGGTTTTTCCCTCAAATTGGCCGTTATGAACAATTTTTTCGGCTACTTTCATATTAATTCCGAGCCTTTCCAGTTTTTTTAGCATAGCAATATTATCCGCATTCCTAAAAAATGCGATTATACTGGCAGCAACTTTTTCTCCCACATCTTCAATTTCCTGCAGTTGCAGGAGGTTGAGCCCCTCCAGGTCAAAAATACTTTCTACTTTTTGCGCAAGGGTTTTGGCGGTGGTTTCTCCCACATACCGTATACCTAATGCATAGATTAGCCGGTGAAGGGGCTGTTGTTTGCTTTGTTCTATAGCCTGCCTGAGGTTGGTTACCGATTTTTCGCCATAGCCCTCCCGGGTGAGCAAATCGGCTAACGGCATGGTATAAATGCCCGGAATATCTTTTAACATGCCCCATTCGTAAAACTTTTCTACGTTGGCCTGGCCCAGGCTGCGGATATCCATTGCATCTTTACTTACAAAATGGATGATTCTCTCTAAAACCTGGGCCCTGCAATTAATATTAGTGCAGCGCCACACCGCCTCGCCCTCCGGTTTATACAGTTCATCTCCGCACACCGGGCAATGGGTAGGGAAAATAATTTTCTTTTCTTTTCCCGTTCGGGCATCGGGAATTGATTTTACGATTTGTGGAATCACATCACCAGCCCTTTCAATAAGTACCGTATCGCCCAGTTTAAGATCTTTTTCCCGGATGTAATCTTCATTATGAATAGAAATACTGCCTATCGTTACCCCACCAACTTGTACCGGTTCAATTTTCGCAACAGGAGTAACGGCACCGGTACGGCCAACCTGGTATTGCACTTCTATTAATTTGCTGGTGGCCTGTCTTGCTTTAAATTTAAATGCAATGGCCCATCGTGGATGATGGCTCGTCATTCCTAACTTTTCCTGAAGAGGAATGCTGTTAACTTTTACTACCATTCCGTCAATTTCATACCCCAGGTCATCCCGTTTTATCTCAAAACCTTCAATATGTTTGATTACTTCCGCAATTCCCTTCACTACTTTCATTTCATGAACCGGGCTTCGAAATCCAAGATCCCAGAGCATTTGAAGCAGTTTACTATGCGCATCGGAGACCCTGCCGTATTTATTATCATCGGAGGCCAACACATAGCTGATGTGATATAAAAAGGCTTCCAGGTTGCGTTCGGAAACAATACGGGTATCTTTTATCCGGAGGCTGCCTGCGGCCGCATTGCGGGGGTTAGCAAGGGGAGAGAGCCCTTCTTCCCCAAGTTTATCATTGTATTTTTTGAAATTGGCCTTGCTTAACAAAACCTCTCCCCGTATTTCAATCTGCTCAATTCCGTAATCTGAAAAATGGGCAGACAGGGGAACGGATTTAATGCGTTTAATGTTGGGCGTTATGTCATCTCCGGTTTCGCCATCGCCACGGGTGAGTCCCCGGTTGAGCAGGTCGCTTATATAAACCAAAGAAATTCCCGCCCCATCAAATTTAGGCTCTACACAATACTCAATTATTTCCGTTCCCGAAAGTTCCCGTGCTTTTCTGTCCCAATCTACCAGATCTTCAGCGTTATATGAATTCTCAAGCGATAACATGGGCACCAGGTGTTTTACCTTTGGAAAGTCCTTTATCAGTGCCGCGCCAACCCTTTGGGTTGGTGAATCCGAAGTAATGTATTGCGTGTTGGCCTGTTCAAATTTTTCCAGAATTTTAAACAACCGGTCATATTCAGCATCGCTAATAACCGGATCGTTAGCCACATAATACCGGTTTTCGTGGAAACGGAGCAGATCCCGTAATTCTTCAATGTGGGCAGGCATAGAAGGCGGATTATTGGAAAGCCAGCGCATCCCCGACTCCATAATTTTTTTTACCTCTTTATTGTTATACATTCCCCCGGCGTTAAATTGATTATGCTTTTTTTATCAGTTTTAAATATTCCTGCAACGAGATCTTAAGTTGTCTTTTTAAGATGGCACCCATGCGATTGCATTTTGAAAAGTAGGTTGTTTTAAAATGTTCATTTAGTTCTTCGCGCAACTGTTTTACTTTCTGATATTGCGAAAGTTCATCCTTTGCCATTATACCAAGCAATTCCATTAGTTTCTTTCTCCCTGCCCAAACCCGGTTCGCCATGGCCACCCGTTCTTCCGTCTGGTACTGGAAAATTACCTCCGGGCTTAATGTTTTTAAAACGAGTTGAACGTACTCGTAGTTTTCTTTATAAAATTGCGGAAGGTATAAATTTTTTCGACCCTCATAGCATTGCTGATCGAAATCGATAGCCCGTATCCGGTATTGGAAGTCTTCAATATCATGGGTTATCTCAATTACAAAGTTATAGGCACGCATATCGCCTAACAGGCGGGTAAAACATCTTTCATTGAATTTTACAAACTCCTTGGCAATGCGGATTTTATTGGTTTCGGGGAGGCGGAGATAATCATCGAGGAAGGTATCGCCGGGGATTCCCGCTATATGTTCTTCGATAAGGGTGCTTTTGTGGTATAAAAAGGTGATTCGGTTTGGACTAAGCAAGTGTTCCAGCTCTAATCCATAAATACGGGAGGCGTCTGCATCTTTTATATAGTAGTGATCGTAGTTGTCGTTGATACGGTTTACAATTCGAATACGAAAAGGAACACTGTTCCCGAATTCGCAAAAATCAATCCGGGCTACATCCAGGTGTTTGGTGAAACTGAGGTCCCCTTCCGTTTTTAAAACGGCATAGGTTTGAATTAAACCCTGTTTCAATAACTCCATTTCTTTGAGATCGTAAACGGCGGTTTCCCAATGGGTGAGTTTTCCTGCTTTGTTGCGTAAAGAAGTGGTATGGCGGTAATTGAGAAGGTCTTTGTAAGCGATGGGCAATTCAATATCCCTTCCATATTCGCGTAAATATTTCTGAAGACCTTCACTAACCGGAAAGCTTTCTTTTCTCATCAGGGGTTTGTCCTGTTCTTTGCTTTCTTTGGCGTTGATGATTTCGTTAAACCGCATTTTGTAAAGATAAGCGGTTAAAAAGGTAGAATTTTATTTTTAACCTGCGCGAAAAAGCCGGGAGGAATGGACAATCAATTACAACTCATATCGAAATACAATTGGCCAACAAACCCGTTAAAACAAAAATTAAATTTTTCATACGAAAAAAGTTTGACGAAGGTTGGTACAATATTTCACATAATAGGTTTAATTTTCTGTGATATTTGTCATTGATAAAAGGAACGAAATGCCGCTCCATATTCAGTTGTTTTAACGGTTGATGATTTTTATGAAAAGAATTTTCTCTCTTGTAAAGTTGTGTATGGCAATTTGCTGTATTACATCCTGCCATCCACGCGAAAATGTTTCCCTCATTTTGCATCATGGCCACATATATACGGTCGATTCCTCTTTTTCGCGCCAGCAGGCCATGGCCATTAAAGACGGGAAGGTGCTTGCCACCGGCACAGATGAAGATATTTTTGATAAATATGTATCGGATAGTATCATTGACCTGGAGGGAAAATCTGTTTTTCCTGGTTTCATTGATGCGCATTGCCACTTTACCGGTTTTGCAACCGATATGTGGAAATGCGATCTTACCGGAACAAAAAATTTTGAAGAAGTGTTGGAAAGGACTAAGGCCTTTTCATCCACCTCGGCACATCCCTGGATTTATGGCCGGGGCTGGGACCAAAACGATTGGGCCGATAAATCATTTCCCAACCGTAAATTGCTCGATAGCCTTTTCCCAAACACGCCCGTATTTCTTAAACGTATTGATGGACATGCTGCCCTGGTAAACGGCAAAGCGCTCCAACTTGCCGGAGTTGCCGATTCTACCCGAATAAAGGGCGGTGAATTTGAATTGAAGAATGGGAACCTTACCGGAATCCTGATTGATAATGCCATGGATTTTGTAGAAGCAAAAATCCCTCCCATCCAGGATGCCCTGGCAAATGAATTTTTTCTTAAGGCCCAGCGAATATGCTTTGCGGATGGCCTTACCTCGGTGCACGATTGCGGCATTAACGAACATACGTTACAGTTAGTTGACAGGTTACAACAGGCAGGGAAATTGAAAATGAAAATTTTTGCCTTATTATCCGATAGTATGCGTTATATCGATGAGTGGATAAGTAAGGGTCCTTACGAAACCGCCCGGTTAAGGATGGGCGGATTTAAAGTGTATGCAGATGGTGCATTAGGCTCGCGAGGAGCCTGTTTATTGCAGGATTACAGCGACAGGGCTGGCTGGCGGGGATTTATGCTTACGGATAGTGCTACACTGGAGACCATTGCCGCAAAGCTGGCTAATACTCCGTACCAGATGTGCACCCACGCCATTGGCGACAGTGCCAATCGGTCGATGCTTAAAATTTATTCAAGGCATTTGAAGAAAGGAAATAACAAACGGTGGCGAATAGAACATGCACAGGTGGTTTCGCCTTCTGATCTACACTATTTTAGAGATTACCAAATTATACCTTCTGTGCAACCTACCCATGCAACCAGCGATATGTATTGGGCAGAGAGCCGACTTGGCCCCCAAAGAATAAAGTATGCCTATGCCTACCGCGATTTACTAGCTACCAATAAATGGATGCCCCTGGGTACCGATTTCCCGGTTGAAGATATCAGCCCCATTAAAACTTTTTTTGCCGCGGTTGTAAGAAAGGATTCGGCCGGATATCCACCCAATGGTTTCCAGGTAACGAATATGATTAGTCGTAAAGATGCGATTCGGGGTATGACCATATGGGCGGCAAAATCCGGTTTCGAAGAAGCAAAAAGGGGAAGCCTTGAGAAAGGGAAGGATGCCGATTTTGTTATTTTAGATACAGATATTATTATCTGCCCCGAAAAGGAAATCCTGGATACAAAAGTGATTGCCACCTTCTCTAACGGAGAAAAAGTGTATGCCCTTCAGGTTATAGTTAAGTAGCCATTCATTAATCCAGGGTAACGATTTCATTTTTTATGGCAAACAGAGCAAGGCCAACCCGGGTCTTTATTTGCAACTTTTCAAACAAAACGTCCCGGTATCCATCTACGGTACGCGGGCTGATACACAATTTGTCGGCAATTTCTTTGTAGGTTAGTTCAGAGCAGGCATATTTTAGAAAAAGTAATTCTCGTTCCGATAGGGAATCCAGGATATTTAGGGCTTTCATTTTTTCATCCGGGCTGCTGATAGCATGAATGAGCTTACCATTTACAAGGTCGGAAAAGTAAAATCCTTTTGAAAGTACTTCATGGATTGCCTCTTTAAGTTGTTGGGGGTCTGCATCCTTCAATAAATATCCCCGAGCTCCTGCTTTAATCATTCGAATTATTGCGCCCTCCTGCACCTGCATACTAAGTGCGAGGATACGAATATCAGGATAATGTTCGGTTAGCCATCGGGCGGTTTCATAACCGTTCATTACCGGCATACTTACATCCAGAAGAACAATTTCGGGAAGTTGAGCGGGGTTAAGCCGGTCGATCATTTCTGCACCATTTCCTGCTTCCAGGATTACCTTGTGCCCCAACTTTGAAATCAGGCCACTCAGGCCGTTTCGCATCAAAAGGTGATCGTCAATTAGTGCCAGGTTTGCCATCGTTTTTATTTATACTTAAACGAATATGGGTGCCCTTGCCAGGGTGGGATTGTAATTCAAATTTAGCATTAATTAATGCAGCCCGCGCCTTTATATTTTGCAATCCGATTCCCTTTTCAGCATGGGTTATATCAAAACCGTTTCCATCATCAGAAATTTGCATTATTAGCGCCCTGGGGGTATAGCTTAACTCTACTGAAAAATTAGTTGCTCCCGCATGTTTCATGCAATTTTGCATAGCCTCCTGGAAAATCCGAAAAAGTACAATCTCCCGTTTGCCACCCAAATCATATTCCGTTCCGGTAATGGAAACGGTAGCCCTGAAAGATGCGTTTCCCTTAATTGCCTGAAAGGCTGAAAGAATTGATTGGTAAAGCCCTTTACTCATTATAAAGTTACCGTTTAAATGGTGACTTAGGGTTCTCAGGCTGTTGATTGCCTCCGAAAGAATTTCTTTAGTTTCCCTTGCCGTTTCCATGGCAGAAGTATTTTCCATTTGAAGGATAGAATTCATGTTAAGTTTCGACAGGCTCAATAGCTGGATTATATTATCATGAATCTCTGCACTGATATTTTCCAGTGTTTGTTCCTGGATTTCGAGCTGCGATCTTAATAACATTTGTTGGTGCTGTCCTTCCATTAATTTCTTTTCCAACCTAAATCGCAACTGGCGTTTATTGAATATATACAACATCAACAGAACGAACAAGCCTGCTACTACCAGCACACTCGCACTTCCAAAGATCATGGGCCATATTTCATTCGCTTTTTGCAATCGGTTTTGATGCTTTTAATATTGCAATGATGATCATAGAATACAGGATAACACAAAGGATAGTTTCAAAATATTTCAAAAAATTAGAAAAAGTATCATATTTTGATATCAATTCGTTGCCCAGAAGGGTATAGGAGATTTCTCCCAGATTGAATAGAAATACCCCGGCTGAAATCCAAAAAAATGGAATTTCTAACAGGCTCATTTCATTTTCCAGCGCGAATAATTCCCAAAAATACAGGCTGCAGGAAATAAGCATCAGGATGTTTCCCAAAAGCAGGATCTTGAAATCAAATATATCGGGGAAGTGAAGGATATTTGAAATTATATCGAAAACAAACATCGCTACCCAAAGGAACAAAAGAACCCGTCTACTCCAAACCGATTTTAAAAAGTGGAAAAACAGAAAGGTATAAAATGAGAATTCAACAGGAATGCTTAAGGAGTAAACCGAACTATTGCCCAGTTTAAAAAACTCTCTAAGTGCGGTTCCAATTAACTCCACTGTGAGAATAAATAACAGGAAGGGAAGTAACCATTTAAAAATAGTTAACTTATACCTGGGATAATAAAATATCGCTACCATCAAAGCCAGAGTTTCTGAAAGTAGGATTAGGGAAAGCATTATGTTTAAATATCAGCTATTTTCAGTTGCACCGGCTTGGGCAAAGGATGCCATGATTTAACACCAGGGATTGGCCTTCTTTGAAAAAATCCCAGGCATCCACTAACTTATTACCTGTAGCGTCTGTTTGGGTAGCTACAAAAAGAAGGGTGGTTTGTACATCATACTCCCTGTTTGACCTACCTTCATCCTTACCATCGTAATAGGCTGCCACATAAAGATGTATCCCCGATATACTTGCATCTCCCTTTAATTGATCAGAAATTTCCTTAAGGCTACCGTAATCAAACCAACAGGCCGCCGATACGTTATCCAGGGTTCCTTTTGCCCCGGGATTAAGATTGGTAGGGGCTTGCTGCCGGTATTTTTCAGCAAAGGTTTCCCTTTGGGTTTGGGCTTCCGTTTTGTCAATATCAATTCCAAAACTTCCAGGGTTTAATGAAGGGTCGAGGTCGAATTTAAATCCAAAATCAGAGTTACCGTTTGCATCGGTGGCTATCCATTGGAGTGATGTGCTGTAGGGTGAAGGTGGCGTAGCAGCAAAATATAGCTTTACCCCATTCATTCCACTGCTGTTTAATTTCTCCACCATGGCATTAAAACAGGCAGAGGATATCCAATAGGCGTGGTTAAAATCCAGGGATTTAAAATACGGTTCCGCAAAGGCAGTATCAAAATTCACCATCCGCATCAGGGCTTCCGATTTATCGATATAAGGTGTTTTAACGGGCGCATTGGAGGCCGAATCTTTTGTACTGCCGGGTATTTCTTGCTTTGGACTTTTACAAGCAGTAAATAACAAGATGGAACAGGCTAAGAAAAGGAATTTAAACATAAGGCAGGTATTAGGTAATTAAATTTAAGATTTTTATATATGTCTTTAGTAAAAAAATGTACCATTTGAAATTTGGGAGAGAGCAAGTAAAAATTAATTGATTAGGAATACTACGAGGATAACCCCCAAAATGAAAGGGTTAAAACACGGTAGGCATGCTGGAGTGAGGTTTAGTTACCTGGCCTACAATAATTTACCCGCAATCCCCAATGGAAGAGCGGCCTTTGATTTGTATATTATCTGCTATACATTTTTATTAGCAGAACTTCATAGGGATCACTGGTAACCGGCATGCCCAAGATATGCGAATTTCAATTTTGGATTTCATACAGGTGCTGAGGGTGTTTATAAAAAGGCGCCAACCCGGCATTTTCTATATTACCAAATAGAATTACAAATGCGCAGATTTCAACGGATAGTTTACTATTGTTATTAAGAAGGTGGTAGTGAATTTTTAGTCTGCCTACTCCCGGGATAAATGTTGAAAGGTAAAATTTGGATTTCGCATTTCGATCTCATTCCTTGTTGATTCGGCTTGTGCTTCTTTTGCATATCCAAACATTTTTTGTTCGTAGTCTTCTATGGCAGCTTGTATGGTTTCAAATTTTTCGCTGGTAAGGTTGTTTGATAAAATTAAGCTGTCCAATAGGCCTATGTTAACGCCTTGTCCTGCAAAGGGCGGCATTAAATGCGCCGTATCGCCAATTAGCGTTATCGGTAAAGGGCGGTTGCTTTTCCACTTTTCCTCTAAGGGTAATTTTCTTGTTGGTAACCCAACAAAAAAATGGGTAGCCTGAATGAGTTTTGTGTATCGTTCGTCCCAGTTTATTAGTCTGCCAGTTAGAAACTCAATAATGCTTTTATTGTCTTGAAAGTTCAAATTGTTGTTATTAACCCATTCTTCGGTAGCATTAAAAAATGCACTGTAACTTAATGTATCACCATTTTTTGGATTTGCAACAAATAAAGTACCCTGATGTGCCGCCATTAAGATGTTGCCATTGCAAAGTTGGTAAAACTCCCTGCATTTTTTTTCTGGTTCCGCAACATCGCCCTGAATAATGAAAGTTCCTGTATATACTACCTGTGAATCAGTAACAAAAGTTCGCGCTTTCGACATTCCTCCATTTGCAACAATAACCAGGTCGGCAGTTGCACTTGGTTTATTTTCAAAATGCAAGAGCCATTTTTCATCTTGTACTTCGAGAGTTGTCAATTTACTGTCCCAAACCACTGTACCGCTTATTAAACTGTGGAGCAGTATTTTTTTCAAACTGTTTCGGTTGATTTCGGGGCTCTCCGGCATGGGTTGTTTAGATAGTAAAATATTTCCCTGCTCATCGGCGAAGGTCCTTCCCATGGGAATTGCCATTGCAAAATATGAGGCCAGCGAACCAGCCTTTTTCAATGCTTCCTGTCCGGAGGCTTGATGAAGATCAAGAGTTCCTCCAAAAATTCTGGCATGTTGGTCTTTGTCTCTTTCGTAAACATTGATGTCTAAGCCGGTTTGTTGTAATAGCCTTGCCATTGTCAACCCAACCGGTCCCCCGCCTATAATTGCAATCTTTTTATCTTTAAGTAAGGGCATAATTCGTCTATCAGGTTATGTTAACGATATGTAATACAAGGCCGGTGTCGCCCTGTTTAAAATACTTGTGAAGGTACAGTGTGGGAAATTTGTAAATTATGCCCATGCTGCTGTTAGTTGTCTGGTTGAAACGTTGATACGGGTGAACATATTCATTACGGAAATAAAAAGCACCAGGGCCGCTATTTCTTTTTCATTGAAAAAACTATCCACTTTTTTCCATAGTTCATCTGAAACTGAATCGTACTTATTGTTCAATTGGGTAATTGCTTCTGTAAGCTCAAGAGCAACTTGCTCAGACGGGCTAAAAATTTTTGAATTTTTCCATGAAAGCACATCTTCCATTCTGTCTCTTGTGGTTGGGCTCCCATTGGCTTTGGTAATCGCCTCACCGATGCAAAGTTCACAACTTGTCATTTGCCCTACGCGTAAACCTACATATTCAAGTAGTTCAAAAGAAATTTCACTTTGATAAATGGCGTCCATCAATGCCTTTATAGCTGAGTTTGCGTTTAAGATTAGAGCTGGATTTTTCATTCTCGGTGCCATAATTAAATTTTTATGTAGTTATGGCATAAAGGTATTTGCAGTAGACAATGATTTTTTTTACAAATGATAAATAATTACCTGCCTGCCCTGATTCTGCTTAGTGAAACCTGGGTAATGCCTAAGTACTGAGCCAGGTCTCCCAGACTTATACGTTGCAGTAACCCATTATTTTCATTAATGAATTTATTATATCGTGTGGTGGCATTTTCTTCCAGTATTTCGGTGATACGTTTCATCATGTTTAATGCTGTGAATGAGAAAAGTTTGCTGAATAATGTTTCTATGCAATGATGCTGATTGCACAACGTAATAATATCATCTTTTTTAATGGCATAAACCAGGGTGTCTTCTAATGCAATAAGCATATATTTCGAGGGTCTCTCCGTCAGGTAGCTATTGAATTCCGTAAACAGCATACCTTCTCTAAAGAATGTCATGATGAATTCTTTGTCATCTCTATAGAAAAAGGATTTGGTTAGCCCGGAAATAATGAGGAAGTAATGTTTGCATTGCTGATTCTCACTTTTGAGGAAGCTTCCTTTTGGAAAAGTTTTCATTTCAAATGCTTGCAGGAAGTCTTCGCCGGCCTCTTTTGTAAGGGGGGAAATTCTATTTGTGTATTCAATAATTTCATTCATCATTCTGTTTCTTTAAAGAAGGCGGCTAATGCCGAAAAGGTAGTTCAATATTCGGTGGAAAAAGAGCAGGGGTTTCGATTGATAATAATTTGGGGCGCCACAGCATTTGTCTGGTTTGGAAAAGATTGGGAAGGAAAACCCCACCAGATATTTTAACTTTATCATTCATAGTCCTATGATCCGAATAAATTTTTCACCGGTCATCATGATTAATAGTTCGGGTTATGGGGAATCCGTTAAGGCGACTGCGTATCGTTTTCCATAGCATTCAATAAGAGATTGTGTATGCCTATTGATTGACGGCGTGTCTTATTTTCTCCACATCCACTGATTTAATATAGGCGGGTATATTGATATATTGTTGATGAAAATGAAACCCTCCATTTTCTAATTCATCCAGCGCCTGCTCCTTTGTCCAATGCTGGAATACTATCCTGTACATGGCCAGGACCGCGCCGGTTCTGTCGCTCCCGTGTTTACAATGCACCACTATGGGTTTGGGAGATGTTTTTAAAATTCGTAAGGCCTCGATAATTTCGGCATCCGAAAAATCTTTGGCCTTCATTTCTACATGAAAAAGTTGAATGGGTAGGGAATGTGCCGGGCTATTATCCGAATGATTTTCGCGCAGGTTTAAAACACTCTTCATTCCAATTTTGTAAAGTTGATCAAACCCGACACTATCGGGCTGTCCGCTGCGAT
The DNA here is from genome assembly GCA_964647915.1 of uncultured Ferruginibacter sp. Taxonomy (GTDB): domain Bacteria; phylum Bacteroidota; class Bacteroidia; order Chitinophagales; family Chitinophagaceae; genus Ferruginibacter. The sequence goes on along the minus strand of CAZYKA010000006.1, from coordinate 38,166 downwards.
AAATTGAGTCGTTTATCTGGTAAAAGTTATCTAAGGCACTACCTTTCACCGGGGTTGCCCAGTTAGCAGGACGGGCCAGGGTTTTTTGGCCGGAAACATAAAACCCGAGGGAAATAATGCTCAAGGTTAAAAAACATTTCTTCATTATTTCCAACATGTGAGGTGGTTTATTATTTATGAGTAAATAATTCCATAGCCTGGCTTGTATTGCCGGCTTCGAAGTAGGTAAAGTTAAAACGGGCGAAGCAGGAGTTGAAAGAAATAGCCTGCCATTTTTCATTCAATATTTTTTGTGAACTGGTGGAACTTACCACAAAACAGGCATCCTCGGCTTAATTTTTTGTGAGATGGACCGCCTTCAAATTGTCTCCCAGGATTAATGCTTTATCGGGCAAATTGTAAAGCGAATAATATTTTTATTGAAAATCAGCGTATTACAAAGGTGCAATTAAAAAATTGCCACATAAACTGCTATTTATTTGCTTGTGCTGCCTACCTTTGCGAACCATTTTTCAACCTGCCGGGATAGCGGCGGGCTAATTTAAAACAAATACAATGAGTAAACTTCATTTCAGCACAAAGCACGCCAACGCGGCTACCGTGCAGCGTAACTGGTACGTTGTTGATGGTACTAATCAAACCGTAGGAAGGATGTGCGCCAAGATTGCTTCTGTTCTTCGGGGTAAGAACAAGGCCTATTATACTCCGCATGTAGATTGCGGTGATTTTGTAATTGTTACCAATGCCTCCAAGGTAGTTTTTTCGGGTAATAAGTTCGAAGACAAAGAGTATCTCACTTTTAGCGGATATCCTGGTGGCCAGAAAGCCGAAACTGCCGAAAGCCTTTTAAAGCGCAGGCCCGAAGCGGTAATTGAAAAGGCAATTAAAGGGATGTTGCCTAAGAACCGCCTGGGCCGCCAGATGTACAAAAAGCTTTTTGTATATGCCGGAACTGAGCATCCACACGGTGCGCAGCAGCCCAAGGAACTTAAATTCCAAATCATCAAATAATACAGCAACGCAGGAATTCCTGCTCAAAACCAAATAAATGGAAAAGCAAAAAAATGCAATTGGCCGTAGAAAAGAAGCTGTAACCCGCGTATTCTTAAGCAAGGGGGACGGCAAAATCACGGTAAACGGGAAGGATTATAAAACCTACTTCCCACTGGTTTATCTTCAAAATCAATTAGAGGCCCCGCTTAAAAAACTTGAACTGGCGGATAAGCTGGATATCACCATCAATGCAGCCGGTGGAGGTGTAAAAGGGCAGGCAGAAGCTGCTAAACTGGGAATTTCGCGTGCGCTTATTGAAATGAATGCCGAGTATCGGCCAACTCTTAAGGCCGCCGGGTTGCTTAAACGTGATCCCCGCTCTGTTGAACGTAAAAAACCAGGTAAGAAAAAAGCAAGAAGGAGCTACCAGTTCAGTAAACGTTAATTGGTTCTTTCAACCAAGCTTTTATTCATATAATAACCTTATTAATAATATACAATGGAAAATAACACTTCCTTACAACAGCAACTTCTTGAAGCAGGCGTTCACTTCGGCCACCTGAAGAAAAAATGGAATCCGAAAATGTTGCCTTACATCTTTGCTGAAAAGAAAGGAATTCATATCATCGACCTCAATAAAACGGTTGATGGATTACAGGAAGCCGCCGGCGCCTTGAAATCAATTGCCCGCAGTGGTAAAAAAATCATGTTTGTGGCCACTAAAAAACAGGCTAAAGAACTGGTACAGGAATGTGCACAGCGCGTAAACATGCCTTTTGTTACGGAACGCTGGCTGGGTGGAATGCTTACCAACTTCAATACGGTTCGTAAAAGCGTAAAGAAGATGCAAAGCATCGAAAAATTGCTGGGAGATGGCAGTGCCGAAAACCTGAACAAAAAGGAAAGGCTTACTCTTAGCCGCGAAAAGGATAAAATGGAAAAGGTGCTGGGGGGTATTTCACAGATCACCCGTATCCCTGCTGCCATTTTCATGGTTGATATTGGCCATGAGCATATTGCCCTTTCTGAATCGCAACGCCTGGGTATTACCACTTTTGGAATGGTTGATACCAATTGCGATCCGAACAAGGTGGACTTTCCAATCCCTGCTAACGATGACGCTACCAAATCGATCGCTATCATTGTGAACTATATCACTGCTGCTATTGCCGAAGGATTGCAGGAACGCCAGGCCGATAAAGACGAGGATGATCATAGCGATGTGGAAGAAACCGCCGAAGCAAAGGCGGCCCGTTTTGAAAAAGAACAGGGTGAAGGAGAAGACCGCGGAAGGCGTGGCCGTAGTACCGGAGCACCTAAACGTCGGATCCCCAGTGCAGGAGGCGGTGCCCGTCGTCCGGCAGGTGGAGGTCCCCGCTAAATTTAATTTCTAACCGTCCCGTTAAGGACAACAATATATTATTCTATGAGTGCTACAATTACAGCAGCAGATATTAATAAACTTCGTCAGGCTACCGGTGCCGGCATGATGGATTGCCGGAAAGCGCTAACCGAAAGCAATGGCGATTTTGAAGCGGCCATTGACTGGCTTCGTAAGCAGGGGCAAAAAGTTGCCGCTAAACGCAGCGACAGGGAAGCGAAGGAAGGGGTGGTAATCGCAAAAACAAATACGGCCCATAATGCAGGAATTATCGTTTGCGTTAGCTGTGAAACAGATTTTGTAAGTAAAAATGCCGATTTCGTTTCATTTGTTAATTCGATTGCAGATGCAGCCGTTGAAAACAATGTAAAATCTGCCGAAGAGTTGAATCATGTTTCCATTAATGGTGCCAAGGTTTCCGATCTGGTGAACGATAAACTGGCGGCTATTGGTGAGAAGATTGAAATTTCAAAGTTTGAAAGAATAGAAGCTCCCTTTGTTGCCAGTTACATACATGGTGCAAACCGGATGGGTGTATTGGTAGGGATGACTGAAAGCGCTTCTGAAGCAGGGAAAGATGTGGCCATGCAAATTGCTGCTATGAATCCGCTTGCCGTGGATGAATCTTCTATTCCTGCAGATGTAATTGAAAGGGAAAAGAACATTGCCATCGAACAGGTGAAAGCAGAAGGAAAACCAGCTGAAATGGCCGAAAAGATTGCAATGGGAAAGCTCAATAAATTCTTTAAAGAAAATACGCTTGTTGCTCAGGCTTTTGTAAAAGACGCTAATAAGTCGGTTGCAGAATACCTGAAAAGCATCAGCCCCTCTTTAAAGGTTACCGAATTTAAGCGGGTAGCCGTTGGAGGATAGATCATTTTATTTTGAAAAGCGAAACATTTGTTTCGCTTTTTTTTGACTTCTCTTTTAATGCCTATTTGGAATCAGGGGCTTTATATTTGCTAAAATTAAATCAGCGACATGTTACCTAAATATAAAAGAGTACTTCTAAAACTTTCCGGCGAATCGTTGATGGGAGATAAGAATTTCGGCCTTGATTCGGCCGTAATTTCTCAATATGCGCAGGATATAAAACAGATTACCGACCTCGGTGTACAGGTAGCGCTGGTAATTGGTGGCGGGAATATTTATCGCGGAATGAATGAAGCTGAAACCGGAATTGAAAGAGCCCAGGGCGATTATATGGGGATGCTGGCCACCGTTATTAATGGTATGGCTTTACAAAGCGGTCTTGAAAAGGCGGGGGTTTACACCCGATTGCAAAGCGCCATCGAAATGGAACAAATTGCCGAGCCCTATATCCGCCGTCGCGCCATCCGGCACCTCGAAAAAGGAAGGGTGGTAATTTTTGGTGCCGGCACGGGGAACCCGTATTTTACTACCGATACGGCGGGGTCGCTTCGCGCTATTGAAATAAATGCAGATGTGATTCTAAAAGGAACAAGGGTTGATGGCATTTACTCTGCCGATCCCGAAAAGGATCCTACGGCAAAACGGTTTCAAAAAATTAGTTTTTCCGATTGTATCGCCAAGAATCTCCGGGTAATGGATATGACCGCCTTCACCCTTTGTATGGAGAACAACCTCCCTATCATTGTTTTTGATATGAACAAACCGGGAAACCTGTTGAGCGTTGTTACAGGCGAAAGAGTGGGTACCCTGGTAAATTAATACCCATGCACAACTCAGGATATATTTTGGCCCGGTTTTCCGGGCCTTTTTTGATCCATCAACAAAATATGATTTATACCCATCTTCGAAATGGAAGCGTGGAAGCCGTTGTATCTTTACAATGAAAACCTCGCTTCTAAAAATGCTATCGGAAGAAGAAATAAAAAATCTGAAAAAGGACAATGAGTCGTTGAAAAAGGAGCTCGATGAAATAAACTACCTCATCAGCATCCGGGAAGAAGAATTGGAAATACTCCGTGCCAAATTGAGCCAGGTTGCGGAATTGAAAAGTGAACTGGATACCAATCTCGATCAGATTTCACAAATGCAGTTGCACCTGAACGACCATCAGCGCAAAACCGAAGGGGCGCTTAAAAGGGAAGCTGCCCTGGAAGATGAATTACTACAATCGATTGAAATGGAAAAAGCGTATTACGATATTAAAGAGAAATTCGACAGCAGCCTGGCCGCAGTGAAGGATATGGATAACGAGTTGGGCGAGGCTATGGATATGTACAAACAGTTAGGAGATGCCAACAGTAAGATTGCGGAATTGGAAAGTATGATGGAGATTTTTAAAATGGAAAATGAAAATTTGAAACTGGATATCATCGACCTTAAAGGACAAAATAAAACAGGATAATGGAGCATAACATGTTTGACCTGGCGGCCATTCGTACAGAGTATAGGATGAAGGAGTTGCATGAGGAAACCGTTTCAACAAATCCCATTCATCAATTTGAATCCTGGTTTCAGGAGGTAATGGATAGCCATATTGATGAACCAAATGCCATGACGGTTTCTACGGTGGGAAAAGATGGACAGCCTTCTTCGCGGGTGGTTTTATTGAAAGGAGTGGAAGAAGGAGGCTTTATTTTTTTCACCAATTATAATTCGCATAAAGGCCAGGATATTTCCAGGAATCCTTTGGTAGCCATCAACTTTTTTTGGAAAGAATTGCAACGCCAGGTTCGAATTGAAGGACGTTCCGAAAAATTGGAAGCCGATAAAAGCGATACCTATTTTCTTTCCCGCCCTTATGGCAGCCAGGAAGGGGCATGGGCTTCTCCACAAAGCGAGGTAATCGCATCAAGAGCTGTGCTGGATGAGCGGTTTAAAAAAGTGGAAATGGAATTCCGGGAAAAGAAAATGATACGTCCTCCGTTTTGGGGTGGATATAGGGTAATTCCCGACCTGATAGAATTTTGGCAGGGGCGAGCCAACCGTTTACACGACAGGATCCGGTATAACCGGGTAAGTGAAGGATGGAAAATTGAGCGGTTAGCGCCATAAAAAAAGACCGGTACCCCGGCCTCTTTTTATTTTTTTGCTGCCTTTTTAGGTGCTGCTTTTTTTTCAGCAGCAACAGGAGCAACTGATTTGGTAACTTTTGCAGGCCTTTTCTTTCCAAAACTACCGGCAAAAATTTTTCCTTTTTTCGATTTAATATCTCCGCGTCCCATATTGGTGAATTAATTTAAGGTCAAAAATAGGTACAAAAAAGCAAGACCCTGGGCCTTGCTTTACAAATTTTTTGTTGCAAATTATAATTTTGCAGACAATTCTTTACCGGCTTTGAATTTAGCCACTTTCTTCGCTTTGATTTTAATCACAGCGCCAGTTTGTGGGTTACGGCCATTGCGGGCAGCCCTTTTAGAAACAGAGAAAGTTCCGAATCCAACGAGGGTAACTTTATTACCGCTTTTCAAAGTTTTTGTAACAGCTTCTACAAAAGAATCCAGCGCGTCGTTCGCCTGTGTTTTAGTAATACCTGCATCGTCGGCCAGTTTTGCAATCAATTCTGCTTTGTTCATAGTTAGGTTTTTAGAATTAGTTTTTTGATGAGGACAAATATAGAAGGTTTTTAATTGCAACAAAAAAAACCGATGAAAATATGCCAAGGCTTATTTTCCCGTGAAACCCGCATTCCATAAGGTTTTTTTGTGGTTTACAGAGCGATAAATTAAGAGCATAAAGTAAGGATGATCCTTTAGAACCCGCTACTGCAAAGGGTTTCGTTACATATCAGGGCAAATCCCGCAGCAGGCGGGCATTTCAGCCGCTACTCAATTTTCGTGAAAGCCCAATAATTGTTATTCACATTGGTTAATAACTTGCATCACCGAATGGAAGGAAACAAACCTGTTTTCCCAGATTTCCTGTGCTTTTTCCAGGATATAGTCTGCATGTTTTTCCCGATATAAGTTATATAATGCCTTACTTTCTGCATTAAATTGTATGGTGTAGGTGGGGCCGTCGGAGTTGTCAACCTCCAGCATCTGCAATACCCTTGCATTCCCAAAACAGCCTGTATTCAACATCCCCGGTATAAATTCCTGCGTGCACCAACTCAGCCAATCCTCCGCAATTTGGGGATCTGGTTTTACGGTTATGTTATACACTATCATGTTATTTATTTGAAAGGGATACAAAAATGGGGCAATGGTCGCTATGTTTTACCTGGTCAAAAATATCCGCACCCTGCAATTGTTTTTTCAAGTCGTTGGTAATGGTAATATAATCTATTCGCCATCCCTTATTATTCAACCTTACACTGGGGAATCGCTGGCTCCACCACGAATACCGATGGGGCTCTTTATGGAAAACCCGAAAAGTATCTACCCAGCCGCTATCCAGGAATTTGGTGAACCAGGCTCTTTCTTCTGGTAAAAAGCCAGACGATTTTTTATTTCCCTTCGGATCGTGAATATCAATTTCTTCGTGGGCTATATTATAATCGCCGCAGAGAATTATTTTTTTATGCTTCTTCTTCAGCCTGTTTAAGTATTGTTGAAATTCATCCAGCCATTGGTATTTAAAATCCTGTCGGATATCGCCACTGGTACCCGAAGGGAAGTATGCATTAATGAGCCGGATATCACCAAAATCCAATTGTATTACCCGGCCTTCTTCATCGCTTGAAGGAATACCGCAACCCAATTCCACTTTATCGGGAAGAATTTTAGTAAACACGGCCACGCCGCTGTATCCCTTTTTCTGTGCGCTAAACCAGTAAGACGAGAAGCCCAGGTCCATTAATTCGGTTTGGTTGATGTCTGCTTCGGTTGCCTTTGTTTCCTGGATGCAAATAATATCCGCCGGATCGGTTTTCAACCAATCGATAAAACCTTTTTTTATTGCTGCCCGGATGCCATTCACATTGTATGAGATAATTCGCATGGAAATCTATTGAATGGCAAATCTAATGCGATAATAATAGGTAACGATCCTTATCATGTGGAATCTGGATAAAAGAACAATTCAAAGATCCCCGAAAAGTTTGATCCTGGTTAATCGAGCAGGTTCCGAATCCACCTTTCGGCTTCTTTTTGGGGTATATCCTTTCGATTGGCGTAATCACTCACCTGCTCGGAAGATATTTTCCCTACTCCGAAATACTTGCTTTCGGGATTGGCAATATACCATCCGCAAACAGAGGAAGGTGGAAACATGGCCAGCGATTCAGTCAGCTTTATTTTGGTTACGGCTTCATTGCCCAAAAGGGAAAATAATTTCCGCTTTTCCGTGTGATCTGGGCATGCGGGATAACCCGGTGCCGGGCGAATGCCTTCATATTTTTCGGCAATGAGATCGGTGTTTTTTAATGATTCTTCAGGCGCATATCCCCATTCGGTTTTCCTTACTTTTTCATGCATATATTCGGCAAAGGCTTCCGCCAGCCTGTCGCCAATAGCCTGCATGATGATTTTATTATAGTCATCGAGTTGGGCCTGAAACTTATCTACCTGCTCTACCACACCTAATATGGTAACTGTAAAAGCGCCCATATAGTCCTCTTTGTCGTTATTAATAAAATCAGCAAGGGATAAATTAGGTTGGCCTGCTGCCTTTTTTAACTGTTGTCTTAAAAACTCCAGTTTAATATTTCCGTTATCGCTTTGAAGGCTTACGCTGTCGGCATCGGTCTTATTTGCTTTCCAAAAACCGATGGTAGCTTGCGCAGTGAGCCAATTTTGGTTGATAGCAGTTTCCAGTAATTCAATGGCATCATTCTGTAATTTGCGGGCTTCGGTTCCTACAATAGGGTCGTCCAGAATTTCGGGATACTTCCCGTGCATTTCCCAGGCAATAAAGAACGGCTGCCAGTCGATGTATTTTGCTATATCTGCAATAGGAACATTGGGAAATGATTTCACGCCTAAAAAAGAAGGTGCAATTTTATTGGTTTGGGACGGAACAAAGCGATTAGCTTTTGCTTCTTCATAACTCAATAATTTTTTGGCAGATCTTCTTGCTCCGAAATCTTCCCTCACTTTTTTATATTCGGTTTCAATATCAGAAAGGAAGTTTGATTTTTGATCCCGGTTTAACAGGGTGCCCGTTACCGTTACACTCCGGCTGGCATCCAGTACATGCACCACCCCATTATCATATTCCGGGGCAATTTTTACAGCCGTATGAATACGGGATGTAGTGGCTCCGCCTATCAGTAAGGGCAATGAGAAATTTCGTCGCTTCATTTCGCTGGCCACATGCGCCATTTCATCGAGGGAAGGAGTGATCAACCCGCTCAGGCCAATAATATCTACCTTTTCTTTAATGGCGGTATCCAGGATTTTATCTGCCGGAACCATAACTCCGAGGTCCATCACATCATATCCATTGCATCCCAGCACAACACCAACAATATTTTTCCCAATATCGTGCACATCACCCTTTACGGTTGCCAGCAGGATCTTTGGAGCGGATTTTTCATTTTCGGATTGCTTGCCGGCTTTTTCCGCTTCTATATAAGGGGTTAGTATAGCTACCGATTTTTTCATTACCCGGGCACTTTTTACCACTTGTGGGAGAAACATTTTTCCGGAGCCAAACAAATCGCCTACTACATTCATGCCGGCCATTAACGGCCCTTCAATTACATCGAGGGGCTTTGGGTATTTCTGCCTGGCTTCTTCCGTATCCGCGTCAATAAAATCGGTAATCCCATTAACCAGGGAATGCGAAAGCCGTTCTTCAATGCTTCCTTTCCTCCAGGTGTCGTCTTTTACAATTTCCTTTCCTTTTGCTTTTACTGTTTCCGCAAAAACGATCAGTTTATCAGTGGCTTCATTGTTATTGTTATTCCGGTTAAGGATTACATCTTCGCAGAGTTGCCGGAGGCCTGGTTCAATTTCATCGTACACTACCAGTTGCCCTGCATTCACAATGCCCATATCCATCCCCGCTTTAATGGCGTGGAAAAGAAAAACGCTGTGTATGGCTTCGCGTACATGGTCGTTTCCCCTGAATGAAAAGGACACATTGCTTACCCCGCCGCTTACCTTAACCAGCGGCATTAGTTTTTTTATTTCCTTCGTTGCTTCAATGTAATCTACCGCATAATTATTATGTTCTTCTATTCCGGTTGCGATGGCAAAGATGTTAGGATCGAAAATAATTTCTTCGGGGTGAAACCCTACTTTTTGGGTGAGGATATCATAAGCCCGTTTGCTTATTTCCACTTTCTTTTCCTTGTTATCTGCCTGGCCCTTTTCATCAAAAGCCATCACCACAACTGCTGCACCGAAACTTTTACAAATGATGGCCTGTTCAATAAATTTTTCTTCGCCCTCTTTTAAGGAAATAGAGTTTACGATACATTTTCCCTGAATACATTTTAATCCTGCTTCAATGATTTCAAACTTACTGCTATCGATCATGATGGGGATTTTGGCAATATCGGGCTCCGATTGCAACAGGTTTAAGAAGGTAGTCATGGCCAATACGCCATCCAGGAGGGCATCATCCATATTCACATCCAGTACCTGCGCGCCACTTTCTACCTGCTGGCGGGCAACCGAAAGGGCTTCTTCATATTTATTATCCCGTACCAGCCGGGCAAATTTTTTACTCCCGGTTACATTGGTGCGTTCGCCAATGTTTACAAAATTTGTTTCGGGCCTTATGGTTAAGGGTTCAAGTCCCGAAAGGCGCAGAAATGGTTTTATGGATTGCGTACTCATACTATGCTAAGCTTGTTTCTAAAATGGGCAATGGGCGGGGCTTTAACCGGGCTGTTTCTTCGGCTATATGTTTAATATGATCGGGGGTGGTACCGCAGCAACCACCCACAATATTTACCCAGCCTTTTTCTGCCCATTCTTCAATAATGTGGGCGGTTTCGTGAGGCTGTTCATCGTATTCTCCAAAAGCATTGGGTAAACCGGCATTGGGATAAGCCGAAACATAACAGGAAGCGATATGCGAAAGTTCTTCGATATGCGGCCTCATTTCGGTAGCACCTAAAGCGCAGTTTAAACCGATACTTAAGGGTTCAGCATGTTTAACGGAAATGTAAAAGGCTTCCAGGGTTTGCCCACTGAGGGTGCGCCCGCTCGAATCGGTAATGGTGCCGCTGATCATGATGGGTAATTCTTTTTTTCCCGTATCTCTAAAATATTTTTTGATGGCATAAATAGCCGCTTTTGCATTCAGGGTGTCGAAGATGGTTTCGATGAGCAGCAAATCTACTCCGCCCTCCGAGAGCCCTTCCACCTGTTCGTAATAGGCTTTAGCTACCTCATCAAATGTAACGGCGCGGTACCCCGGGTTGTTTACATCGGGCGAGAGGGATAAGGTTTTATTTAATGGGCCAATGGCTCCAGCTACAAATCGGGGTTTTGAGGGATCTTTTTGGGTGAACTCATCGGCTGCCTTACGGGCAATTTTTGCTCCCTCCACATTTATTTCCCTTACTAATGGTTGTAGGTCAAAATCTGCCTGGCCAATAGAGGTGGCAGCAAAGGTGTTGGTTTCAATAATATCAGCGCCTGCCTCCAGATATTTCCGGTGGATAGCCTCAATCATTTGCGGCTGGGTGAGGTTAAGTATGTCGGAATTATTCTTGATATATGTATGCCAGTCTTTAAGCCGCTCACCCCGATAGGTTTCTTCCGTAGGCTTGTACTGCTGGATCATGGTGCCCATGGCACCGTCAATAATAAGGATGCGCTGTTCGAGCGCCTGCTTGATATCCATAATTTCGGTTTAAGGGGAGGCCGGAGATTGTGCGGAACCAGGTAAACGTGCTAAACTAAGCGTAGACAAGCGTTTATTAGTTCAGTTTTTTTCCGGGGATTGAACAATAAACAAATCCGCCCCGATGAGGAGCAAAGGTAATACAGTTGGGTTATTAAATCCAAAAATGGAATTTTATTTAACCTGACCAATATAATGGTCAACCGGAATGCGGTTGGTGATACTTTTTGCCAGGGTCATTTCATCGGCATATTCCAGTTCTCCACCGAAAGAAATGCCACGGGCGATGGTAGTTATTCTAATTTCTATTCCCTGGAGTTTACGGCCAATAAAATATACGGTTGTATCTCCCTGAATGTTGGGATTGAGGGCGAAGATTAATTCGGTGGTTTTCTCCTCCTTTACGCGGGATACCAATGCATCAATAGTTAACTGATCGGGTCCTATCCCATCCAGGGGCGAAATTATTCCACCGAGTACATGATATATACCGTTAAACTGTTGGGTGCTTTCAATCGCAATTACATCCCGGATGTTTTCTACCACGCATATCAGATCCTGCCTGCGGTGGCTATTGGCACAGATATTACAAATGTCCTTATCAGAAATATTAAAGCATCGTTTGCAAAATCGGATTTGGCTACGCATTTTGGATATTGCTTCGCTGAAAGAAACCACTTCTGTTTCCTCCTTTTTTAACAGGTGCAGCACCAGCCTTAATGCCGTTTTTTTTCCAATTCCGGGAAGCTTCGCAAATTCGTTAACGGCATTTTCGAGTAGGGAAGACGAAAGAATCATGCTGCAAAAATACAGGGTAGCGACTAAAATTTAATTTCCCTTTCATTATCCCAATCAGCGCGGATACTCAACTTTTGACTGATAAGGATTACTTTTTCGGGTTGTGTATGGGTTTCGAAGTTCCCCGGGTCCCATTTTCCATTTTGATTGCTGTCGAAGAGAATACGCATTCCAAATTCGCCCGGAGGGAACCTTTTATTTGTCCATTCCTTTTGGGTGATGGGGAAAGCTGCTTTTATTTTATCTCCTTCCAGAAACTGGATAATGGGGTGATGGGATAGGTCGAGGTTTGTAAAACGCAATACAACCCGGCCATAGTCGAATTCCTTTTTGGTTTGAAACCGGAAAGTATCCGCCGCAGCAAGGGTGTGGCCCAGGGTATCTTCAATTCCCGATTTAGGAAGGGTGAGGATATAATGGGTTTCGGGTTGCCACTTGTAATTAATATTAATATTATATAAGGTACTATCCTGGCGAATGGCAAACCCCGAAATTGGGTGGAAGCTACTGTCTGTTAATTTTATCAGGTTTAAATCGAATGGTTTTATGGGACTATTGAAACTAAGGGTTAAGGAATCCAATAAATCCTGTTTATTTCCCTTCAGGTTTGTGGTAATGCGAAGTTTATTGTCTTTGGAAAGCTTAGGTCCCGGTTGTTGTTTTTCAGTTTTTTCAACCGCATAGGCATACAAGGCTGTGGAGGGAGTTCCAGACAGGGTGGGAACAATAGCCGAATCAGTGAAGGCAAAAAATTCGGATGCGGCGTTATAGGTTTTTCCTCCATCGCCATCTTTAAGCGCATATACCCGGAATGGTTGAGCCGGGAGGTTTTTAAATTCAAACTTCCCGTTGTAATCCGGCCGTGCAATATAATCGGGGCGCAACTTTTGTACGGCGCTATCGGCCGTATCCTTATATAGGTAAGCCAGGATGGTACTATCGGGCAGCCCGGTTTCAGCAACCAAAATACGTCCTGAAATTTTTAATGAATCAATATGGTTTCCGGTAGAGAAGGTATAAGTATAATTTTTTAATATGTTTCCTTCTCTTACATCTTTAATGGCATTTCCGAAATTGATAGTATAGGTTGTATTAGGGAGAAGGCTGTCTTTAAATTTAATAGAAATAGTTTTTAGGTTGTAGTTAATATTCGGCTGTTTTTTTTGAAGAGGCGAAATGAGTACATTTTCCGAAATGTTTTGCAATTCAATATATTCATTCATGGTAATACTGATGGTTTTACCATCAAAATTGGTGGTTTGCTGAGGTGGATTGGAACGAATTACAACGGGTGGAATTGTGTCCTTTGGCCCGCCGGTAGGCGCCCCTATTTGGGCACAGCCCAAAAACAGGGTGGAGACGGCATACAAGACCCCGGCAAAAAATATCAGCCCTATCAGGTTACGCATGGTTTGCGAAATTAGGTTATCAGTAAACAATCAATTCTGAAAAGAATCATCCTCCTCTTCTCCTCCTCCTTCCCCTGCCACTGTTTCGTGTAAAGCGATGGCCAGGTTATGGTCTTTAACAAAATTGCACCAGTGGCAGTCTGATTTTCCGCAGCCGGTATAAAAATCGTGCGCCTGTATTTTCTCCCAAGAGCTGGTAATCTGCTGTCTTACAGTTTGTATGTCGGCGGGAGTAATTCGCACGGGCATCTTTACATATTCCCTTTTTTGATCGGGCTCCACAAAATCAAATTCTGCCTGCTCTACAACCCACTCTTTGTTAGGGAAATGATCTACCAGCAATTTATAAAATATAGCCTGCCTCCAGTAATTTCCACCGTTAGGTTGTTTATCGTTGGGGCCCTTTAATTTGTCTTTTGCATATTCCGGATTACCCGTCTTATAATCTACCACCTTCACCTTTTTGCCATAAAACTCCAGCTTATCAAGTTTTCCTTTTATAGGAACCTGGTCAATTACTACATTCTTAATGTTTTGTTCAATGGCTACGATGGTATGGAAGCTATGGATGTATTTCTGGTAATAATTGTGCAGCACCTCCTGGCCATATTCCATTCTCCGGTTGAATTGCTCTTTGGTGAAACTTTCGCGATGGCGTTTCATGAACCATTCAAAATCTCCAATAAATTCTTCAGCGGATGGGAATGCCGACTCGCCGGAGGTTATGTATTTGGGGTCATCTTTACGTTTGAGCATTTTCCTGAACAATTGCTCCAGGGCATAATGTACAGCAGATCCGAACTCCATATTTTCATTTTTTGCGGAGGGAATATGTATCAGACTATTGAAATAGAAGTTCAGCGGGCAACTAAGGAAATTATTCAGGGCAGTGGAATTCATAACAAATTTGCCGAGAAGCCTATTTACAAAGTCGTACTCTATTTTCTCAATTTCGGGCGCCAATTCTTTATTATACATCAACGTGGCAAATTCTTCCAGGGTTTTATCGGAGAAATTTATTTCATTGATTTTGAGCCTGGAAAATTCCTGAATTTCTGCAATAAACATGGAAGGTTCCAGCTTTTTCACATCATTGGAATAAAGGGCGTATGAAATTTGAAGATTTTTTCTGGCGCGGGTAAGGGCTACATAAAATAACCGGCGTAATTCTTCTTCATCGGTGGCATCCATATTCGAAAAAACCGTATCGGGCAGGCGATATCCTTTGTGTTTATTATTCTTTTTCTCCCAGGTACTTGAATTGCATCCGGCAAAAAATACATTCTCAAACTCTAACCCTTTGGAGCCATGAACAGTCATTAAATTAACGGATTTTTCGTTTCCCGAAACCCGTACTAAGGGGATCCTTAATTTTTCTTTTTTCATCAAATCAAGAATCTTTACCAGCTCATCCAATTGTAACTCCGGATTTCGTTGGGTTTCTGTCCGAACAAAATGGAAAAGAGTGGTAAGGGTGAGCAGTTCAAAATGTTTATCGGCACTCTTCATGATGTCCGATAATATCCCTGTTTTCTGAATGATGGACTCAAGCAGATGCAAAAGCGGTTTATTTGAAACATCGGAAATAAGTTCTTCCATAATGTCTGAGGCACTTTTAAGGCTGGGGTCAACCGAAATGCTAAATAGGTCCCTGGCAGGGGCTCCTGCTTTTTGGATAATCAACTCCCTGATCGAAATTTTTTCCCGGCTTTCAATACTTCGGTTATTTGCTTCAATACAAATTTTTGCTATTTCAATGGGCTTTATTTTAAAGTTGTTGAAATGGAGTATTTCAAACAGGAGTTCATCGCCACTAAAGGGTATATCGTGTTCGGCTGCGAGATATCGAAAAATGAGGATAATCTTTTTTGCCAATGGGATATTAAACAGGTCTTCTTCTCTTTTACTAAATACGGGTATTCCCAGCTTGTAAAAATAATTGGCGAGGTCGGTGCCGTATTGGTTTTCTTTGTAGATAATTCCAATTTCACCGGGGCGGGTTCCTTCTTGTAATAGATTTTGAACGGCAGAAACAATACCAATCATTTCTTCGTGAGGGGTCTTATATTGGGAAATAACCGGTTGTTGTTCGATTAACCTGAGGTCTTCATTGGCAGAAATCAACTCTTTTGTTAATCCGGGTAAACTCGTTACCAGTCTTTCTTTGTTTTTCTCAATTAGTCCTTTCGAAATATCCAGAATGGGTTGGGTTGACCGGTAATTATTGGAAAGCACCACTTTTTCTAATGCATCGCCAAAGCTGTTGGCGAATTTTTCCATGTTGTACACGTTGGCGCCCTGGAAACGGAAAATGCTTTGATCGTCATCACCAACTACAAAAATATTGGGCTGATCCCAGTAATTAATGAGGAGTTCAACCAGCTTATTTTGTGTACCGCTGGTATCTTGGTATTCATCTACCAGGATGTATTGATACTTTTCCTGGTAAGAAGAAAGGAGCAATGGATTTTCTGTCAAAGCCTGTATTACCCAGTTGATCATGTCGGCAAAATCGTATAGTCCTGCCTGGTTCATTAATTCCTGGTATCTGGGGAATTCATTTACTGCGGCGCGGAGCTTTTCCATTTTTTCCACCTCCGCATCCAATTTATTTTTTCTAAGGTCTCCCTTCTGAAATTCCCTGTATTTCTTCTGATAAATATATTCATCTCTTGTGGGGATGTCGCTAAGGTATTCGTCTATTTTCTGATTCAGAAATTCGGAAGTCCATCCCTCCGTTTTCATTACATTAAACAGTTTTTTCAAACTTTTTATTTCCCAATACACCTTTCCTGTGTACCGCTTAAGTGGGTTATTTTTTGGCAGGGTGTCAATCAGGATTGTGAGAAGGGCCACACTTTCAAGTTCCGTAATGGGGTTGAGTTCATTCTTTTTGAAATAAGGAAGATTTTCCTGAATTATTTCATTGCAAAATGCATGAAAGGTATAGATTCCTACTTTATAAGCATCTGGCCCGATAAATTGCAATAACCTTTTTCGCATGGCTACCACGCCGGCATCGGTATGGGTAAGGCAGAGGATGTTAGATGGCTGAGCGTCAGTCTCCAGTAATATTTTTCCAATACGGCTGGCCAGGATCTGAGTTTTTCCTGTACCGGGGCCTGCAATAACCATTACCGGGCCTTCAATAGTATCTACAGCTTTACGCTGGTTTTCGTTTAACTTTTGGTATTCAACTTCAAATTTTTCCTGAAGAACTTTTCGATTGTTCGGCATCTTTCAAAGATACGTTTTGGGCAGGGCTCGGGGAGACGATGATTGAAAATATTTCGAACGTAGAATACAGCCTAACAAAAGACCATTAGCTTTTCTTCGGTTGTAAAGCCGGGTGTTAAAAAGTAAATCGATATTGGACGAAGTTATTTTGCAGCCTCTACCGATGCCCAGTTTTCGTTCTTTTTAATCCGGATTATTTGGGTTTGAGTAACCTTGAATTTTCGGGCAAGGCTGGCGATTGTTTTCCCTTCATTCAGTAATTTCTTCAGAAACATAACCTGGGTAAGGGTGAGTTTACTGGCTTTGGTATTGCGGCTGTCATTTTCTTTTCTCTTCCGCTTTTGGGCTATCACATAAGGACTTTTTTGCTGATGTGCTACATTCTCTTCCCGGGTCATCCATATAAGATTTGAAACTATGTTATTCAGTTTATCATAGTTGAGGTGTGCTACGAAAGTATGCGCCGGGCTGGGAGGGGTAAGAAAATTTTCTGCCACCAGGCGGTGGAGCAGGGAACCATAATTGAAGGTGTTTTTCCTGTTAATTTTATTCAGGTATTTTTGATAGCGAAGTTTCTCTCCTTCCCGCTCAGCTTGTATGGATTCTATCTTTTTGCGGGCAAGTGATTTTTGTACTTCGGTTTCTTCGTCCGATTTAATGGTTTTCTTAAATTGCTTTATTTGGTTGTCGTATGCGGAGATAGCAGCTCTATATTCTCCCAGTTTAATTTCTTCTTCGGCGCTTCTTGGCCTAAACATTTTTAACCGAATTATTTTATAACCATTAATCATTGACCCTTTAAGGATATTGTATTTGTTATTTCCGGAGTGAGTACGAACCTTTCCGAAATTTGAGATTTCAAGCCGTAGTGTGTTGGTGAAATTTCCCGGGGGTGTTACATCTACCCATTCTTCCCGTGCATAGCTAAGGTGGTTCATGGCAGTATTTTAATTATTGTCCAATGCATTAAAATAGTATTAAAATAGAATGATACTATTATTACCGGATAAAACTCAGTAAACACCTACAAATGAAGTGCTTTTTTCATGCAATTAACTTATGTGAAGCAAATCGATATAATGGCAGATTTCAAGAAGGGGTTGAATTATTGCAGTCAGCAAATTTACAAAAGAAAGTTAACCTGGCATCCGGTTAATATATTTATCGATTTGTTTTATTTGGTCAACTAGTTGAGGCGTTTCCGGCTTTAAACTTTTTGCCTTTTTGAAATATTCCTTTGCGGCCCTGAATTCTCTTTTGTTCATCATTATGGAACATAATTGTAAATAAGCGGCCGCTTTATTTTCATTGTCAGGGAGTCCTGCTTTTAATGCCTGACGGATGTATGATTCCGCCTGACGCATATCCCCCTTTTGGAGAGATAGCATTCCCAATTGTAATTTATTGGGGCCTTCCGATTGTTTGGTTAAAGATCCACCCCCCAAATCAAGACTTTTTTTCATGTATTTCTCTGCGCTTTCATAATTCTGGTCAACCATATCAAGATTCCCTTTCAGGGTATAATAAACCGAACGAACCGGTTTAATGAGCAGCCCTGGGAATTTGATACTATTTACAATCCTTTTAGCTTCATCCATGTTCCCATTTTCCATGGCTGTTTGGATAAGACGCATGGGGCCAAAAAGAAAATGGCCAACAACAAGAACGATGGCTATAAAATACAGGATAAATGAAGGCCAAAAACTGGTTTGATAATTTACAAAAATAGCAAGCGCCAGTAGCACTAGTCCAACAGGCAGACGGTATTTTATCAGAATATTCAGCCACTTCATATTTTATAATT
Organism: uncultured Ferruginibacter sp.; assembly: GCA_964647915.1. Lineage (GTDB taxonomy): Bacteria > Bacteroidota > Bacteroidia > Chitinophagales > Chitinophagaceae > Ferruginibacter. The sequence goes on along the minus strand of CAZYKA010000006.1, from coordinate 19,871 downwards.
TGGGATTGCAAATATAAGGCAGACACGGGGAGCGAAGAAAAGGTATAAAAGGCTTCGCCAAAAGGCGGGATTCCTGTATTTTTGCGTCCCCTCTTGCATATTGGATAAATCTTTAGGCTATTTGAAAATTTGCAGGAGCCGGGTTTTGCAATTTTGGGTCCCGTAGTTCAATGGATAGAATAGAAGTTTCCTAAACTTTAGATACAAGTTCGATTCTTGTCGGGACTACCACTCTGTTTGAGTTAACAGATTCCACTTCCCTGCCCTATAATGGCGGGGATTTTTATTTTGATATATCGGAGATTATTGAAGTGAAGGATTCACCAGCCTGTTCAGATGAAATCATAATAACCATTGGCCCTTCCGAGGATATCTTTATCATTCGCTCCTAACCATTTTTTTAACAGGGTTGCATACACTTTTCTAAAGTCTTCGGAGTATATCAGGTCGCCATCTTGCAATTGCGATAAATTGGGAAGGCCATTCAACAAGCCCTTCTTATTTAATCCACCACTTATAAAGAACATCTGGTTGGCGGTGCCGTGATCTGTACCCCGGCTTGCATTTTCGGAGACCCGTCTTCCAAATTCAGAAAAAGTAATCAACAGGACGTCTTTAAATTTCCCATTTCTTTTCATATCGGCTACGAATACCCCCACGGCATCGTTAATGGTTTTAAACAGTTGCTCCTGCCGCTGGTTTTGATTGTTGTGCGTATCGAAACTCCCTACGGAAAGGTAATATACCTGGGTGTTGATATCCGATTTAATTAAGGAAGCAATGCTGTTGAGGTCCTTCCCAATAGGTGTGGAAGGATATGAAGCAGAGGACGGGTTGGATTTGCTTTGATCAAAAATGTATTGGGCATTATTTATAGTATTACTTAGGGTACTGTATAAATAGGAAGTCAGAACTTCGGTATGAGGCTGGTGCATTGAATTCAGTTTCTTATAAAAACTTTCCTGGCTTTCCCTATATAATTTTCGCGGATCTTTTAATGCAATGGCTTTATTCTTGTTTCCTTTCATGGCCAGGCTCAACAAGTCGTCTATTTCCATTGCCTGCGTGGGATTGCTGCAACTATGGCAAGCCTCATCGAGGTATCTTCCCACCCACCCCGATTGGAGGAACTGATTGCTATCGCTGGCTGTTTGCCAAATATCCATACTTCTGAAGTGGGATTTATTGGGCTCTGGGTACCCCACATTGTTCAATATAGCCAGCTCTCCTTTATCAAATAATTCTTTAAAAAAAGCCAATGCCGGGTGGATACCTGCTTCATCATTAAGCAAAACGGCATTATTGGGTTTAATGGAAATTTGGGTTCTTAATTTATAGTAGATATCATTTCGAACCGGAATGATGGTATTTAAACCGTCATTACCCCCGGATAATTGGAGGATAATAAGAATCTTCCCATTGCTGTTTATGGCTTCCGGTTTCAACATGGCCTTTAAGAAATTGGGCACCAGGTAGGAGGCGGTAACCAAACTACCAGTCTGTAAAAATGTTTTTCTTGAAATTAACATCGTATCGGTATTAACAAAGTTGGTAATCGGGCGTGCAAAGAATACTGACGAGTAAATGCTGCCTGCTTTTTCCCGCATTAAAAGAAAGGAGTAAATTTTTTAATTCTTCAGATGGCCTTGGAAGCAACAGGGCAAATAAATCTTCATTCAGGGCAGGGGCAATTTTTCCCCACAAAATGGTTGTCTGCCCGTTCATCCGGTTAATTATTATTTCCTTTTCGCGCAGACCCATATTTAGGTCATCATCGGGTTTGGGCTCTATATCCAGGGAACGGTATCCGGCTAAAATTTCGGGTATGCGCATCCGTAACAGTAGCGTGGAACTGTCGATCCAGGAAGTGCCCGATGGCCATCCGGCAACATTGGGAGGTTGTAATAGGGCCTGCCCTAATAAGCGCTGAAAGCTGTAAACCATATTTTCATTCCTGCTTTCGAATGGCATGGCACGGTAAATGCCGGTGATAAGTTCAACCGGTGATTTTATTTTTGCACCTATATTTTTTTCAGCATAAAACCAGTCCGAAAGAAAAATCTCATCCATCAGTTTGCCAATGTTATAGTTGGATGCAAAAAATTTCGCACTTAGCTTATTAATAATCTCCTCATCGGGCTGCTCGTTTACAAAAAACCGGTAGATCTTTCCGGTAATAAACCGGGCACACTGAGGAAGGTCGAGAATTATGTTGATGATATCTGCCCCTGTGAAGTTGCCGGTCTTTTCCAGAAACGTCTTTTCACCCTCATCATGCTGACGGTTGTTCATCCTGAAACTTCCCGATTTATCGAAACTCCACCCGGTAAATGCCCTGGCAGATTCCCGGATGTCTTGTTCCGTATAGTTTCCTCTGCCAAGGGTAAAGAGTTCCATAAGCTCCCGGGCAAAATTTTCGTTGGGGTGTTGCTTTTTATTTTGCTGGTTATTTAAAAATTGAAGCATGGCCGGAGATTTGGAAACCTCCATTAATAACTCCCTGAAATTTCCTAAGCCGTGTTTTCTGAAAATTTCTATTATATTCAGGTTGAATAGGGGATGGCGCACCCGGGTTGCAAAATGACCATGCCAAAAAAGAGCCATTTTCTCTTGAAGTTGCCCGGGGCTTACTATCATTTTTTTTTGCCAGGTATTTGCAATGGTCAGGTTGTAATTCCTAAAATATTGGTTCATGGCTTTTCGGTCGTTGAAAGAATCTTTATCCGGATATTCCTGGAAGGAGGTAGGAAATCCTTCTATTAGGAGAGGCGTGTCTGAATATTGACTTAAAAGCGAGTACAGTTTTTCGGGTGAGATCCTTTTATAGAGATCTATTTCACTAAAGGTTAACCCAAAACCGGCCCGGGCACACAGATGCCTGTTTTTCTCTATATTATTCATTCCATCCAAATTTGAGTATAGAGCAGAATTTATTGCAATAGTTAAAAATGACCACAAAATATTTTTTAGTAGAACACTCAATTTACCTCATCCGAATTTTTCCTCCATACCAGGCCCAAATTTTGAACAGCCTTAATGGCCCCATTTGTAACGATTTCTCTTCTTTACCTTCCTTTTTTTTATAATATCAGGTTTCGTAAATTCATTCAATAGGAATGATATTTTTATCAATTCATCCATAACCAATGCCAGAAGAAATCAGCGGGAAGACCGTTTTTTCATTGTATGAGGTGACACAGGGTATACGAGCTACCCTTGCAAAGGCATATCCCGGTAGTTATTGGATAAAAGCCGAATTAAATAAATTGAATTATTATCCGCATTCTGGCCATTGTTACCCCGAATTGGTAGAAAAGCGCGACAATAAAATTACGGCCCAGATGCGCAGCAATTTATGGCGGGAAGATTTTAGGAGGATAAACTCATCTTTCATCCAACTTATCAATGAGCCGCTGAAAGATGGAATAAAGATATTGTTCCAGGCTAAAATTGAATTTCATCCCGAATATGGATTGGCGCTTCATATTCTGGATATTGACCCTGGATATACCCTTGGCGACCTGGAACGGGAAAAGCAGGAATCCATTAAAAGACTTAAGGAAGAGGGGCTTTTCACCCGGAACCAGGAATTAAAGATGCCGCTGCTTCCACAACGGATTGCTATTATATCGGTGGAGTCGAGTAATGGCTATGCGGATTTTATGAAGGTGATGGAGAATGCAACAACAACCTGGAGGTATTCATTTTTTCATCTGCTCTTTCCCTCTTTGCTCCAGGGCGACAAAGCCGTAGATTCCATCTTACAACAACTAAACCAGATTAAAAAAGTTGTCGAACATTTTGATGTGGTAGCCATTATCAGGGGTGGCGGCGGTGATATTGGGTTGTCCTGTTATAATAATTACAAACTGGCAAAACAAATTGCGCTCTTTCCCATTCCGGTAATTACCGGGATAGGCCATGCTACCAACCAAACGGTTTCGGAAATGGTGGCATTTGAAAATGCGATAACCCCTACTAAATTGGCCGAGTTGATCATTCAGCGGTTTCATAATTTTTCGATCCCTGTTCAAAAAGCGGAAGAGAAAATAATTGACAAATCAAAGAGGATATTGGAGGAAGAGAGGGGGATCCTTAAAACGACGGGGAAGTTATTGGAATCCGTTTTCGGGAGGGCGGTGTTGAACGAACGCGCTCAGATAAGGCAAAGCATTAAGGTAATATGGCTGCAAACCGGATTTATCCTTAAGACCAACAAAGAGGCCATAGCCGGTATTCCGAAGCAGGTAGGCAAGGGAACGGAATACCTTCTTGGGCAGCAATTGCAACAGCTTGAGTTGATTACCCAGGCAATGCACAGAGGGGGAGGAATAAAACTAAAAGATTCATCGCAGGGGCTGATCCGGTTAATGAATCAGTTGCAGCAAATGGCCATATTGGGTTTGAAGGAAAATAGTTTAGCCTTAAAGGCCGCTGAGAAGAACCTGGAAAACCTCAGACCAGAATCGGTACTAAAACGAGGATACAGCATTACCCGGGTTGAGGGCAAAGCGATCACAAATTCTGCGGATGTTCACCCGGGGGATTTAATTTGCACCACCCTGCACCGGGGTGAAGTAATAAGCATTGTTAATCCATCAACATAATTTAACTCACAATGAAAGAGCAGGTTAGCTACACAGAGGCATTTGAAGAACTTCAGACTATCGTTTTGGAAATCGAAGAAGGTGAGATTTCGGTAGATGAGCTATCGGAGAAGGTTAAACGTGCTTCAACCCTCATAAAAATTTGCAAGAACAAACTTAACAGTACAGAAGAAGATGTAAGTAAAATTTTAAAAGAATTGGAAAAGGGGACGGATAAACCCTAAAGGTTTGTATCACAAATTCTCGGTTGTGTTACTTCTCAATAAGCTATAATTTTGCGCATTGTCGCAAACCGTTTACAATTATGCTTTCCAAAAAAGCTCAATATGCGTTCAGGGCCTTGGCCCACCTCGTGGAACATTATGATTCGGGTCCTGTATTGATTGCCGAGATTGCCAAAAAGAAAAGAATTCCCTTGAAGTTCCTGGAAAGCATCTTGCTGGAGCTAAAGAAGAATAATATTCTCGAAAGCAAGAAGGGAAAGGGAGGAGGATATTTCTTAAAGAAAGACCCATCGCAAACCTATATTGCTACCGTTATCCGGATCGTAGATGGTCCTATTTCGCTCCTGCCCTGTGTGAGCCTTTATTTTTATCAGCGCTGTAAAAATTGCAACGAAAAACATTGCGGGTTACACGATATTATGAAGAGTGTACGAGATGCCACGCTTAATATTTTGGAGAAGCGAACCCTCAAAGACCTGATATAAATCAGGTTATTTTTTTAAACAAATCATACCCTATTGGTTTGGTAGGGTATTCATTTTCTTATACCTTCGGGCTCTGAACTTTCTTCTTAGGTGCTTTTGGGAAGAAGGCAGAGTTTTTTGTCCTTTATTGACTTTCCCCGTGTTAATTGCTGTTTTTGGTAAAATGGGTGTGGTGGTTACCGGGATTAATTGATTTTTTTTATGATTCTCGATTACCTGTATAAACATCGGCAGGCTGTAGTTCAAAACAGGCGAAGCCATGCCATCAGTTTATATAAAGCTATATCCTGGCGGGTTGTTGGCACCCTGGATACCATATTGATTTCCTATCTGATAACGGGGAAATGGAATTTTGCCATCAGTATTGGTGCGGTGGAAGTGTTTACCAAAATCATGTTATTTTATCTCCACGATCGTACCTGGGAATATTTTAAAATTCGAAATAACCATAAAGAAGAATGAAGGAACTGCTTCATACACTTCAAATCCAATTAGCTGGCAAGGCAATTGAAGAGCAATTTTCCTGTTTACTAGAATATTTCCCGGGGAGAATTTCGTTTTCTACTTCCTTAGGGCAGGAAGACCAGGTTCTTACCGATATTATTTGCCGCCATAGCCTGGCCGTCCGGATTTTTACTATTGATACCGGAAGGTTATTTTATGAAACCTATGAGCTAATTGATAAAACAAGGGCAAGATATAATACAATAATTGAAGTGTATTTTCCGGATCACCAATCGGTAGAGAGGATGGTTACCAAAAAGGGCCTTTTTAGTTTTTATGAATCGGTGGAGAATCGGATTGAATGCTGCCATATTAGAAAAGTGGAACCTTTGGGGCGTGCGTTAATCGGGGTTTCGGTTTGGGTTACCGGGTTGCGGGCACAACAATCGGCAAACCGCCAGGATATGCCCTTATTGCAGTGGGATGAAGAAAAGAATCTGTTTAAATTCAATCCATTGCTTAATTGGCGGTATGAAGATGTGATAGATTATATCAGGAAAAATGATGTTCCCGATAACCCCTTGCACCGGAAGGGTTTTATCAGCATTGGTTGTGCCCCCTGTACACGGGCTATTGAGCCGGGAGAAGACCCAAGGGCCGGCAGGTGGTGGTGGGAAACATCCCAAAAAGAGTGTGGGTTACATAAATAATGAAACATGCGTAGTAAGAGAATTTTTCCATCTGCATTGGAACACGAAGCCATTTATATTATGCGGGAAGTGGCAGCCCAGTTTGAGCGACCAGCAATTTTATTTTCGGGTGGAAAGGACTCCATTACCCTGGTAAGGCTTGCACAAAAGGCATTTTATCCCGCCCGAATCCCGTTCCCCTTATTGCATATTGATACCGGCCATAATTTTTTTGAAACACTCGAATTCCGCGATTGGCTGGTAAAAGAGACCGGCGCTCAATTAATAGTGCGTTACGTACAGGATTCAATTAACAACGGACGAGTAAAGGAAGAAAAAGGGAAATATGCAAGCCGAAATATTTTACAAACAGTAACTCTTCTCGATGCGATTGAAGAGTTAAAACTGGATGCCTGTATTGGAGGTGCAAGGAGAGATGAAGAAAAGGCCAGGGCCAAAGAAAGGATTTTTTCGGTGAGAGATGATTTTGGGCAATGGGATGCAAGAAAGCAGCGTCCCGAATTATTTGATATGCTGAACGGGCGGATTAATCCAGGTGAAAATGTAAGAGTATTCCCCATTTCAAACTGGACGGAGTTGGATGTTTGGAACTATATCCGTGAAGAGGAGTTACAACTACCCTCTATTTATTTTGCTCATCAGCGTAAAATCATAGAAAGGGATGGATTGTATTGGCCCTTTTCCAATTTTCTAAATACTTCCGAAGATGAAATTCCATTTAATGCAAAAGTTCGGTTTAGAACGGTAGGAGATATGACCTGTACTGCGGCGGTGATGTCGGACGCGGATAATATTAACAGCGTAATTGAGGAAATTCTGGAAGCCACTATTTCGGAACGGGGTGCGAGGATAGATGATAAACGTTCGGAGGCAGCAATGGAGAAAAGAAAGAACGCAGGTTATTTTTAAGGGCATTCATTTTTATTTATATCAAATGGAAGTAATCAGAATTACCACTGCCGGAAGTGTGGATGACGGGAAAAGCACCCTCATTGGGAGATTGTTGTTCGATACAAAGTCAATTGCGGAAGATAAACTGCAGGCTATTGAATCATCCAGTTTGCGGAAGGGACTTGGGTATACCGACTTATCGTTGTTAACAGACGGGTTGATAGCCGAGAGAGAACAGGGCATCACGATTGATGTGGCCTATATTTATTTTTCTACCCCACAGCGTAAGTTCATCATTGCCGATACACCAGGGCATATAGAATACACCCGAAATATGGTTACCGGAGCATCTACCGCATCCGTTTTCCTGATTTTGGTGGATGCCAGAAATGGTATTACCGAACAAACCCGCCGGCACTTTTATATTGCTTCATTGCTGCGTATCCGGTATATAGCCGTATGTGTTAATAAAATGGATCTGGTAGATTTTGCAGAATCGGTGTATTTATCCATTGTAAGGGAATTTGAGTCCCTTGCATCCAAAACAACAATCCCGGGGCAACAACTTTTATTTGTTCCGATAGTGGCTACCCATGGCGATAATGTTGCAATGCCTTCTGCCCGGATGGATTGGTATAATGGACCTACCTTACTGCAATATCTCGAAACAGTTGATGTTTTTGCTTTGGAAGAAAACCAATTCGCACGAATGGCCGTTCAATATGTGATCCGTCCACACCAGCCTGCATTTCATGATTTTCGCGGATATTCTGGCAGGGTTGTGAGTGGTGTCTTTTCAAAAGGAGATAAAGTGCTTGCTCTTCCCTCAATGAAATCCAGTACCATTACTTCTATTCTTTATGGCAGTGAAGAAGTGGAACATGCAGGAAGCAGGGAATCGGTAGTGCTTTCGTTGCAGGATGACATAGATATCAGCAGGGGAAATATGCTGATAAAGGAGGTTGAACCGCTGAAACCGGTTACCGTTTTCGATGCAACCCTTTGTTGGATGGAAGATACGAAATTGGCAACAGGAAAAGTATTTGTGCTGCAACATGGAGTGAACCGGGTTAAGGCAAAAATTGAATCGGTGCATTCCATTCTGGATATTCATACTATGGAACCCAATCGTAATATAAATCAATTTGGACTTAACGATATTGGCCGGGTGCGGGTGAAACTGGCCAAACCCATTTTTGCCGAATTATACTCAGACAACCCTTCTAACGGAAGCTTTATCCTCATCGATGAATTTTCCAACAACACCGTTGCAGTTGGGTTTGTAGATCAGACAGACTGATGAAGAAGAGTACCCCCGTATAAAATAAGAAATTTTTCTTTGAACTAATGCCTGTGAATTCGATAACCTGGTCCTTATTAAATAGAAATGTGAATTGTTGATGGTAGTATTTTAAGAAGGGATCAAAAATATTTCATCATCACAGAGGCCAGGGTATTGATGTCTCCTTCAAAATGATGGCCCCCCGGAATTGTTTCGTGGTGAAAATTTTTTCTAGTTACCAGGCCGGCCCCGGTATCCTTTTCATCATCTCCATTTATTACCACAGTGGTGGGGATGCCCATATTATTTACTTCCTTAAATACATCCATTTCTCTTTTGGTATTACCTCCAAGCATATCGGAAAGGTGTATTTCAAAATCGGTGGAGCCGGATGGGGAAATCATTATTACCGACCTGATCCGGGTTTTCATGTTCTCGGGGAATTGGTTGTAAATGAACGGCAGTACATCGGCACCAAAGGAGTATCCTGTGAAAATAATTTTCCTGCTCTCATTATTTGTTGAGGCATTCTTTATTTCTTTTTCTAAACCCGTGGCAGCCTGACCCGGGGTTTTCTTATTCCAGAAATACGACTTGGCATCCAGGGCTATTACCTGGTAACCTTTTGCCGAAATAGCTGCACAGAGGTTGTTGGAGAATTTATTAAAGCCTCCATCGCCCGAAATATAAATTACCAGAGGCAGGGAAGAATTACCCTGCCAGATTTTTATCGGCATTTGTTGTGCCTGGCTTTGAATTGGTGCAATCAGAAATAAAAATTGAATACAGTATAAATAAAAATAGAATTTCATAATGGTTTCATTACAGCGTTAAGCGCAACGGGCAATTGCAACAGGTCGAAATCGTGATCGTAAACCATGTATTTATTTTCCCAGTAACTCGCATATTTCTCTTTAAAGTTCCGCAATCCGCGGTAATGCTGAAAATGCCTTATTTTTTCGGATGCAATTTTTAAAATGGTTTCGGCAGTGCTTTCGGGGTTCGAAATCCCTGTCATTGGCACCAGGCCAAGATTTAGATAGGCCTTACTCTTCATTTTCGCATATTGGATTAGTTCTACTATCAGTCCATCCATAACCGCACCCGGCGCATCCATCGATTTTCGGATAAGGTCGTACGTTATCTCTTCATCTGCATACGAAGGGATGATATTCAAAAAAGCTTTTACGCTTCCATCCTGGTCCTTCGCCGTTAAAATAACCTGGTTTCCCAATTCTTTTTCATCAAACATCCCCTGCGAGAATACCTGTTCCTTCTTTTTGAATCCACTTAACCATTCGTCGGAAACCTGTTTAAGCTCCCGCATCAATTTTTCCGAATGGGGTGGGTTGTTCACTAAAAATACATATCCTTTTTTTTGCAGGCTGTTTAGCCCGTTTCGAAGTGATTTTTTTTCTTTTCCTTCGAGTGTAAATCTGTTCACATCCAAAATAGCTTCCTGTCCAATTAATAATTTATTCTTCCGTAACTGGCTAAACCAGGGGATGCTGTCTTCATCAACCCGGTAGAACGCCGGCTTAAGGCCCATCTTTCGGCAATGGCGATCAAATTCTATTAAGACTTCCACTTTATTTTCCGGGGCACATACCGGCTCTTCCAAAACAATGGCAAAACCTCTGGATATTCTATACGCAATGAATGCTTCATGTAATTCGGATATGAAAATTAGTTTATCAGGATAGGTCTTGAAATAATCCACGGCCGAATTTCCGAATTGAGTGAGAAGGAACCTCGCCTTTTCCTTTGCTGCATCCCCGGGCAAAGCCATTTTCTTTTCGGTTTTAATAAGGCAGAAAAGGATAAAGCCATAAATTGAAATTTGTAACGTACGGAGGAACCAAATTAACTCCCGGCCAAAGGGGGTTAAGGGGTGCAAAGAATAATCTTGTATTAAAAGAAAACTTCTGAATGTATGGTAAAGCGATTGCCACCATGTAAAATCTACCCCAAAATGACGCTTATTGATATAGTAGAAGTTGATGTAGGCTAATATAAAAACCGCAATGATGGAAGCCAATGCCGTTTTTAAACCGGCCTTCAGCCAAAGCCTGCTGCTCTTAACCCGGTATTGGTTGAAAGTTAATAGTAGCACCAGGATCGTTATTGCCGCAAAAGTTGCTTCTTCATAGTCAAGAGCCTTGGTGATATTTCCAATCAAGGAAATGAGGGATAGCACCAGGGTGATAATCCAGGCATTACGGAGGCCCTTCAAGAGAAAGGCGGAAGTGATAATCAGCGCCACACCCATCAGCATTACCAGCAGGGTTGAAGCATGTATCGTTTCAAGCGGCAGGTAGTGTTTTAATAACCGTAAACGCTGGTGCATTGGAGGGGTGATGGCAGATAAGATATTTACTATTCCCAACGAGAATGCAAGCAACGCCGGAAAAGCCCTCAGCAGGATTTTCGCCCCTCTCCATACAAAAGAAATAAGTCCGGCCAGTAAGGGTAACCAAAATTCAAAAATTCGGTAAAGCAGGGTAATGGATAAAGCCTGGGTAGCATCAAATCCAAATTGTTGAAGTACCAGAACCATCGAGAGTTCTACGGCGCCCAATCCTCTAAGAAAAGGAGAAATTACCATCATTAGGACACTTACTACATAGGTGATGGCTGCAATTTCTATGGAGGGTGTGGCTCCTATTGCGAGTATCGAAAAATATAAAGTGAGGATTCCGCATAGTTCTACCCCCATAGAAGAAAAGAATGCTGCGAGGTATTCCTTTTTGCTAAAACGGATTTGTGTGAGCTCCTTAATTTGTGATACAGTAGTTGAAAAGCGTTTATTGAGAAAACTATAAACAATGCCTTGTTTTTGGAAGGACCGTAGAATAACCCACCCTAATATAATCATTGCAAATAGAACAGGTAATGCAAGCCATGCATTTCCAATTTGTTTTTCGGAGAACAGGGTAAATAATAAAACCGGTATGGCAACTGCTATAAGAGACAATAGACCGGTTAGTGCAAACAAGGCGCTTGCCTGGTGCACCAGTATTTTGTTGTAACCCGCCCTTTTCATGTTCCTTGGCAAATATGCCAATGCGCTTACACCTCCTGCGGGTAAGAAAATACTCAGGAAGTTTCTTTTTAAAAAGAGGTCAATGGCAGGAGTAATTTTAAATGTAGTGCCGATGGACCGGAAAGAGAACACATATATTCCTGCCTGGCATAGTATAGTGACGATAGCAACTGCCAGCAGTGATATCAGCCATCGTGGGTTGGATTGGCTAAGTTGAGGAATGATAGTTAGTAATTCTTTCCTTTCACTTTTGAAAAAGCGTATGGCCAGGAATATCATTAAAATAGCCACAATTTCTCTCCAACTCGCCCTGGGTGCGATTCGTTTGAATTGAAACCATTTTGCTGCATTAACCTGCATCTGATTTATTGCTATTTTAAACCTGCCGAAATGAAAAAACCCCGGCCTCTCGGCCAGGGTTTTTATAGTTCAAACCCTGCTACTTACCGCTTTTTTTAGTTTCTTTGGTTTTTGAAGCTTCTGACTTTACTTCCTTCTTTTTATTTTCCTTATACCGCATATCCGGAGTTCCATCCTTTTTCAGGTTTTTGTTTTGCTTATACCTTTTGTCTGGTGTTCCATCGGCTTTTAACTTAGTGCCATTGGCAGCCTTGGTTTTTGCCACTTCACTTTTTGCTTCGTGATGCGTGGCCTTTGATTCTTTAGCCACTTTTTCTGATTTGGCAGAAGCCGGTGCTACAGCTTCTGATTTTGCAGGGGCGGTGATGTGAGTTTTCTTTTCACTCGTTTTTTTTGCGGGTGTTTTAGTTTGAGCCATTCCGGCGATACTTAAACCCAATACAGCCATTGCAGCAAGGAATAGTTTTTTCATTTTGTTTTTAGTTTTTATGATTAGTTGTTTTGAACATTTTTCTGTCCACGATAAAGCGGAAAGTCGTACCGGATCTCCCGGGTTGCATCCATCCCTTCATAAAGTACAAGGCTCATCAACCAATCGGCATTTAATTTACGGGTTGTCAATTCCTGTTTTTGCAGGATCAGGACCCCGGTACAATTGGTTACAAAACTACCGTCATTAATTGTGCCACTTACCGAAAGGAGCATCCCATTCGAACGCAGATTTTCTAAATCTATTATTACCCGGGGTTGAATATCCGCTTCAATTATTATTCGATTTCCCGACTCTGAAAAAGCGGTATGCGGAACGCTGAAAGCTGTCAGATATTCCATATCCCCCTTTAGCAAAAGATTCCCGTTTTCAAAATCCACCGCCAGCAAAACCAGCGGCAGGTGTGAAGCCCCTAAAAATGTAGCTACATCCTTTTTTTCGTGGAAAGGGACAAAGTGAGAAAACTGATGTAACAATTCAGGATTTTGCATTTCACAATTTCTGCTGTGAAGATGCAGTTCAAATTTCCTGTAATGATTGGACTTTAGGTGAATGGGCAAAAACTATCGGTGAATCTCGCCCAGAAGATAGTGGGTTAATGCCCGCTATGGGTAAGGAACCGGAGCATTTCTCTCACTTCCGAAATTATGCCCTGTTCTTTCGATTTAATTTCGGCAAAGCAGGTTGCGAAACGGATTTTGTCTAGTACTTCTAATTCCAATTGGTCTAATGCTTGTAAGAGATGGGGTTCAAGACCAAATACCGAAATGGTTGTTTTGAGGTTATGGGCAATTCTTTTCACCTGTTCTGGGTTATTTTGATTCCAGGCACGTTGCATAGCTTCCAACTCGGGAGAAAAGGTAGCAATAAAATCCTCTGCTATTGTAATTTCAAATTCCTTATTTCCTGCACTAATATCTTTTAAATAGGAAAGATTGATGAATTGGAAGGGCGGAGAGCCATCATTGCCCGCAACCGCGTTGCTGAATTCAGATGTAGAGCCAATATATTCCTTAATAATGGAAAATAATTTTTTCGGATCTATTGGTTTCGAGATATAGTCGTTCATCCCCGCTTTTAAACATTTTTCCTTTTCCGTGATGAATGCATGTGCCGTCATGGCAATTATCGGGATATCTTTATTCCACTTTTCCCTTATTTCCCTGGTGGTGGTATAGCCATCCATTTCTGGCATTTGTAAATCCATGAGCAACATATTTACAGTTTCCTGTGCCATTATTTCAAGGGCCTGTTTTCCATTTTCCGCAATAAGGTAGGATATTCCCCAGGAGGTAAAAAGGTTTTGGAGAAGGCTACGATTGATGGCATTGTCTTCCACAATCAGTAATTTGAAGGAGGCGCCTGCTGCAATGGGTTCCATAGTTTCTACATCCTGCCTATTGATTGTTGCCGATGGGCCGGGTAAGCGGTAAGGGAGATGAATAGTAAATTTTGTTCCTTTATTTATTACACTTTCTACTTCGATTCTTCCATTTTGTAATTGGATTAATTCTTTAACAATGGAAAGGCCCAGCCCTGTGCCACCATAATGTCGGTTTATGCTGTCGTCTCCCTGTTGGAAGCGATTAAAAATTAAAGATATTTTTTCTTTTGGGATGCCGATTCCACTATCCTCAACGGTGATGATGGTTTCGAGGCGGTTTGCATCCAGCATCCCTTTTTTTATCTCCACCTCAATAAATCCCCGATCGGTGAATTTGATGGCATTGCCAACCAGGTTCACCAATACCTGCAGCAGCCTGGCCGAATCGCCGGATACCAGGGAGGGCAATTCCGGGTCAGCTTTCACCCGCAGATCAATATTCTTTTCGTTAGCCTTTTCCTGAAACATTTCCGAGATGACCTGCAGGCTGTTTACCAGGCTGAAATTACTTTCTTCGATTCGCATCATACCGGCCTCAATTTTTGAAAGATCCAGTATGTCGTTTATAAGGGTCAGGAGATTTTCTCCGGCGGATTTAATGGTTTCCACATAGTTTTTGGAACGCAGGCTAAGTGCCTCTTTTTCTAAAAGGTGGGTAAAACCCAGGATTGCATTCATGGGAGTACGGATTTCGTGACTCATATTAGCCATGAAATTCTCTTTTATAGCAACGGCATTTTTTAATTTTTTTTCGGATAGGAATAATTTTTGGATAATGCTGATGATATACCAGAACAATAAAGCCGCTGAAAACAAAACCAATACAATTAGTACAATATTGGAAAACTGTACCTTTCTGCCACTTGAGATATTATTATCATTAAGCTGGGTGATCAGAGAGTGCCTGGAAGAAAGGATTTTTTGATCGAGGGAATATATGCTATCCATTAATTGTTTCCCTTCGAGGGTATTAATTAAGGTTTCAGCGGAATATTTTCCTTTGTGGTGGAGGGAGTCAAGTACTTCTTTGCAAAAACTCAATTTAAGTTGCACCACTTCATCGAGCTGGGTTACAAATTGGCCTGAAAGAGAATCGAGGGCATTGTTTTTTACTTTTACCAGGTCCTTTTGAACCTTGGAAAGCCTGGCGTCCATGCCAACTATGAAATTATGGTTGCCGGTGGAAACAAAATCGCTGATATTGCTTTCTACATGAACGATATCCCGTTCCAGGGAACGAAGGTCAACACTGATATTATATTCTTCGAGGTACTGTTGGTTCCCGTTTATCAGGGTGTCAATATTTTTTGAGAAGTTATATTGCAGGTACGAAAGGAGAATCGTTCCGGAAATAAAGGCCGCCAGGATATAAAAGACAATACGCTTCCCGTTCATAATTGCTTTCCACTAAATTATGAATATTTCAATTAGAACCGGTGGGAAGGTTGGTGTACTTATCGAGACAGAAGATCAACAATACAATTGAAAGGATAATGCCGGCAATAGTGGCAATCAGGGTAAAGGCTGGGGAGTGTTTGTCGAAAAGCCACAATAGTAGAAGGCACAGCAATACCAATATGGCGGTATCAAGGAGAAATAATATGATGTATAATAGTTTCATTGGAAAGCAGTTGAAAAATGGAGGCCCGGGTAGAAACCAGGGCCGGTAAATTTGACGAAACTGCTTAAGTACACTATGTGAGAGAAATTTTTTTTGCTTTGCATCCACAAGGTATTTGGTATCTCATCAGATACTAATCAGGTTTCGATGAAAAAGGAAAATCTTTCGGTGAATGAGAAATAAATGTCGAAGGAGAGATAAAAATTATAGTACCCTCAGTTTTCTGTTTAGGGCAGCGCGATACGCATCCGCCACCGGAACAGGCTTTTCTTTTATTAAGATGATGCCATCTCTTAAACAATCCACTTTCCCAATGGAAATAATAAATGACCGGTGCACCCGAATAAATTTTTCGGGGTCTAATCTCTCTTCCAGTGCTTTTAAAGTGCTATGTACCGTATAATATTTGGTTGGGGTATGGAGTTTTACATAATCACCCATTGCTTCTGCAAATAATATGTCGTCCAGGTTTAACTTCCGGATTATGTTCGTATCCCGAATAAACAGGAAATCCTCTTTACTCACATTTAGGGTCGTTCCTGCATCTTCGAGCAACTCCTCTGCTTTGGTTATGGCCTGTATAAACCGGGCCGGAGTTACGGGCTTCACCAGGTAATCCACCACATTTAAATCGAAGGCATCTGTTGCATATTCTTTCTTTGAGGTGGTAAATATTACAAGCGGCCTGTTGGTTCCTAATACCCGTACGAGCTCAATGCCCGTCATGCCCGGCATTTCAATATCGAGCAATAATAATTGTGGCGATGACTGCCTGATAATATTGATGGCTTCCATTGCATCAGATGCCTCACCCACAAGAGAAAGGCTGTTAACCCGTGATGCCAACTGCTTTAGGGTTGACCTGGCAATTTTATTATCATCCACAATCAACAACTTCATGCCCGTAAATTTAATGGAGATATCAGGAATTGTAGGGTGAAACTTATGTTATAAATGAAAACTGAAAATAAATGATACAATTTTCACTTCTTCCCATTTATTAATTAACCTGACATTGCATTTTTTTATTTGATAAGGGAGTTAAGCTGGGTTTCAAATGAAGAAGCGCTGAAATCTGCCATCCCGGTATGGTGATAGACTATATCCCCCTCTTTATTTATGATTAAGGTGGTGGGGAGGCTTCCCTTAAAGATTTCGGAAGAAATCTCTCCGTTGCGGGAGGCAATGGGCAGTTGATAGCCATTTTTTGAAAGAAATGCTTTTGCCTTTTCCAGATTATCGTCTTCGTTCAAAAACAAAAAAATCAGACCGTCCTTATCTTTAAATTTCAGGAATAGTTTATTTAGGGAAGGCATCTCCGCCCTGCATGGAGGGCACCAGGAAGCCCAAAAATTGATAAAAACCACTTTGCCTTGCAAATCGCTGGAATGATGCAATTTTCCGGCTTCATCGGTAAAACCAAATGGGGTGGCCTTTTTTCCATTTTGCGTATTTTCAATCGTCGCATCAAAAAGCCCTGTGTGCATCATCAACCTCATGGTCCATACTTTCAATGTGGGGCTGAGTAAAATGCCGGCAAGAAAACCAAAGAAGAGGATATTCCAGATCCGGTACATCCATTTCTTTTTTTTAGGGTTCATTATTTTATTTTAAAAATGCAATGAATGTGTTTGTTGCATTTTCCGATTAAGATTTCAGGATTTAAAAAAGACTTCCTTAACTATTATATATATTCCCATCACCAGGACAAACCATCCAAATCCCTTTTTCAAACTCTCCGCTCTTATTTTCTTTCCCAGCGCGCCTCCAATAAATATTCCCGAAATAGCGATGATGGAAATTTTTAGGAGAAAATTCCAGTTAATGGGAAAATAGCCCAGATCGCCTGTAAATCCAATTAACGAATTCATAGCTATTATTAAAAGCGAAGTACCAATTGCCTTTTTCATGGGTAGGCCCACCAATAATACCAGCGCCGGAATTAATAAAAATCCGCCACCCGCACCCAGTATCCCCGTAGCTAACCCCACCCCAATGCCATATCCTAATAAACGGACTATTTTTTCAACTTTGTTTTCATCCTGCCGGGCAGCACCCTCCTTCCTTCTGCCGCTTCGGATCATTGAAATGGCAGACATAATCATCAATACCGCAAACAGCAGCATGGTAAGCATGGAATGGGTGATCGTAAACCCTTCAATAAAAAAAAGATCTTCGGGGATGGAAGGAATAATAAATTTTCGGGTAAGAAATACCGTTGTTATAGAAGATATCCCAAATAGCAAGGCCGTATTGATGCTTACCTGGTTTCTCCTATAATTATTAATGGCACCAACTAAACTGGTAGAGCCAACAATAAAAAGGGAGTAGGAAGTAGAAAGTACCGGATTAATTCCGAAAAGGTAAACCAATACGGGCACAGTTAGAATGGACCCCCCGCCCCCAATGAGGCCCAGCGAAACGCCTATTAATACCGCTGCTACATAACCAAAAATTTCCATGTAAGGATTTGCACAAAGTTGATGCGACACAAGTTAGGATATGGTGATGGTTATCACCCTAAATTATATCCAATTTAATTAGGCAATTATTATCCGGAATTTGTTATTTGCATCGGAGATGATTTTTTAGTGGCCCGGAAAGGAAGAAACGACAAATAATATTGGATTAAACAAGGTTTCGGTTTAAATCGATAACTTCTACCATATTCCGGGTATATCGAATAAGCCCGTTTTCTGAAAGTTTTTTCATCAACCGGGATATTACTTCACGGGATGAGTTAAGATCTTGAGCTACCTGGGTAAATGAAAACGGGATACTGTTGGTTCCCATCTTTTCCTGTTGCCGTCTAAGATAAAATACCAGTCTTGCATCCATATTCCGGAAAGCAATATGATCAATAGTTTGCAGGAGTTCTTCAAATCTTTCGCGGTATGATCCCAGCGCAAACTGGTTCCAGGATGAATATTTCCG
Organism: uncultured Ferruginibacter sp.; assembly: GCA_964647915.1. Lineage (GTDB taxonomy): Bacteria > Bacteroidota > Bacteroidia > Chitinophagales > Chitinophagaceae > Ferruginibacter. The sequence continues at coordinate 1,396 of CAZYKA010000006.1, read as the reverse complement.
CATCCAGCTATCTACTGATTGCAGCGGTATAAACAACAGGGTGGAGTCAATTTCAGCCTTTGCCATTACCGCACTGGTTTCCTGCCGCAGCGAACATAACAGAGTAAGGGCACAGGCTTTCCCCGGATCGAGGTAGTACATAAAAAATTCATGGCCTTCATCATCTTCCCGATAAATTTTTACCAGGCCTTCAATTACAAGTATGGCAGAACGGATATTTTGGCCGGAATGGATGAAGGGTTCCCCTTCCTTTATTTCCCTAAAATCCCCTTTTACCGACATTTCGGCAATGAGTTCCGGTTCGAGTTGAGGAAAATGGGTTGAAAGCAGTTTTTCAATTGAATCCATATATATATAATTCAACCTGCAAAAAGTTGGAATTTAGTAACGCAGGCAATTCAAAATGGCCAAACAAAAATCGGAATAATTTGTTTAAGGGAACAAATAACCGGTATGACAAAAACATTGGCCTATGCCGCTCCAGAAGCAGGTAAGCACTTGGGAAAATGGTCTTTTGAAAGGAGAGAACCAGGCCCGCATGATGTTCAAATTGATATTAAATTTTGTGGTGTATGCCATAGCGATATACACCAGGTGAGAGATGAATGGAGTAAGGGGATTTTTCCCATGGTGCCGGGGCACGAAATTGTGGGGATTGTTTCGGAAGTTGGTACGGCAGTAACGAAATTCAAACCCGGCGATTTTGCCGGAGTGGGTTGCCTGGTGGATAGCTGCAGAACCTGCTCGAGTTGCAAAAGCGGGCTTGAACAATTTTGTGAAAATGGAAATAGCGGTACTTACAACAGTTACGAACAGGATAAGATAACACCTACCTACGGGGGGTATTCTAAGATGATTGTGGTGCACGAGGATTTTACACTCAAGGTTTTAGAAAAAAATAACCTTGCTGCCGTAGCACCCTTGCTTTGTGCCGGAATAACCACCTACTCTCCCCTTCGGCACTGGAAAGTTGGGAAGGGACACAAACTTGGGGTGGTGGGACTCGGCGGTTTGGGCCACATGGCGGTGAAGTTAGGGGCCTCCTTTGGCGCAGAGGTTACCATGATTAGCACTTCTCCATCCAAGGAAGCCGATGCCAGTAAATTAGGAGCCCAACATTTTTTAAATTCAAAAGATCCCGATCAGGTTAAGGGAGCTAAAAGATATTTCGATTTTATTTTAGATACGGTATCGGCTTCCCACGATTATGATATGTACCTGGGGATGGTTAAACAGGATGGGGTAATGATATGTGTGGGGGGGCCGCCTGAACCTATTTCTGTAAAAGGCTTTAGCCTGATTGGCGGCAGAAAAAGCCTTACCGGATCGCTTATTGGAGGTATTGCGGAAACCCAGGAAATGCTGGACTATTGTTTTGACCATCAAATAGTTTCAG
>CAZYKA010000005.1:124201-131194 GCA_964647915.1 uncultured Ferruginibacter sp. | reverse complement strand
GAAGTATTTTTAAAATTAAAAGGTAGTGTTGCACTTATCAGTTGAACACAGCTTTTACAATCCGGCCATTTTCAGGAACTTCTCTGGAATCAGCAGATTCCATGTTTACCGATGTAATTTCCGCCTTTGAAAAAAGAGGAGTAACGGACGATGATATAGCTAAATTCAAGGGGGGTATGGAAGCCCAATATATTAATGGCTTGCAGAGTATTTCAGGTAAAGTTTCGCAACTGGCCGCTTTTCAAACTTTTGCAGGTAACCCCAATATGATAGGGATCCAATTAAAAAAATACCTGGCGGTTACAAAAGAAGATGTTATGCGGGTTTTTAACAAATACCTCAAAAACAAGAATGCGGTAGTCCTTTCAGTTCTTACCAAAAATTACAAGACTCCGGCTAAACCCGATAATTATACAATAGACACTACCCATTACACCCATCCCGATTATGGGTATGATGGATTAAAATATGTGAAGGGCCAAGATCATTTTGACAGGAATAAGATTCCCGCCAACGGACCTAACCCGGTTGAAAAAGTGCCCCCCTTCTGGAAAAAAGAGCAACCCAATGGCATTAAACTCATTGGAACTCTAAATAACGAATTGCCTATTGTCACTATTTTAATTACTATTCCGGGTGGCCACCTGGCACAGGCAACCGATACCGCCAAAGCGGGGTTGGCATCTTTAGTTGCAGATATGCTGAATGAAGACACCCGGCATTACACGGCTGAACAACTGGCGCTTGAATTGCAGAAATTGGGAAGCAGTATCCGCATTACAAGCGGGCTTGATAATATCAGTATTTCGATGCAATGCCTGAAAAAGAACCTGGATCAATCTATTGCGCTCCTTTCGGAAAGAATACTGGAACCCAATTTTACTGAAGATGCATTTGAAAGAAATAAAAAACAGGCCCTGGCTGCATTTAAAACCTACCGGGCAAACGCACAATCAATTGCCAGTGCGGTATACAACAAAATCAACTATGGCCAGGGTTCTATTTGGGGGATGAGGCAGGAAGGAACCGAGCATACAGTAAGTAATCTAAGCCTCCAGGATGTGAGGGATTATTATAATAATTGGATCAGTAGTCAGGGAACCAATGTAGTAATAGTGGGAGATATCACAGAAACAGAAATTCTACCCAAACTTCATTTTTTGAATAACCTGCCTAATAAAAAAATAGACCTTCCAAAATTGACAGGAAACACTCCGGAAATTTCTAAAACAAAAATTTACCTGGTGGATGTGCCAAATGCAGCACAAACAGAATTTCGGGTGGGTTACCTTACCAAATTAAAATATGATGCCACGGGCGAATTCTACCGGGCTGGACTGATGAACTTCCCGTTGGGAGGTAGTTTTAATAGTATTTTAAATATGAACCTAAGAGAAGAAAAGGGCTGGACCTATGGGGCGAGGTCGTCTTTTTCCGGGGATGAATATGGTGGTGCCTTCACCTTTAGTTCAGGCATTCGTGCCAATGCAACGGATAGCGCGCTGAGTGCCCTGATGGAAGATATAAAATCCTATGTTGAAAAGGGCGTTACCGAAGAGGAGCTTACTTTCACCAAAAATGCCATTGGCCAACGGGATGCCTTGATGTATGAGACCGGAAGCCAAAAAGCTGCCTTCATAAAACGAATTCTCGATTATAATCTGCCTGCCAATTATGTAACAGCACAAAACAAGATTTTATCTTCCATTTCAAAATCCGAAATAGATGCCCTGGCTAAGAAATGGATTACCTACGATAAATTCAATATCATTTTGGTTGGGGATAAGGCTACTATCTTGCCCAAATTAGAGAAGTTGGGATATGAGATAACAGAAATGGATGTAGATGGAAACCCAAAATAACGCAACCTAAGCTGTTAAATATAAAGGGGAGCAAAATTTGCTCCCCTTTATATTTTTAATCTAATTTATCTAATCAATGCTGGTGATGGTGCTGCATTGCATTTAACTCATCCGGAGTAACCGTTTTTTCAACCGGTGAAACCTGGCTTACCAACCAGTTAAACAATTTTTCAGCAGACGCCCTGCGATAGGTGGCTTCCAGTTGCTTCTCGTCTTTCATCATCCGGTCTACATACCCATCCAGCCAATCCATATTCTCACCCAAATTCATTTGTCCGAAATATCTGGATACTTCGTTCTTCATGTATTCCCGGATTTCTTCCTGGCTTACATCCAGCTTATTATCTACTGCCAATTTATCGCTGATCAACGTCCATTTTAACTGATTGCTAAATCCAGGGAATTCCGATTCGGCTTCTTCTTCCGTTTTCGGTTTCTCCCCACTGGTTTGGAGCCAGCGCTTCAGGAATTTCTCTGGGAATTCCATTTTGGTTTCATCAACCAGAAAATGATAGATCTGATCGTGCAGTTGATTGGCAGATTGCGCCGACCAATATTTTTCAATTTCGCCCTTCAGGATTTCTTTAAAGGCTTCTTCCGATTTAATATCCTTACCCGGGTACACTTCATTAAAAAAGTCTTCATTCAACTCGCGTTTTTCCACCAAACCCAGTTTTTCGATATCCAGGCGGAAGTATTTTTCACCGGCATTTTTGTCGTGTGGATCAAGTCCCAGATCATGCAGCATCATCTCCAGCTTATCGCCTTCAAAGGTTTTGTTCAGTTGGAAAACCAGGTTGTCTCCGGCCTTTTTACCCATTAATTCCTTTTGCAGTGAGGGCGTAAAATATTTGAGCAGTACAGAATTCTCCTTTTTAATTCCCCCTTCAACCGGATTTCCGCCTTCATCTGATTCGGTGAACAGGAGGTTAAGCACGTTATTGTCGTTATCAATAATTTCCGGCTCGGTCATTTTACCGGCTTTCATTTGCAGCCTGTCTGCTTCCTCTTCCAGCATTTCCTGGGTAACTGCTACCTTGTTCAGGGAAAGTTTTGCCTTAGCAAAATCAGGCATTTCAAAAACTGGTTTAAGCCCGATTTCAAAATCAAAATTAAAATCCGAAGGGTTGTTCATATCCATTCGGATATCGTTTGATAATGGCAAGGGTTGAGCGAAAATGTCTGGCTTCTCTGAATTCAGATAAGAAAATAATTCCTTCTCCACTGTGCGTAACACCTCATCATTAAATATGGAGGGGCCGTACATTTTTTTGATCATTCCCGAAGGAACCATCCCTTTCCGGAACCCTGGGATGTTTGCTGTTTTGGAATATTCTTTCAGTTTTTTGTCGAATGCGGGGAGATAATCTTCTTTTGTAATCTTTACAGTTAGTTTATCGTTCAGAAGGCCGATATTTTCCCTTTCTACAACTGCCATAATAGTAACTTTTAAAATATAAGGAACCGGAATGCCCGGTTCCTGGTTGATTTGGTGCGGATGATAGGAATCGAACCTACATGGATTGCTCCGCCAGATCCTAAGTCTGGTGCGTCTGCCAGTTTCGCCACATCCGCGATTGGGGATGCAAAATTAGGGCTTTATTTTCATCCGGAAGTATAGTACCAGGGTTAAATTGAGTAATTATTTGTTCCCGGTGCCGTAAGCTTTAAAAAAATCGTGATTTTAAGGTAAATTCGTAACTGCCCCATGCAAAAAGTAGCAGCTCCCCCCATTTATAACCTTTCCGAAGAGGAAGAAAAAAAAGAGATTCTTCGTCAGTACAGGGCCTTGCTCCGGGCTCTCAAACGAAAAATGAAACCGGGCGATAAAATCATGATTCGCAATGCGTTTCAGATGGCTGCCGAGGCCCACAAAACCATGCGGCGAAAAAGCGGAGAGCCTTATATCCTGCACCCTTTGGCAGTGGCTAAAATTTGTGTGGAGGAAATTGGCCTGGGAGTCCGTTCTACCATTTGTGCCCTCTTGCACGATACGGTGGAAGATACTGATATTACCCTTGCCGACATTCAACAGGAGTTTGGTTCCGAAATTACCCGTATTGTAGATGGATTAACCAAGATTTCCAATGTTAGCGTGATGGATTCCAACACCAGCAAACAGGCGGAAAATTTTAAAAAAATCCTGCTCACCTTAACAGACGATCCGAGGGTAATCCTGATAAAACTTGCCGACCGGTTGCATAATATGCGTACCCTGGAAAGCATGAACCGTGAAAAGCAACTAAAAATTTCATCCGAAACCATTTATGTGTATGCCCCCCTAGCCCATCGCATGGGGCTTTACAATATCAAAACTGAGATGGAAGACCTGGCCATGAAATACATGGAACCGGATACCTACCGCTACATTGCCCAAAAACTCCAGGATACCAAAAGAGAAAGAACCAGGTATATCAATGATTTCATCCGGCCTTTAAAAGAAAAGCTGGAACGTGCCGGCCTCCATTTCGAAATTTATGGAAGACCAAAAAGTATTCATTCCATTTGGAATAAGATTAAAAAGAAGGGCGTTTCATTTGAGGAAGTGTACGACCTTTTCGCTATTCGCATTATTGTGGATTCGCCGCAGGAAAAGGAAAAAGAAGATTGCTGGAAGGTGTACAGTATTATTACAGACGCCTACAACCCTTCGCCAGAGCGGCTTCGCGACTGGCTGAGCAATCCCAAAAACAATGGATACGAAGCGTTACACACCACCGTTATGGGGCCACAGGGTAAATGGGTGGAAGTGCAAATACGCACCCTGCGTATGAATGAAATCGCCGAAAAGGGACTTGCCGCCCACTGGAAATACAAGGAGGGAAAAGAAGAGGAGAACCGGTTTGATAAATGGTTCCAACAAATAAGGGAAGTTCTCGGCAATCAGGAAGGCAACTCCCTCGATTTCTTACAAGATTTTAAAACCTCATTCCTCACCGAAGAAATTTACGTTTATACCCCAAAGGGCGATATCAAAACCCTTCCCATAGGCGCTACCGCCCTCGATTTTGCATTTAGTGTACACACTGCAGTGGGATCGCAATGCATTGGTGCCAAAGTGAACCATAAACTGGTACCCATCAGCTATAAATTGCGAAGTGGCGACCAGATTGAAATCATTACCAGCGCCAAGCAAAAACCCAATGCAGAATGGCTCAAACATGTGGTAACCAGCAAGGCAAAAGCCAAAATAAAGGATACCCTTAAAGAAGAAAAAAGGCTGATTGCCGAAGAAGGAAAATACATTCTTCAAAGGAAAATGGAAGGGATGGGCGCCGTTTTTAACCAAACCAATATTGAAGAAATAGCCAATTTTTATAAGATCAACAGCAGCCTCGATCTGCTTTATGAAATTGCGCAGAAAAAGATCGACCTCAAAGAACTAAAAGAATTTGTAGTTCACGGAGACAAATTACTTCCGCCCAAACCCCCAAAACAACCAGACGAAAAACCGGAACTAACCGAAACTGCCAGCAAGTCGCAGAGTAAAAAAGATAAGGACGCCGAATTGATCATATTTGGTGAAAGCAGCGATAAGATCATGTACACCCTGGCAAATTGCTGCAAGCCTATTCCCGGAGACGACGTTTTTGGTTTCATCACCACCGGCGAAGGACTGAAGATCCATCGCACCAGTTGCCCCAATGCCGCCCGGTTACTGGCTAACTATGGCCACCGTGTGGTGAAAACAAAGTGGGCCAAGAATAAGGAAATTTCATTCCTCACCGGGCTTAAAATTATTGGCCTCGATGATGTGGGTGTAATTCATAAAATTACCAACCTCATAAGCGGGGAACTTAAGTTTAACATTTCTGCCATGACAATAGAAGCTCAGGATGGTATCTTTAACGGGAATGTGAAAGTATTCGTTCACGATAAGGAGGAATTGGATAAACTGGTAAACGAACTATTAAAACTTCCGGGAATTGAGCGCGTTGACCGATACGATACCGAATAATTATTTTTCACTTTTAAATAAATAAACATGCAGGAACTCATCAACCAACTCGTAGAGAAAGCAGGAATCAGCGGCGAACAGGCTGAAAAAGTAATCCATACCGTTACGGATTATATAAAGGAGAAGTTTCCAATGGTTGCAGGCGCGGTGGATAGTCTTTTTGCGAAAGGAGAAAATGCCGGAGAAGCGGTGGGCGATAAAGCAGAAGGACTGATTGATTCGGTAAAAGATAAACTGAGCGGCCTTTTTGGAGGATAATTAACTTAATGCTTCAATTTTATTAAAGCCGCATCCCAAAAGGTGCGGCTTTCAAGTTTTTATTATAAACTTTTTCGGGAAAGGTCTCCGAATGCAAACAAAAAGGAAATGAACCTTAGATTTTAGTGTTATCAGGGAGCAGAAAACATTTGTTGTGTTTCTGGTGTAAAAAAGAAATATCAGTTTTAAGAGAGTGCCTGAAAGTAAGTTTTTGAAGACACTTTGCTGCCCCCACCCCGGGGGTAAAAATAGGAAGGAGAAAAATTCAATCCAAGCAAACAGATTAAAGTAAATTCAGTTTCGGATAATTTTTTTTGTTGAAATTCTCCTGAACCACCAGAGGATTTATCTTTTCGGCTTACCTGCCGTTGGGAGAAGTTTACGAATGGCTGAAGAAAAATTAATAGTCTGTTGCTGCCTCTCCCCGGGGGTAAAAATAAGACCATAGAAAATTTAAACCTAAGATTTTTGCCGAAGAAAATTCAGGAGGGGTTTAAATATATTTTGTTGCTGAAGTTTTGGAAGTGAGGGAATATCAACACCCCCGAATTCGGAATAAATTATCCTGTTTTAAGGATGATTTTATTTGGGGCTAAAAAAGCTTCGCCTTTGCTGCCCCCTCCCCGGGGGTAAAAATAGGATCAAAAAATAATTATATAAAGAATTCTGACCGAAGAATATTTAGTGCAGGTTAAAATTTCTTTACCCTAAAACCCATCTTCCAAGCAGGTGCATTTCCACAGCTATCCTTAGTGTGCAACATTGGATATATAAAATTTCAGCAAACCCGTAGTTACAAACTACCAACAGCAGGTGCATTTATTCGTGCATTCGTGGCTATAGAAATTTAATATAGAATCTTTTCGCAGAGAATCTGAAGATCATGCGGCGGCGTAAGAATAAAATTTCAGCAAA
>CAZYKA010000005.1:120877-124101 GCA_964647915.1 uncultured Ferruginibacter sp. | reverse complement strand
TTTTCGCAGAGAATCTGAAGATCATGCGGCGGCGTAAGAATAAAATTTCAGCAAATCCGTAGTTACAAACTACCAACAGCAGGGGGAAAATAACTCAACAAAACCCTTAAAAAAAAATGTCTACTAAAGAACCCGAACCTATTTCAGCACTTCCCGGGCAATTACCACTTTCTGAATTTCGCTGGTGCCTTCTCCAATGGTACACAACTTACTATCGCGGTAAAATTTTTCAACCGGAAAATCCTTGGTATATCCATACCCGCCAAAAACCTGAACGGCATCGGTACTTATTTCCACGGCAATTTCGCTGGCATAATACTTTGCCATAGCCGATTCTTTGGTCATGGGTTTGCCCTGATTTTTTAAATAACAAGCCTGCTTAATCAGCATATCAGCCGCTGCAATTTTGGTGGCCATATCGGCAAGCTTAAAGGAGATGCCCTGAAAGTTTGCAATAGGCTGATCAAACTGGTGCCTTTCTTTTGCATATTGCACTGCCGCCTCATAAGCTCCTCTGGCAATTCCCAGGGAAAGAGCGGCAATAGAAATCCTGCCTCCGTCTAAAATCTTCATGGCTTGTTTAAACCCATCACCCACATTTCCAAGTCTGTTCTCATCGGGAATGACGCAGTTATCAAATATCATTTCTGCGGTTTCGCTGGCGCGCATACCGAGTTTATTTTCTTTCTTTCCTCCCATAAACCCTTTTGTACCACGCTCAACAATAAACGCAGTGGAATTATTTTTTGCACGGGGTTCTCCTGTGCGGCAAATTACTACGGCCACATCACCGGTTATTCCATGCGTGATCCAGCTTTTGGCACCATTAATAATCCAGTTGTCACCATCCTTCACTGCGGTAACCCTCATATTTCCTGCATCACTACCGGTATTCGCTTCCGTTAGTCCCCAGGCACCAATATATTCGGCAGTAGCCAGTTTAGGCAAATATTTTTGTTTTTGCTCTTCATTCCCAAAATAAAGGATGTGCCCGGTACAAAGGGAATTGTGCGCAGCCACACTTAACCCAATGGAACCACACACTTTAGCGATCTCCTGAATCACGGTACTATATTCAAAGTATCCCAGACCGGTGCCGTTGTATTTCTCAGGCACCAATACACCCATCATTCCCAGTTTGCCCAGTTCTTTAAAAATATGAACAGGGAATTCCTGGGATTCGTCCCATTCCATTAAATGAGGCCTGATGTATTGTTGGGCAAAATTTTTGGCAGATTCTGCCACCTGGGCAGAGAGTTCGCTGGTTGTAAAATCCATATAATTAGGCAATCGTTGGGCCGCAAGGTAAAAAATCCTGCATACACTAACAACTGTTAGTTTTTAATTTATCGATAAATATGGATTTATCCGGTTATACAGGCTGTCGGTTAAAATCATGATTTTCTTTAAATCTTCCAATTCTTTAAAATTTCCATGCTGATTGCGGTAGGCTATAATCAATTTTGCCAGGTGGTATCGTATATAGGGATGCTGCCCCAGTTCATCCTGTGGCGCGGTATTGATATTCATCCTTTTTACCTGGCCCGGCTCACACTTTAAATAGGGCTTTATTTTTTGGAATACACTATCGGGCAGGCCATACACCTCTGCCAACTGGTTTACCGAAATAAAGCCTCCGAGCCTTCCTCTGAATTTCAAAATGCGCGAAGTAAACCCGGGGCCTATTCCCGGAAGGCTAAGAAATTGAAGGCTGTCGGCGGTATTAATATTTACTGTTTTTACCTGTTTGGGTATCCATTTTCTATCTTCCTTCCATTCCAATTTCTGCCCACCCGTTTCTTTTATTTGAATAAAAGGCTCCAGTTCCTGGGCAAGCCCGGTGGAGATTCCCCAAATTTTTCGGATGTCGGCAGGATGGCGAAACTTCCCTCCCTTCTGGCGGTAATTATAGATTACAGTTGCCTGCTTTTCGGAAAGACCCAACCTGCGGAAATCGGCAACAGAGGCCGTGTTGGGATCGAATACGAACTTTTCTGCCCGGTATCCGGCCGGCGATGAATCGGGAATAGCGCCCAGCCGGTGAGACGCAGGATACTTTTTTTCCGAGGTTAATTTAATCCATTCCCTTACTTCAGGGGTAACCAAATTTGAAAAGGAAGCATCTTTATGCATCAGGATATATAAATGAGGCAAAGCAGCACAAATAAAGCACAGAGATAATAAAATGATAAGAGCGTTCCGTTCTTTTCGGGAATGATAGAAATAAGATTGATGCCGGGGCTTCATCATCCAAAGGAAATAAATCGGGGAAGCATTTGAAATATTGTTAGCTGAAGTTTATTTAGTTTGACTGAGGAAATTTTCAACCGGCAGGAATATATTCCAACCCCCGGTTTTTAAATGAACAACAGGGCGTCCAATACGAAGGGCTGCACCAGCCCGTATTGCTTTTCCAGGTAAATTCTTTTTCAGGCTTTTCATTTGAATTAAGGGTGGGATTCCACTTTAAAAAGGTTATTGAGGAAATAAAAATATAAAGCCCCTATTCTATTCCTGCAAAATCACCTCATTTCAATTCTGCCTAACCCAATCCACACCTGATTTTTCCATATTCTGAAAGGAATCAGGCTGTAAACATTATTTATTACATATTTTTATCGGAAGGAAGATATATTATCCTTTCTATTTGTACTTTTTTCGTTCGTTTCTTTATCCTATAATTTACCCCTTTTGGCTCCTTACATACAGTTTCTGTTTTTAATTATTATTTATTAAAAATGAAAACTCATGCTAAAGGTTATTTTAATTCTCCTGTTCATTCCTGTTTCCATTTTTGCGCAAAATGTAGCCATTAATAATGATGGCTCGGCGGCGCACAGCAGCGCCATGCTGGATGTAAAGAGCGCTACTAAGGGGTTATTAATACCGAGGGTCTCGATGGCACAGCGAGATGCCATTGCCTCTCCTGCCACGGGGCTGATGGTATTTCAAACCGATAATACCGCAGGGTTTTATTATTATAACGGTAGTGGATGGACGAGCCTTGGCGCAGCCACACCGGGCTGGCTTTTAACCGGAAACAGTGGCATAAACCCCGCAACCCACTTTTTGGGTACCACCGATAACCAACCATTAACCTTTAAAGTAAATAATTTGTATGCTGGGCAAATAAGCCCGGTAACCGGAAATGTTTTTTTGGGTACAAATGCCGGGTATAGCAATACCAGCGGGTATTCGAATATTGCCATTGGCAGGGGGGCTTT
>CAZYKA010000005.1:7154-120777 GCA_964647915.1 uncultured Ferruginibacter sp. | reverse complement strand
GGCGCTTTACTCGAATACTACAGGAGAAAAAAATACGGCCAATGGATATCAGGCGCTTTACTCGAATACTACAGGAAATGAGAATGTGGCAATTGGTGTTCAGTCATTATTTAATAATACCATTGGAAATCATAATACGGCCAATGGATATTACGCACTTTTCTCAAATACTACTGGAGGCAATAATACGGCCAATGGATATTACGCACTTTTCTCAAATACTACTGGAATTGGCAATGTGGCAATTGGTGATCAGGCATTATTATATAATACTACGGGGCTTTATAATGTAGCCATTGGACATGGTTCAGGAACAAACTCCTCTTTTAATAGCACCGTAAGTATTGGTAATCAGGGGTGGTTTAACGGAGCTTCTAACCAGGTTTTTATAGGCAATGGTGCCACTTCCTGGATCGGCGGCTACAAACCCTGGACGGTGTACTCCGATGCCAGGATGAAATCGGAGGTAAAAGAAGATATAAAGGGGCTCGATTTTATTTTGAAACTGAAACCGGTAAGTTATTACCAGAAACTGGATGATATGCTGGCCGTTTCAGGAAACAAAATGACCGCCGATTTTCCCGAAAAACACCAGGTAGATACGATGCGGATGAACGGCTTTCTTGCCCAGGAAGTAGAACAGGCCGCCCTGGAGGCCGGGTTCCGGTTTAGCGGTGTAATGAAGGTTAAAAGTGTTAAGGAAGCATACAGCCTTAGCTACGAAACATTTGTGGTACCCTTAGTAAAGGCCGTTCAGGAACAACAGGAAATTATTGAACAACAAACAAAAAAACTGGAAGAACTGAACGAAAGACTGGACAGACTCGAAAAAATGAACGCCACCCTTTTAGGCGCCAGAAATGAATAATAATAAACGCCTGTTAAATTCTTTTTGTTTTAGAATAACATTAAAAAAATAAGTCGTTCATCCTGCATAGATGACTAGCCCATCATACGCCAATTCCATGCCTTCCGGAAGCAGGCTGTTCACTTCCTGGTGGCGGCCCAACTGGTGGCTGATATGGGTGAACCGGGTTTGCGGGATACCGAGCTGCTGAGATAATGAAACGGCTTCGTGAAGCGTGAAATGAGAAATATGAGGTTCTTTCCGCAGGGCATTTAACACCAGGTATTCGGAACCTGAAATTTTTTCCATTTCAGAATCTTCAATCCGGTTCGCATCGGTGATGTAGGTAAAATTCCGAAACCGGAAGCCAAGCACCGGCATCCGAAGGTGCCACACTTTCACCGGCACCACCTCAATATCGCCCACCATAAATGGCCGGTCGGTAATGTCAATCATATCAACCTGCGGGATACCGGGGTATTTTTCATCCGAAAATATATAGGAAAACTCTCTGCGTATAGCCGTTTGCGTAGGCTGGTTGGCAAATACTTTCATGGGCTGTTGCTGAAAGTAATTAAATGCGCGGATGTCGTCCAGCCCCGCAATATGGTCTTTATGGGGATGCGTAAATATTACCGCATCCAGTTTTTCCACATGGGCGCGAAGCATCTGGTACCTAAAATCGGGGGTGGTATCTACCACCAGCCGGGTGGTCTCAGATTCTACCATTATGCTGCTTCTCAGCCTTTTATCTTTGGGGTCGGGAGAACTGCAAACCCTGCAATGGCAGGCTATCATGGGAACTCCGCTGCTGGTGCCGGTTCCCAGAAAAGTGATCTTTAAACCGGGCGAAACCATACTGTAAAATAATAATTTCCGGCAGAGAAGGCAAAGACAATTTAGGATTGTTGCAATTCCATCGCCGAAATTTCTTCAAACAACTTCTGGCTTTGGTGGGTAAGCGCATCAAATGGAATATCGAGCTGGGGCAAAAGATCGATGAGGGTGTTAATCCGCCCTTCGGTTTGCAGAAACTTATTCAGCACCACCACTTTTTTTTCCTGGAGGATACAATATCCGCTTTGAAAATTCCCGCGTTCGTACCGGATAATATACCCGCTTTCTGCAACAATATCTTCAATCTTATCGAGGTTGGATTGTGTGTATTTCATATCTCCGCTGCTCCCTATTTCAATTTAGTATCCTGCAACTTCCCTATTTTCTGCCTCTATATAAAAAAGCATTCTCCACAGGCTGTGGATACTTATCTAAACAGCCAAACAGATTATTTGTTCGTTAACCGGATTACAGGTACAATCATCTCCTCCAGGCTTATTCCTCCGTGTTGAAATGTGTTCCGGTAATAATTTACATAATGGTTGTAATTATTGGGATAGCAAAGAAACAAATCGCCCTTGGCAAAAATAAAACTGGAATTTACGTTGGGCGTTGGCAGGCCCGCCTCCCTGGGATCTTTAAAAGCAAGCACATCGCGGGCTTCGAAATTTAAATTCCGGCCATGCTTATATCTCAGGTTGCTGGTGGTTTGCTTGTCGCCAATCACCTTCACGGGAGTTTTTACCCGGGTGGTGCCATGGTCGGTGGCCACAATAAGGGTGATTTTTTTCTCTGCAATTTTCTTTAATGCCTGGTGCAGGGGGCTATGCTCGAACCAACTGCTGGTAATACTCCGGTAACTGGTTTCATCGCCCGCCAGTTCCTTAAGCACCTCCATTTCTGTACGGGCGTGGCTCAACATATCCATAAAATTGTACACAATCACATTCAGGTCGTTTTGTAGGAAGTTATGGATGTTATCAACCAATTTCTGACCATCATTGTTATTGGTAATTTTGGTATAGGACACTTTCAAATCGGACTTCCCTTGTTTTTTCAATTGGGCTCGAAAAAACTCTTCTTCAAATAAATTTTTTCCTCCTTCCTCATCATCGTTTTTCCATTGGGAAGGAAAATGCTTTTCAATTTCGATTGGGAGCATCCCGGCAAATATGGCGTTTCGTGCATATTGGGTGGCAGTAGGCAAAATGGAATAAAACATATCCTCTTCCTGAATACGGAAGCTTTCTGCAAAGATGGGCTGTATGGTTTTCCATTGATCGTACCGGAGATTATCGATAAGGACAAAGAAAAGAGGAACCCCTTTCTCGAGATGGGGGAGGATTTTATATTTCATGAGGTTGTGGCTCATGATGGGAGCATTGGTGCTAAGCGGGGATACCCAGGATGCATAATTCTTTGAAATGAACTTAAAAAATTCGATGTTAGCTTCCTGCTTCTGCGATTCAAACACTTCTTTCATTTCGGGTGTATCGCTTTTACTGATGGCCAACTCCCAAAACACCAACTTACGGTATATTTCCATCCACTCCATGTATCCCGGGTTATCATTCAATGCCATAAACAGGGTGCGGAATTCCTGCTGGTAGGCAGAGGTGGTTTTCTCTGCAACCAGTCGTTTATTATCAATAATCTTTTTCAGGCTCAACCATACCTGGTTGGGGTTTACCGGTTTAATGAGGTAATCTGAAATATGGCTCCCGATGGCCTCATCCATCAGGTTTTCCGCTTCATTCTTCGTGATGAGCACCACGGGCAGGGTTGTGTTATTTTCTTTTATTTGCTGAAGGGTTTGCAACCCGGTGATTCCCGGCATGGTTTCATCCAGCAAAACCACATCCACAATATTATCTTTCACAAATTCCACGGCATCGAAACCATTTGTACGGGTTTCCACTTCATATCCTTTATTTTCAAGAAACATGATTTGGGAAGTGAGGCTGTCGATCTCATCATCCACCCATAAAATTTTTGCAATACTCATAATGTGATTGTTTTTCCTGAAGAATTACTGATCCATAAATGCCATCCTTACAAATTTAGTTTTTTGAATTGTGCATTTGTAGCTTTGCATCACTTTGTAATACTTTTAACAGCAAGCCGGTATGGCATTTCATAAAATCATTAACGACCCCGTTTACGGTTTTATCAGTATTGATGATGAACTGGTAAACGATATTATTGCGCATCCGTATTTTCAACGATTGCGACGTATTTACCAAATGGCCATGGCCCACCTGGTTTATCCGGGAGCGGTGCACACCCGGCTGCACCATGCCTTAGGTGCATATCACCTCATGCGTTCTGCTTTGCAGGAACTCACCTCAAAAGGAGTTGAAATAAGCCCCGGTGAACAACGCGCTGCAAAAATTGCGATCCTGTTGCACGATATGGGGCACGGACCATTCTCTCATGCGCTGGAGCACGAATTGGTTCCCGGAAAACATCATGAGGAACTTTCCGTACTCATGATTAAATCGCTCAATGAGGCCATGAGCGGTAAACTGGATATGGCGCTCGAAATTTTCACGGGGAATTATCATAAAAAATTTCTGCACCAGTTGGTAAGCGGGCAATTGGATGTAGACCGTATGGACTATCTCTCCCGGGATAGCTTTTTCACCGGGGTGAGTGAAGGAACCATTGCCTACGACCGTATTTTAAAAATGCTCACTGTGCATAACGGCGAATTGATGGTAGAGGAAAAAGGCATTTATTCCATAGAAAAATTCCTGATAGCCCGCCGGTTGATGTATTGGCAGGTTTATTTACACAAAACCGTGGTTAGCGCCGAACAAATGCTGGTGCGCATCATTCGCCGTGCCAGGCAGGTGGGCGCTGTTTGCCAGGAACCCCTGAATAGTTTTATCAACAATCCGCGCGAAAACATCACCCTCGAAAAATTTTGCAGCATCGACGATTACGATGTGCTGATGGCTATAAAAAACTGGAGCCAGCATGAAGACATGGTGTTAGGTATCCTTTGCAGGGGATTGTTAAACCGCCACCTGCTGAAAGTGAAATATTTCCAGGAACCGGTTCCTTCCTTTATCCTCGAAGAAAAACTGAATGAAGTGGCCGGAAAGTTGAATATCAGCCTGGAGGATGCTTCCTGGCTCGCCTTTTCGGGAACAGCCCAAAGCCGTACCTATAATTTTGAAAATGAGCGTATCCACATCCTGTTTAAAGATGGCACTGTTAAAGATATTTCGGAGGTGAATAACGCACTCATCAATGAAAACCTAAAAGGCACCATAAAAAAATATTACATTTGCTACCTTAGGTAGGTGCCAATAATGGACCTGCTTAAAACGTAAAACTTATGCTATTTAGTGCCGGGCAAATCGCACAAATTATTGGCGGAACTATTGAAGGAGACGAAACGGTAACGGTTTCCTCTTTTGGAAAAATTGAAGATGCCAAAATTGGCCAACTCTCCTTCCTCGCAAATCCCAAATACGAGGAATTTCTGTATAGTACCAAGGCTGATATTATCATCATTAATGAAAATCTTCAGCTTAAGAATCAAATTAAGGCAACCCTTATAAGGGTTCCGGATGCCTATAGCGCTTTTGCCATCCTGTTAGATAAATACCAGCAAATCCGCACCCAGCAATTAAGCGGGGTTCAGGAGCCGGTATACCTCCACCCAACCGCCAAAATAGGCGAAAATGTTTACCTCGCCGCCATGACTTATATCGGCGAAAATGTAGTGATTGGAAACAACGTGAAGATATTCCCACAGGTGTTTTTAGGAAATAATGTGACGGTAGGCGATAACAGCATCCTCCATGCAGGGGTAAAAATTTATCATGATTGCGTGGTAGGCAAAAACGTAGTTATTCATGCCGGTACGGTTATCGGTAGCGACGGTTTTGGATACGCCCCGCAAAAAGATGGCAGCTTTCAAAAAGTTCCCCAAATTGGCAATGT
Source organism: uncultured Ferruginibacter sp. (assembly GCA_964647915.1). GTDB lineage: Bacteria > Bacteroidota > Bacteroidia > Chitinophagales > Chitinophagaceae > Ferruginibacter. The sequence goes on along the minus strand of CAZYKA010000005.1, from coordinate 115,139 downwards.
GGTGATAGAAGATTTCGTGGAAATTGGCGCCAATACCACCATCGACAGGGCCACCATCGGAAGTACCTGCATCCGGGCCGGTGCCAAACTCGACAACCTGTTGCAAATTGCCCATAATGTAGAAATTGGCAGCAACACGGTAATTGCCGCCCAGGCCGGGATAAGCGGAAGTACCAAGATTGGGAAAAACGTGATGATTGGAGGGCAGGTTGGTATTGTGGGGCATATTCAAATTGCAGACGGTTCAAAAATTAATGCACAAAGTGGGGTAAGTAAATCCATAAAAAATCCAAATACAGCAGTTACCGGCTCTCCTGCATTTGATTATACGGCCGCTTTACGCAGCCAGGCTTTATCCAGGAACCTGCCGCTTTTAGAAAAAAGAATCCAGGAACTGGAAAAACTGGTGCTTGAATTATCTACCGAAAATAAAGAAGACTAAAATTCCCTTAAGGTTTTTACCCGGGGTTCACCAATCCGCAACGGAATTTATTTTTGATTTTGTGAAAAGGTTTCTGCCACACATCCTGATTTTTATTTTTTCTGCCCTCTCCCATTCAACGATTGGCCAAACTATTTCTGGTATGGTGGTAGATGGGCATACCCGCGAACCCATCGCTTTTGCATCGGTTTACTTTGCAAAGGCCGGGAACGGTATGATAACGGATAGTTTGGGAAGATTTACCGTTACGTTAAGTTCCGACAGTACCGATCAACTGGTAGTATCTTACGTGGGTTATGAAGAGGCAAAACTCCCGGCCTCCGCTATTATCCCCGATAAAGCCGTTCTCATTGAAATGCAAAGAGGTATAAGCAATGGAGAAGTGGTGGTAAGAGCTAAAGTAAACAAAGGCCTCTTCCTCTGGAAAAAGATTATGAGCAAAAAGAAAATGTACAACCGGTACAACTTTTCAAATTTTGCTTACCAAAGCTATAATAAACTGGAGGTTGATCTGAAAAATTTTAATCCAGAAAAGGCAAAAAAAAATTTTCTCTTTAAACCCTTCTCCTTTGTATTTAACAACATCGACAGCACTTCTGAAAGTGAACCCTTCCTCCCTGCCTATCTGGTTGAAACCCTGAGCGATTACTCTTATCAGCGGTCTCCCAGGAAATTTAGAGAATACATCACAGCCTCAAAAACAAAGGGATTTAAAAATGAAAGTATTACCCGGCTCCTGGGCGTAATGAACCAAAACGTAAACGTTTATAGCAATTATGTGAATGTGATGGATAAAGACTTCATCAGCCCCTTTAACGACAATGCCGATGTGTATTACAATTTTAATGTGGTGGATACCCAGCTAATAAACGGTCAGCGGGTATTTCATTTTACCTTCAGGCCAAAACGGCCGGGGCAAAATACCTTTTTGGGAGATGCCTGGGTGGTGAGTAAAACTTTCCAAATACAAAAAATATCGATGTTCATTGGCAGAGAGGCGAACATCAATTTCATCGATAAGGTGAGTATTTTTCAGGAATTCCAACAAATTAACGATAGCATCTACTTTTTAAAACGCGATAAATTTTTTGCTGATTTCAAGGTACTTGGGAAAAAATCACTTGCCCTGATTGGAAGGAAAACTACCTCCTACCGGGATATTGTGGTGAATTCCGATTCCCTTACCCTGGCTTTTAAAGATCAGAATATTGAAGAAAAAATCATAACCGCTCCGGATATTTATAGCTATTCTGATTCTACCTGGAAAACGTTGCGGCACGATACCCTTTCCACCAATGAAAAAGCGATTTATACCACCATCGACAGGCTGTTGGAAATGCCCAAGTTCCAAAAATTACAAAACACCCTGAAATTTATCGGTACCGGGTATAAAGATGTAGGTAACCTGGAAATTGGCCCCTGGTTTAACTGGATAAGCGCCAATGCCTGGGAGGGTACCCGATTCCGGTTCGACCTGGGTACCAATACCAAATTCAATAAGAATATTTACCTCCACGGTTACCTTGCCTATGGCACGAAAGACAAAGAACTGAAAGGTATGGGGGAGGCATTCTGGATTTTAAAGCGTGATCCCAATCGGTTCAGACTTCATGCTTCTTACAGTAAGGATGTAGATAATGGTATCAGCAATTACGGAGAAGTGAGCCAGGATAATATCTTTACCCTTGCCATCCGAAAACCAAATTCAAAAAGAAAATACCTGAAAACGGAGGATTACCGATTCGAAATTTTTAAAGAATGGGGAAAAGGGTTTTCTACGGAAGTTTTTTTTGCCCGAAAACAATTTACCCCCCTGCTCAACCTGCCTCCCAAATCGGATTATCCTGTAAAAAGCGGGGCCGCCCTCACCAGTTTCGAAATCGCATTGAAATTAAGGTTTGCCTTTTTGGAACAATTCTTTGAAGGAGATTATTTCCGATATTCTTTAGGCTCTAAATACCCGGTTGTGGAACTCGTAGCCACAAAGGGTTTTAAAGGGATTTTACAAAGCGCTTACGACTATACCAAATTAGACCTCAGCATCCAGGATAAAATGAAAATTTCGCCACTGGGAACTTTATCTTATAAAGCTTATGCTGGAAAAGTATGGGGTACCCTCCCGTTCATCTTCCTGGAAGTTCAACCGGGTAACGACATTTACTATTATAATAAAAACACGTTCAATCTGATGAACCGGTTCGAATATATCAGCGATCAATTTGCCGGAATAAATATTGAACATAATGTAGGATCCGGGCTGTTTCGGTTCACGCCACTTACCCGCAAATTAAAATGGAGGCAGTTCTGGAATATTAAAACCGTATGGGGCTCGGCGAATGAAGCCAATAAAACCTTAAACGGGCCCACTTATTTTAAATATTTGAATGGGGGAAATTATACCGAAATTGGTACAGGGATAGACAACATCTTCCGTGTTTTCCGGCTCGATTTGGTATGGCGTCTCACCCCCCCGTCGGGATTACCCCGGTATTCCCGGTTTGGGGTATTTGGCAGCTTCCAGTTCCAGTTTTAACCCCGGCGGTTTACTCCGGTGTTTTTCAAATATCTTTGCCCAAATTTTGAATTAATTGAATGGACAAAAATTTTAACGTTGATAAACAGCATACCCTTGGGCAATCGGTTTCTATTTCCGGAACCGGCTTGCATACAGGCATCAACGTAAAAATGGTTTTAAAACCCGCAAACCCCGGTTTTGGCTATCAGTTTCAACGGGTCGACCTCCCCGGGGCTCCCGTAATTAAAGCGGATTGCGACCTGGTTACGGATACTTCCCGGGGAACAACGCTCGAAAAAGATGCTGTAAAAATTAGCACGGTAGAACATATTCTGGCAGCCCTGGTAGGTATGGGTGTAGATAACTGTCTGATTGAGGTTAATGGGCCAGAGATCCCAATCATCGATGGAAGCAGCTATCCCTTTGTGGAAATCATAGAAAAAGTTGGAGTTATTGAACAGGATGCTGCTAAAGTTTGGTACACACTCGATACCAATATTAGTTTTTATGATGAAAAGAAAAGAGTGGAGATGACGGCCCTTCCTTCTCCCAATTTTGAAGTAACCACACTCATAGATTTTAATAGCCCGGTGCTGGGTACCCAACATGCCAGCATGAAAAATATCAGGCTGTTTAAAAATGAAATTTCTCCCTGCCGTACCTTTTGTTTCCTGCACGAATTAGAAGCCCTGCTAGAACATAACCTGATAAAAGGGGGTGATATTAACAATGCCATTGTAGTGGTTGATAAGGCTGTTACCCCCGAAGAAATGGAGAGGCTGGCCAAAGCTTTTGGCAGGAAAACAGTGGAAGTAAAACAAGAAGGTTACCTCAATAACCTCGAACTCAGGTTCCCCAATGAAGCCGCCAGGCATAAATTATTGGATGTAGTGGGCGATTTGGCTTTAATTGGTTACCCAATTAAGGCGAATATCCTTGCCAACAGGCCGGGGCACAGCAGCAATGTAGAATTCGCAAAAAAAATTAAACAATACATAAAGAAGAACAAGCATACCCGGGGTATTCCGGTTTATGATCCCAACCTGCCACCCGTATATAATCTGCAACAAATAGAAAATACACTCCCACACAGGTTTCCATTCCTATTGGTGGATAAGATTATTGAGCTGCAGGATAACTTTATTATTGGAATTAAAAACGTTTCCTTCAACGAGTATTTTTTCCAGGGCCATTTCCCCGGAAATCCTGTAATGCCTGGTGTACTACAAATAGAAGCGCTGGCTCAAACCGGGGGTATACTCTGCATAAATGCCATGCCTGAGGGTAAATATGATACCTATTTTTTAAAAATTGACAACTGCAAATTCAAACAAAAAGTATCTCCGGGTGATACCATGATTCTAAAAATGGAACTGATTGAACCCATCCGGCGTGGAATTTGTGTAATGCGGGGCAGCGTTTATGTAGGAAATAAACTCTGTACCGAGGGCGAATTCACTGCACAACTTGTCAAGAATACAGACCCCAAATCCTGATTCAAGAAAATGAATTTTTACCAGACGACTCATAAACCCCGGTAGTATGATCCACCCGCATACTTATATACACCCGAATGCCAAGCTGGCCACCAATGTGAAGGTGGATCCCTTTACCGTTATCCATCCCAATGTAGAAATTGGAGAAGGAACCTGGATAGGAAGCAATGTTACCATTATGGAGGGATCCCGCATCGGAAAGAATTGCAGGGTATTTCCAGGTGCGGTAATTGCCGGTATTCCGCAGGATTTAAAATACGAAGGCGAATCTACCACCGTGGAAATTGGGGATAATACTACCATTCGTGAATTTGTTACCATCAACCGGGGAAGTAAAGACCGGTGGACAACCAAAGTGGGTAACAACTGCCTGATAATGGCTTACAGCCACATTGCCCACGATTGTATTATTGGGAATAATTGCATCCTGAGTAATAACTCTCAAATTGCCGGCCATGTGATACTTGGCGATTGGGCCATCCTGGCGGGAATGTGTGCCGTACACCAATTTGTTCAAATTGGACAGCATGCATTTGTTTCAGGAGGCTCACTGGTGGGAAAAGATGTTCCCCCCTATATTAAAGCAGGCCGCACCCCATTGAGCTATGCGGGCGTGAACTCGGTTGGACTGAAGCGAAGAGGGTTCAGCCTCACCCGGATTAACCAAATCCTTGACATCTACCGCATCATTTACAATAAAAATATGAATACCTCCCAGGCACTTAACTATATTGAGGAGGAACTAACGGCTACAGATGAACGCGATGAAATTGTTACATTCATCCGGGAAAGCGGCCGTGGAATTATTAAACGATACGCCAAGGGAAACCTTGACGATGAATAAGGGGTAGAATCCTCCACATGAATATCGTCCTCAACAATACAGGGAAAAGATATAACCGGGAATGGATATTCCGCCACCTGAACCAGGAGTTCCGCTCGGGAGAATCTTATGCCATCACGGGGCCCAATGGTTCCGGAAAATCAACCCTGCTTCAGGTTATGGCAGGCGCCATTTTACATAATGAGGGAGAGGTTATCTTTCAACCATCCCCCAATGCAAAACCCATAGAAGAAATGGAGAAATACAGGCATTTCTCTTTTGCAGCGCCTTACCTCGATCTGATAGAAGAAATGACGGGATTGGAATTCCTGAAATTTCATCATGCTTTTAAACCGTTTTCCGAACCGCTCGATAAGATCCTCCATAAGGTAGGGTTAAGCCATGCTATCAACAAACAAGTCAGGTATTACAGCAGTGGGATGAAACAAAGACTAAAACTGGCACAGGCCTTTTTTTCAGATGCGCCGGTCTTGTTGCTGGATGAGCCCACCGCCAACCTGGATGCTGGCGGCGTAAGCCTTTACCATGAATTAATTTCGCATCATACCCGGGAGAAATTAATAGTTGTTTGCAGCAATGATGAACATGAAATCAACTTTTGCTCACATCGTATCTCTATTCCCGATTATAAAAGAGTTTAACGCCGGCTCGCTATGAGGAGGTTGAGGTCGGTATATTTTAAATCGAATCTTTCGCTGAGATAAAAATTAGTAAGGCACCCTTTAAACAGGTAAATCCCACTGCGGATATTGATTTTGTGCCAAATTACATTATCAATTCCCCCCTCATCAGCCGTTTCAAGAAGCAACGGCATGAGGATATTGCTTATGGCCTGGGAAGCAGTACGGGCAAACCCGCTTGGAATATTGGGAACACAATAATGAATCACATCATATTTGGTGAATGTGGGTATTTCGTGGGTGGTAACCACACTCGACTCAAAGCATCCGCCATGATCGATGCTCACATCCACAATCACCGAACCTGGGCGCATATGGCTAACCATTTCCTCTGTTACCACCACCGGGGTACGCCCGCCGTTACCGCTCAGGGCTCCTACAGCCACATCGCAGGTTTTCAATTGTTTGGCCAGGATTTTAGGTTCTATAACGGAAGTCCATAAACGCCCACTGATATTATTCTGCAATCGTTTTAACCGATAAATACTATTGTCAAATATTTTTACACTGGCTCCCATGGCAAGCGCCGTGCGGGCAGCATACTCTCCTACAATACCGGCTCCGATGATAATTACTTTGGTGGGTGGGATCCCGCTGATTCCCCCTACCAATACCCCTTTCCCGTTGTTGGCATTGCTCAGGTACTGCCCTGCAATGAGCATCACTGCGCTACCGGCAATTTCACTCATGCTTCTTACAATCGGGTTATGGCCTGTAGCATCCTTTAAATTCTCAAAACTTAAAGCGGTAATCCGCTTCTCCATCATTTTCTCGAGGATAGATTTTTTCATCACCGGCAGGTGAATAGGCGAAATGATATATTGATTAGGCTTAAGGTAATTACAATCCTCTTCACTCACCGGTGCGCTTTTTACCACTACATCACTTTCGAAAACCTCCTTCTTGGAAAACAATATTTTAGCTCCGGCATCGCTGTAGTCCTTATCCGAATAATTGGCGCCAATACCCGCATTGGACTCAATATTCACTTTGTGCCCATTGGCTACAATAACACTAACTGCATCGGGTGTAAGGGCTATCCGGTTTTCAATAAAGGAGGTTTCGTGAGGTATCCCGATACATAACTCTTCCACTTTCGGTTTTACATCAAGGGTTTCTTCCAGGGTTTCATAGGAGAAAGATGGGGATACAAAAGGAAAGTTGGTTGCCATAGTTTTTGGGTCTGCACCAGCAGGCAATCAATTTACAAAATTATTTCCAGCCTGCGAAGCGATTCTCCAACAATTGTTAGTTTACAATGCAGGGTTTGGGGTGGGAATATTTCCGGAAATTTTTCGGGCCATTCCACAAAACTAAGCCCTCCATTGTTTAAACAATCTTCTACCCCGGCATTCACTGCCTCTGCCTTCGATTGTAAGCGGTATAAATCGATATGAAAAACCGCAGCAGCAGAACCCGGCTTTTGGTACTCATTAATAATGGAAAAAGTGGGGCTGCTGATGGTATCGGTAATGCCAAGTTCCCTGCACATAGCCGTAATAAGGGTGGTTTTTCCTACTCCCATGGGCCCATGCAAAGCAAGTACCTGGTAGCCTTCTGCCCGGGCAAGCAGGTGCTTTGCCACTTCATTTACCTTTTCCAATGAAAATTCCACAACCATGATGCAAAGATATTTTTGTAATTAACAATCCACTTCTATCGGGCCTTAAATAATTTTGCACTATGGAAAAAATAGAATGGCGGGTTGAGGGTATGCATTGCACCAATTGTGCCCTTTCTATCCGGAAATACCTTGAGAAAGAGGGTCAGGAAGAAGTAAAAGTGAATTTTATTGGGGGCGATATCAGTTTTAAACATTTGGGTACTATTCCTGCAGACAGGCTAAAACAAGGTATATCCGAATTAGGATATAAGGTTACTGGTACCGTTACATCCGGCATGGCCGCCGAACCGGTTAAGCAAAATAAATTCAACCTGAAATTTACATCCCATCTTCACCGGTTTTTATTTTGCCTACCGTTTACCCTGGTGCTCATGTTGCACATGCTACCCTGGCACATCCACTTTTTAATGAACCCCTGGATCCAGCTTTTTATTTGCCTCCCGGTATTTTTTGTGGGTATGGGGTATTTTGGGAAGAGCGCCCTGCGAAGCCTTCGAAAGGGATACCCCAATATGGATGTATTAATTGCGATGGGCGCCACCGCTGCATTTGTGTATAGCCTGGTGGGAACACTGGGCAACCTTGGCCCCGATTATATTTTTTATGAAACTGCCGCTACCATTATCACGTTGGTTTTCCTGGGAGAATATGTAGAACATATTTCGGTGGATGCAACACAAAAGGAACTGAAAAAATTATCGGCTCAACAGGTGGTAATGGCCAATATGATTGCCTTTGACGATAAATACCAGGAACAGGTCTTTCAGGTGGAAAGTGCCCAGTTAAAAGTGGGCGACCTGGTTTTGATTCGGACGGGAGAGCAGGTACCGGCCGATTGTAAAATTCTTTCCGGGAATGTGGAAGTAAGCGAAGCCTTACTAACCGGAGAAAGCCGACCCCTGACCAAAACTAAAAAGGACCAGTTAATTGGCGGCAGTATTATTGAGGATGGTAGTTGTAAAGCCCAGGTAACTGCCGTTGGAAAAGATACGGTGTTGAGCACTATTATTACCATGGTAAAAAATGCGGAGGCGGAAAGGCCGCCCTTGCAACAACTGGCCGATAAGATCAGTGCTATTTTTGTTCCGGCTGTAATTGGAATCGCAATTCTCACATTCCTGATCAATTATTTTGGGTTTCATGTTTCCGGCACATCCTCTTTAATGCGTAGCATAGCTGTGCTTGTTATCAGTTGCCCCTGTGCCATGGGGTTAGCCACTCCCGCTGCCATTGCCGTGGGGTTGGGGCGCGCCGCAAAACAGGGAGTCTTATTCAGGGATGCTAAAAGTCTCGAATTGTTTAAGCATATTAAAACGGTTGTCTTTGACAAAACAGGTACGCTCACATTAGGTCAATTCACCCTATCGGGAATGAATACCCTAATGAATGAGGATGAGTTCAAAAAAATAATTGTTTCTCTCGAAAAATACTCTACCCATCCCCTTGCCCGGGCGGTAATTCGAATTTGGGACGCTGTTGTGCCAAACCCGTTGTTTAAAGTGTCTGAAATAAAAGGAACCGGCATGAGGGCAAAAGATAAAGAAGGAAATGTGTGGGAACTGGGTTCAACTGATTTTTATAAACAGGGAACCCGACCCGAACCAGGGCATACGGCATACCTTTTTAAAAATGGAGCCTTGCAGGGTTGGTTCGATTTGTCGGATACCGTAAGGCCCGAGGCGGCTGAAGTTATTTCATACCTGCATCAAAAAGGAATGGAAACCATCCTGCTCAGTGGGGATAGTGAAGAAAAGGTATCGGCGCTGGCCAGGGAGTTAGGAATTAAAAAATATTTTGCCGGCTTTAAACCAGATGAAAAACTAAAAAAAATAGAATCCCTGAATAAAATTTCGCCAGTAGTGATGGTAGGCGATGGAATAAATGATGCCCCTGCCTTGGCAAAGGCGGCAGTCGGGATCTCTATGAGCGATGCGTCTCACCTCGCTCTCCAAAGCTCGCAGGTAGTTTTGATGAATTCCGGATTAAAGCAACTCCCTCTTTCTATGGGCCTGGGAAAACACACTTTCCTAACTATTCGCAGCAACCTGTTTTGGGCCTTTATATATAATATTGTTGCCATTCCGGCTGCCGCAATGGGTTTTATGGCACCCCGGTTTGCTGCATTTGCAATGGGCTTTAGTGATGTGGTGCTGGCTTTAAATTCACTTTGGCTTAAATTTAAAAAAGTTACCTGAGCCTTTGCGGACATTAACTTAGCGAAAATTTTTCTTGAAGGATATTTCCCAGATATTAAAGAACTATTGGGGGTACGATCATTTCCGGCCACTGCAGCGGGAAATCATTGAATCGGTATTGCAGGGAAACGACAGCCTGGCCATCCTTCCAACAGGAGGCGGCAAATCGATTTGCTTTCAAATTCCTGCCCTGGCAATGGATGGGATTTGCCTGGTTGTAAGCCCGCTCATTGCATTGATGAACGACCAGTCTGAAAACCTGAAAAAACGAGGTATCAATGTGTTGATGGTTCATTCGGGAATGCGTTACGCTGAAGTAAAAAATACATTGAGTAATGCCGCATTTGGTAATTATAAATTTCTTTATGTTTCACCCGAAAGGTTGGAAACAGAATTATTCAGGGAGTATCTTCCCGCCATTAAACCTTCGTTAATAGCCGTGGATGAAGCCCATTGTATTTCGCAATGGGGATACGATTTCAGACCCACCTATTTAAGGATTTCAAAGCTAAGGCAGGAACTCCCACGGGTTCCCATTATCGCTCTTACCGCATCCGCAACCCAAAAAGTGCAGGATGATATTTGCGAAAAACTTCTGTTTGGTAAGAATCATCACGTATACAGACAATCATTCGAAAGGCCCAATCTTTCTTATAGCGGATTTGTACCGCAATCTAAACAGCATAAAATTTTAGAAATTTTACGAAATGTACCAGGTTCCGGAATTGTGTATTGTAATAGCAGGAAGCTAACCCAACAGCTTGCCGATTTGCTGATCAAAAATAATATCCCGGCTGCTGCCTACCATGCGGGGTTATCATCGGAAGATAGAACCGCAGCCCAAAATAAATGGATACAGAATCAGGTAAGAGTTATGGTTAGTACCAATGCATTTGGGATGGGAATTGATAAACCAGATGTGCGTACTGTTATTCATTTTGATATCCCGGATTGTCTTGAAAATTATTACCAGGAGGCAGGGCGGGCGGGAAGAGACGGCAATAAATCGTATGCGATATTGCTGCATGAAGGGAAATCGCTGAACGACCTGGAGGAAAAAATAAACAACCGATACCCCAGCTTCGAAATATTAAAGAAGGCCTATTCCGCATTAATGAACCACCTTCAGGTTGCAGCCGGTGCGGGGGAAGGGCTGTCATTTGATTTCGACCTTCCTCTTTTCGCAGATAATTTTAAAATTAATATGCCCCTGGCCGAATCGGCTCTAAAGGTTTTTGTGGAGGAAGGATTGATTGAACTTAGCACTGGAGCAAACAAACCATCCCGGTTGGAATTTAAGGTTAACAGGGAAGAACTGGATGACTTTGAAAGGCGGTACCCTTCCTACAAAGAACTTATTCAAACCCTCCTTCGAAATTATGAGGGGATTTTTCATAACGAAACCCCATTATATGAATCACTACTGGCAAAGCAGCTTAAAACTACCTCCATCCAGATAAAAAAGGGGCTTTTGTTAATGCAGGCAAATGGAATCGTGTCCTATACGGCAGGATCACAAAAACCCGAGATCAGCCTGCTGCAAAACCGGATGTATGAGGATGCATTTAAAATTAACCTGAATCTACTCCGGGAAAGGAAGAAGAACTTTAGAGAACAGCTTAGGTCTTTAACCGGGTATGCCAATGAAACTGAAATTTGCAGGTCGGTATATATTGGGAGATACTTTAATGACAAGGGAATAAAAGATTGCCAGATTTGTGATAACTGCATCCGAAGAAAAAAGAACCGAATAAATTCAAACCAATTCAAAAATATTGCCTCCGAAATTGAAATTTCCATTGCTGAAACCCCAACAGCTATCTCAATCCTTTTGGAGTCCTTAAAATCCTACCCGGATGATGCAGTGTGGGAAGCAATCAATTTTCTGTTGGCAGAAGGTAAAGTAATACGCGTTGAAGGAAATAAATTGAGGCTAAAAGAAAAGTAAGATGCAAAAAAAAGGGACCAAGATAGAAATCTAGTCCCGCTTTAAAATCCAATATCCTATGAAAAACCAAGACGAAGATATACTTAGTTCTGGTTTAATCCAAGTATTTTTTTAAATAATGCTAAATTATTATTCCTACGGAAAATAATAATTTTATTAAATTCTATAAAGAATATCTGAATTTTTTAAATAATTCAATACAAACACCAAGATAACTGGGGAATTTTTAATATTTTATAAATTTTACTTTTTCACAAATTTATTATCAGACCCATAGATATTATATGATTATTTAATTTAAATAATTTTGGTAACCCCGATTTAAAACCAGGAATTTTTTGACGAGGATCGCCTCCGGGTACTTCCTCCCAGTCCAATTACCCCTAACAACGACCTTACAATCGTATTTCCAGCGGTCCGAACCATACTTTTTACAATGCTGTTATCTGCTATTTTTTCCAGTGTGGAAGGCTCCGGCTTATCTTCCTTTTTGGATGCAGGCTTATTCTCTTCGTCTTTTTCACTTGCGATTTGCAACTTTTCATTCAGTATTTCATATGCGCTGCGGCTGTCGATATCCTGGTTGTATTTGGCAACCAATTTAGAGGATGCATTTATTTGAGCCACTTCCTGATCGGTAAGCACATCCATCCTGCTCCGGGGTGAGCATAGCATAACATGAACCAGGGGAGTCGGGATACCCTTTTCATTTAGCATGGTCATGAGCGCCTCTCCGATGCCCAACTGGGTAATCAGGTCTTCGGTTTTATAAAAATTTGTTTCCGGATAATTCTCTGCCGTTTGTTTTATGGTTTTCCGGTCGGCGGCTGTAAATGCCCGCAGTGCATGCTGCACTTTGAGTCCCAATTGTGCCAACACCGAAGCCGGTACATCCATTGGATTTTGGGTGCAAAAGAAAATACCAATTCCCTTTGATCGGATCAGTTTCACCACCGTTTCAATCTGCTTTATTAATTCATTGCTTGCTTCCTGGAATATCAGGTGTGCTTCATCAATAAACAGGACCAGTTTAGGTTTATCCATATCGCCTTCTTCGGGGCATGTGGCATACAGTTCGGCCAGCATTTGCAGCATAAAAGAGGAGAACAACTTGGGCCTGTCCTGCATATCGGAAACCCGAAGTATATTAATCATACCCTTCCCATCAGAATTAATACGCAGGAGGTCGTCGGTTTCAAAACTTTTTTCACCAAAAAAGATATCACCGCCCTGTTGCTGCAATTCAATCACTTTCCGAAGGATGGTACCCGTAGATGTACTTGAAATTTTTCCATAAACTTTTTCAATGTCTGCTTTGCCTTCATCGCTGATGTATTGCAACATTTTGGTAAGGTCTTTCAGATCGAGGAGGGGAAGTTTATTGTCGTCACAATACTTGAATATCAGTGCAACTACCCCGCCCTGGGTATCGTTTAAACCCAGGATTTTACTCAGCAATACCGGCCCGAATTCGCTGACCGTTGCTCTTAGTTTCACTCCATTTTTTCCGGTAAGCGTTAATAATTCCGCAGGATACCTTGCCGGTGTATAGGTAAGGTGGAGTTTATTATATCTGTCTGCAATTTTATCGTTGGAAGCCCCTTCTGCTGCAATACCGCTTAGATCTCCCTTAATGTCCAGTACCAATACGGGAACGGAAGCATCACTCAGAAACTCACTAATCATTTGAAGGGTTTTTGTTTTTCCCGTTCCGGTAGCGCCCGCAATAAGGCCGTGGCGGTTCATCGTTTTCAGGGGAAGAAAGACTCCCGCTTCGGAGATTACTTCACCATTCAACATACCACAACCAATTTGGGGAGCTTCCCCTTTAAAACTGTACCCGGCCTTTATGGCTTCAACAAATCCAGATGCATCATTCATTTTAATGATATTTTTTATCTGTTAAAAGTAAATACAGATTGGGAAATATCAGGTAAAACCTAGTTGAAAAACAGAATTCTACCGGTCATCCTTGAAAAATAAACCGGAAATATGGCAGATCCGCCATTCATCAAGAACCAAATTTATATTTCGTCGTCACTGCATATCGGGCTAATTTTGCCACTCAAATGATAAAAGATATGAAAAAAATTTTTTGTACACTCTCTTTACTTGCCCTGTTGGCTCCAGCCTTCAGCCAGAAAGTAAAATATATTGAGTACAAACTCAAGAACGGGTTACCGGTAATCCTCTCCCAGGACAATTCTGCACCCGTAGTTACTATTTCCGTAATGTATCATGTGGGAAGTAAAGACGAACAACCCAATCGGACCGGCTTCGCCCATTTTTTTGAGCATCTTCTTTTTGAAGGATCAGAAAATATCAAGCGGGGCGAATTCATGAAAATTGTTACCGCAAATGGCGGTCAAAATAATGCCAATACTACCCAGGACCGTACCTTTTATTATGAGGTATTCCCCGCTAACCAGTTAGCCACAGGGCTCTGGCTCGAAAGCGAAAGGATGATGCATCCTGTAATTAATGAAATAGGGGTAAAGACTCAAAACGAAGTGGTGAAAGAAGAAAAAAGACTTCGGGTGGATAACCAGCCTTATGGGAATTTTATTGGGGATATTATGAAACTCCTGTTTTATAAACATCCGTACCGTTGGGTACCAATTGGATCGATGGCTGATCTTGATTCGGCTACCCTCGATGAATTTAAGGCCTTTAATAAAAAATTCTACACCCCAAGTAATGCAGTACTGGTGGTTGCGGGCGATATCGATATCCCCAAAACCAAAGCACTTATAGAAAGCTATTTTGCCGATATCCCATCGGGCACACCGGTGGTGAAGCAAAAATTTGTGGAAGCCCCCATTACCAAGGAAATAGTAGATACGGCGTATGATGCCAATATCCAGATCCCTGCCATCATGATGGCTTACCGTACTCCGGGCATGACCAGTGCCGATTCCCGTGCCCTCGAAATGGCCTCCAATGTGTTAAGTAACGGGAACAGCAGCCGGATGTATAAGAAAATGGTGGATGATAAAAAGGAAGCACTTTTTGCCGGATCCTTTAACTATGCATTGGAAGATTATGGCGCCTATATCCTGTTCGCCATGCCCAATAATAATACCCCCTTAGATACCCTGCTCCAGGATATGTCGGAAGAAGTAACCAAACTCCAAACCAGCCTTATTTCGGAGGAAGAGTTTACCAAGATCCGTAACAAAGCAGAAAATGATTTTCTGGATAACAACAACCGTTCATTAAGCGTAGCTGAAAACCTGGCTGATGGATACACTTTTTACCATAATGCCAATCACATCAATGTGGAATTGGATGAAATCCGTAAAGTTACCCGGGAAGATATTCAACGGGTAGCCCGGGAATACCTGAATCCCAACCAACGGGTAGTATTATATTATTTACCTAAAAAATAACCAGGCAATTATCATTCGCTAAATGCAAAAACTTTTCAAGATGAAAAAAATTCTGATCATAGCGCTGGGTGTAATGATGGTTGCACCGTCTTTTGCGCAAAATAAAGTTGACCGTTCCAAACAGCCTGCCCCCGGGCCGGCACCCATTATCCATCTTAAAGATCCGGTAATCTATAAAATGCCAAATGGCATTACCATTCTCGTGGTAGAAAATCACAAAGTTCCTAAGGTTCGTGCTTATTTGAGTATTGACCGCGGGCCTGTTTTAGAAGGAAATAAAGCAGGTGTTAACAGTATTATGGGTGCTATGCTGGGTGAGGGAACCAAAAACCTGTCGAAAGCTAAATTTGATGAAGCCGTTGATATTATTGGTGCAGATGTAAGTGTACACTCATCGGGAGGTTCAGCCTCTGCGCTTACCCGTTATTTTAATAAAGCCTTTTCCTTAATGGCAGATGCCCTGATGAATCCTGTTTTCCCGGAAGAATCTTTCGAAAAAATTAAATCGCAGACTTTGACCGGACTAAAGGCTTCCGATAAAAGTGCCCCGGCCATTGCCGACCGTGTTAACCGGGCTCTTAATTACGGGAAACATACTGCCATGGGCGAATTCGAAACAGAGGAATCCATAAAAGGATTAACGCTGGATGATGTAAAAGCAGCCTACAAAGCAGGCATTACCCCTTCTCGCGGCTACCTTACTTTTGTAGGGGATATCACTCCAACAGAAGCAAAGGCTATTGCAGAAAAGACATTTGGTAAATGGACCGGGGTAAAACTTACACTCCCTTCCATTACTGATATGAATAACCCCGTTAAAACTGAAATAGATTTTGTTGACCTCCCCACGGCCGTACAGGGTGAGGTGCGGGTTGGTAATCTGATTAACAACCCCATGAATGGATCAGATTACCATGCGGGTTTACTTGCGAACCAAATTCTGGGTGGTGGTGCCGACAGCAAATTATTTATGAACCTTCGCGAAAAACACGGATTTACTTATGGCTCCTATTCCAGTATTGGAAGCGGTCGTTTTCAAAGCATGTTTTCAACTAATGCAGCCGTGCGAACAGAAAAAGTAGATAGTGCTATGGGCGAAATGCTCGTTGAAATAAACAATATGCGGAATGGAAATATCTCTGATGAAGAATTGAAAAATGCCAAGGCAAAATATAATGGAACATTTGCCCTTCGCATGGAGGATCCTTCTATTACCGCTACCTATGCAGCCAATATCCTCATCAACAACCTGCCCAAAGATTTTTACCGCACCTACCTGCAAAAAATAAATGCCGTTACCAAGCAGGATGTAGTACGGGTTTCAAAGAACTACATGTCAACAGACAGGTCCCGGATTGTAATTGTTGGCAACGAATCCAAAATTTTACCCAACCTGCTTCGTTACGGTTATACCATTAAAAAATTCGACAAGTATGCAGAACCCGTAATTGAAAAACCAAAGTCTGTGGATAACAAGGAAACTGCCATGACCACCGATAAAGTTTCCGCATTCACTATCGTTGATGACTACCTGAAAGCAATAGGTGGAAAAGAAGAAGCGTTAAAAGTAACCAGCTTCTCTGCCGATCTGAGTATGGAAATGATGGGGCAATCTTTTACCGGCACAGAAAAAATTCTGGCCCCCAATAAACACCTGGTTGAACTCAAAATGGGCGCCATGACCATAATGAAACAATCCTTTGATGGAACGAAAGGATACCAGCAACAGGGGCCCCAAAAAGTAGATATGAGCGAAGAAGAAATCAAAGAGGCCGGAGATGATAAGGCCGTTATTCCCCAGGTTAATTACCTAAGCCCCGATTATAAAATCGAATACAAAGGAACCGGTAAGGTAGGCGATGATGCTACCTACCGTTTACAGGTTGTACCTGCAAGCGGAAAAACCAGGATGGAAGATTACTCTATCAAAACCGGCTTGCTGCTCCAATCTGAAACAACAGAGAAACAGGGAGAACAGGAAGTTTCGGTTAGCACTGAGTTTAAAAATTACCAGAAAGTGGGTAACGTAATGTTCCCTATGGAGGTAACCAGAAATGTGGGCGGACAAGAATTTACCCTGATCTATTCGAACGTAAAAACGAATGCCGGTGTTACAGATGCCGATTTTAAATAAACCGGACAAAAAAGACCCTAATAGTAAAGAGCCGCTCCGTAGGGGGCGGCTTTTTATTTGATCCTATTTCCGTATGGCTGTTTTCCGGATATGAAAACCTAAAGATTTCAATAAAAAATAAATCACCGGGCGTCGTAAAAATTAGGGCATACAATTCCACGAACCTGAACTATAGCATTCCCTGATTTCAACTGCCAAATTGAGAACACCGGGATGCAAGAAGGTTTTATCGAATACATAATTCAGTGATCCCTTTCAAATAATGACATCTATTAACAGAAAATTTAGTTTTACATTCGCAAAACAGTTTTTGTTTTTTATATTTTTAAAAAAAATAAACAGTTAATATGGACACAAAACCCAAGATCCTCCTCTGCGAAGACGATACAAACCTGGGCATGGTGTTAAAGAATTATCTCGAATTGAACGATTATGAGGTGGTTCTCGAAAGAGACGGTCGTTTGGGGCTGGCTGCTTTTCAGCGCGAGAAATTTGATATCTGCCTCCTGGATGTAATGATGCCCAATGTGGATGGCTTTACTTTGGCCGAAGAGATCCGGGATATTAACCCGGATGTGCCGTTATTTTTTATCAGTGCCAAAACCATGAAGGATGATATCATCCAGGGCTATAAACTGGGAGCAGATGATTATATCACCAAACCATTTGACAGTGAGGTGTTACTCCACAAAATAAAAGCCATCCTTAAAAGAAATGAAGAGCTGCATCGGGATGAAGTAAATGCAGAGTTTGATTTAGGCAGCTATCACTTTAATCCCCGCCTCCGTGAACTATCCGTTAACGGTAAAGTACAAACGCTCTCCCCTAAAGAAAATGAACTCCTGAAAATGCTGGCTGAATATAAAAACGATTTACTTCCCCGCGAAGCGGCATTAAAACGCATCTGGGGCAGTGACACCTATTTTAATGGCCGCAGCATGGATGTGTACATTGCCAAATTGCGTAAATATCTGAAAGAAGATGATAAGCTTGAGATTGTAAATATCCACGGAAACGGATTCCGTTTGGTGGTTCAGGATTAAATTAAGGTTTCAAATTATACAGCCCCTCCCCGGAGGGGCTATTTTATTTTCCAAGGATAGGCGACCCCGGGAAGGATATAAATTCATCTATTCAAACAAATCACCAGTTTGTGTGGGGCGCTGCTGCTTTTTACCCAAATGCGTATAGGCCTTGGCGGTAGCTTCTCTTCCCCTTGCTGTTCGTTGTAAAAACCCCTCCTGGATGAGAAAGGGCTCATAAACCTCCTCAATGGTTCCCGGTTCCTCGCTCACAGCAGTGGCAATGGTATTGATTCCTACCGGGCCGCCTTTAAACTTATCGATGATGACGGAAAGTATCCGGTTATCCATTTCTTCCAGCCCATGTTGATCTACATTTAATGCTTTCAGAGCGTGCTGGGTAATCCCCAAATCAATCACTCCATTCCCCAACACCTGTGCAAAATCCCGCACCCTGCGTAATAATCCATTGGCAATACGGGGTGTACCCCTGCTCCTGCCCGAAATTTCTTTCGCTGCATCGGAAGTAATCCGGGTATTTAAAATCCCGGCGCTTCGGAGAATAATATGTTGGAGGGTCTCCGCTTCATAATATTCCAACCTCGATTTTATGCCGAAACGCGACAGTAATGGCGCAGTAAGCAGCCCGCTGCGGGTAGTAGCCCCTACGAGGGTAAAGGGATTGAGATTAATCTGGATACTCCGTGCACTGGGGCCCGAATCAATCATAATATCCAACCGGTAATCTTCCATGGCTGCATAGAGGTATTCTTCCACTACCGTGCTAAGCCGGTGAATTTCATCTATAAATAACACATCATTGGGTTCCAACCCGGTTAACAAGCCAGCCAGGTCGCCAGGCTTTTCAATTACCGGCCCCGAGGATTCCTTGATGTGCACCCCCAATTCATTGGCAACAATCCGGCTAAGGGTTGTTTTACCCAATCCGGGAGGACCATGAAAGAGGATATGATCCAAGGCCTCCCCTCTCATTTTTGCAGCCTTAATAAATACATTCAGGTTTTCAATTAGGCGCGGTTGCCCTGTAAAATCGGCAATTAGAGCAGGTCGGATGCTATTCTCAAAGGCCAGATCGGCGGCGTTTGAGCCTGAATGGTTTGGATCTAAATGAGGATTCGGCATGAAAATTTCTGTTCCGTAAAACTAAATCATTTTCCCAAAAAATTTAGGATTTGCCGGGATATCGCTTCCCGTTTAATCCCGCCTTTTAAACCCAATTTTTACCATTGATATAAAGCTGCTTTTTTTGCTTTAGCTTACCGGTTAGATTTGTATGGTATGCTGAAGAAAATATCTATATACTGGTGGTGCCAGATTTTAGGGTGGCTGGTAAATATTGCCATAAGCATCTTTTTTGTAAACACATTTGGGACACCTACTTCCAAATATTATTTCAGCCTGATCACCTCCTGCCTGATCGGGGTACTAATCACCCATATCATGCGAAACAGCATCCACAAGATGAAGGTGCTGGAAAAATCTATTAGCAGGCAAATTATTTTTCTTTTAATATTAACCATTGTTTATGCCTTCATCTTTGGAATTGCTGCAGAGTTTTTTGATTACCTGATAGGATATAACCCCGAGAGACTCGAAAAATTTACGCGCAGCGAGCGAATCTTTCTGGGTAGTTTCAATGCCATGTGGCTGATCCTGGTGTGGAATATGATTTACTTTATGTACCACTATGTTGAAACGGGGCGCAAACAAAAACTTGATACAATCCGACTTGAATCGATGGTGAAATCGCTGGAACTGCAAACCATTAAATCACACATTAACCCTCATTTCATATTTAATGCCCTAAACAGTATTCGCGCCCTGGTAGATGAAAATCCGCAAAGGGCAAGAAAAGCCATTACCGAACTGAGTAACATCCTGCGAAGCAGTATGCAGACTGAAAAACTGGAGACCGTACCCCTGGAAAGGGAATTGAATATAGTGAAAGATTACCTTGCATTAGAACAAATGAGATTTGAAGAAAGGCTATCCGTAAAAATGGAAATTGAAGAAGACACCCTATACCTCCCTGTTCCGCCCATGATGTTGCAAACGCTGGTGGAAAATGCAATCAAACACGGCATCAGCAAGCAGATATCCGGAGGGGTAATAGAAATCCAATCAACCCTCCACCAGAATACCCACGAACTCGTGGTACGAAATTCGGGTAAGCTTAATGGTTATAATCCCGAAAATGAAAATGGATTCGGAATCAGAAGTACACACGAACGGTTAAACCTGCTCTTTCAGGGAAAAGCCGGTTTTAAAATAAATGAAACTCCGGCGGGAATGGTAGAAACCATAATCACCATTCCTGTTTTTAATCCTTAAAATAAAATATTATGCCTAAAGCCCTTATCATAGACGATGAACGCCTTGCCCGTAATGAATTGAAAAAATTATTACAGGATTTCCCCTCGGTGGAAATAATTGGGGAAGCGGCCAATGCAAATGAAGGATTGGAAAAAATTGAAAGCCTGAACCCCGATCTGATTTTCCTGGACATCCAAATGCCGGGAAAAACCGGCTTCGATATGCTGACTGAACTGGAAAAGGCTCCACGGGTGATCTTCACAACCGCCTACGATGAATTTGCCCTGAAAGCATTTGAAGTAAATGCACTCGATTACCTGATGAAGCCGGTTGAACCCAAACGGCTGGCAGATGCCTTACATAAATTACAGCAGGCAGAAGAAAAGGAACTGGCAGCGCTGGCAAACCTCAACCGAACCATGCTGAGCGAAAATGACCAGGTGTTTGTAAAAGACGGGGAAAGATGCTGGTTTGTTAAGCTTTCCGAAGTTCGCCTTTTTGAAAGTGTTGGTAACTATGCAAAGGTATTTTTCGGCACACATAAACCACTCATCTTAAAATCATTAAATGCCCTCGAAGACAGGCTGGATGAAAGGATCTTCTTCAGAGCCAACAGAAAGCATATTGTAAACCTGAGAATGATCGAAAAAGTGGAACCTTATTTTAATGGAGGCCTGTTACTGGATTTAAAGGGCGGAGAGAAAGTGGAAGTCAGCCGCAGGCAGGCTGTTAAGTTTAAGGAAATGATGAGTCTTTAATTTCAGGGAACTCTAACCGAGGATGCATGAATGGCTGCCGACATTTCCCGGATAAGGGAAGGGTCTTTTTCAATGGCATTTCCAATTACAATTACATCGGCCCCCGATTTACAATTTAGGTATGCCTTTTCAGGATCTGTAATTCCACCTCCTACAATCAGAGGTACTTCAATGCTGCCGGCCACCTCCGAAATCATATTTTCGGTAATCGGTTTACGTGCTCCGCTTCCGGCGTCCATATAAATTAGTTTCATCCCAAGCATTTCTCCTGCCATAGCGGTGCAAACTGCAATTTCATTTTTATCGGAAGGTATTGGGCTTGCATTGCTGATATATGAAACTGTGGTGGGTGCTCCTCCATCAATAACCATATAACCGGTTGGCATAATTTCCAATCTGCTTTTCTTTACTGCCGGCGCCGATATTACATGTTGGCCAATTAGTAACTCTGGATTGCGGCCACTAATTAAGGAAAGGTATAGCAGGGCATCTGCATATTGGCTGATCTGGGAAGGGCTTCCCGGAAAAAGAATTACCGGGATATCACATTCCTGCTTTACCTGTTTTACTGCTTCATCCAAAAAATGAGAAACAACCAGGCTGCCACCAATAAAAAAATAATCCACCGAAGCATCCAGCGCAAGGGAAACGACATCCTTCAGACTATGGGCATTAACCTTATCGGGATCTATGAGAACAGCAAAGGATTTTTTCTGCTGGTGCTTTCGTTCCCAAAATGATTGATAAATTGATTTACCCATAATAGCCGCCGTTTATATTACACTCCGGTTTCATGCAAAAATGTGCATTTTTTCCCTACTACCGAAATATTAACCATAATCATATATAATATAGGCCTGTTTTGCCTTCATTTCTAAGTATTTTTGAGTTATGCCCAACGTATCCAAGGAAATCCGGTTTAAAACAGCCCGAAGTGGCGGAAAGGGCGGACAAAACGTGAATAAGGTGGAAACTCTGGTGGAAGGCCTTTGGGATATTTCGAAAAGCAGGTTGTTTTCCGATGAAGAAAAATTAAGAATAATTGAAAAACTAAAAAACCGGGTAAATGCTTCCGGTTTCCTCGCCATCCGAAGTTCCGAAAAACGGACGCAGCTGGAAAACAAAGAAAATGTAATCCGGAAAATAAATGAAGTTGTTAAGCGATCTCTGGTTGTTCCCCGGAAAAGAAAAGCAACAAAACCTTCTGTAGCTTCTAAAGAAAAAAGAATTGCTTCTAAAAAGAGGAATGCGGAAATTAAAACAGGGAGAAAGAAAATTTCAGGTAATGATGCGTAGAACTAATATATATTTAATTTTTATCCTTCTTTTGTCTCCTGCTTTGGGGTGGGCACAAAATGAAGGAACCCTGCGGCTTGTATTTACCCTTGAAGCCAATGGCAAACCCATTCAGCTTCGCGATTCTTCCTATCACAATGGTTTTGGAGAAAATTACACAATTAACAAACTGAAATTTTATGCCGGTCAATGGATTTTGGGTGATCATCTCATCGATGAATATCTGTTGGTAAATGCCGCTTTGGAAGAAAACAAGATCGATCTCAGTTTACAACCCGGGAAATACAATCAATTTTCATTTCTTTTGGGAGTGGATAGTATCCGGAATGTGAGTGGAGCACAGGATGGCCCACTCGATCCGATGAATGATATGTTTTGGACATGGAATACGGGCTATATCATGTTTAAACTGGAAGGAAATTCCCCCCAATCCACGGCCGACCTAAACCGGATTGAATGGCATATTGGCGGCTTTAAAGGCCCCTTAAATGTTACCCGGCGGATCCGGTTTGATGCTCCGTTTGAAATTGTGAAGGGGGCAATTACCGAAATTCAAATAAAGGTTGACCTTGATAAAATTTGGAAGGGGAAAAATGAGTTTAAAATTGCTAATGATCCAATGTGTATGGTAATGGGTTCCCTTGCCAATAAAATTGCAGATAATTTTCAGGGGTTGTTTAGTATTCTTAATGTAAGCTCGCCCCAATGAAATCATTAATTGCCACTATCATCATTTCGGCAACCTGTATTTTCGGAATTGCTTTACTCGGAGCAGAAAAAAATGAGGGAAAAAGGGCTTTCAAACCCCGCCCTATGAAACTGGAAATTCCTAAAGGATGGCCAAAGCCCGAAAAAAATGTGTTTGATAATAACCCGCTCACAGTAGAAGGTTTTATGCTGGGAAAGCGTTTGTTTTATGATGGAAACCTGAGTAAAGACGGACAGGTAAGTTGCGCCAGCTGCCATCAGCAATTTGCAGCCTTTGCAACCTTCGATCATGATCTAAGCCATGGTGTAGCAAACACCTTAACCACCCGCAACGCACCAGGGCTTTTTAACCTGGCATGGAAAAAAGAAATGCATTGGGATGGCGGTGTGAACCACCTCGAAGTACAGCCTCTTAATCCCATGACAGCCCCCAATGAAATGGGTGAAACCCTCGATAACATTGTTGCAAAAGTGAAATCAGACACCGCTTATCGAAGATTCTTTGTGGCGGCTTTCGGAAGCCAGAAAGTAAACATGCAACGTATATTAAAAGCGCTGGCCCAGTTTACCGGATCCATTGTAAGTGCCAACAGCAAATACGACAAGGTAATGCGCGGAGAGGCCGTGTTTACCGCTTATGAATTAAAAGGATATGAACTTTTTAAACAGAAATGTGCAGGATGCCATCGGGAACCCCTTTTCACAGACAATAGTTTTCGGAATAATGGGATGCCCCTGAACCGCTTTAAAGACATCGGCAGGCAGGCCATAACCCTCGACCCGACAGATTCGCTGAAATTCATTGTCCCCAGCCTGCGCAATGCCCAGCTAACTTTCCCATATATGCACGATGGAAGTATTTACAGCATCCCGCAAGTGATAGAACATTACCGATCAAAAATGAATACCGCAGACCCTAACCTCGACCCGCTTTTAAGAGGTGGAATACATTTATCCCTACTCGAAAAAAACCAGCTTACCTATTTTATTTATACCCTTACCGACAGCAGTCTTACTAAAGATAAAAAATACGCCCCTGATAATGGAATCATCATGCAACAAACATTCGACAATCACTAATTAACTGCCCTGAAACCACTGTCCCAATAATGGACTCAGAAAATCCGTAAACATTGTAATAAATAAAGAAATCCATTTTTATCAAGCAGTATAATAGGTTTACTTTTGAATGCAAATTTTGAAATGATTGAGTAATATTAAAAAACTGGCAGGGCAAACACTTTGGTACGGAGTGCCTACCATTGCCAGCCGATTTTTGGGTTACCTGATGAATATGGCTCTGCCTTTTTTCATCGCCCTACCCGAAAAAACGGCAGATTTAGTTCAGGTATATACCATCATCCCATTCCTAAATGTGTTATACTCGTACGGGATGGAAACGGCTTACTTCCGATTTTCCCAAATTACGGATAAGCGAAAATTATACAGCACGCTTTCCCTTTCCTTATTATTCTCCACTTTGGTATTTACCATCGTGTTGTTATTTTTTAGAGATTCTATTGTAAATGCAGCCGACTTAAATGAAAATCCAAATTATGTTTTATGGATGCTGGCCATCATTGCAGTTGACAACCTCAATACCCTTCCCTTTGCCAAACTCCGGCTCGAGAACAGGCCTCGCCGGTATGCCTTTGCCCGCATCTCTGGAATTGTAATCAACCTTTTGGTGGTATTGTTTTTTTTAGGTGTGATACCCAAAATTTTACAATCCAATCCCAACAGCATACTGACCCTGATTTATTCACCAACCTTTGGTCTGGGCTATTACCTCCTTGGGAATCTATGTGGAAGCGTTTTTGTACTCCTTATCTTATCAAAAGAAATCCGGGAAGTAAGATTCAAATTCTCTGCCGGTTTATGGAAGGAGGTGATGAAATACAGTTCTCCATTAATTATTGTTGGCCTGGGTGGCATGGTTAATGACGTTTTAAGCAGGCTGATATACAGGCATGTAGTTGACCTTCCCAAGGTTGAAGCCGATCATCAACTTGGAGTTTTTGCTAATATTTTCCGGCTGGCTTTATTGGTTACCATTATGATCCAGGCATTTCGTATGGCGGCCGAACCCTTCTTTTTCAATCACAGTAAAAATGAAAATGCACAGAAAACCTATGCAAGGGTTATGAAATTTTTTGTGATAGCCTGCTGTTTTATGTTTTTATTCATCGGCCTCTTTCTCGATATTTTTAAATGGATTTTTATCAGCTTTGCCAATAAGGCTTGGGCAGAAGGGTTGCAGGTTGTTCCCCTGCTGGCGTTAGGAAATATATTCCTGGGTATTTATTACAACCTCAGTATTTGGTATAAGTTATCGGCCAAGAATGCATATGGCGCAATAATAACCGTTATCGGAGCCGCCATTACCATTGTCTTAAATATAACCCTGATTCCTACCCTGCATTATACCGGAGCGGCCCTGGCTACTTTTTTTTGTTACCTTTTTATGATGGTAGCCAGTTATTTTCTTGGCCAGAAATATTATCCTGTTCCCTATGCGGTAAAAAAACTAATCGCCTATCTGGTATTGGCAGTATTAGTTTACCTGCTTCACTGGGGTATTGTTTCTACCATTAACCATTCGCTTTGGTTTTCCATATTAACAGGATTAATTCTATTGGCAGGATTTGCCTGGTTTGTGGGAAAAGTGGAAATAAAAGAATTGAAGCACATGCCTGTAATAGGAAAATATTTTAACAGGGCGGCTCCCCCTTCCCTATAAATACTGTTGCATTACTGCATATAAAACATTCATTTCTTCCGGGGAAAGCGGACCGGTTTTGTTTGAACCCAGGAAATGTAACCGGAAAGACAGGATGGCAGCCGGTAAATTAGAGACATCGTAACCAATTACCTTTAGCGCAATAGCCGGTTCAACCCGCAAGCTGTCCGGTATTACCCTATTGGTATCCGGATACCAATAACCATATCCGCTATCGGCCAATATTCTCCAGGGAAATAAGGCACTGGGATCAAATTTGCGCCCCGGCGCCACATCCGCGTGGCCCAGATAATTACTGGCGGGTATCTGATATTCTTTTGATAAGGTATCCAACAAGGCAAGCAGGCTGTGTATTTGCACTTTTGGAAAACTATCCCTTCCATTATTATCCAATTCAATTCCGATGGAGGATGAATTTATATCCCGGTTTGTACCCCAGCGTGCTGCGCCGGCGTGCCAGGCTCTGAGATAGTCGTTCAGTAAATGATACACCGTTCCATCTTTGCAAATCAGGTAATGAGCGCTTACCTGAGACTCGGGTTTGGCAAATGTGCGCAAGGTTTGTGCGCAGCTATCCTGGGCCGTATGGTGAATAATAATATAATTCGGTTTCCGAAGCCCAAAATTACTGGTATAGGCGCTGCTCTCGGGAATTGAATCAAATATCAGGCGGGTCGTATCGGGTTTTAAGACAATAACTTTAACTACACTATCGATAGTTCTTTCGTAATTCTTAACGGTGCTGTTTACCCGCTTGGGTGCACAGGATGTAAACAAACCTAAAATTAAACTCAGAAAAAGGACATATCGAATCATCTGAAAAAATTAAAAAAAACAGGGACGGTTCATAGGTAAAACTAATTCAATTCGCTTTTTTAAAACCCGGAAGATCTTCCTGCATTTTTACATTTGAGTTCTCAATATAAATTTAAAGCCGCAATAAAAAATGCCGCCTACATTTGCATTATGAAAAAAAGTTATGCCATAATGGCTTTGGCCGGAATTTGTATTTTTTTACATTCCTGCAGCAGCAGTAAAACAGGAACTTCATCAACTGCCACCACCCCATCACACTTTCCACAACTGAGATTCCTTGATACAACCCATATCCCCTTTGGAAAAATTTTTCAAAATACAACCGTTGGAGGTTTGTCTGGTATTGATTTCGATAAAGACAAAGGGATATATTATATGATCTGCGACGACAGAAGCAATATCAACCCGGCAAGGTTTTACACTGCAAATATTCATTTTAAGGATAACAAATTCGATTCCATCCAATTTTTATCCGTACATTTTTTAAAAGACTCTTCCGGAAAAGAATACCCCAATGCCAAACAGGATCCTTATAAAGTGGTTGACCCTGAAAGTATGCGCTATTGGTATGGCAAAAATCAATTGGTTTGGAGCAGCGAAGGAGAGCGGGAACTGGGAAAAGGAAGACCCATATTAATTGATCCTTCCATTAACATTACCGATACGACCGGGAAATGGATTGGTTCATTCCCAATTCCTTCAAAAGCCAAAATGAGTTCGCGCGAAACTGGCCCGCGGCAAAATGGGGTCTTTGAAGGGTTGAGTTTTACACCGGATAATAAAAAACTCTTTGTTTCCATTGAGGAGCCTTTATACCAGGATGGGCCCAGGGTTGAAATTATTAAAAACCGCTCTCCCATCAGGATCCTTGAATATGATGTAGCTACCAAACAGGAAATTCACGAATATGCCTACATTCCCGAACCGGTTGCTTACCCCGCCATCCCCACGGATAAATACAAAATAAATGGCATCTCCGAAATCTATGCACTAAACGACCAGCAGATCCTGGTAATGGAAAGGTCCTACTCTACGGGGCACCCCAATAATGTTATCCGGATATTTCTTTCGGATATTACTAATGCCACAGATGTAAAAAACAAAAATAGCCTGGCCATTAAAAAATACAGGCCTGCTGCAAAACACCTTCTTTTTAACCTTTCAGACCTGGGTATTTTCATCGACAATGTGGAAGGAATTTGCTTTGGGCCTAAACTTCAAAATGGAAACCAAAGTGTTTTGCTAATTGTGGACAATAATTTTTCCCGCCACGAAATTGCACAGGTATTTCTATTTGAGTTTATCCCTTAACCGAAAATATCATTCAGGAGTGCTGCCAGGTGGATTCCTCCTTTTAACAGCTGTTCGTTCAGCACAGCAAGATATTTATAATTATAGGCATACCCCAGTTTTCCATGTTGTGTTTCCGTATAATTATAAATATCCTGTGCAATAAAATAGGAATCGCAAATCCAATCCTTTAAAGACATTCCACCCCAACTTTTCATCTGTTCCTTTGATGGATAATTGACGGCAGTGGCATACTCGGTATAACTTAGCTGTTGAAAATCCAAGAGCCGTTCATCCCAAACCTGATGCAGGTTGCTTGAGTCGTGAAACCATTTTAATTTTATTTTGTTTCCGCCCAGGTCACTGAAATGGCCCACATGAAGCGGCTGGTGCAGATCTCCCACCATATGAATCAGGAATTTCAGATAAACCTTCTTTACAGAATCAGGAAGATCCTGATGTTTTAGTTGATCTACCAGGAAATTAATTTTCGTAAATGCATCAACCGCGGTATCAGAATCGAGGTAATTATTGATGCTGTCTCTGGATAAACCTGCTTCCAGATTTATAAAATGCCAGTTGTAGAATTTTTTATATGCTGGATCTGACTTAATGAAATCGGGCCAGTTGCTGCTCATGGCTACCGATTCATTTCCCAGGATTGCTTTAATAGCCCGTTTGGCCTTCTTCGTTAGATGCCGTTCGGCTATTTCTCCCACAATGCGATGCCCGTTCAAACCCCATGCTCCGGAAGGCAGAGGAGCTAAAAGGCTGGAAATAATAAGAAAGAAAAAGACGACTAAAGAGATTGTATGTTTCATAAATTTAAATATGCCGTAAAGATCGGAATTTAAAAAACCGGCAGAAGCCGGTTTAACATAATTATCAGCCCTGGTTCGAAAAAACGAAATTCCATTCAATTATTCCACCCGTCGGAAAAATTTCTACTTCCCGGTACGCATTGGGAATAATTTCATGTTGCCAGGAAATATAATAAATTAAGAAGGGGTATTAGATGACCCTGCCTCGGAACTTCCTGAACTCATTGGTATTTCCAATTGTTCTGCCTTTTGCTCAGGCACGGTTACAGGAATAAGTTTCTTAACCGGTGCCTGCCTTTTAACCGCTTTCTTAGGAACAGGTTTTTTCACCACTTTCTTAGGAACAGGTCTCTTTACCGTTTTTTTCACCGCTCTCTTTACCGCCTTTTTGGGTGCTTTTTTGGGTGCTGGCTTTTTAGCGACTTTTTTTACGACTTTTTTAGCCGGTGCTTTTTTTGCAGCCTTTTTTGCCGCTTTTTTGGGGACTGATTTTTTAACTGCCTTCTTTACCACTTTTTTTGCAGCCTTCTTTGCCGGTGTCTTTTTAGGTGCTGGCTTTTTGGAAACAGGCTTTTTAGCTGCTTTTTTAGGAGCCGCCTTTTTTGAACTTTTGGCCATAACGTATGATTTAATGAGTTTGTAATGAAAAAGAAAATTACAACCATTTTCTTTCACTAAACAAAATCCGGATCAGGAATTTTTATACTTTTTTTAGAAGTATATCCACTTTCCTTAACCACCTTCTACATCTTCCAAATCGGGTAATATTGGATGATGGGAACAATAAAAAAATCGGAGCAAAAAATAAGGGATAAGGAAGGAAAAAGTAAATTTAGAGGAAACGCTTCGGAATAAAGATATGGCACCTTCACTGGGTAGGAACAAAAAGGACCGGATAGAAATCCAGCCCCGTTTTAAATCCAATATCCTATGAAAAACCTGATGTAAAATTACTGTCAGGCAGCAAATAATCTATACTCCTTTTGTAGTATTTTCAACAGATTAATGTTGAAACGCTATTAATTACCAAGACCGGTTCCTCCTTGCCCGCCAATCCGTTCCGTTTCTTCTTCAACGCCCGATTTGCGTAAGGGCGACTGGCCGGAAGCCTTACCGAATCTATAAGAAAAGCCCAGTTTAAATTGGCGGGTTTCGGATCTCCCATTAATATTTATATACTGCCCTGCAAAATCTGATTTCCCCGAAATCTTCAGGCTATTAAAAACATCACTGCACGAAAACTTGAGGCTGGCCTTATTTTTAAAAAGCAGCTTTTGTACTCCGGCAGAAACTGACCACAACCCCTTTCTTCGAAATGTTCCACTCCAGATAGTGGGAGAAGAATATAACCCTGTTACCTCACCAGTAAAGCCCTTTCCAAACCGCAGGCTATGCTGCATATTTAAATTTAATGAATAGGCATCAATATTTATTAACCGGCCGGCGCCCAGGTTTGCCCCGTAATGCGTGTAAAAGCTATTCAGGTAAATAAAGGCGCTATACCATTTTATGGAAACCGGATAACTGAGGGTGAGATTAATAATATCCTGTTTTGCCAGATTCCTTTTGGTTAAAAACCCCCGGTACCGGTCAATTGTATCAAAAATTGGAGTTATTACATCGGCTACATGGCTATATCCAAGGGAAGTGGTGAGCTTCCCCCTTATTGTATTTGTAAGAGAAATAGCGTTAGTAAATTGTGGTTGTAGGTTGATATTCCCCTGTTGATAGGTGTATTCATCTACCTTAAACTCGAAAGGATTTAAATCCTGGTACACCGGGCGATCGATCCTTCTGCTGTAATTAAGTCCCCAAATAAGATTTGGATTTTTATTGAGTGTTACAGACACCTGGGGAAAAAAATTGGTATAATTCCTATTAAATATTGAATCGGAGGGATGGAAAATACCTGAAAGGCTTTTGTACCCGGTACTGGATCCGGAGAGGTTGGTGTTTTCTATCCGTAAGCCTGCCTGAATAAGAATTTTATTTACCTGCCGTTTATAGCTCAAATAAAGGGCGTTGATATTCTCTTTATAAATAAAATCGTTGCTTCGGAGCGAGTCGAGGCTTTTGGTAATTCCGAAGACATTATACCTGTTAAATTCATTATCACTTCTAACGTAAGAAACTTTAGCTCCAACCCCCAATTTGCCACCCATGAATCCCTGCTCATAATCGGTTTTAATACTGTAAATATCTATCTTAGAGGGAGATTGCATACTATAATCCAAACTATATAAGTAGTTTAGGTCCTTATCAAAAAAGCGGTTGGGTTGAAACTGATCCGTTCTCAACCGGTACAGACCATAATCGGCATCTATGCTTAAAACATGACCCATAGAATCAGCAAACCGGTAATTGAGGTTGAAATTGGTATTAAATTTTTTATTAGCGCTTTTGTTATCAGCTTTTAAAATCCGGAAAAGTGAGTGAGTAGGGGAATACAGGATGTCCATATCAGACTGCACCAAAATATTCCGGTCCATATGGGTTCCCATTATCATTACACCAAAGGTTGATTTCTTATTCAGCGAAATTTCGACCCCTGCTTTATAGTCGTTTGATACAAGTTTATTATTCACAAACGAATGTTGGTCGTAAACCGTATCTAATTGTGCGCGATATTGGGAAATGTCAAAATATGACTTATTCCAGCTATAATTAAAGGAGCTAAAAAAGTTAACTCTCCGGTTCCTGTAATTGAAGGAAAACCCTCCATTATACTTAGGAAACCTTCCAATGCCATAGCCTGCAGAAACAGAACCATTAAACCCACTCTTCTTATTTTTCTTAAGCTTGATGTTTATGATTCCGGCATTACCAGCGGCATCGTACCTGGCAGAAGGGTTAGTAATTAATTCGATGGAAGCGATTTGGGCAGATTGGACTCCCTTTAAATAATCGGAAAGATCCGATCCGGATAATGGAATTTTTTTATCATCCATATATACCTGAACCCCATTTTTCCCATTCATTGAAATGATGTCATCCTTGTCCAATTGAATACCTGGCGATTTTCGTAAAATTTCAAGTGCGTCTTCTCCCATGGCATTGATGTTTCCATCTACGTTAACCACCATTTTGTCGGTTTTGACTTCAATCAGGGGTTTCTGTGATTGCACAACCACCTTTTCGAGATTGACAGAAACTTTGGATAAGCGCAGGGTCCCCACATTAATATCATCAGCTAAAACATGATAAACCGGAGAGTTACCCGATTCATACCCAATAAAAGTCATGGAAATATAATAGCTGCCTTTTGAAATTCCTTTGAATAAGAACTTTCCTGTATTATTTGTGGAACCGATTTTAACCACAGCATGACTATTGGCATCTTTAAGGGTTACCGTAACTCCCGATACAAGAGTTCCTGTTTCATTTACCACCACTCCAAAAATGATTTGGGCGTGAAGTCCAAATGAAAAAATAAAAAAGAGGAGAAAGAAAATAATCCGAAAATTCATAAGGTGCGCAATCCTTACAAATATATATATGTAATCTTCAATTATATACGAATTACAATTCAAAAAAGACAAAATGCAAATAAATGCAGTTTCGCTTAGTAAAAATACGGCGGATATTTACCCTTACATACTCCTTCTGTATTGCCCTCCCACTTCATAAAGGGCATGGGTAATTTGACCGAGCGAGCAGTATTTTACGGTTTCCAAAAGTTCTTCAAAAATATTTTCATTTCGCAAAGCCACATTTTTCAATCTTTCCAGATACTGAGGAGCTTCTGCTTTATGTCTTTCCCAAAAGGCTTCCAACGTCTTAATCTGAAATTGCTTTTCCTCTGTAGTGGCACGAATTACTTCCTGAGGCAATATGGTTGGGCTTCCATTTTTATTTAAAAAGGTATTTACTCCCACAATCGGATATTCCCCCGAATGCTTCATAGATTCATAGTGCAGGCTTTCTTCCTGGATTTTATTCCGCTGGTACATTCTTTCCATGGCGCCCAGCACACCGCCCCGTTCAGAAATTCGGTTAAACTCTGCTAAAACGGCCTCTTCCACCAGGTCGGTAAGCTCCTCAATAAAGAAGGATCCCTGGTTTGGGTTTTCATTTTTCGCCGTACCCAGTTCCCGGTTAATAATCAGTTGAATGGCCATGGCCCTACGTACACTTTCTTCGGTAGGCGTGGTAATCGCTTCATCGTAAGCGTTAGTATGTAGGGAATTACAGTTGTCATAAATTGCATACAATGCCTGCAGTGTTGTCCGGATATCATTAAAATCAATTTCCTGGGCATGAAGGCTCCTTCCACTGGTTTGGATATGGTACTTTAATTTCTGGCTCCGGCTGTTGGCATGGTATTTTTCTTTCATTGCCTTGGCCCATACCCTACGGGCAACGCGGCCAATTACACTGTACTCAGGATCCATGCCGTTGCTGAAGAAAAAGGAGAGGTTTGGGGCAAAGTCATCAATCTTCATTCCCCGGCTCAGGTAATATTCTACGTAGGTAAATCCATTGGCAAGCGTAAATGCCAATTGGGTAATAGGGTTTGCGCCGGCTTCTGCAATATGGTATCCGCTAATGCTTACGCTATAAAAATTCTGAACATCCTGGTTGATGAAATATTGTTGTACATCTCCCATCAGCTTCAGTGAAAATTCAGTAGAGAAAATGCAGGTATTTTGCGCCTGGTCTTCTTTCAAAATATCAGCCTGCACGGTACCCCTTACAGCAGATAATGCCCTTGCCTTAATTTCCTCATAATCCTTCTCGGGCAATACATTCTTCCCGCTCAAGCCCAACAATCGAAGCCCTAATCCGTTATTCCCTTCTGGCAGCGCCCCTTTTAACTCTCCTTTTTGCGGGTACACTAATTGGTTAGTAACACCCATATACCGGGGCAATGTCTGAATGTCGTATTTCGATTCAATTAATTTATTAATCTCACCGGCGAGGCCATTTTCTATAATGTACTTCTCGCATTGTTGATCAATAGCGGCATTCATAAAAAAAGCAAGGATAATGGGCGCCGGGCCGTTGATCGTCATACTCACAGAAGTTTTGGGGTCGCACAAATCAAAACCACTATACAACTTTTTTGCATCATCTACGGTAGCAATACTCACTCCGCTGTTACCTACCTTCCCATAAATATCCGGCCTGTACCCGGGATCCTCGCCATACAGGGTAACACTATCAAATGCCGTACTCAAGCGTTTAGCAGGTTGGCCAAGACTTACATAATGAAACCGCTTATTTGTTCTTTCAGGCCCACCTTCCCCGGCAAACATCCGGGTGGGGTCTTCACCAACCCGTTTCAGTGGGAAGACGCCCGCCGTAAATGGAAACTCGCCCGGAAGGTTTTCCTGCATTCGCCATGCCAGTACATCCCCCCAATCCCTGAACTTAGGTAGAGAAACCTTTGGAATACGGCTTCCCGACAAGCTTGTAACCGTTAATGGTTGCCTGATCACTTTATCCCTTACTTTAAACTCATAAAAGTCTCCGGCATATTGTTTTTGAATTTCCGGCCATTGATCGATGATCCATTTCGCTTCGGGGTCAAGTTGTTTTTCCAATATTTTAATCTGATGATGCAATGCTTCATTATCCACCAGTTTTAGCGCACCTTTTAACTGATATAACTTTGAAGCGATTGTTGCCTGCTCAGCCACATGCTGATCGTACTGCTGAATGGCTTCTGCAATTTCTGCCATGTACCTCACCCTGCGTGCCGGAATGATAGGCGACTTCTCGGGGGAGTGCGTTATTAATATCTCCCGCTTACTATCACCAAACTCAACTCCTGTCTTTTCCTTAATAACGAGCAATAATTTTTCAAAAAGATGATTTACCCCCTCATCGTTAAACTGTGCGGCTACAGTGGGTACCACTGGCATATCTTCATTCTTTGCTGCCCACAAACCATGGTTACGTTTAAATTGCTTACGTACATCGTGCAGGGCATCGAGGGCACCGGCTTTGTCTGATTTGTTAATACAGACCAGGTCGGCAAAATCGAGCATATTTATTTTTTCAAGTTGTGATGGCGCTCCGTATTCTGGTGTCATCACATACATACTAATATTGCAATAATCAAGAATGGAGGCATCACTCTGCCCTACCCCTGCACTTTCCAGAATAATAAAGTCATACCCTTCATTGCGGCAAACATCAATTGCATCCTGTACATGTTTACTCAGGGCAGCATCATTCTCGCGGGTTGCCAGGCTACGCATATACGCACGCGGAGAAGATATGGCATTCATCCGGATACGGTCGCCCAACAAAGCACCTCCGGTTTTCTTTTTACTGGGATCAACCGAAATTACAGCTATGGTTTTTTGGGAGAAGTTATTGAGAAAGCGGCGTACCAGTTCATCAGTAACACTACTCTTGCCTGCACCACCGGTTCCGGTTATCCCCAAAACCGGAGTGTTCGTATTTTTGACACTGCTTTTTGAAGCAGTTGGGTTTGTTTTATTTTCAGCAATAGAAATTTCCCTCGCCACTTTTCGAATGTCAAATTTTTCATCCAGTAATAATTTGCCCTCAATCTTCAAATGTTCATCAAGGGGAAAATCGCATTGTGTAAGCATTTCTTCAATCATGCCCTCCAGCCCCATTCGCCTTCCATCATCCGGACTGTATATCCGTGCAATTCCATAACCCTGCAACGCTTCAATTTCAGCAGGCAAAATGGTGCCCCCGCCACCTCCAAAAATTTTAATATGCCCGCAACCATTTTCATCCAACAAGTCTTTAATGTATTTAAAGAATTCCATGTGCCCACCCTGGTAACTGGTAATGGCGATACCCTGCACATCTTCCTCAATGGCACATTCCACAATCTCGGCCACACTGCGGTTATGCCCCAGGTGAATAATTTCGGCGCCCTTACTTTGCAGGATCCGGCGCATGATATTTATGGCAGCGTCATGCCCATCGAATAATGAGGCAGCGGTTACAATCCTAACCTTGTTTTTTAAAGAGAAACCCATGAAGTTGAAATTCGGTGTAATTTGAATTGGCGCAATTGCAGATTTCTCCATGGGAGAAGCAGCAAGCAAACCAGAGGCAAATTTACAAACCAAATCCTTTACAAAACCGTTAGTTATTGTTTTTGCGGGATGCCGGGCCGGCAATTAGTTTAGGGATATCGAAAACCAGGCCCAGAGAAAAATTAAAAGGGCGGTAATTAAAACTTTCAATTTCGGCAAGTAGCAGGCTTAGCCCAAACTGGTACTCAATACGCATACCCGGCAATTTCTTAAATCCAAAAGAATTCACAATACAGGGTTCTACCATATACCAGGTGTATCGGTTAAGGCTGTCAAGATTAAAATCAACCTTTTCCTGATGGGAATAATTAGATTGAATGTTCCGGAAACGGAGGCCGCTAAACCGGGTGGCCAGGCTCAGGGTAAAAACGTCTCCTGCCCTAAACGTCATGGAAGGTTCGAGGTAATACTTAAATAAATCCGCATCCATAAACCGGGTATAGGGTTGCAAAAGATTTTGGTCTACCCCCTTTTCATTCAATTTCATTTTTCCCAAACCCACTCCGCCATAAATAGCAAAAATCCCACGCTGCCTTTTACCAAAAGGTTTATAATACCCTGCCCCCATTTCAAACATGTCTCTTTTGGCGCTGATGGTAGCACTATCAAATGGATAACTGCCATAATCAAAATTCCTTTCGGTGCGGTTATAATAACTGCCCTGAATAGCAAAGTGCCGGGTGGCGGCAACCGCTGCCTGCAAATCAAAACCATTCGACCTGTTTCGATTATACTGGCCTTCCCCATTATCAAAAAGTTCGAAATTGCTTGAATAACTACCGCTAAGTTTGGTATCGCCCTGATTGGTAAAAACAGGTACGTTGTGTGCAGTTGGGCTATAGGCATAGCGCGGTGTTTCGCAGGAATAGAGCAGGACTAACAATAGCACTACCGAAAGATATCTTTTCATTACCTATTTCATTTTAAAAGTAAGGGCTGCAAATTCCTGGATGCTGAGTTCTTCGGCCCTTTTGCTAAAAACAGGACCCGAAATAACCGAAGGATCAAACAATCCCCTTACTGCATTTCGCAATGCTTTTCTTCGCTGATTGAAAGCCGTTTTTACCAGGAGGTTATAATCCTTCATAGAGCGTGTTTGCAGTTCGTCTTTCTTCCGTTTCAGCCTGATTACTCCACTCATTACTTTTGGTGGAGGGTTAAAGGCAACAGGAGGAACATCAAATAGATACTCAATCTCATAAAAAGGCTGCACCAGGGCGCTTAATATTCCATAAATTTTAGAACCGGGTTTCGCGGCAGCACGTTGTGCCACTTCCTTTTGAAACATGCCGATGACTACAGGAACCTGATCTTTCCATTCTAATATCTTAAATAAAATTTGGGAAGAGATATTGTAAGGGAAATTGCCTATTACGGTGAATGTCCCCGCAAATGGGGCATCTATATCTAAAATACTTCCCGAAATTATTTCGGGATTTTGGGCTGCAAAAGTTTTATGGAGGTAGGTAATCTTTTCTTCATCCAACTCTACTGCCTTAAACTCAACCTCCTTCAACTGAAGCAGGAATCGGGTTAAGGCGCCGCCACCCGGACCTACTTCCAAAAGTTGAGTAAACGCATCTTCTTTTAGGGTTTCAATAATACGATGCACATAGGTTTCATCTTTTAGAAAGTGCTGACCTAAAGACTTTTTTAACCGGTGCATGGCGCAAAACTAACCGAAATGTATCTTCCGCATAAATATTCCTTCTTAATCCAAGTGAACCCAATTTCTGGTCTGGGAATTTTGTAATTCACGTATGCGATATTTAAAAAATGAACAACACAGGCAATGGGAAATTAAAAATCCATATTTCAGGTTATGCTTCCCAATGAAACCCTGGTTAATTGAGGGAAAATTAATCAGAATACCCAAAAAATCTTACATTTAATATCCTTCTCTGCGCCGTAATAATATTATTCATCACATTATTAAAACGCTTTGTCCCATGTCAGGCGAATTATTGCTGTCCAATAAGTTTAAAAAGATAGGCTGGATCTTGCTTATTCCATCAGCCATTTTGGGAATTTATCTAAGTATTTTGAATTTTGAGCCAGAATGGCTTAATTCAAAAGTATTTGCCCTCATCTATAGTGAACCATTTGGGCGTTGGCAATTTTTTAGAATTATTGAAGTCAATTTAACGAATACGCTAACTGGTGTATTATTTATTATTGGTGGGGTATTGGTAGGGTTTTCAAAATTGAAAAGGGAAGATGAATCTTTTTCCAGGATCAGGCTATCCTCTTTACTTTGGGCTGTGTGGGTAAATTATCTATTATTGCTTATAGCCTTCCTTTTCATCTATGGTACTGCTTTCCTTACCATCATGATATATAATATGTTTACTTTTCTAATTCTTTTCATTGGGAGATTCTATTTCATGTTGTACAAAAAAAATATGCATCTACCTCCTGAAAAATCACAATAAAGGTACAGGTACAATAATAGGACCGATGCAGGAGGGGTTGATAAAAAGATCCGGTAATCAGCCACCACCATAGGTGTGAAAAATAATTCCGGCAGGGCACTTAAGTCAAGAAATTTTTCAAGAAACCTGCGAAGAATATCATTTCTATCGGAAAAAATGAATACATTATATTCAAGCATACCCTACATTCTCATGGTTCATGTATCTCTTTTCCCAGGAGCTGGTTGTTGGAAGGTTAATTTTGTTTCAACTACTCCGGATATATACTTATTGAATCCCGATAGATGCAATTCCTGTTATTCAAATTACAATGCTTTACAATGCCTTGGTTTTAGTATTTTTACACCTAATAAAATGGGTAATTTTTTATGAATGACGGCAAACCGGTAATTGGATTTAGTTGTGGCGATATCAATGGAATTGGTATGGAAGTAATTATTAAAACCTTAGCCGATAGCCGCTTATCGGATCATTGCATCCCTGTAATTTTTGGCAATAATAAGCTGGTAAATTTTTACCGGAAAATGTTGCCTGAATTAAATCTGAATAGTTTTATTGCCAAGGATGCCTCCCGCATAAATGCCAAACAGATTAATATATTTAATGTATGGGAAGAAGATGTGCAAATTACCCCTGGCCAACTCAACGATACCGGGGGGAAATATGCCATTCAAAGCCTGTTGGCTGCATCGGAAGCCCTAAAAGAAGGAAAAATTGATGGATTGGTAACTGCCCCTATTCATAAAAAGAACACCCAATCCGAAAATTTCAACTATACCGGACATACGCCCTTCCTAAAAAAGTTTTTTAACGCACAGGAGGTAGCCATGTTTATGGTAGCCGAAAATATGCGGATTGCTTTGTTAACGGAGCATGTACCCGTAAAGGAAGTCTCACAATTTATAACCCGCGAAAATCTGTTAAAAAAATTACAGGTTGTAAACAACTCGCTCAAAAAGGATTTTCTTATCAATAAACCAAAAATTGCGGTATTGGGCCTCAATCCGCATGCAGGAGATGAGGGGCTGATCGGGAAAGAAGAAGAAGAAATTATTAAACCTACAATTAAAGAAGCAAAGCAACGGATGGACATTTTCTGTTTTGGGCCATATGCTGCAGATGCCTTTTTTGCCCGGGGGCAGTTTGAAAAATTTGATGCCGTGATTGCACTTTATCACGACCAGGGTTTAATCCCCTTTAAATCGCTGGCGATGGGTAATGAAGTGAATTATACGGCCGGAATGAATGTTGTACGTACATCTCCCGATCATGGTGTTGCGTTTGATATTGCGGGTAAGGGTATTGCTGATGAGTCTTCGCTGAGGGGTGCACTATTTACATGCCTCGATATCATTAAAAACAGGGAAGAATATGCCCGCCAGCACCAAAACCCAATGAAACATGCAAGCGCGGCAGTGGTAGGAAATGCAGTAGATGAGAAACTTTCGGAAGAATAATGGAAGAAAATCCCCGTTTCCAAAAGTATTTTTTACTTTCCTCTTTTTTAACCCATGGGTTAAAATAAGCGTCCTTTTCCATTCCTGAATCCTGTTCTAATAATCCGGTAGATGAAAGAAATTTCTATTATACTTTTTTGCATGGGTTTCATAAAGTTTGGATTTTGCCAGTCTCCTTCCATTTATTACGTCGATTCCCTATTGCCCATTTCCCTTCCTGTAAAGGAGATTCTAAAAATCAGGAAAAAGTACGATCAAATCATTTGGAGAAATCTCGTTGGAACCTGGCTGCACCATGGGGGAGAACTCAAAATCAATAAAAAGGGGCTGGTAAAATTTTATTATCATGATACCCTGAGAAATAAATTCAGGTGGGAAGTGAAAAATGGGGTAATCGCCATCTCCCGTACCGAATCCATTGGTGGCAAGGGCCTGTATTTTACCTCCAGGTCTAAATACAGGATATTGTATAGTTCTTCCGACAGTCTGGCCATGCTCCCTTTGCAGGAATCACCCCAAAGTAAAATCTTGGAATTAAAAAAGAAGGTACCATGAG
Organism: uncultured Ferruginibacter sp.; assembly: GCA_964647915.1. Classification (GTDB taxonomy): domain Bacteria; phylum Bacteroidota; class Bacteroidia; order Chitinophagales; family Chitinophagaceae; genus Ferruginibacter. The sequence continues at coordinate 74,617 of CAZYKA010000005.1, read as the reverse complement.
ATTTGATTAGGAACGAACGAAAACTTCTCTGAAAATCTTTTCTCCTTCTATAGTAATTTGAAAATATCCTGAATGAGACATTGGGCTTAAAAAATTCCGGCAGGCAACCCCTGATTTATCTGATAGCTGCTAAAGTTTATTTCGGCCTTCCCTTTTTGGGGCGTTCTTTGAGCAGTGGGCTTTGGGCTGGTTCCATCATCAAAATCGAAGGTTATACCCTTTGGTAATTTATAATCCTTTACGTTAAAGCTGAATATCAATTTATCGGGAAGGCCATAATCGCTATACCTGCCATAGCTGAGTTCCAATTCGTAGGTTCCGTTCTCGCGGGTAGTGGTTCGGGCTTTTCGTACCAACAGGTTTACCGGATCGATGTAAAGGGTGGAGAGCACCACATCGCTGTTTTCATCATTGGGTAAAATACGTGCTATTTTCAGATCCCTCCCATCCACCATTTCATTACCTCCATCAATGACCGTATATCCCGAACCTTCCAAAAGGCTGCCGGTATTGATGTTCATAACGCCTTTAGGGATAAACGATACACCCTTATCACTTTTTATCCTTACCAGGTTGGGTTGTTTAAAATAGATGGTAACACCGGTAATGGGAACTTTTAAAAAACTGACATTGGTTTTCATCTTTCCCCTTGCCTGGTAATTCTGCACTTTGCTAAGCTTCTCTTTTACCGCCGCCACCAGTTCATTAATGCTTTGCGCATTAGTAATAGTTGCCAGGAACCCAAATGATAATATCAGCCATAATTTCTTCATCATGCTACGATAAAATATCTTTCCGGTTAAAGAACCATGCAGAAGCGCCAACCAGCACCACAATATGTGCAAGGAGTATCAGCAGGCTGTTGCGGATGGCCGGCCAGCTTTCAATAGAACCCTTAATGGGGATATTCGATGAATCGGTGCCAATATAAAAGAACCCCTTCCAACCTACAAGGTAGGAAGTAAAAAGATAAGGCTTCACATGGCGTTCAATTACCGGAACGTTAATATTGGAAACTACTGTAAATACAAGTACCACACAAACCGCAGCCACAATCGGGCCAATGGAGTTTTCGGCAAATACAGAAAAGAATAAGCTTAGGGCAGCAATTACCGTTAGTGCTATGGCAGCATAACCAAATGCGGCATAATATCGCCACATGATATCATCTTTTGTTATTTGCATTATTTGAGACTCATCTCCCTTCACTCTGAAAATCAACATATCATCCACCCCAAAAATGAGCAGGCTCAAATACAGCGCCGTTACCGCCATCCACAATAGAAGAAGTAGTGTGAAAATAAAGGAGGCCAGAAACTTAACCAGGATGATTTCCGTTCGGCTAACCGGCTTTGTCAACATCAGCCGTAACGTGCCCATGTTAGCTTCTCCCGAAATGGCATCACCGGCAATCAGAGCCACCAGGATGGGTACCTGGATGAGCAGGGTATTCAAAATAATATAACACATGAAATACCCGTTGATGGCCTTGATTTTATTCAATTCAAAACTATCCTGTACATTTTGCAATAAGAGATTCATATAACTAATCCCATCAGCCTTAAATGCAAACTGAAAAATAAGCACGATGGCAGTAATAGCCGCAAAGGCAATATAGGTACGCGGGCGCTTCCAGATTTTAAATAACTCTATGCGAAGCAATTCAACCATGGGCAGCAGGATTAGTTAGAGATAGAAAATAATGCTCCAGTGAATGCATTGCGTGTATATCCCGGATGGGAATCCCTTCCTGGCAAAGACCCCCAACCAAAGCTGGAATATCATTGCGGTTTAATTCAAATTGAAGGTACTCGCCCTTGAGAGATTCCGATATGCGAATACCCTTTCCGGTTATAAATGAATTCGCCCGTTCCGTTTCCGGGGTCTGTAATTTAACAAGTGACCGGGCCGGATCCAATAACTTGGCCACCTCCCCCTCCACAATTTTTTTTCCTTTATCTATAATAATCATCCGGTTAGCCATCATTTCGATCTCAGAAAGGAGGTGGGAAGAAAGGATAACCGTTTTCCCCTGCTCCCTGCTCAGCCGAAGGATAAGGTGCCGGATATCGGAAATTCCCTGCGGGTCGAGGCCATTGGCAGGCTCATCAAAAATAACAAGCCGTGGATCGTGGATGAGTGAAATAGCAATCCCCAGGCGCTGTTTCATCCCCTGGCTATAAGTTTTCACCTTATCGTTCTCCCGGTTCCCCAATCCTACAAACGTCAGCATTTGCAGAAGCTTTTCCCGACTGGGTTTGATTCCGCTCATGCGGGCAAAAATGGAAAGGTTTTCAAAGGCGGAGAGGTACCTGTACATATCCGGTCTTTCAATGATGGCACCTGTTTGCGACAGGATCTTTTTCCGACTGGTAGAAAGATCCAGACCAAAAATGCGGATACTCCCGCTGCCCGGCTTAATAAGTGACATCATACAACGGATCGTTGTGGATTTCCCGGCTCCATTCTGACCCAAAAACCCATACACATCCCCTTCATTTACGGAAAATGAAATATCATCCAAAGCGGTAAATGTTCCAAATTTCTTGGAAAGATGCTGTACTTCTACTATCGCAGGCATTATTTACAAAGGTATTGCCCGCCCTTCCTTTAAAAAATAAAACTTAAAGTGCCTTTTTTGGATGCGTATAGCTGCTGATTGCGGAAGCATAGGCTTTAAACGCATTCTCCCCTTCAGGCAATATCCGGCAAATAGTTTGCGGGTAATTATTCTGGAACTGTTTTTGCACTTCTATATAACCTGCATCTCTTAGTTTACCCAGTTGTACGCTCAGGTTACCGGCTGTTGCCTGTGTTTTTTGTACCAGTAACCTAAAATCGGCTTCGTGATATTGCACCAACAGGCTCACAATAGCAAGCCGTAACTGGGAGTGCAAAACCGGATTGAGCGGAGGAAACATACTTCCTACTTATTACATTCATTAATTAGCGCCTGATTTTGTTTCTCTCCCCAATTTGGATCAATGGCTGATGCCGGCTTAAAACTTACATATTTTTCTGCGGCAATTTTAAGTTGTTCCATGGCTGTTTTGCATCCCCCGCCAAATTGTTCGGGCGTATGCCTTAACCCCTGACCTCGTAAAAAATAGGGACGCGGATTTTCGGGGTTTTGGAGAATGGCCTTTCCCAAATAATTATCTGCCTGCATCCCATATTGCATATACCGGGTTTGGGGGTCAACCAGCATCCTGGCGGTTGCCAACATACTCAATACACAGCTTATTTCTGAATTATTGGGTTGTAGGGAATCCGCCTTATTCAACAATTTTTCCGCTTTATCCGCCAGGGGATCGATGCTCAACTTATCAGTAACCAAATAACAATAAATCACCTGGCAGTAGCCAGCCCAATAATAAGGCAGCCACTGGCTCTTCTCCTTATCGGCAATGCGTTCAAAACTATTTGCCACAGCAAGGAGATCCTGGGGATTCTTAAAGGAACTGTCAAGTGCCGCAATGTTTGCCTCCATCGCTTTTATGTACTTTTCGGATTGTGCAAACAGTCCGGATCCTATCGTTATGAACACGGCTATAAATAAAATCTTCTTCATAAAAAATGATTGATATTGATTACAAATTATTGTTAATGGCATCTTCTGTCCGGTCAATCCCAAAGTTCATGAACCAGCCAATAAATACAAACCGCTTGGAAGTAGGTGTGATGGGAACCTTATGATCGTTGAGGCTGGCATAATTATACCCAAACACCTGTTTTTGCCCCAGCACATTATTTACAGTTAACACCAGCACCGAAAACATTTTCGCGTTCTTCTTGCCCAGGTGGGGCAAATAATTCATACTAAAGCCAAGTGCATTATAATTAATAGTTCTACCCTTGTCCCGCAAATTATACTTATCTGCCACCGGATCGTACTGAATATTAAAATAAGGCCGACCGGAAGCAAAACTGTAGCTGGCGTTAAAACCGGTTTTCCATTTTATAACAAACTTCTTCAACACCAGCGAGGCGGTATGCTTAGCGGCAAAATTGGGTTGCATTTCTAAAGGGTAATTCAAGTAATCTCTTTTGGTATCGAGAAAGGAATAGGAAATCCAATAATCGAGGTTTTTCACCGATTTTTTATCTCTCCAGAAAAATTCAATACCGCGCGCATATCCATAACCGTTATTATTTGAAACGCTTTCCTGGCCCGTAACCAGGTTAGGGGACGTTTTATAAAGATCGCTATATTGTTTATAAAATGCTTCTGCCCGGAACACCCTTTCGGGCGACATCTTTTGGTATTGTAAAATATAATGTATGGCCTTTGAAAAGTGCAGGTTTGGCACTGCAGCAGGCAGGTATTTCCTTTCGGGGTTCTGGTAAAATATTCCCCAGGCAAAAGAGAACTGGCCGCTATTCTTAAACTTATAGGATACCGAAACCCGGGGCGCCAGGTTCCACCTGTCGAGAATTGCGGTGTGTTCTGCCCTCACTCCAACCCTTGCCGCAATATAATTTGTAATATATAAATCCGACTCGGTAAAAGCCGCAAAGAAATTATCCTTTACCGTTTGTTGAAAAAGTGAGCCCTGGAAATCAACGAAATTGGTGGTTTCTTCGCTATACAGATATTCTGAGCCTATCCGGAGTTTATTAAGTGCAAATAATTTCTTCTCCACCACCGCTCTTACCTGTGCATATTTATCGCGGTTATGTACATTGAAATTTTTCAGTGCATAAACAATGGGGTTGGTGATAATTAATTTTTGGCCATCCTCATCGTTCAATTCATTTCCTATGTCATCTTTATTGGTTGAAAAACTAAGGCCGGTTTGAAATCGCCAGCCACTTCCCAATTTGTCTTTCCAGGTTAGGTTTTGAAATGTATTGAGGTTTTCGAGCTTAAATACATCCTTTAATGCGAAGGAATCGATATCAGCCATCCTGAAACCCAGTCTATTCCAACTTAGGTACCCATAATACTTTACAAAGCCTCCGGTTTTGGTTTTAATTCTGAAATTAGCATCTGCTTCATGGTACTCCGGCTTTTTAAAATAATCCTGTTTTTGTTTAATTACCGCAAAGGCAAGGCCCAAATTGGTGTAATTATACGTGAGGCCCCAGGATGCTCTCTTATTTTTTGCCAGCTTTTGGATTCCTCCACCTAACCCAATAACAGAAACCGACAGGTTCGCTTCTGTTTGGTCGGGAAGGTCTTTCGATTCCAGGATCAAAGCGGCAGATAAAGCCTGGCCATATTGAGCAGAATAACCTCCACTGCTAAAAACCGTTCCCTTAAATAAAAACGGGTTAAACCGTCCCCGAGTGGCAATACCCGGGATGCTGCTGTAAAAAAAATTATTTACCAGGCTGCCATCCATAAATATTTTACTTTCTGCAGCCGACCCGCCTCTTACAAACAATCCTTCCGACTCACCCACCTGCTGGGCTCCCGGCAGGGTTTTTAAAGCGCCTACGATATCGGCATTGGCCCCTGCGGTAGTAGCTACATCAATGGAATTCAAAACGGCCGACCTTTTAGAATCGGAGGCTTCAAAAGAACCGGCCGTGATTGTTACCGCCTTTAGTTCAGTTATTAATTCTTTTAATAATATATTAAGGGGTTGAACCGGCGGGGTCAAGGATATCGTTTTCTGAAAAGTCGTATACCCCTGAAGGGTAGCTTCCAATACCTGATTACCAGTTTCGGAACTCGAGAAAGAAAAATTCCCAGCAGAGTCAGTTATGGTGCCATCGTAACTATCTTTTATAGCGATACTTACCCCATAAAGAGGATTATTCCTGGTATCTGTTACCTTACCTGAAATCTTTACCTGGCACCACGAAAAAGCCGGGAAAACAAGAAAAAAAATGAAGTACCTAAAGCGCATAAATAAGGATTGATTTCAAATATAAACTACTTTATTTTACAAAGTATATTTAAGATTTAAAGACTTTCAAAAAAAAATTTTAAGCCCCTCTCGTTTTATTCGAATTTTCATTGTAACTAATTGATAATTATTAAATTATATATACTCCTCCAAAGCCCCTATGCACCCATTTTGAGGTTACCATTTTATCAACATGAGTAAAAAATAATTTTTTTATGTGCCTCCAATTTGTAATTTAGCAATAGAATTTAATGGGTTAGTAAGTACAAAGGGTCAGTAGTAATACTGGCCCTTTTACTTTCTGAAATATCAATTTGGGGTTACCCATTTCCTGGTTAAAAATTCGAATTTCTTCATTCCCTTTCTTTCATTCGCAATTTAATTTACCCGTTTAGAAATGCACTTAATTTTCTTTACCCCCTGTTCAGGAAGGTTTGCTTTACATTTACCTTATGAGCAAAACCAAAACCAGTTTTTTTTGCCAGCAATGTGGCCATGAGAGTCCGAAGTGGTTAGGTAAATGTCCTTCTTGCGGCCAGTGGAATACTTTTGTGGAAGAAATTGTTCAAAAGGGGAGCGATAAGAATGTTGCGAAAGAATGGGCAGATGATACACACGATCGAAAAGTTAAAACGGTTTCATTAAAGGAAGTAAGCAGTGGAGAAACCAAAAGAATCCGCACAGCCGATTCGGAATTAAACCGGGTACTGGGTGGAGGCATTGTACCGGGCAGCATCATTTTAGTAGCAGGCGAGCCGGGTATTGGAAAATCAACTTTGTTTTTACAAAATGGATTACAACTAAAAGGAATAAAAATTTTATATGTAAGCGGCGAAGAAAGTGAACAACAAATTAGAATGCGAGCTGATCGGATTGGCGCTTTGAATGATGATTTTTACCTTCTAACAGAAACCAATACGCAGCAAATTTTCAGGGAGATTAAAAAACTAAAACCGCAACTGGTAATTATTGATTCCATTCAAACCCTGGAATCGCCTTTTGTGGAATCATCTCCCGGAAGTGTAGGCCAGATAAGGGAAAGCGCCGGTGAGCTACAACGTTTCGCAAAAGAAACCAATACACCTGTTTTCCTGATTGGCCACATTACCAAAGAAGGTGCAATAGCAGGGCCCAAGATTCTGGAACACATGGTGGATACTGTATTGCAATTTGAAGGAGACCGTCATTATGCCTACCGGATTTTGCGAACTTTAAAGAATCGGTTTGGCTCCACCTCCGAACTGGGTATTTACGAAATGACCGGTACCGGAATGCGGATAGTAAGTAACCCTTCAGAAATCCTCATCACCCAAAAGGAAGATCAGTTAAGTGGTATTGCTATTGCAGCCACGATGGAAGGTATCCGGCCTTTGTTGATAGAAACACAGGCACTGGTTACACAAAGTGTGTATGGTACACCGCAACGTACCGTGAGCGGTTTTGATTTACGCAGACTCCAATTATTACTTGCCGTTTTAGAAAAGAGAGGAGGTTTTCATTTTGGTGTTAAGGATGTGTTTGTGAATATTGCCGGAGGTATTAAAGTGGAAGATCCTTCTATCGACCTTGCCATCGTATCGGCATTACTCAGCAGTTACGAAGACAGTCCCATTCCCCAGCAAATTTGTTTTACCGGTGAGGTAGGGTTGAGTGGTGAAATAAGGGCGGTTAACCGGATTGAACAACGCATTGCAGAAGCAGAAAAATTGGGATTCGAAAAAATAATTTTGAGTAAGTACAATGGTAAGCAGGTCGAAAAAATGAAATCTAATATTGAGATCATTGCGCTGGGAAAAGTGGAAGAACTCTACCAATTGATTTTTTAAAAAAATGTTTTCCTCCCTGATATCTGATTTCAGGCAGTTATTCTTCCCCCATTATTGTTTGGGATGCGGTAGCGACCTGGTCGGGCCATGCGATCAGCTCTGCCTTCAATGTACCTCCAGTTTGCCCCACACCGGCTTTGCCAACCAGGAAATGAACCCGGTTGAACAGGCATTTGAGGGGCGGGTACCCTTCCGCTTTGCTTTCAGTGAGTTTTACTTTTCGAAGGGCCAAATTATCCAAACCCTGATCCATCAGTTAAAATACAATGGAAATAAGGCTCTTGGCCAATACCTTGGTACCCTGATGGGCGCCTCCCTCCTGCTCTCACCACGCATAAGCCCTCCAGATATTCTGATTCCGCTGCCCATGTTCGCCGAAAAAGAATTTAAACGGGGTTACAACCAGGCAACCCTCTTATGTATGGGCATTTCCGGCAAAACAGGAATCCCGGTAAACAATATTTCCATCACCCGCAACCGGGCAACCGAAACCCAAACCAAAAAGCATCGTACCGAAAGATGGTTAAATGTGGAAGGTAGCTTTTCCGTTCAGGCCAATTCGCTCATAGAAGGAAAACACATTCTTTTGGTGGATGATGTAATCACTACCGGAGCAACCCTTGAAGCCTGTGCCCAAACCCTGCTTCAAATTCCAGGCACCAGCATTAGTTTCGCCGCCATCGCATTTGCAAGCAGATAATTGTACATTTGATTAATGCCCAATACCCGTTAATCCGTTTATTTTTGGGCATACTTTCAGCGAACTTTATGAATCCATCAAACAGCAATCCAATTACCACCCAACAACCCATTCGCTTTAGCTGGAAACTTCTTCCGGCAATTTTAATTTTATTTCTCCTATTTCTGAATGCATGTAAAAAGGATGGTTTTATTGGAAGCCCGAATGCCAGCGTCTCCTTTAGTGCCGATACATTAAAATTTGACACCGTATTTACCAGTACCGGATCCATCACCCAATCCTTTAAAATATTCAACAATAATGACCAGAAAATAAGGTTTTCGGAAATCCGGCTAATGGGTGGTCCCGTATCTGCCTATAAAATAAACATCAACGGTAACAATACCATTTCTGCACAAAACATAGAACTGGCCGCCAACGACAGCTTGTATGTATTTGTTAATCTCCGTATTGACCCATCCACGGCAAACCTTCCCTTCATAATAACTGATAGCATCAAGGTGGCATATAATGGAAATGAAAGGTATGTACAACTTGAAGCCTATGGCCAAAATGCCCATTTCCTAAATAATGTAACCCTGCATTCTAACACTTCTTGGGAAAACGACCTTCCTTATGTGATTTTGGGAGGGCTTACGGTAGATACATCGATCACACTAACAATTCATGCAGGTTGCCGTATTTATAACCATGCCAATGCTCCGGTTATTGTGCATGGCACCCTGCTTAGTAATGGTACTAAAACGGCCCCTGTGGTGTTTCGTTCCAACCGGTTAGATGATCCCTACCGCAATTATCCTGCGGGGTGGCCGGGTATTATTTTCAGCCCAGTTTCAACCAACAATATTCTTCGGTTTACCGAAATCAGAAATGCATACCAGGGTATTGTACTGGATGGCCCGGCTCAAAACAGCAATCCCAAACTAACCCTCCATCAATGCACCCTAAACAATATTTATGATGCCGGTGTATTGAGTCTGCAAAGCAGTATTTCGGCCGATAATACCCTGATTTCAAACTGCGGAAAAAACCTTCTTTTAGTGGGAGGAGGAAATTATCAGTTTACCAATTGTACCATCGCCTCCTTTTCCAACCAATACCTTTTACACAACAATCCGGTACTAACCTTAACCGATAGTTATGAAGGAAGCCTCGGTACAATTTCCGGACCTTTAAGCGCATCTTTCATTAATAATATATTCTGGGGCAGTGACAGCAATTTTGAGGATGAAGTGGTAGTTAATAAAACGGCGGCATTGCCCTTTGATGTGAGTTTTCATAATTGCATCTACAAAGGCACCCATGATCCACCTTACAGTACCCTGTTGAATAATATTCCCAATCAATACCCTGCATTCGATAGTATTGATGTTACCCATGGATATTTCGATTTCCATACGGCAAATGATCCCTTGGCCCCGGGAATAAATAATGGGACCTCTACTCCATTTCCAAAAGACCTGGACGACTTACCAAGGATAGTGGATATTACAGACATCGGAGCTTACGAAAAACAATAATAAACCATTAGCTTCTGGTATTGTTTATAAAAGAAACTGTATGATAAAATCACTCCTCCTTACCTTTTTAATTTTGCCCGCCTGTTGTATCAGCTGCAAAGCACAAACAGAATCGTCCATTTCGCCCGCTTCTATTCACCAGTTTAAGGTTTTAGGGCTTCAGGGAGATACCATCAATTTTGCCCAATTTAAAGGGAAGAAAATATTGGTGGTGAACACGGCGTCTAAATGCGGATTCACCCCTCAATACAAAGAGCTGGAAGAACTTTATAATAAATACAAAGATAAATTGGTGGTGGTGGGTTTCCCCGCTAACAATTTTTTGCACCAGGAGCCCGGCACCAATGAAGAAATTGCCAGTTTTTGTGAAAAGAATTACGGAGTAAGTTTTCCCATGGCTGCAAAAATATCGGTAAAGGGAAAGGATGAGGCTCCCATTTACAAATGGCTGACCAGCAAATCGGAAAACGGGGTCATGAATGCGAAAATCAAATGGAACTTTAATAAATTTTTATTGGATGAAAACGGGATTATTATGGCCTACTTTCCCAGTTCGGTAACCCCGCTTAGCGAAGCCATTGTTTCTAAACTTTAGCCCTAAACATTTTCTTATTTTGCAGCATGTTATTTGGTGATGTAATTGGCCAGGATACCCTGAAGAGAGACCTCTTATCCATGCTTTCCCAGAACAGGCTAAGCCACGCTTTATTGTTTTTGGGCAATGAGGGAACAGGTGCACTTCCTCTTGCCCTGGCATTTGCCAATTTTATTTTATTACCGAAAGAAACAAAAACTTCCGGCACGGACCTGTTTGGGGAGGCAGTTGCTACTCCGTTTATCTCCCCTGCTTCCCCTGAAGATGCCGATCTATGGATGCAAAAGCAACCCGGTTTTGCCAAATTAGGCAGCCTGGTACATCCCGATTTTCATTTTAGTTACCCGGTAATTAAAAAAGAAAAGGTTGATAAACCACGCAGTGCAGATTTTGCAGCAGAATGGCGGGAGTTTTTGACACAACAGCCCTATAGCAACCTTTTCAACTGGCTGCAATTCATTAAAGCAGAAAACAAACAGGGAAACATTAGTGCAGAAGAATGCAATGAGATTGTCCGGAAAATGAACCTGAAAAGTTTTGAAGGGGGAATGAAGATATTACTAATGTGGATGCCCGAAGCATTGGGAAAGGAAGGTAATAAATTATTAAAGCTGATTGAAGAACCTCCTCCTCATACCTTGTTTCTTTTGGTGGCAGAAAATGAAAATAAAATTTTACCCACCATTTTATCCCGCACTCAATTGATAAGAGTTCCCCCACTTAAAGAGGCGGAAATCTCAAAAGCGCTTGTTGATAAAGGGTTAGTTAATGAACTGGAGGCGGCAGGAATTGCCTCCTTCTCCAGGGGAAACCTGCTGGAAGCATTTATCCAGGCCCAGCAATCTGAAAACAAATACGATTTTGAACTGAAGAACTGGTTAAATAGCATTGCCCAAAGCAAGTTAGAGAGTCAGGTTAAGTGGATTGAGGAAATGGCCAAAAAAGGTCGCGAAAATCAAAAACAATTTTTGCAATTCTTCCTTCATGTAATTGAGCTTGCCATACGGTTCGAATATATTTCAACAGGGAACGATACAGCGGGAAGGACCGATATAGAAATGGCAGTCAGGCTAAACAAAATTTGTGGAATGGCCGAAAAAGAAGTCATGGTTCATCTCCTTAATCAGGCCATATATTATATTGAACGCAATGCCAATCCAAAATTGCTCTTTCATGCCCTCTCGATAAAGCTTTACTATATTATTAGGAACAAATCGTTAATTTTGGTTTAGTGTGTTATTGAAATCAGGGAGGGATGGGTTATTCACAGGAAGGCTTTTACCACTTTCTCGATAAATAATGATTTTTGGCAGACATATTATTTGCCTTATCATTTTAAGATTTCCAAATACATACCATCATTTTATAACATTGATAAACTCAATATACCAATGGGATGTGGAGGCTGCGGAACCACAGCAGGCGGCGCACCGTCGGGATGTAAAAGTCACGGCCATTGTGCCTCCGGCGGATGTAACCGCCTAAACGCTTTTGACTGGCTGGCCAATTTACCTTTTGCCGACCCCGAAAGCAGTTGTCGGATTGTTGAAATTAGTTTTAACAACGGCAGCAGGAAAGATTTTTATAGAAATTCCGGCTCGCAATTTTTTGAAAAAGGTGAAATGGTAACTGTTGAAGGAATGTCGGGCTTTGATGTGGGGATGGTAAACCTGACCGGGGAGCTCGTCCGGCTTCAATTGAAGAAACACCGCCTTGACGAAAAAAGCCCGGATATTAAAAAAATACTCCGTAGGGCTTCCGAAACCGACCTTGCCAAATTAAAGGAATCTAAACAACGGGAAAAAGAACTCCTTATTCGCAGCCGCGCTATCGCCCGGCAGCTTAAACTGGAGTTGAAGATGGCCGAAGTGGAACTGCAGGCAGATGCCCGTAAAGCCACATTTTTCTATATTGCCGACGACCGGGTTGATTTCAGAGAACTTATCAAACTTTATGCCTCCGAGTTTAAAGTAAAAGTAGAAATGCGCCAGATAGGTGCCCGGCAGGAAGCGGGTAAGGTAGGTGGCATAGGAAGTTGTGGCAGGGAACTTTGTTGCAGCACCTGGCTAACCGATTTTAAAAGCGTTAATACCAATGCTGCCCGGTATCAAAACCTCAGCATCAACCAGGCCAAACTCAGTGGCCAGTGTGGGAGGCTGAAGTGTTGCCTGAATTACGAACTGGATACCTATTTGGATGCTCTCCAGCATTTCCCTTCCAATGCAGATGTGCTTGAAGTGGCGAAAGGGAGGGCATTCCTGGTGAAAAAAGATATTTTCCGCAATCTGATGTGGTACAGCATGGCCGATAGTAACAAGCAATACCCGCTGGCCCTGGAAACCGTGAAACGCATTCAGGCACAAAACAGGGATGGTATTCGGCCCGAAGAGCTGGAAACTGCTGAAATATCCACTGGAAAGCCCAAAGAAGTGGAACCCGAATACGCAGATATTGTAGGCCAAATCAGCCTCAAATCGTTGGAACGCACCACGCGTAAACGTCGCGACAGAGAAAGATCGCAACAACAAAGTACCCAAAAAGGCACTGATTCCCGAAGACCGGGAAATACCGATCGCCGGCAACAACCCGGCAACCGGGAAAACAACCCCAGGGAACAAAAACAGGGTAAACCCAGTAACGGCCCCAGGCCTAATCCACAACCTCAACGTGGCCAGGGAAGGCCCCAACAGGGAAGGCAAAATAGCCGGGGAGCCGGGCAGCCGCAAAACCGGCAGCAACCACCCCAAAAGAAGGATTCTCCCGGAAATAAACCACAATAACCAGGGAAAACCCGGAAATCGTGTCAATAAAAATTACATCTCTTACCAAGATTTATGGCCAGCAAAAGGCAGTAAATAATGTTTCCTTTGAAGTTCAAAAGGGAGAAATAACCGGTTTCCTGGGGCCAAACGGGGCAGGCAAATCCACCACCATGAAAATGATAACGGGGTACATCGAGCCCGATAGTGGAAGTATGGAAGTGTGTGGAATCAAAGTGCAAACCGGATCCATAGAAACCCAAAAAAAGCTAGGATACCTTCCTGAAACCAACCCCTTATATGTGGATATGTACGTGCGCGAATTTTTACAATTTGCAGCCAATATACATGCTGTCCCCAAAGCTAAACAACGAATTGAAGAGGTAATAAATATGGTAGGCTTAGCCCCCGAAAGCAACAAGAAAATTTCGCAGCTAAGCAAGGGATATAAACAACGTACCGGGTTGGCCGCTGCCCTGGTTCACGATCCGGAAGTATTAATCCTGGATGAACCCACCTCCGGCCTCGACCCCAACCAACTCATGGAAATCAGGGAAATGATAAAACAACTTGGAAAAAATAAAACCGTTCTTTTTTCCTCCCATATTATGCAGGAAGTGGAAGCGGTATGCGACCGGGTTATCATCATTAACAAAGGAAAAATTGTTGCCAACAACAGCCTCGAAAACCTCCGCAATGCAAGCCTGGAAGGCCAAACCATTCATATTAGTTTTAACCGGCCTGTTCCTTCCTCCCTGTTGGAGGGTATCCAAGGAATAGAAACGGTACAGACACAAAATGAACAAACTTTTCTGATTACCTGTAATGATGCGGATTCTATAAAAAAGGAATTACTGGCAATGAGCCTGAAAGAAGGATTGGATATATCATCCCTGCAAACCGGCTCAAAAAGCCTGGAAACCGTATTTAAATCCCTCACCACCTGATTTTCATTTTGAGTGCAGTAACAAACATTGTTACTTTGCAGCAGATTTTTTTATTACACCAAACAAACCCGATTTATGAGCTATATAGCTTCCCTTTTTGCAAGGCAAATACTCGACAGCCGTGGAAACCCCACCATTGAGGTGGATGTACTCACCGAAAATGAAAGACTTGGCCGCGCATCGGTTCCCAGTGGCGCCAGTACCGGAATCCATGAAGCAGTAGAATTGCGGGATAACAATAAAAAATATTTTGGTGGAAAAAGTGTTTTGAAAGCCGTTAAAAATGTAAATACCATACTGGCCGATAACCTGCTGGGTTGGGATGTGGCCGATCAAACCGGTATCGACCAAATGATGATTCAATTAGACGGCACCGAAAATAAAGGAAAATTGGGAGCCAATGCCATCCTTGCCGTGAGCCTTGCCGTAGCAAAAGCAGCTGCTCTTGAAGCCAATCTCCCGCTGTACCGGTATGTGGGAGGAACCAATGCCAAAATCTTACCGGTACCCATGATGAATATCCTGAATGGAGGAGCCCATGCCGATAATAAAATCGACTTCCAGGAATTTATGGTGATGCCGGTTGGAGCTTCTTCCTTTAGTGAAGGCCTCCAATGGGGAGTGGAAATATTTCATGCCTTAAAAACAGTTCTTAAGAAAAAAGGCTACAGCACCAATGTGGGCGATGAAGGTGGTTTTGCCCCCAATATCCAAAGTAATGAAGAGGCCATTGAAACCGTACTAACAGCCATCCAGGCGGCAGGTTTTAAAGCCGGTTCACAAATTTCCATAGCCATGGATGCAGCAAATAGCGAATTGTGGAATGCAAAGGAAAAGAAGTATGTTTTTCACAAAAGCAGCAACAAAAAATTAAGCAGCAACCAAATGGTCAAATTCTGGGAAAGCTGGGTTAAACAATATCCCATAGTTTCCATTGAAGACGGCATGGCCGAAGATGACTGGGCAGGCTGGAAGGAACTTACCGATACCCTGGGAAGCAAATGCCAGTTGGTAGGAGATGACCTGTTTGTAACCAATGTAAAGCGTCTCGAAAAAGGGATCAACACCCAAACAGCCAATGCGCTTTTAGTAAAGGTAAACCAGATTGGAACCCTCACCGAAACCATGAATGCGGTGAGTATGGCGCAAAACAACGGATATAATACCATTATGAGCCACCGCAGTGGTGAAACAGAAGACAGTACCATTGCCGACCTGGCAGTGGCCCTGAATTGCGGGCAAATTAAAACCGGTTCCGCCTCCCGGAGCGACCGTATGGCAAAATACAACCAGCTCATCCGAATTGAAGAAATCCTGTCAGAATCAGGAATTTATCCGAAAGGAAAGATCAAATTTGGGAAATAGAAGATTTTTTTCAGAAATTTATATTCCCTTCCCCTTTGAAAATGACTATAATTTAAAAATGATTATAGCAATAACCCGTTTGTATAAAAAAATCTGCGTAGTTTCGAAACCCCATTTTCACTAAATCAAACCCACATGAGGAAGTTCTACTTTACTTTACTTGCACTTACGTTTTGGGCGGGTCAATTAGCCATCGGGCAAAACAACCCCCAAATAAAAAATGCGCAACACATCCTGGAAGCAAGGTCCCTTGTTCCCCAACCATCCCCCAACCATACTCAATCTTCAGCTCACAATCCATCCGATTTGATGCCGAACGGGTTTTTAAGGGATCGGTGCGGATTCACTTTTAACATGAACCGGATGAAGGCGGCCGGCTACAATCCTGCAGAATTTGAAGCCGTAGTTCAGGCAAAAATTGCTGAAATTAAAGCAGAACGTGCCATGGGAAGGGCTGCTGCCGTGAACTATGTCATCCCGGTTGTTTTTCATATTATTCACAACGGCACTGCTGTGGGAACCGGCGATAATATTACTGCCTATCAGATTTATCAGCAAATAGACCAGTTAAATAAAGATTTCCGCAACCTTTCTGGTTCTACCCAACCTGCAGCTGCATCTACCCAGCTTAGCTTTTGCCCTGTATTAGTGGATCCTCTTGGAAACACCCTTGCCGAAGCAGGAATTGACCGTATTAACCGGGTAACAAAGGGTTGGACTGATCCTACTACTTTTACCGATTTCTCTGTTGCCTACCCTTATATTAATGGGACAATTAAGCCTTCCAGTATTTGGGATCCTACCAAATATGTAAATATTTGGACCTACAATATTGATAATACCGGTATCCTGGGCTTCTCCACCTTTCCTACTGCCGGGCCCCTTGATTTACCTCCAGTGGGCGAAACCAATTCTACGGCAGGGGTAGTTTACCTTCCGGGAGCTATTGGAAGTGTGCTTTCTCCTGGCCCCGCTTCCCTTGCCCCTTATAACCTCGGCAGAACTGTTACCCACGAACTGGGCCATTATTTCGGGCTTTATCATACCTGGGGCGACCAATCAGATTGCAGCGGAACAGATTATTGCGATGATACACCTCCCTGCAGCGACGACTATTATTCCGGAGTTCCCTCCTGCCCTGCTCCCACCCAATGCGGTGGAAGGAGGATGGTGGAAGATTATATGGACTATTCTGATGACGGATGCCTGAACACCTTTACCCAGGACCAGGTAGATCGCATTCAATCTGTTATGCTGCTGGCGCCCCGCAGGCCAAAGAACCCACCTGCCACCATGTGTACACCGGCCGTTAATAATGCACTTTCCTTTGTATCTGCTACCACCAATACCATAGAAACAGGCGCAACTGGTACCTGCCCCAGGTACACCGACTATACCATTTCCGTGGCACCTTCTATAAATGCTACCGGTAATGCCACTGTTAATTTTACTTTTGGCGGTTCGGCCACGTTAAATAATGACTACATTATTGTTGGCGCTACTTCGGTATCCTATACCAACGGGGAAAGCGCAGCAAAAAGCATCACTGTACGGGTTTTTGATGATGCGGCTGTAGAACCCACTGAAACAATTGTAATCGGATATACCATTACAGGAACTGGATTAGTTCCCGGTTCTACGAACACAACCCATACCATTACCATCCTGGATAACGATGCCACCAGCCAGGTTGACAATACCAATCCAATTGCTACTTTGCTTTCGGAAAATTTTGGTACAACAGCTAACAGTGGCGCCTTACCAACAGGCTGGCTGAAAGGTTCATTCCTTAGCCCCGCAGGTACCAACGTATTTACGGTAAATAACCAATATGGAAGTGCAACTGGTTTTACCACTGCCGCCAATGGCAGGGTGCTGCATGTTACTAACGGTACTTCAGCGGCCCAAACAGCAGAAACAGCAGCCAACAGTTATACCGCTACCTCGCAATCCGATTACGTGGCTCTCACCGGTGCCATAAACACCACGGGTTATCGCAACATAAAACTCACTTTCGATTACGCCTGTAAAGGTGAAAAAGATATTGATGGTGTTTATGATTTAGGGATTCTACGATATTCTTACACCACTCAAACTACAGGGCTTAAGCCGGTGCTGGATGGTGCAGGCAATCTGATGATGTTTGTGGATGTGCCGGGCAAAACCAATGTGATTGTGCCTCTGCAGGATTCTGTTGCTGCCAATCGCGCCAATTTCTGGCTTGGTTTTGAATGGATCAATGATAACACGGTGGCGGGAAGTCCGAATATTCCGTTTACCATCGATAACATTGTGGTTACCGGCGAAAAATTGGGAGTGGAAACCGTTCTGAACCAATCGGTGGGTGTTTTCCAAATGAACGGTCAGACCGCACAGTATGTCAGCAACACAAACAAAATCATTGCAGACATTTCAAACCTAAATGCAAATGTGGGTTGTATTACCGCTACGGTGCAACAGGCGGGAGTTAATAAGATAGGACTTTCATACTCATCGTCCTCAGGAACTTCCAATGCTTTTAGGTCTGAAAAAGTAATTCGAATTACCCCCTCTACACCCAATGGGACTGCTACTTATACCCTAACGCTGTATTATACAACAGCCGAGCTTGCGGCCTGGGGTACAGAAGTGAACAGCCTTAAAATTTTGAAAGTAAAAGATGGAACAGATATCTATTCTGTACTTAATCTTTCTAATAGCACTATTTTCCCCACTACCGTAGATGATCAAAGAGCTACAAAAGGTTATGTGGCATTTACCGCCAATGTTACCGGTGGCTTTTCTCAGTTTATGCTTTCGCAGCCGATCATCATCCCGGTTAATTTGCTCTCATTCGAAGCAAGGGCAAACGGAAAAAATATCCTTCTAAACTTTGCCACAGCCGCCGAAACCAACAACAAAGGGTTCGTGATTGAGCGCAGCACAAACGGGGTAAACTTCCGGAATATTGGATGGGTAAACGGACAAGGCACAACCAACCTTGAAACAAGGTACACTTTCACCGATAACTATGTACAACCCGATGTAACGTACTATTACAGGCTCCGCCAAACCGATTTCGACCGGAATGAAAAATTATCTGAAATCCGTAACGCGAAGATTAAAGGTTCAGGGGTACTCGTTACCGTTAGCCCTAATCCGGCTACCGACCAGGTAAAACTATTTATTGCCGGTACCAACGGATCTGCCAACGTACAACTCATTAATGCAGCCGGGCAGGTAGTGAAGAAATGGGGAAATATCTCCTCTCTAAATGGAGCAGTTACCCTTGATGTAAGCGCCCTGGCTTCCGGTATGTACTCCATCCTGGTTATCACGCCCGAAGAAACTTCGGTGCAGAAACTGATTATCAGAAATTAAATTCATATTAAACCAACTTCAAAAAGGGGGCTGTTAAAGCCTCCTTTTTTTATTCGGTATTTAAGGAGAAGCCCCTACCTTTATATCCAGTAAGAGTATATGAAAGTGCTGAAATCTATATTGCCGGTAATAAAAAATAAATACCTGGTTACAATCGTATTATTTATAATATGGATGACCTGCTTTGATGTGAAGGACTGGGCCTTCCTTATGGGTAGAAGAGAAAAATTATCGGAATTGCAGAAAAGTGAAGAGCGATATAATACGCTGATTCAGAATACAAAACAACAATTACATTTGTTGAAAACCAATTCTGAAACCATTGAAAAATACGCCCGGGAAAACTTTCTGATGAAAAAGGATAACGAGGACCTGTTCATTGTAAACAGCAAGCCGGATTAACAGTTTTTTTTAACTAAAAAACACAATATCCCGCTTAATACCTCGTTTATTATGTCGGATAAGGATTTATATTATTTAATTTCTCAACTGCACTTAAAATTGCCAATGCACAATTTCACCACGGAAGACCTGATACAATATCTGTACGGAGAAACTTCCAAAGAGAAATCGGCTGCGATCAAGGAGGCTTTAGCGTGCGACTGGAATTTGAATGAGGCTTACGAGGCCCTCAAAACGGGCATTGAAAAATTGGATGAAGTTTCATTTTCTCCCCGTTCAAAAACCATTGCCGATTTAATGCGCTATGCCGGAAAAGAGGTGGAGCCTGTTTCCCACCACGCATGATCAATGCTAATTAATTAATTTGCCTACTCTTAACGGGTAGGTTTTTTTATGACTAAAAATGAACGGTATCGCTTTGTAATCCATTATTTCCTGGAGCATAATCCCAATGCAGATACAGAACTTCTGTACGATACCCCATTTCAGCTCCTGGTTGCCGTTATCCTCTCTGCCCAGTGTACGGATAAAAGGGTTAATCAGACTACGCCAGCATTTTTCAGCCGATTCCCAAACCCCAGGAGACTAAGTGAAGCCGGGTTTGAAGAAGTATTCCCATATATAAAAAGTATTTCATATCCGAATTCTAAAACCAAACACCTCCTTGGCATGGCAAAAATGCTTATCGATGATTTTGAGGGGCAGGTTCCCCTTACAGTGGAGGAATTAATGAAACTGCCCGGAGTAGGCAGAAAAACAGCAAACGTGATTACCTCCGTTATTGATAACCAGCCAAACATGGCTGTTGACACCCATGTTTTCCGTGTTAGTGCCCGAATTGGCTTAACTACCCATGCAAAAACTGTTTTAGAAGCTGAGAAACAGCTCATTAAAAACCTTCCTCCCGAATATGTACATATTGCACACCACTGGTTGATCCTCCACGGTCGGTATATTTGTGTAGCCAGGAAACCAAAATGCAGCATTTGCGGGCTCAGGCCGGTCTGTAAATTTTATAATAAGGCAAATCCCTAACTAATAAAATCCAAATTATTTCGTTTTCTTTGTAGATTGCTTACCGTTCGTGGCAATTGCATATTTTATAATTTTTACTTGATGAAAAGGATCTTTTTCTTTTTTCTTTTTTCGCTTGTGTTTAGCGTAATTACCCCTAATGCTTTTGGGCAATATTATTTTTATAACGATGAGTATTATGATAATCCCATCCTTTTTGAGGTTGGGTTATCGGGCGGTGCTATGAACTGCCTCACCGATTTGGGTGGGAAGAAAGGAATTGGGAAACGTTTTGTAAAAGATTTGAATACCGGGGCCACGCATGTGGGAGGCGGAGCGTTTGTTACGGCCACTTACAAAAATGCAGTAGCCCTCAGGCTTGAAGCAATGTATGGTAAGTTATCTGCCGACGATGCCGTTTTATCTTCAGTTGATGCCACCGATATTGCCAAAACCCGTTTTAACCGAAATTGTAATTTCCGGACAAACATTTCTGAATATTCTGCCATAGTAGAACTTCATCCCCTCCACATGTTCATTAACTGGGAGAGCCGCGATGAAGACCCCCCACGATACTCCCCTTACCTGTTAGGGGGTATTGGGTATTATTCGTTCAACCCACAAGGTAACCTGAATGGCAGGTGGATTGATTTGCAACCGCTAAGTACAGAAGGGCAAGGTTTTAAAGAATATCCCAATCGCAAACCATACAAACTAAAGCAGGTTAACTTTCCCATTGGCCTCGGCCTTAAATATGAACTCTCTACCTTCTTTAACCTGCGAGCAGAATATGTGTACCGTATCCTCACTACCGATTACCTGGACGATGTAAGTACTACATATATCGATCAATCTGTTTACCAAAATTATTTTTCGGGAATTAAACTCGCCAATGCCATCGCCATGAGCGACCGCCAAATTAATAAAGTAACCGTAGCAGGTGGAAAGAGAGGTAGCCCAAAACAAAAAGATGCATATTTCAGTTTTAACCTGAAAATCAGCATGATCCTGGGCCGGGAAAGAATACGTTAAACTGTTATCCAACCATATTTAAAAAGCTGCCATTTATTGTGCAGCTTTTTTTATTACAACAATTTTCTGATTTCAATTATCAGTTCACTTTTTGTAATAGGCACTCCCATTATTTTATTGTACCCTTTAGCATCAATAAAATAAACATCCCGGATGATTTTTATTAACTGCCCGTTATTTATTTCGGGTATCAGAACCGTTTCAAAATTCTGGAGGATGGCGCCCAGGTTCCTGGGAAACGGACGTACATAACGGAGATGCACATGCGAAACAGAATAACCTTCCCTGCCTAATTCTTCACAGGCACTTCGGATAGCGCCATACGTGCTACCCCAACCCAATACCAGGACTTTCCCTTTTTCGGGGCCATAATTAATATGCTGTTCGGGAATACATGTTGATACCCTATCCACCTTTTCCTGCCTGATCTTTACCATCGCCTGGTGGTTCTCAGGGTCGTAACTGATATTACCGGTAATATTTTGCTTTTCCAGCCCTCCCATACGGTATTCTAATCCAGCGGTGCCAGGTACCACCCAGGGCCTTACCTGGTTTTCATCCCTGGAATAGGGCATAAATTTTTCTTCCCCCTCGCTAAGGGCAGTTTTAAAATTTGCATTGATGGATGGTAATTCAGCGGAGGAAGGATATTTCCAGGGTTCGGCACCATTGGCTATATAACCGTCACTCAAAAGAATAACCGGAGTCATGTGTTCCAAAGCAATCCGTGCAGCTTCAAATGCGGCAAAAAAGCAGTCGCTCGGCGTGGATGCTGCCACCACAGGCATGGGACATTCCCCGTTTCTTCCGTAGTATGCCTGAAGCAGGTCGCTTTGTTCGGTCTTAGTAGGAAGCCCCGTACTTGGTCCGCCCCGTTGCACATCACAAATTACCAATGGGATTTCGAGCATAACGGCCAGGCCCATGGCTTCCGCCTTTAGCGCCATTCCGGGTCCCGAAGTGGTGGTTACTCCTAATAGTCCGCCATAGCTTGCTCCAATGGCTGCAGCTATAGCGGCAATTTCATCTTCGGCCTGGAATGTTTTCACACCAAAATCCTTATGCCGGCTCAGTTCGTGCAAAATATCGGAAGCCGGTGTAATTGGGTAGGATCCCAGGAACAGGGGAAGATTACTTTTAACAGAGGCAGCAATCAGTCCATACGCCAGCGACTGATTACCCATAATAGACCGGTAGCTTCCGGTTTCCATCTTTGCCTTTTCCACTTTATAGGTAGTGGAAAAAGTTTCGGTAGTATCGCCATAATTATACCCAGCCTGCAATACTTTAATATTACTTTCCAGGATATCGGGTTTCTTACCAAATTTATCTCTCAAAAACCCGATCGTATTTTCCATATCCCGGTTATACATCCAATACAGGAAGCCTAATACAAACATATTTTTCGCCCGGTCTTTTTCTTTTGTGCCCAGGGTAAAATCCTTCAACGACTCGCGGGTAAGTTTTGTGACATCAATTTTTATCAACTCATATCCTGCCAAACTACCATCCTCAATCGGGTTTTGTCCATCCGGATAATTTGCAAGCCGCAGGTTTTTTGTATCAAAACCATCGGTATTAGCAATAATCTTCCCCCCTTTCTTTAGGGTGCGGAGGTTGACTTTCAATGCGGCAGCATTCATGGCCACCAACACATCACATTCATCCCCCGGTGTAAAAATTCTATCGCTGCTAAAATGGAGCTGGTAGCCACTCACTCCGGGGAGAGTACCTACCGGGGCGCGGATCTCAGCCGGAAAATCCGGAAAAGTGGCCAGGTCGATCCCCAGCAAGGCCGTATTATTGGTGAATTGGCTTCCGGTAAGTTGCATTCCATCGCCGCTATCGCCCGCAAATTTTATTACTACATCCTGTAGAATTTCCTGTGTAGTAGCCATCTCAAATTTTTTTTCAAAATTACGATATCACTTCGGGCAAATACCAGTAAAATTTGATTTCCTCTCCTCAATTCTTCCTTTCCAAATTGCTTATGTTTGCGAAAAGAGGAAATATGGACGATTTGAAGGATTTTCTGGAACCCCTGGATGTGGAAATCCTGAATGAGGATGCTGGATTTACAGATGGCCAACTCGGACAGCACATTAAAATTTTTACAGGCGAAATTCCGGATTTAGACGGTATCGAGCTGGTAATTATCGGCTCAGGCGAAAGCCGGGGAAGTTGCAGGGCCATCGGGGTTGTAAATGCAGCTAACCAGATACGAAAACAATTTTACCGACTTCATTATTGGCACGATCAAATTAAAATTGCCGACCTGGGAAATATTAAGCCGGGGGCTACCCTTTCCGACACCTATGCTGCCATTAGTACCGTAACTGCCGAACTCAATGCGCATGGAATAACCGTCATTTTTTTGGGCGGCTCACACGACCTTATGCTGGGTATGTATAACAGTTTTAAATACAATAAAAAACAAATTGAAACCACCTGCATTGATTCAAAAATAGATTTGCAGGGGAACAGCCCATTTAGGGAGGAAAATTTTTTACTGGAAATGCTTACCGGCGAGCCCAACTTTATTCGCCATTACAACCACATCGGATTCCAAAGTTATTTTGTACACCCACGAATGCTGGAGACAATGGATAAGCTCCGGTTCGATTGTTTCAGGGTAGGTGTGGTGCGGGAACACATCGAAGAGATGGAACCCGTTTTAAGGAATAGCAATCTCCTGGGATTTGATATTTCGGCTATTCGTAACAGTGACGCGCCCTCCAACCAACTCACACCTAACGGCCTTACAGGTGAAGAAGCATGTACCCTGATGCAATTTGCGGGCCTCAGTCCCAACTTAAACGGAGTGGGCATTTATGGATATTATTCCTTTGATGATCATCATGAATTATCGGCGTTGCAAATAGCCCAAATGCTTTGGTATTTTATTGATGGAAGAAATAAGCGCTTGCAGGAAAGCCCCCTTACCGAAAGGCATAATTTTAATGAATATCATACCCTATTTGCCGAAGTGGATACCCTGTTTTTGCAAAGCAAGCGCACCCAGCGATGGTGGATGCAGTTACCGGATAATAAATTTATTTCCTGTAGTTACAACGATTACCTGAATGCCAGTAGAAACCAAATACCCGAAAGATGGCTACGCACCCAGGAAAGGGATGCTTAGCCCGTTGATCTCCGGCATAGGGGGAATTAGTTTTTTCCTGCTTTACGTTTTAAGTTCCTGCACCCCTGCCCAAAAACTGAACCGGTTTAATTCTTCCTCTCACTTCGATTCCGTTTTTGGAAATGCGCAGGTAGGAATTTTTGTATATGACCTGGATTCAAAACAGGTTCTTTATAACCAGAATGCAGAAAAGAATTTCGTACCGGCCAGTAATATGAAGTGGCTCACCATGCTAACTGTTTTAGAAACATTTGGAGACAGCCTTCCGGGATGTTATTATAACAACGAAAAAGACACATTATACATAAGACCAACCGGTGACCCCTTGTTACTTCATCCGAATTTTAATGTACAGCCGGTATTTTCGTTCCTCCGAAATTCACAAAAACCACTTTGTTTTCTTCTCCCTTATTCCCTTCCTAAAAAGTATGGGCAAGGGTGGGCCTGGGATGATGCAACAGAAAATTTTATGTTAGAAAGATCCGTTTTACCCATTTACGGTAACAGAATCTGGAATTTCACTTCGAATAAAAATACAGTGCCTCCGGGGTTCCCGCCTTCCCCGGACACCTCATCTACCAACTTTCCTAAACGATATCCGGCTCATTTCGAATTGACGCAGGCTATCCAATTATTGGCCGATAGCCTGCACAGAACCATTGCCTACAGGAACGATTCTACTATCAACACACCGTTCTGCATTATGTCGTCTTCCACGGATGATGTCCTCCAAAAAATGATGCAACAAAGCGACAACTTTCTTGCCGAACAATTATTGTTGATGGCGACGTACTGCTATTCAACAAAATTTGATGAAACGGCCGAAATAAAATGGATGCTGCATGGAAGCATGGAATCCTTACCTCAAAAGCCTCAATGGGTTGATGGAAGCGGGCTTAGCCGGTATAACCTCATTTCTCCTTCTTCACTTGGTATGATTATCCAAAAATCTATAATGCAGTTTGGTATTAACCGCATTAAAAAAATACTTCCTACCGGAGGCGAAGGAACCTTAAAGAATTACTTCCTTCAAGACAGTGGCTTTGTATTTATAAAAACCGGATCAATGCAAAATAACAGTTCAATGAGCGGCATCATTCAGACAAAATCCGGGAAATGGTTAATCATTTCGTATATGGCCAATGGTTATATAGATAGCCTGAGCAAGGCCAGGGAAGAGATGGCGGGTTTTATTAAAAAGTTACGCGAATTATTTTGATTACCTTCCAAAAAGCTTATCCAATTCCGATTTTTTAACAACCGTATAAGTGGGCTTTCCCAAAGGGGTACTATTGGGAATTTCACAGGTGAACAGAGTTTCAGTTATCTCCTGCATTTCTTCGTTACTTAACACTTTTCCGGTTTTCACTGCCTGTTGAATAGCCAATGAGCGAATCATTTTTTCGCGTACACTTATCCTTAATTCGAGCCCGGAATGTTTCAAATTTTCCAATAATTCCTCCATCAACTTTTTTTCAACCCCAGGAGGAAGATCGGAAGGAGATCCCTTTATGGCAAAGCAATTGGGACCAAATGGCTCCAACTCATATCCAATTTTTTTCAAATCGGGTATTAATTCTTCAAATAATACATAATCAGCCGGGGCAAGTTCAATCAATACGGGAAACAGGTTTTGTTGGCTTGGGAGGGATTTTCCATCCAAAGCAGCCAGAAACTTCTCATATAAAATACGTTCGTGCGCATTTTGCTGATGGATCAGCAAATACCCATCTCTCTTGGGCCACAGAATATAATTATTAAAAATCTGAACCAGTTTCAATGGGGCATTTTGCAACTCCTCTTCTTTTGTTTCAGTTTCCGACCCTTTTACCTGCTCTGTAAGAGCTTCCGGGTTGGCCATTTCATACACATCCTTCCAGTTGTTAAGATTACTCCTTGATTCAATAAAATGGGCCTGATTTTTTCGGGTAAAACTTTCGTAAAGTCCCGACGATGTGGCAGCTTGTTCTGCCTCCCTGGATACAGGTTTTGAAACAGCATCCAGGGATTGAATTCCCGGATCGAGTTCAAAATCCAAGGTGGGGACAATGCTAAACTGGGCTAATGCATGTTTTACTGCCGATTGTACAAATGCATAAACAATTTTCTCGTCTTCAAATTTAATCTCCTGCTTTGTGGGATGCACATTGATATCCAGTTGTGTTGGATCGAGATCAATAAACAGGCAGTACATGGGAAAACTGTCTTTGGGAATCAGGTCCTCAAATGCCCGCATCACTGCATGGTTAAGGTAGGCGCTTCGGATAAACCGGTTATTTACAAAAAAGTACTGATCGCCCCGGGTTTTCTTAGCCGTTTCGGGTTTGCCTGCAAAACCCCGGATATTCAGATAGTCCGTCTGTTCCTGAACCGGGATGAGTTTTGCTGCATAACTGTTGCCCAAAATCTGAACGATGCGCTGTTTCAGGGATGATTTTTCGAGATACAGCATTTGCTGCCCATTCGATTCGAGGGAGAAAAAAATATTGGGAAAGGCCATTGCCACCCGGATAAATTCATCCACAATATGCCGAAGTTCTGCAGCATTGCTTTTCAAAAAATTTCGCCTGGCCGGAACATTAAAAAAAAGATTCTTCATAGCAATCCGGGTACCCGTATTTGCAGCTATGGGTTCCTGTTTACGTACAATGCTATTGTCAATTTCGATAAATGTACCTGAGGTATCCTCTGCTCTTTTGGTTTTAATTTCAACCTGCGAAACGGCCGCAATACTGGCCAGGGCCTCACCCCGAAAGCCCATAGTACGAATATGAAATAAATCGTCGATTCGGCTTATTTTTGAAGTGGCATGGCGTTCAAATGCCATCCGGGCATCGGTTTCCGACATTCCTTTCCCGTTATCGGTAACCTGAATAAGGGCTTTCCCGGCATCCTGTACATACAACCTGATTTCGGTTGCACCTGCATCTACTGCATTTTCGAGTAACTCTTTCACGGCACTGGCCGGGCGCTGAATCACTTCACCTGCCGCTATCTGATTTGCTATATTATCGGGTAATAATTGAATGATGTCAGCCAAAATCCGGAAATTTGTACCACAAAGTTACACCGATTCCACTCAATGCCTATGCGGATTCTCCTACTATTCATTTTCTCCATGGTTGCCATTTTATCCCAAGCCCAAAATGTAAGCCTACTCCCAGATGAAGGGGCAAAACATTGGGCAGATAGTGTTTACAACCGCCTTACCCCCAATGAGCGCATAGGACAATTAATGATTGTCCGCCTATCCAGTATTGATTTTAAAAAGAACCAGATTACGTTTTATGATGAAAAGATCGATTCTCTGATCCATTTGTACAATATTGGCGGGATTTGTCTTTTCCAGGGTAGCCCACAAAAACAGGCATCCCTCATCAATCATTTTCAGTCGATCGCTAAAACCCCAATCCTCATGTGCATTGATGCAGAAAACGGATTGGGAATGCGTATTCTCGATAGTGTGATCCCATTACCCCGCCAAATGATGTTAGGGGCAATGAATAGTCCGGGCCTGGTTTATGATTACGGAAGACTGGTGGCAGCACAATGTAAAAGGCTCGGAATCCAGGTTAATTACGCACCAGTAGTGGATGTAAATAATAATCCGGATAACCCGGTAATCAACGACCGCAGCTTTGGTGAGGATCCCAATAAAGTGGCCGAATTTGGTATCCGGTATATGCAGGGTTTGCAGGACGGCGGCGTGATGGCCTGCGCCAAGCATTTCCCCGGGCATGGCGATGTAAGTGTAGACTCTCATTATGATTTGCCAGTAATTAATAAATCGAGGGCACAACTTGATTCGCTTGAACTCATTCCATTTAAAAGAATATTTGCTGCCGGAGTGGGAAGTGTAATGATTGCTCATCTTTATATCCCAGCCATCGACAACCGGCCCAACCGGCCAACCTCAATCTCTTACAACAATGTAACCAAACTTTTAAGAGAAGACCTTGGTTACCAGGGCCTCACTTTTACAGATGCGCTCGACATGAAGGGCGTTTCAAAATATTTTCCCAATGGGGAGGCTTCTGTAGAAGCATTGATTGCCGGAAATGATATGTTGTGCCTTCCCGAAGATATTCCACTGGCAGTCGGGAAAATTAACCAGGCTATTGAAGATGGAAGGTTAAGCTGGCAGGAAATTGAAACCCATTGCAAAAAGATTTTAGCCGTAAAATACCAATATGGATTGGAAAAGATATCGGCAGTCTCATATGATAATCTGGTGGCCGATCTTAACCGGGGCATCACCGAACTAACAAAACAAATCGCCAGGCAATCCATTACCCTGTTATCCAAATCCAATGAAGAATTTTTTCCGCTAAAGGAAGTGGCAGGCTCCCGGACTGCGGTGGTAGCGGTAGGAACCAACTCATCAAATGCTTTTACAGAAGGAATAAAAAAAATCTCAGGAGCGGATGTCTTTTTTCTCAACTATAATGCAAAGGATAGTGCTTTAGCACAACTTGTGCAAAACCTGGCTGATTATAACCGCATCGTAATCAGTTACCACAATATGGGGCGTTCGCCCTCATCCAACTTTGGATTAAGCAGGCAGTCCATAACGCTTCCTACCCTCCTTTCCGAAAAAAATACCCTGGTGGTTGTATTTGGAAATGCGTATGCAATAAAAAATTTCTGTAATGAGAAAAACCTTATATTATGTTACGAAGACTCGGCGCCTATACAGGAAACAGCGGTGCAAATGCTGGAAGGAGAATATCCATTTATAGGAACTATCCCGGTAACTCCATGTGAAAATTTTCATTTCGGATCCGGTATCTCTACCTTAAAAAAAAAATCCATAATTCTCCGTGACCCTTTCGGATTCGATATGGAAATGGAAAAGCATATTGATTCCCTCGTAAATTTTGGAATCAAAGAACATGCCATGCCGGGTTGTGAAATCCTGGTTGCAAAAAATGGGAAACTGGCCTTTCAAAAGGCTTATGGCTCTTACACCTATTCTGATTCTTCAGAAAAGGTATCCGAATATTCGGTTTACGACCTGGCTTCACTCACCAAAATTTTTGCCACTACCCTTTCGGTTATGAAACTGTATGACCAGGGAAAAATTGATCTTAAAAAGGAATTAGCAGATTATCTGCCCGAATTTGCAGGAACCAACAAAGCCCATATCAGTATTGAAAAACTTTTACTTCATGAAGGAGGGCTGGTTCCATACATTCCATTTTATAAAGAGACACTTTCTTCGGATGGACTTCCTTCACCCATCTTTTATCGGAATACATATTCCGATAGTTTTCCAATCCAGGTAGCCAAAGACCTTTTTCTCAGGCGCGGATGGCAGGACAGCATACTAAAGAAAATTTTGGAAAGCCCTGTTCGCAAACAGGATTATTTATATAGTGATAACGATTTTATTCTTCTTGGCAGGATTGTGGAGCAGGTAAGTGGAATGGGATTATTTCCCTTTGCGAAAAAATATTTTTACGATCCACTGTCGCTTGAATCGACCCGATTCCAACCACTACATTTTTTTCCTGTTAACCGGATTGTTCCTACAGAGATTGAATCCGGATTCAGAGACCAGCAAATTGATGGGTTTGTTCACGATCCCGGGGCTGCGTTAATGGGCGGGATTGCCGGCCATGCCGGTTTATTCTCAGATGGTTACGATGTAGCCGTGCTAATGCAAATGCTATTGGATAAGGGAAGTATGAATGGACGAACGTTTTTTAAACCGGAAACGGTTGCCCTTTTTACAAGATGCCAAAGCACAAAAAGCAGACGTGGCCTGGGTTTTGATAAGCCCGAAAAGGACAATTCCACCAGAAAGGACCCTTATCCGGCTGCCTCTTCCTCTCCTGCCACTTTTGGCCATACCGGGTTTACCGGAACCTGCGCGTGGGCCGACCCGGAAAAGCAACTCGTTTTTGTTTTTTTAAGCAACCGGGTTTTCCCAGATAATAGAAAAACACTTCAAAAAATACAATTACGGGAGAAATTGCTGGAACTTGTTTACCAGAGTTTACCTCCGGATGAATGATAAAGGAAATGAATCCAAAAGATATTCGAATTGATAATTTCGATTACCCGTTACCGGATGATCGCATTGCCTTGTTCCCCCTCGAAGAACGCGATGCATCAAAATTGCTGCTATATAAAGAGGGGAACATAGAGGAACATCCCTTTTCTGCTCTGCCTGAACAACTGAGCCCCGGAGATCTATTGGTATTTAATAACAGCAGGGTAATAAATGCAAGGTTGAAGTTTCAAAAGCCCACAGGGGGAGTAATTGAAATTTTTTGCCTCGAGCCTGCTGATGCATATAACGGATATTCTCATTCCCTTACAGCTCACGAAACTTCCGTTTGGAAATGCCTGGTAGGTGGCATGTCGAAATGGAAGTCGGGATCTGTTACAAAAAATATATCCATCCAGGGAAGGCCCCTTTACCTATCGGCAGAAATAGTAGGGAAATTGGAAGATTCCTGGCTTATCCGGTTTAATTGGGACAACCACCAAATCAGCTTCCTTGAAATATTGGAAAACGCAGGCCAGGTGCCTCTGCCTCCGTACCTCAAACGAAATGCAGAAATAAGTGACATTGAAAGGTACCAGACTATTTTTGCAAAGGAGCAGGGATCGGTAGCAGCGCCCACTGCCGGTTTGCATTTTACACCCCGGGTATTAAAGGCACTAGCGAATCGGGGTATTTCCAGGCAGGAGCTTACCCTTCACGTGGGAGCAGGAACCTTTAAGCCGGTAAGTACCGCCACCATGGAAAACCATGTTATGCATTCCGAATGGATTGAGATAACTGAATCCTTAATCAATAATCTGATCAATACAAAAGGGAAAATCGTTGCAGTAGGCACCACTTCCCTCCGTAGCTTAGAATCGTTATTCTGGGTTGCATACAAAATAAGGACAACAGGTGATTTTAATGCTGAAGCAGGTATTGGTCAGTGGGAAATTTATAAAGGAGTCACTCTAACTTCCAAATATTCAAGAACCCCTATGCTGAAGATTTTAATTGAATGGATGAACCAGCAGGGAATTACCAGGTTGTATACACAAACAAGAATTTTGATAACACCAGGGTATAAATTCAGGATAGCTGATGCCCTGGTTACTAACTTTCATCAACCCCGAAGCACTTTACTTCTGTTGGTTGCAGCAGCTACGAATAATGAATGGAGAAAACTTTATGATTTTGCCCTCGAAAACCAGTTTAGATTTTTAAGTTATGGCGACAGCAACCTGATAGTTTTTGATAAAGAAGTTATGGCTGAATAGTAACTTCCGTACCAACCGGAATATAACTGTACAAATCTTTCATCTCTGTGTATTTAACGGAAACACAGCCATCCGTCCAATTGTAAAAATTATCTACCGTCCATTCTTCCTGTGGCCTGGTGGCGTGTATGGCAATCCCTCCCCCAATTTTTGCATTTTTAGGGATCAATCCCTGTTGCTTACGTTCGCGGAATTTTTCATAACTGTCTTTATTGGGGTAGTCCAGCAATAGTTCCGGCCCCCATTTATCATGAATCTTTTTCAGGATTACTTTAAAACTTCCATTGGGAGTTCGTTTGTCCCCCTCCCGCATTTTATCGGAAAGGTCTTTACTTCCAAACACAATGGGATAGGTGGCATACCAGCCTTCGTCATCGTACACCTTCAGTTCATAATCGCTTTTATCTACAATTATATAATATGGATTTTCTCCATCCTTTAAAACTGGCTTGTGCGGGTGTTCCCTAAAGTTTGCCTTTCGGGAAGTTGCAGGAACAAATGCTATGATAATAAATACTAAAGAAAGGCAGGAAAGCGAAAGAACCAGGCGGTGTTTCATAATAAAATGGGTTTTTAAATACAAGCTTTAAAAAGGATAATTAAGTAGATAGGTTCATGTTGCTTTCGACTTTGAAATTACTGTTTTTTACTTCCTAGAATGATAAAGTATGGTGAAAATTTAAGTCCGGTTATTTTAATAACCAGGTTTAGCATTCTTTTTACAACTCCCCTTAGGCCGGGTTCCCAATGATTGTAAAAGCCGCTCAAAAATTCAATTTCAAACCCATTCCGGTTAAAGATATCCTGGTACCAGGGTATGGGATAAAGCCTTTCTGTCCAACTGCCGGTTACCGGATCGCAGGTATTATCACCCATCGGAACCTGAGGGTAAACCCCCTTCTCAAAAATATTCCGGGTAGCGAACAGGATATCTTCCTTTTTTAATCCCCGGGTAACAACCGCTATCTTTTCCACCTCATCAGGGCCAATACCAGGAAAATTTTCCTGTATAATATTCCTCCGGACTTGAATAAAGGGTAAAGCCGACTTACCCATATCTTCTGCGTTGGGGGCACTTTCTCCTAATATTTCGTCCTTTATTTGAGCCTGCCTCAATTTTTTAACCGTGAAAGGATTCAACGGATTTGCTGCCGAAGAAAAGGCAATAGTTAAGGAACTATTTAAAAGAGAAACTTCCTTCAAAAATCCATCGAGATTATACACATGTTCAATCATGTCGGTTCCAACCACCACATTAATCATAGGATATTCCTGATTCACCCTGAGGGCTGTTAATTCTCCCTGTACAAATCCATCAACGGGTACTCTTAACGTCTTAGCTAGAATTCCGGAACTATCTAAAAATGATTTATCTATATCAAGCAATATAACCGAATTCATACCGCAGTACTTCGCAAAAATCCCCAACAATCCATTCCCGCTCCCTACATCAAGCAATCCCAGCTTTTCAGGAGATTCAAGGCCCATAGTAGCCCTATCCAAAATATCTGCATAAATATGGAGATAATAAGCCAGGTGTTGGCGAAGCTGTTGAAAATAAAAGGCAGGATAACCAACAAGTCCCGGAATAGAACCTGGTAATGCGTTTATTAATTTTGAAAATTCCGGAATAGATCGAAAAAAAACAGAATCCTTTGGCACAAGGCAAGATACAAAAAAGCCCCGCTGAAAAAAACCGCAGGGCCTATAGAGAGAGAAGATTTCCTTAATATCCCAAACGAAATCCCACAGTAAAGGGATTAAATTTCAAATGGGTATCCGTTTTGAAAACAGAATTTGGACTATAAGAACCATACAATTTTACAAATCCCAACCCAAGTTCTCCTACATACGAGATTTTAAATTTATTTAAATCATAATCGCCCCTATTTCTTTCTTTCCCTCTTTCGATGCTCACCTGTTTATTTCGTTGGCTATATAAGTATCCTGCACTTACCCCAAAGGCAATATTGAAACGGGGTTTCCCAGCATGCGGGGTGGTTTGAAAATTTATCATCAATGGAACAGTAAGGTAATCTAAAGCCAATTTGTTCTTTGAAAAGCCAGCTACGCTATCACGGAATACAAAAGGATCATTTAAATGGGACCCACCCGGGTATGGTGTACCGCTCTCCCTAAAGCTTAAAAGCGATGATTTCTTAAACCGGTAGTTATTCAACTCAACACCAAGGCCGTACTTAAGCCCCACATTCTTTTTTATTAAATCCAGGCGTTGCATGAACAACCAGATATTCACATTAATACTTTTCCCATCTCTCAGGTCGAAGTCCCTTTTTGTAAATGGATTTCCATTGGGTTGCAGATAAGGCCCCGCATTAGCCAAACCGAAATCAGTATTGTTTTCAAAATTGGAAATTCCCAAATCTACTACCAGCCAATTGGTAGAAATCCTGGATTTATGTTTCTTCGTTTCATTTCCAGATTCAACATTCAGCGTTTTGGGATTGCGTTTCTTTATAATGATCATATTCCCTACCCTTATAGTGTCTGGTTTGTTCTTTTCCTGGGCATTTGCTGAAAGGGCAAAGATTAGCAATGCCAACATGACGTTTAGCTTTTTCATTTCTGTCTGTTTAAATGATTCTTATTTTAATGCGATTTGAAATCCGCCAATTGTAATCCCATTGGCTGTTTTAGAGTTCGAATTTCTTATGATTGCTCTTTTAACTTTTTTGAAGATACTACCCACCTTTGTTTTTGCCACCTCCTCCTCAGGCAGATAAAAAATGGTATTATCATTTCCTTCCTTCACTGCGGCTGTTTTTGCATACACATTGTTATCAATAACCTCCGAATTAAAATCCGAAACAGGTAGCTTGTTTTCCTCAACTTCCCGCTTAGGCAGGTTTGCCATCAACTCAGCCGGAGCCTGGTTTACATATACCGGCAGATTTTCTTTTAATGGTACGGGGGTGGGTGTGATTTTGTTACTTTCGGGCAACACTTTTTTCTCTGCGGCAATGGATTCCGGAGCGAAAGGCTGAGATGCATTCGAAGGGATCCGGTCTCTCACGTTAACATATAGCCGATCTATTTTCACCGCTGGATTGTTTGACTCTGCTGCCACAAACTGGTTAGGGTTCCCTTTATTAGTTATTAGTTCCGGTTGAGAACCATTCGGTAATTTGCCTTCAAATTTATTTTCATTCGCTTCTGATCTTACAATTTTACCAGAACTCGTTTTTTGTTGCAAATGGTTATTACGGGCCATATTATGCACCGGCTCTTTTCCCAGGTAAACCCAAACTGCAGTAAGCATCAAAAGGAGTACGGCTGCAGCTACCGCAATTTGAATAATGCGCATGGCAACTACCCTTCCTTTCTCCCTTCGATAAAGTGCCGACCTGTTGCCAAATGAAATCATTTCGGATGAATCAAGCCGGGTTTGCATCAATACCAGCACCTCTTCTTTTAAAATTGGGCTGACCTCCACCTCCAAAACAAATTTATCCGTTTCGGATGGGGAAAGTTCGCCATCAATAAAGGGCAGAATGCGTTCGTCGGATGGATAATATTCCTTCACCGATTTGTGAAGATCTTTCTTATTAAAGGGAAAACTAACCGGAGGGAGAACTGATTCTTTCAATAAATCAAGCTCAACTTTCAGGTCGGGATTATCAGCCACAAACGCTTCCACCTCCAACTTTTCGGAACCAGATAATTCCCCATCTACAAAAAGGAGAAAAAATTCTTCGTAATTATGGCGAGTAATTTTCATTGGTTATAATACATTTTGCGGGTCAACTATATAGGCCCGTAGTTGCAAACGTGCACGGTGCAGGTAAACCTTCACCTGGCTTTCATTCAGGCCAGTAATTTTCCCTATCTCTTCATAATTATATCCTTCGTAATCTTTCAGCATCACCAGGCTTCTTTGCGTTTCATTCAGTCTGTTAAATGCCTCTTCCAATATTCGGTTCGTTTTTCCGGTTTGATGGACGACCCCTTTTTCGTGCTCTCCGAAACCCTCCCGGTAACTAACCCTTTTCATTTTTCTGATATGATCAATCATCAGGTTATATCCAATGGTAAACAGGTAGCTTTTCACAGTTTCCTCATTTACCTTTTCCCGGTTAACCCAAAGTTTCTCAAATGCCGATTGCACAATATCCCGTGCATCTTCTTCGTGCCTCAGGTTTTTTACGATGAAGCGAAACAAGGCATCAGCGTATTGATCCACAACTTCATTATATCTTCTCTCCGTCATGCAGCGTTTTGTTACTTAGAACCGGTTATTCTACGAACTTTCAATAAAAAAGTTACAAATTCATTCCTTTTATTTAGGAAATATGTAAAATTCCTTGGGTTAACATTTCCCAGGGAGAGGAAATCCGCGTCTTTTGGGGAGATTTTTCTCCTTGGTAGCGCCCACAATCATCTGTGTTAGTACTCGTATCCCAAAAAACTACTAATAATATGCTACAAAGGAAAACAATAATAAGTATTGGGAAATGATATGGCCGCCTTTTTATCATAGATATCCATTATACGTACCATTCTCAAAAAAGGTTACAGGGATCGGAAAGTAACCTCGAAAAAAGGATTCAGCCTGCCAAAGGAAAGATTCAGGAAACAAAAATTTGAAACCTGAGAACCGGATTCGGGGGGGGGGATAATATCTCACTACAGCATCATGATAATACTTCCTAATTATACCTATCCGTAAGTAGTAGAACTATATCCACATCACGTTTCTTTCCAAAAGCATCAGCTTCTTTATAAAGGGCTTTATATCGCTTATGGGCAACCCGGTTAAATAAGATGATTATGGTTTGCTTCTTAATAGAGGGTGCTTTTAACCAAAAGTTGTCGCTATCTAAAAGCCGAATATTGCAAAGTGAAGCGCTATCCATTAAGGCAGCATCTTTTAAAAGTCTGGTTTGCACGTTTATACAAGATTGTATGGAACCTTCCTTTTTAAATTGAAAGATAAAAATACTATCCGGTGAGGAGGCTCTTCCCAATAACAATCCTTCTGGTTTGTATTTGCTAAAAACAGAAAATAAATTGCGATAACCGGTTTCACTCAACAAGTATAAATTCCCCCTTTTTTCCAATTCCCGCTTTAACCATTTTTGGCTTACCCTGTTGGCTTGTGCGAAACCGGCATTCATGCTCAGGAGAAGAATCATTAGCGTTACAAGGGAAGCATATTTCTTCATGCAATAAAATTGAAAATCCGGCAGGCTAAACCTGCCGGAAAATAATCATAATTCTTTAAACGAAACAAGAACCGTTGTTTCTAATTCAGATTTAAAGGTATTATAGTTGCCTGGCACTAATTGAAGTTTCCTTTCGCCAATAAAAAAAATAAGCGGGTCGTCAACATTAAAGGTCCTTCTTTCCTCTTCAGAAAATCCCTGTTTCTCCATAACCTTTTCGGGAAAATGAAATACCATCTTATCTTTATCGACTTCTGCAAATACGGTTTGCTGATTTTTGGACAGCCAGCTTAAAAACCCCGTACTTCCTGTTGTTGGCATGCATCCGATTTTCCACTTACAAGCTGAAAAACAAAACCAAAATCCTTTTTTACAATCAAACTTAGGACGGTGAAAATTCATCTCACAAGAATAGATAAATGAGGGAGATTGGCCCGGAGGGCATTGTTGCGCTTTAACTCCATAAAAGGCTGTAACCAGCACAAAAAATGATAATAGTTTTTTCATTGTACACAATTAAATAATTGAACCCTCAGAAATGGTGCTGGGGAATAAACAGGAAAAGGATATTCCTGTTTTCACCGCTGGCAATATTAAATTTTGTATTCACCCACCGTAAATTTTGCACTCCTGGCTGATGGTGTTTCCTTCATTTTTGCCAATGGGTAAATTTCTTTATGAAAAAAAAAATTCAATTGAGGAAGTCCTCAGAATTCGGAAAGATTTTTCGGCTATCGCCTGGCAATCATCCATATAAACCAGGTGCACATTTATAAAATAGAGGCCGGAGAAAGGAGACCTTCAAGGATCATTCCTAAATAATTAATTCAGGGGCAGTTAAAATACTATTTGCCATATAATATTCATTAAGGAAAGCGCTTTGTACCTAATTTTGAATCCTCAATCGTTTACTATGAATCAAAAATTTGTTAGCCGGATCTCCGGCGAATTGGAAGAAATAAAGCAAGCCGGATTGTATAAAGAAGAACGCATTATTACCAGTGAACAGGGGGCTGAAATTGAGGTGAATGGTAAAAAGGTACTTAATTTTTGTGCAAACAATTACCTCGGCCTTTCCTCTCACCCCAAAGTTTTGGAGGCGGCAAAGAAATACATCGATTACCGGGGATATGGCATGAGCAGTGTACGTTTTATTTGTGGGACCCAGGACATACATAAGGAGTTAGAACAAAAAATATCGGCCTTTTTAGGAACTGAAGATACGATCCTTTATGCCGCGGCTTTTGATGCAAATGGCGGTGTTTTCGAACCCCTTTTCAATGAATTGGATGCCATTATTAGCGACGCACTCAACCATGCGTCTATTATTGATGGGATTAGATTATGCAAAGCCCAGCGTTTCCGATACGAACACAATAATATGGCCGACCTTGAAAAACAATTACAACAAGCAGCGGGTGCCAGGAGCCGGATTATTGTTACAGATGGTTCGTTTAGTATGGACGGAACCATTGCCCAATTAGATAAAATATGCGCTTTGGCAGAAAAATATGACGCCATCGTTATGATAGATGAATGTCATTCCTCGGGCTTCCTGGGAAAGACGGGCAGAGGTACACATGAGTACCGAGGGGTAATGGGAAAAATTGATATCATCACCGGCACCCTTGGTAAAGCACTGGGCGGTGCAAGCGGAGGGTTTACGTCTGGCAGAAAAGAAATTATTTCGATGTTGAGGCAACGTAGCCGGCCTTATCTATTTAGCAACACGGTAGCTCCCAGTATTGTGGGTGCTTCAATTGCGGTTTTCGACATGCTCAGTCAAACCACCGAATTAAGGGATAAACTGGAAGCAAACACAAAATATTTCAGGGAAAAAATGACAGAAGCCGGGTTCGATATTAAGCCCGGAGACCATCCTATTGTTCCCATCATGCTATATGATGCCGTAGTAGCACAAAAATTTGCTTCCCAATTGCTGGAAGAAGGTATTTATGTGATTGGCTTTTTCTTCCCTGTGGTTCCCAAAGGCCATGCAAGGATCAGGGTACAACTAAGTGCTGCCCATAACCAGGAACACCTCCAAAAAGCAGTAGCCGCTTTTACCAAAGTAGGGAAAGAACTTGGGGTATTAAAATGAGTATAACTGAATTGGTTAGCTTTACAATGCATCTACAAACACCATGACCGAAAACGAAAAGATATTTTTAGCGAAAAGCAGAATAAAAGCCTCTGACCTGGAGCACAGGAGAAAAATCAATTTTAATATTGGGAAGTATGATACGGCAGTTGTACAGGGCAAGAAACAATTCTCAGATCTCGATCTCGCCCGCGAAAGGGCGAAGAATATAAAATGGAGAGCAATTGAAACTCTCGATAAGCAACTTGAAGATTTTGAACTAAATTTTAGCAAGAAAGGTGGAAAGGTTCTATGGGCAGAAAATGGCAACCAGGCGGTTGAACAGGTATTAAATATTTGCCGCGAAAAAAAATGCAAGACGCTAGTAAAAAGCAAGAGTATGGTGACCGAAGAAATCCATCTCAATGAAGCACTCGAAAAAAAAGGAATAGAAAGTGTGGAAACCGATTTGGGAGAATACATTCAACAACTCGACAATGAACCTCCTTACCATATTGTTACCCCTGCTATGCATAAAAGTAAGGAGGATGTGGCAAAATTATTTGCAAACAAACTGGGTACTGATCCTTCCCTGACACCTCAGGAATTAACCGGAGTGGCCAGAAACATTCTCCGTGAGAAGTTTGCCTCCGCCGAAGTTGGGGTTACCGGCGCTAACTTTATTATTTCAGAAATAGGTGGAATAGCCCTTACCGAAAATGAAGGGAATGCCCGGCTTAGTTGCTCCTTTCCAAAAACTCATATTGTAATTGTAGGGATCGAAAAGATGTTGCCCACCATGAACGACCTGGCTTTATTTTGGCCACTGCTTTCTACTTATGGAACAGGACAACAGCTAACCGTATATAACAGTATCGTTTCCGGCCCCCGCCAACCGGGTGAGGAAGATGGCCCAGATGAAATGTTTGTTATTTTACTGGACAATGGGCGCACTCATATCCTCCAAAACCCGAAAATGC
This sequence comes from uncultured Ferruginibacter sp., assembly GCA_964647915.1. Taxonomy (GTDB): domain Bacteria; phylum Bacteroidota; class Bacteroidia; order Chitinophagales; family Chitinophagaceae; genus Ferruginibacter. Next base: position 34,588 of record CAZYKA010000005.1, on the reverse strand, counting down.
GGGAAAGCCTTTATTGTATTCGATGCGGGGCTTGTCTTAATGTTTGCCCTATTTATAAGAATATTGGAGGCCATACTTATGGCACCACTTACTCGGGACCTATTGGAAGTGTAATTACTCCGCATTTAAAAGGAATGGAAGAGTTTAAACACCTTAGTTATGCCTCTTCCCTTTGTGGTGCCTGCACCGAAGTATGCTCTGTAAAAATAAATATTCATGAGTTACTGCTCGAAAACAGAAAAGAATCTGTGGATGAGGGATTAGCGTCTATGAGTGAGCGTATGGCCTGGAAAGCCTGGAAAATTGCAAGCAAAAGCCGGAAATTGATGAATATGGGCAATGGCAAATTGAAGAATAAGGTGGTAAACCGCTTGTTTAAACAATGGGTGGATGGGCGTGGCGACCTGGATTTCAGCCAGCAAACATTTAACCAACTTTGGAAAAACAGATATAAATAATTGCATGCTCCTGGTTTATTCCCCACAAAAAAGCCCCAGGCTGTTCTATATATGTGGATTTATTTTTGAGAAACTGGGGATAAATTTTAAAATCACCGATCATAAGGATGAATTTCAACAGCACAATGGTCCGAAAATAAATTATTCGAAGAATGTTGATTTTACGGGTTTTCAAATAATCCCTGCCGGATTATTAAATGAGGGAGGAGTCTTCCAAAAAAATATGAACCATGAGACCCTTCAAGGTTTACCAATTATCTTTCCTAACAACGCAGGAAGTATTCCTTTTGACATTTTTTCTGCCACATTTTTCTTGCTTAGCCGGTACGAAGAATATCTTCCCTATACGCCCGATGAGTATGGTCGCTTCCCATATAGGATCTCAACAGCTTGGCGTTTAGGGTTCTTACAAAGGCCTGTAATAAACGAATGGATCAACTGGTTTGCCCTGAAATTAATATTACAGTTTCCGGATATAAAAATTGCTTTACCGAAATTTTCATTCCGGCCCACTTACGACATAGACATGGCCTGGTCGTATAAATACAAAGGAGTACTCCGGAACCTGGGTGGTATGATCAAAAAGCCATCCATAGAAAGAGTAGCAGTTTTATTTGGACTAAAAAGGGATCCCTTTGATGTGTATCAATGGCTTAATACTGTTAACCAGGATTTCGACCTGGATCCCATATACTTTTTTCTACTAGCAGAAAATAGAAGCAGGTTCGATAAAAATATTTCTCCGGCTAACCCAAACTTTATAAAATTGTTAGCCGATCATGCCAACCGATACAAAATGGGTCTGCATCCTTCCTGGGAAAGCAATCATAAAAAAAGAGTCCTTCTAAGCGAAAAGCAAACCCTCGAAAGCCTTATCCGGCAACCGGTTACTTCCGCCCGTCAACACTTTATCAAAATGAATATGCCCGACACATACCGGGCTCTTACAGAAGCTGGAATTACCGATGATTACTCAATGGGATATGGCAGTATAAATGGATTCAGAGCTTCTGTAGCTGCTCCATTTAAATGGTACGATTTATTAAAAGAAGAAGAAACTTCACTTACTGTACATCCATTTTGTTTCATGGATGCAAACAGCTATTATGAACAAAAACAAAATTTAATTCAAACGCAGGAGGAACTTTGGTATTACCTGGATCAATGTAAATCATTGGGTGGCACCCTGATAACTATTTTTCATAACAGCTTTTTAGGAACGGGAAAATTAGCTGAAGGCTGGAGAGATTTGTACACAGATTTCATAAGACAGGTACGTCGCAAATAATTTCTTCGTTAATGAATCTTCTTCAGCTCTAATTATTGTTCCGGTACAGAAGCCACTGCCTTCGCCCGTTTAATACTCAGGTTCACCAGGTACACCCCGATCAGGGTAACCACCGATCCCCATAAAATATGGGTTGTTAGTTTCTCATTTAAAAACAAAGCCGCAAGCAGCATTGCCACCAGAGGGTTTATATAAGCATACAAAGAAGCAATGGCGGCAGGCAGTGTTTGGATTGTATAAATAAAGGCTATAAAGGTAATGATGGAACCAAAAATTACCAGGTACCCAATAGCCTTCCAGGAGGTAAGGGTTATTTCGGAAATGGGTATATGCTGGTGTGCCGATAAGGAGAATATATACAACAAGATCCCACTGAAGAACATCTGCCATCCGGTAGCATGATAAGGTCCGATTTCCACTTTCTGCCTGGTTACAAAAACAGTGCCTACACTCCAAGATAACATGGCAATCAACGAAAGACCCACACCCCAATAAAAATGAGGATTAATAGAATGAAACGCATTCTCATAAAAAACAATTACGATTCCAAGGAGCCCAAGCAGCAAACCAAAAAGAGTCAAAAAATTAATCATCCTCACTTTAAAGAAAATCCGTTCTATGATTACCACACATAATGGATATAATGCACCAATGAGGGCGCTAAAACCAGAAGGAATAAAATTCAGACTCCAGGTGCTAAGTCCATTGGCAAATACAAACAACAACATGCCCATTCCTACCGACCAGATAAGATCGTTAATGGAAGGAAATTTCTCCTTTCGGATACCTAAAAAATAAATCAGGAATATGAACCCCGCCAGGAACTGCCTGATGGCCGACATTTGTAATGCCGGCATTTCTCCAATACCAATTTTGCTTACAACCCAGGTAGTTCCCCATATGGTGCAGGTGAGAAACAATGCACCATAGCTCTTAGCCATACCGGATTTCATACTGAAAAGATTAATGAAGAAAGTGCCGTACCCCTGTAATTACCATGGGCAAAACTTTCTCCCTGCAATATCGGATAGAATCTTCATCCCTGACAGAACCTCCCGGTTGAATAAACGCCGAAATCCCTTCCGCATCAGCAATCTTTACACAATCATCGAAAGGGAAAAATGCATCACTGGCCATGACGGATCCTTTCAATTCGTACCCATTCTGTTTTGCCTTTGCAATAGCCTGGCGCAGGGCATCCACCCGGCTGGTTTGTCCGCATCCTTTCCCTAAAAGTTGTTTATTTCGAACTATTGATATGGCATTGCTCTTTAAGTGCTTTGCGATCAGGTTGGCAAATATCAAATCCCGCTTTTCAGCTTCGGAAGTATCCCTGCCTCCTACTTCTTTCCATTCAGAATAATTACCCGCATCGCTCCCCTGTACAAGCACCCCATTCAAAACCGACCTAAACTGTTTTCTTTTCGAAGCTGTCTCTTTAAGTCGCAAAAGAATCCGGTTCTTTTTTAATTGCAAAACCTGCAACGATTCGGAGCTAAAAGATGGCGCTATCAATACTTCGAAAAACAATTCATTGATAGCCTTTGCCGTTTCCTCATCCACTTCCCGGTTTGTTACAAGGATTCCACCAAAGGCACTTTCCGGATCCCCCTGTAATGCCGCATCCCAACTCTGTTTCAGGCTATCCCGGGCGGCAATACCGCAAACATTTGTATGCTTGATGATGGCAAAAACAGAATCGCCGCCACCAAACTCACTGATAAGGTTAACCGCAGCATGTATATCAACCAGGTTATTATAGGAAATGGCTTTGCCGTGCAATTGCTCGAAAACCATATTTAGGTTTCCATAAAACACAGCCAACTGATGGGGGTTCTCACCATACCGGAGTGGAACAGGCGGTTCAAAGGTTTCTGCAAATAAATGCGTTGCCCCCGGATTAAAATATTGCGTAATGGCCACATCGTACCGGGTAACTACATCAAATGCTTTGGCCGCAAACAGCTTTCGCTGAGGGAGGGTGGTTTTTCCTGCCTGCGTATCCAGGATTTCAACGAATGGTTTATAATCGTTCTTTGAAGCAATCACCACTATATCAGAGAAATTCTTGGCAGCCGCACGAATCATGGAAGGCCCGCCAATATCTATCTTTTCAATGATCTTTGCCTCCCTCTCTTCTTCAGACAATGAATTATCGGCATTCATGCTTTCCAGTGTTTCCTCAAAAGGATATAAATCCACAATTACCAAATCAATTTCAGGAATATGAAATTCTTTCATTTCCTGCATATCTGTTTCGTTGTACCTTCTGCCCAGAATGCCACCAAATACCGAAGGGTGCAGTGTTTTCACCCTGCCTCCCAGGATGGAGGGATAGCTGGTTATTGTTTCAACCGGAACACAGGAAAATCCCAATTTTTCAATAAACTGTTGTGTACCGCCCGTGCTGTATATAGTAACACCAAATTCGGATAATTTCTTAATTACCGGTTCCAATCCTTCTTTATAAAATACTGAAATAAGTGCCGATCTGATCTGTTTCATGAAATAAAATAATTTATTTCCGGAGAGGAAAATACACAAATGCTCCCTGCTCGGGAACCGAAAAACAGGGCAAAGCTAACCGTTCACAAATGGTTTTCCATTTGGCAATTTTCCACAAATTATTAGAAGCATCAAAAACCACTTTTCCGGGTTTTACCAAATTGAGCAGAGAATCCATATCTATTTTAGGGGTTTGGGATATGATCAGGATATCCAATCGTACATCCGGTTTGGGTATTTCAGCTAAGGAGTCGACCCGAAGGATATGTTTATTACAAAAAGTAACCAGTTTTTTATTTTTCTTTGGTACAACAAGCTGCCCGGGAGAGGTAGAAGCAAAATAGATTCTTGAAGGTTCAACAACATACCGGTAAGCCGCATGTTCCTTTCTTAGTCTATCTCCCCAGGGGTAATAATGCCCGGCATGGTAAAAATCAATGAAAGTATGTCCGGCCGCATTATACAGCACCATTACGGGTTCGTTGCGTACTCTCCAGGTAAGCAGGAAATTAACCATCAGGGCGGCCACAAGTAAGCATGCTGAAAAAATAAAATACCGGTATTTGCGCCTTATCAAGGCCAACCCCAAAAACAAAACCGATAAGCTAACCAGTAAAGCAGATGCAAAGGGAAAAAATATTCCTGAAACAGATGAACCGGGAAGTTGATCCAAAAATTGAACCAGGGTATTCATCTGCACCAGCATCCAGCCGGCCAATTTTCCGGCATACAGGGCAAGGTTTTGCTGCCAGGAAAATGCAATCACAAAAAATTCAATAACCAGTATGGCACTGGAAAGAGGAACTGCTACCAGGTTTGCGGGTAAAAAATACAAAGGAAAACGGTGAAAATAATAAAGACAAAAAGGAAGGGTGGAAATTTGAGCAGCCATGGTTACGGTACAGGCCTTCCACAAATACCGGACAATACGGTTTTTAAAATAAAGCATCCGGTACAAAGGATCCTGTATGGCTACAATTCCAATAACAGCCAAATAACTTAGCTGAAAACCTATATCCCACAGGTAATACGGATTATACAACAATAGGAAAAAGGCAGAACAAGCAAGCGCATTGGCTACCGAACCCTTGTACCCCAATGATTTTCCTCCCAGTACAAAAGAAAACATGACAGCGCTGCGCAATACAGAAGGCGAGGCCCCGCTTACCAATGCAAAGATCCATAATCCCACTATACACAGTAAAGACTGCAAACCAATTGATTTTTGAATACCGGGGACCCTCGAAATAAACAGTGACAAAATATAATAAACCAAAGCCAGGTGCAGGCCTGAAATTGCAATAATATGCACTACTCCTACATGGCTGTATGCCTGCAGCAGTTCCGGATCAAGGTCTTCTTTATACCCCACCACCAACGCTTCGGCAATCCCTTGTGTTTTCAGATCAGGGGGCAAATATTTGCGAATACAGGAAAGGGCATAGGTGCGCAATTCATTAATAAACCCGGATATAAAACCGGGATCCCCCACGCTGAGGACTTTCCATTCTTCCGGCTTCGCAAAAATGGCATGGTATATTCCCCGGAGGGCGCCATATTGAGCATAATTAAACCCCCCGGGGTTTCCCTGTGATTTTATAGGCTGCAACCCAGCTTTTGAGATCAGGACGGTTCCCGGTTTTGGTATTATTATACCCGGAACATTTCGAAGATAAAGGTAAAGCGTACCCGAAGACTTGTATCGTTTACCACCCGTATAAACGGCAATAGTACGGACTTCAGTTTTAAAATATTTATCCTTCAAAACCGGGGCAGAGAGAACCTCTGTTTCAACAGCTTCCGGTTTTTGGATATGCCCATACCAGGATTTCCGGGCGGCCGGATTATTCCAAAGGGTAAGTACAAAAAAGAAGCAAGCGCATAGCACAATAAGCAGCATACCAGGTGCAAAGTGAAAGCGGAAGGATAGGGAGGAAGAAAAGGAATGAAAGAATAAATACGCAATACCAGAAATAATCCCAAATGAAACAGGATACCACAAAGGCAAAGGGATATACCAACCAGCCAGGATCCCGGCCATAGCAGGGAAAAGCAGCCTGGTAAAGGGAGCCAGTTTCCAAAGGGGGAGGGTAAAATGCATCTTTCAAATTAACCTCTACCCAAAAAAACCGGGTGGTGAGAACTACAAAATAAAAACAGAATTTTCCCTATTTACTCAGGTAAATACTCCGCTCTTTATATAGTTGCCGGAAATAGGGATCGCGCAGGTCTTTGATAAAACGGATGGCTTCTCCCGTGCTTTTCATTTCGGGACCGAGCTCTTTATTTACACCCGGAAACTTATTAAACGAAAATACCGGCTCTTTAATGGCAAACCCCTTCAACTTTTTCTCGAATCGGAAATCATTAAGTTTTGCCGATCCAATCATCACCTTGGTAGCAATATTCAAATAAGGGATCTGATATGCCTTTGCAATGAATGGCGTAGTTCGTGAAGCGCGGGGATTGGCTTCAATCACAAATACATTGCCATCTTTAATAGCAAATTGGATATTGATAAGTCCCCGGATATCCAAGGCCCTGGCAATTTTTTCCGCGTATTCTTCCATGGTTTGTACAATCAGGGGCGAGAGGTTAAATTGGGGAAGCACTGCATTGCTATCACCACTATGAATACCGGCCGGTTCAATATGTTCCATCAGCCCCATTACATGAAAAGTTTCACCGTCATAAATGGCATCAATTTCTGCTTCCTGGCATCGGTCGAGAAAACTGTCGATAAGAACTTTATTTCCGGGCAAATGTTTAAAAAGGCTAAGTACACCCTTCTCCAGTTCATCATCATTCAATACGATTCGCATACGTTGGCCACCCAGCACATAACTAGGCCTGATTAACACCGGATAGCCAACCGAACGGGCCACTTCAATGGCTTCATCCGTATTGAAAGCCGTGCCATATCTGGGGTAAGGAATATCCAACGATTTCAATAAATCGCTAAAGCGGCCCCGGTCTTCGGCTATGTCCATATTTTCGAAAGAAGTGCCGAAAATTTTGACACCCATTTCATTTAGTCGCCTTGCGAGTTTCAACGCCGTTTGGCCACCGAGTTGAACAATCACCCCATCCGGTTTTTCCAATTCAATAATTTCCCAGATATGTTCCCAAAAAACAGGCTCGAAATAAAGTTTATCGGCAATATCAAAATCGGTAGAAACAGTCTCGGGGTTGCAGTTAATCATGATGGCCTCATACCCACTCTCCTTAATAGCCAGCAACCCATGCACGCAGCAGTAATCAAACTCAATCCCCTGACCTATCCGATTGGGGCCACTGCCTAATACAATAATCTTCCTTTTTGCTGAAACACTCGATTCATTCTTATGGGTAAGTTCTTTATTCATGTAATTAGTAAGGATTTTGCAAATCTGCTTTTAAATAATTTTTATCTACTGCTTCAAAATTTGAATCCCCTCCCGGCAATTTCAATTGCATCGGGTTCCTGCCCAAAAGTCTCAAACAAAGACTGATGGGAAATACTACCAGAAAGAAGATAGCGCTTAGGATAATCGTTCCGGTGATTGCTCCAATAATATTCCCAAATCGTCGCCAAGCCATATCTGTAAAAACCGTAAATCCATTCCAGAAAAATGACAACAACAAGATGAATATTGCCAGGTAAATGAATAGAATAAAATTAAAGGAGAGGAATAATAAAAGGAACAACAGAGTTAAAGCGAGGATTGCATCTTTATTTGAGTTGCTCGTACTCATATTAAAATAGTGAATATATAAACGGCCCAAGCGCAGAAGAACTTCCGGTAACCAGAAGCACACCAATAAGCAGGATCACCACCACAAGAGGAATCAGCCACCATTTCTTTTGCTGAAGCAGGTAGTGCCAGCAATCAACCAGGAATTCTTTCATTTTTCACTGCTTGGAAAGCAAAGGTACTATTATTTGTGCCGCCAGTTTATTTGCATTTTGATTCCAATGCCCATCACATTCCAGAAATAAAGAATCGGGGGTATGATTCGTTTTATTCATCTCGTATAACAGGTCGATATAGTGAATACCCAGGTTTTCACAAATTAACTGCATTCGTTGCCGAAGCGGCGAATTTCCATCTTTTGTACGGGCAAAATCCTGTTTAACAGGAAGGGTAAGCACATAAATTTCCCTTTGGCCGGCTGCCTGTTTTAGCCTGCCAAGGATATAATTTAACTTTTCCAATTCCGGTTTGGTAAAATCGAAATAACCGGAGTAACTCCGGGGTTGGGCCGGCCTCGCATGAATAGCCCGGATATAGTGGTAGAGATTATACCAATAGGTATTTGCCTTTAAAAATCGCCGCCATCTCGCTGCCGGCCGGTTTTGGATTGCCTCATATCCGGATTTATTAAATGTAGATTTTGAAATACTGTCTTCCCGGTATATCAACTGGTAATTAGGGAAATTCCCTTCCAAAAAGGGGCGGTAATGAATAAAACCATCTTGTTCATGAAAACTGCTGTCGTCTTCATTCAGATCATTGAAGGGGAGTATCCCGATGATTATTTTATTATGAGAAAATTTTTTTGCCAGGTTTTCATAAACAAGCAGTTCCTGGGTAGGTGTGAAATACCCGCAGGCAAAATTCAGTACAGGGGTGCCCGTTAGTTTTTCCAGTTGGTTCGATAACCGGTCGGCGGCCTGAATTCCATACCCTTCCATAAATGAGTCTCCTAATACTACAACCCGGTTCGAATCCGTTTTTTGTTCCCTTTCTACATCCCGGGCTCCGTAGCTGTTGCAATAATAATCTACCTTAAAGCAGGATTTTTCTTCTACCCGGTGGCCCGGGTAGTGCCACATACCCCATATCGGGTTTATCTCTGCAAAAGGAAAATCGTATTGGGCATATTTCCAATGCCAGGTAAAAGAGGGGCGGGGCGATGCTCTAAATTTAAAATGCATAAACGCTATACAAACCAACTCAATGCACAGGTAGGTAATAAGTACAGATAGAAATATTTTTAAAGTGCGTTTAATCATCTGCAAAATTTCGGATGGCCTGTTTGGTAAAAGCCCCTTCAGGTTGGGCATTTTTCCAAATTAAACAATTCTCCAACACCAGTAAATCCATGCCGCTTTGCATAAAACAGGAGATGGCATCGGCGGGATTACATACGATGGGTTCTCCCCGTACATTAAAACTGGTATTCATTAATATGGGGCATCCTGTTAATTGTTCGAATGCATCCAGAAGTTTCCAAAATTTCTCATTCTCTTTTTCAGACACGGTTTGAACCCTTGCCGAATAATCGGCATGTGTTACAGCGGGAATATCCGATTTTTTTATTGCCAGTTTTTCTGCAATTGAAAGGGACTCAAATCCAGCGGGAAGGGGCAGTCTGTTTCTCACCCTATACACGAACAACATAAAGGGAGAGGGCGCATCCATTTCAAACCACTGGGCAGATGCTTCTTCTTTTACAGCCGGTGCAAAGGGGCGAAATCCTTCTCTGAATTTTGTTTTCAGGTTTACTTGCCGTTGCATTTCCACATTTCTGGGATCCGCCAGAATACTTCGGTTTCCCAGGGCTCTTGGGCCAAATTCCATCCTTCCCTGAAACCACCCGGCAATATAACCCCGGCTTAACGCCTCTGCTACTATTCCAACCAAAACATCCTCCGGAAATTCTTCATAAACAAGCCCCTGGTTTTCAATGGCACTGATTATTTCCTTTTGCGAAAAGCGGGGGCCCAGGTAGGCGTGCGCCATTTGTAAATTTTCGGCTTCTTGAATCTTTTCTCCTCCAAAATATATATGCCAGGCTGCCAGAGCTGCACCCGGGGCCCCTCCTGCATCTCCGGCGGCTGGCTGTATAAACAGATTATCAAATATTTTTTGATCCCGAATTTTACTGTTAGCCACACAATTCAATGCCACTCCACCTGCCAGGCAAAGACTCTTAGAACCTGTAAGCCCCTTTGCGGTTTTGCAAAGTTTAAGCATAATGTCTTCCGTTATCTCCTGGATGGCGAGTGCGAGGTTCGTATGCTGGAGGGAGAAGGATTCATCAGGTAACCTCCGTTTAAATCCAAACAAGGCTTCCCATTTTTTATCCTTTGCCATTTTAAATCCGGTAGCATAGGTAAACCAATTTTGATTTAACCATACAGAGCCATCATCGTAAACCCGGCAGATATTTTGAAGAATCTTTTCTTTAAACATCTCTACTTCTCCCGACCCCTTATTTCCATAAGGGGCAAGTCCCATCAATTTATATTCCCCGCTGTTCACTTTAAAGCCAAGCCAATAGGTGAACGCACTGTAAAGCAGCCCAACCGAATGGGGGAATGATAACTTACGGTGCAGCGTAATCGAATTTGATTTACCCGAAAAAATACTTGTGGTGGTAAACTCCCCTACGGCATCCACTACCAAAATGGCTGAATCTTTAAAGCCCGAACAGAAAAAGGCGCTCGCTGCATGAGAGAAATGGTGATCGGGAAACAGGATCTTTATTTTTGATGCCGTTGTTTTATCCAGTAGGGAGAGTTCATCCCGGATATACTTTTTAATAAACAGTTTTTGTTTGGTCCATACCTGCATAGCTTTAACAAAAGAGGTCAATCCTTTGGGAGCAAAAGCAAGATAAGTATCCAGTAACCGCTCAAACTTTAAGAATGGTTTCTCGTAAAATGCAATTGCATCTACCTGTTGCAGTCCAATACCGGCTTCCTGCAAACAATAGCGAATAGCATTTATAGGAAACCGGTCGTCGTGTTTAATACGGGTAAACCGTTCTTCCTGGGCAGCGGCAACCAGTTTCCCATTGAAAATAATGGCTGCCGCAGCATCATGGTAATAAGCCGAAATGCCGAGCAGGTACATATTTATTCAAATGTGCTGTAATAATAGGGGGTTTTAGCTTCAAACTCGGCGCTGCAGGTATCTACCATTTTATACACCCGGGTTAGTCCGATCTCTTTACGGCGCTGGTAAAGTTCCTGATCGGTTCCATCTTTCATGATACGGCAAATTTGCTCATCACTAAATCCAAGTTGTTTTGCTTCGCGTAGCAGGTCGTTCGGAAGGGAGGAAATATTATACTTTGCAATTTCCTTTTCGCAATCACAAATTTTTTGAATCTGATAAATAAACCAGCGGTCGATTCCGGTGCTTTCGCAAATGCGGCGCACGCTGGCACCGGCCATGAGGGCATCTTTAATCCGAAAAACCCGGTCCCATTTGGGAATTTTAATATACTCGATTAATTCATCGGCGTGCATCAGGCTCTTTCCATAATATCCTAATCCTACGGCTTCATTTTCGAGGCTCTGGCATGCCTTTTGAATTGCTTCTGCAAAACTTCTTCCGATACCCATAACCTCTCCCACGCTCATCATCTGAAACCCAAGGGTATCTTTTGCTCCTTTAAACTTATCAAAATTCCATCGCGGCATTTTTACAATTACATAATCCAATGCAGGTTCAAAATATGCGGAGGTGGAGCGGGTAATTTGATTTTCCAGTTCATCGAGGTTATATCCAATAGCCAGTTTGGCGGCAATCTTTGCAATGGGGTAACCCGTTGCCTTGCTGGCGAGTGCCGATGATCGGCTAACCCTGGGGTTAATTTCTACTACAATGATTTCTTCGGTTTGCGGGTTTAATGCAAACTGCACATTACAACCGCCGGCAAAATTTCCCAAAGCCCTCATCATTCTAATAGCCGTATTGCGCATTTGTTGATAAGCCGTATCACTAAGCGTCATGGCGGGGGCTACGGTAATTGAATCGCCGGTATGTACGCCCATGGGGTCGAAATTTTCAACCGTACAAATAATAACTACATTGTCTCTGCTATCGCGCAGTAATTCCAATTCGAATTCTTTCCATCCTAACACGGCTTTTTCTACCAGCACTTCATGTATTGGGCTTGCCTTCAATCCATAATTCAGGGCCTCATCCAATTCATCTTTCGAAAAAACAATGCTTCCACCTGTACCACCCAACGTGAAGGATGGACGAAGTACAAGGGGAAAACCAATTTCCTGTGCCACTTCTTTTCCTTCCAAAAACGAATTGGCAATCCTTGCAGGGCAAACCGGGATATTCATTTCCACCATCCAGTTTCTGAAAAACTCCCGGTCTTCGGCTTTATCGATGGCTTTAATGTCAACTCCAATTAATCTCACCTTGTATTTCTCCCAAATCCCCAATTCATCCACTTCCTTGCAAAGGTTCAAAGCCGTTTGTCCGCCCATGGTAGGGAGTACGGCATCAATATTATTTTCCTCCAAAATTTGTTCTATGCTTTCCACCGTTAACGGGAGCAGGTAAACCTTATCTGCCATAATGGGGTCGGTCATGATGGTAGCGGGGTTACTGTTGATGAGGATTACATTCACCCCTTCTTCCTGTAAGCTCCGGGCCGCTTGTGTTCCGCTGTAATCAAATTCACAGGCCTGGCCAATAATGATGGGGCCTGAACCAATAATAAGAACAGATTTTATGGATGAATCTTTTGGCATGATTGAAATAAATGGCGTACAAAAATAACGGCTTACCGCCGGGAGGCAAAATCGGGCTTAGAAGAAAAATGCGGAACTTTGCCGGCATGATTTTTTCAAAACTGGCAATTCCGGGTGTCTTATTACTGTGCTTTCTATTATTTCCTCCCTATATTAAGGCCCAGGATGAACTCCTTCCGCAGAAACACTATCCGCAAGGATATTTTATTTACCCGGTTGATGCCAGGGTGGGGCTGGCTGCCAATTTCGGTGAACTAAGGCGCAATCATTTCCACATGGGCCTTGATTGCAGAACCGATCAGCAAGAAAATAAACGGGTATTCGCTGCCGCTGATGGATATATTTCCCGGATTAAAATTGAACCCTTTGGATTTGGAAGATCCATCAGCATCAACCATCCCAATGGACTTACCACCTTATATGCCCATCTGAATGAATTTGATCCCCGGATTGAAAAATATCTGAAAACAATTCAATACGAACAAAAAACATGGTCCATTACCTTACCGGTACCCGAAGGGGTACTCCCGGTAAAAAAGGGCGAATTCATTGCATACAGTGGGAATACGGGAGGGTCTATGGGGCCGCATCTTCATTTTGAAATTCGGGATACAAAAACAGAAAAGGTTCTGAATCCATTGCTTTTTGGTTTCCCTATTCAGGATAATATTCCACCATCAATCCTCCGGCTGGCGGTTTACGACAGGAGAGTAAGCACCTATGACTACCCTCCTAAATTGTATCCCGTAAAATTGATTAATGGAAAATACCAGACCCTGCCATCAAAAATTATGGTATCCTCTGATGAGGTTAGTTTTGCCATTACCGCATACGATCATTATACGGGATCCACAAACCAAAATGGAATTTATGAAGCCGAAATATTTGAAGACGGAAAGCCATTGTGTGGCTTCCAGTTGGATAGCATCAGTTACGATGAAACCCGATACCTGAATGCCCATATCGATTATCGTACCAAAGCCAACGGCGGTCCATACCTTCAGCATTTGTCGCAACTTCCCGGGTATCATGATGGGGTATATCATAGCAATCCCGGAAATGGGGTTATCGGGTTAATAGACGAGGCTGAACACGAAATCAGTATTAAGGTTTACGATACTAACGGGAATGAACGCACGCTAAGTTTCATTCTTCAGAAAACAGGAAAAACAGCATCCCTCCCCAAAATTCCAGGGCAGGTATTCCGTCCAAATGAGGTAAATATTTTTGAAAATGAAAATGTATTGTTGTATTTACCTGAAAATGCACTTTACGACTCTTTTCATTTCCGGTTCTCCGAAATCAAGACCCAGCCCCAACCAACCTATTCATTACATAACCCCTCAGTACCGGTACATGTGTATTTTCCGGTAATGATTAAACCCGGCCTGGCATTTAATGACACTTCAAAACTGGTAATGAAGCGATATTATGGGTCAAAAGAAGATTTTAAAAAAGCAGATTATGTTAATGGCTGGTACCGGGCCTGGTTTAGGGAGTTAGGAAATTTTCAACTGATTTATGATGACATACCGCCCGTAATAACGCCGGTGGGCTTCCAAAATGGGATGAATACGGCCAGGTTGCACAGTATCCGTTTCCGGGTAAAAGACAATACCGAAGAAATTCCTTCCTTTGAAGCCTACCTCGATGGGCAGTGGCTTCGGTTCAGTAACGATAAAGCAAAGGATTATATTTATACGTTTGATGAAAAATGCCCACCCGGTAAACATCTTCTCCGGGTAGTTGTTAAAGACCTTGCAGGCAATACTACTGAAAAGTCGTATCAGTTTACCCGTTAATAAAATAAAATGGCAATTCAATTAAAGGAAGGCGAAAAGGTACCCGCTTTTAAAGCGGTGGATCAAAATGGAGAAACCATCAGTTCTACCGGATTAAAGGGAAAACCTTATGTACTCTATTTTTACCCGCAGGACGATACCCCAACCTGTACCGTACAGGCATGTAACCTCCGAGATAATTTTTCAGCATTGCGTAAAGCCGGGTTAACGGTTATTGGCATATCCCCAGATGATGACAAGAGCCATAAAAAATTCTCCGATAAGTTCAACCTTCCATTCAGCATTTTGCCTGATCCCAACCATACCATCATCGATAAATTTGGCGTTTGGGGCGAAAAGCAATTATATGGAAAGAATTACATGGGACTACATCGCACCAGTTTCCTTGTGGATGAAAAAGGTACCATAAGAAAAATATTTGCAAAGCCGCGAAGCAGCGAGCATTCCGAAGAAATTTTAAAAGCTTTTGGTTCCCTTGGTTAATGAATCCTTTCGCATAAAAGAAAACTCCTGGATTGCAGCATTGGCTGCCCGGAAACTGGGGACTAAAAATGTTGCCATTGT
The DNA here is from genome assembly GCA_964647915.1 of uncultured Ferruginibacter sp. GTDB lineage: Bacteria > Bacteroidota > Bacteroidia > Chitinophagales > Chitinophagaceae > Ferruginibacter. The sequence continues at coordinate 19,486 of CAZYKA010000005.1, read as the reverse complement.
ACTTGGAAAAACTATCCATCTCCACCAAACTACAAGGCAGGAATTCTTAAAAGATGAAAGATGGGTACGCCACGAACAATGCCATATCCGGCAATTTAAGCGGTATGGCTTCATTTATTTCATTCTCCTATATTTATGGGAAAGTATGAAAAATGGGTATTATCATAACCGGTTTGAAGTAGAAGCCCGCCAGGCAGAAGAAATCAGCGAATTAAAGAATGGGGTCTGATAACCCATTCCACCTCCCCATAGGCAAAAACCCGGTCCATAACATCGTGCGTGTGTAATTGCCCTAACACATCAATATGCCCAATGGTGGTGGTAAAGCGGGTATTTCCTTTCTTAAGACGTACTTCCTGTCCTTTTTTATATAGCTTATTATTATATGCTGAGAGCACCGTTGTTGCCAAAAACTTCTGCTCCAAACCCTTTATCAATTTACTATATAGTTTTCTGGCAAGCGTCTCCGGATCCCATTCCCGGCTTTTAATCTGACATAAAGAAACCGGATTGGGAAGGCTGGATGGAAATTGCATTTGTTTTACATTTATGCCAATTCCAATTATGGCCCATTTCCATTCCGGGCCCGATAAACGGTTTTCAATCAATATACCTCCTGCCTTTCTGTCATTCCAATAAAGGTCATTTGGCCATTTAATACAAAATTTTTCTTTGGTTTCATTTTGGAGAAAATCAGCAACCAGGGAGGCTATTGTCATATTAAACAATGCGGGATGTTGTTGGAAAAAGATGGTGGGAGTAATGGCAATACTAAGAATCAAATTCATGCCGGCCGTAGATTTCCAAATTTTTCCACGCTGGCCTTTACCGGAATATTGCTCCTTAGCAAACCAGGCGTCTCCATGATTTGCCAGTCCGTCCTGAACCAATTCCATGGCATAGTTGTTGGTACTGTCCACGCTATCTAAAACCCGAAACATAAAGGTTGGCGATCCGTTCAATTGGCAAAGAAAATAGTACTTTTGAATCGCAATGCAAACTACTGATTTTACCCCGAAAGCAGGGTTAAATTCATACCTAATATTATAAAAATAAATACTGTGATTTGAATAATCTCGAAGCATTAAAAACCCGGAAAAAGACGGGCTTATCCCGGTTGAATAGAAATAGCAGGATTTTCAAAACTATTATCCAGGCTGTTAAAGAAAAAAAAGGAGAAAATATTATCAGTCTCGATCTTCGACAAATACCCGAAGCCGTTGCCGACTTTTTTATCATTTGCCAGGCAAATAATCCAAATCAACTTAAAGCAATTGCAGATAATGTTGAAGATCAGGTGAAGAAAGTTTGTGCCGAAACGCCTTATAAACATGAGGGCAGGCAGGCAGAACAATGGATTTTAATTGATTTTGTAAATATTGTGATGCATGTAATGCTTCCCGAACCCAGAAAATTTTATCAGCTCGAAGAGCTTTGGAGCGATGCCGTTATTATGGGACATGATTAAACCTTGCTCCAAAATTTTGAAAAGAAAAATATGAACCAACAACCCAATAAAAAGATTAACCCGGACAACAACTCGCCGCTTGGCGACGACCCGAATAAGGGAAAGAAAAAACGTTTCAACCTTTACTGGATATATGGCGTGGTGCTTATTTCCATCATTACTTTCAACCTCTTCAGAGGGGTTAACAGCGCAGGCGTAGAAACCTCTCAAAAGGATTTTTATACTATGTTGAAGCAGGGTGATGTAGAGAAAATTAAGACCATCCGAAACAAAGACCTGGTACGGGTTTTTATTAAACCGGATTCTTTAAAAAATAAAGCCGAATTCTATAAGTCGGTTTTAAATGATGAAGAATCACCAAAAAAATACGAATCGGCATTACGCACCAATCCACCTCAGTTATTCTTCAATGTTATTGATGATAAGACTTTCGCATCCCAACTCACTGAATTTTATAAAGACAATCCGGGGATAGATCACGTTCGGGACAACCCGGATTCGGAAGGAGAATACACCACGCAGATTTTTAATACGCTGCTTCCTATCCTATTAATTGCATTCCTGTTTATTTTAATGATGAGAAAGGTGGGCGGTCCGGGAGGCGCAGGTGGCCCCGGAGGCATTTTTAACATTGGTAAATCAAAAGCTACCCTTTTCGAAAAGGGTACAAAAGTGAATATCACCTTTGCGGATGTAGCCGGCCTGGACGAGGCCAAGGTAGAAGTAATGGAAATTGTGGACTTTTTAAAAAACCCTAAAAAGTACACCGCTCTTGGCGGAAAAATACCTAAGGGCGCCCTTCTTGTAGGACCTCCGGGAACCGGCAAGACCCTTCTTGCCAAAGCCGTGGCCGGAGAGGCGCAGGTACCTTTCTTTAGCTTAAGCGGAAGTGATTTTGTGGAAATGTTTGTAGGGGTAGGCGCCAGCCGCGTGCGGGACTTGTTTAAGCAGGCACGTGAGAAAGCACCCTGCATCATCTTTATAGACGAAATTGATGCTATTGGCCGGGCCAGAGGAAAAAATATGATGATGAGCAATGACGAAAGAGAAAACACCCTCAATCAGTTGCTGGTAGAAATGGATGGCTTTGGTACCGATCTTGGAATTATCATCCTGGCAGCCACTAACAGACCGGATGTATTAGACAGTGCATTGCTTCGTCCGGGGCGTTTCGACAGGCAAATTTCAATCGATCGCCCCGACCTGGTTGGGCGTGAAGCTATCTTCAAAGTTCACCTTGCCCCCATTAAAGTATCACACAACCTCGATACCCATAAACTGGCTGAACAAACTCCGGGTTTTGCTGGCGCCGATATTGCTAATGTGTGTAATGAAGCTGCCCTTATTGCCGCAAGGAAAAATAAAGACGGGGTTGATATGAGTGATTTCCAGGATGCTATCGACCGGGTGATTGGCGGTCTCGAAAAAAAGAACAAAATTATCAGTCCCGAAGAAAAGGAAATCATTGCATATCATGAAGCGGGGCATGCCATCTGCGGGTGGTTCCTGCAACACGCTTATCCGCTTTTAAAAGTAACCATTGTACCCCGTGGTACAGCCGCACTCGGTTATGCACAATACACACCTAAAGAACAGTACCTCTACGATACCGACCAACTTCTGGATCAGATTTGCATGACCCTCGGTGGCCGTGCCAGTGAAGAAATATTTTTTGGAAAAGTAAGTACGGGTGCTAGCAACGACCTGCAACAGGTAACCAAGATTGCTTATAGCATGGTAACCATGTATGGTATGAACAAAAAAGTAGGAAACGTAAGTTTCTACGATCCGAACCAGGAAAATATGTTCACCAAACCCTTCTCTGAAGAAACCGGGAAAATGATTGATGAGGAAGTAAGGGCACTGGTAGATAAGGCGTATGAAAAAACAAAACAACTTCTGGTTGACAAACGGTGGGCTGTTGAAAAACTTGCCAAAGAATTGCTGGTGAAGGAAGTATTATTTAAGAGTGACGTGGAAACCCTGATTGGCAAGCGTCCCTTTGAAGAAAAGAAATTATTGGACGTGGATCCTGAGGAAGCCGTGGCAGAATCTCCTTCCACCCAAATGCCCGAAGAATTGAAGCAACCTCCGCAAATTTAAATGAACCATGGTTGTAAGCCAGGCTAAAGAAAATATACTCAAGAAAATAAGGCAGGCACTCACTCATCCGGTGCCTTTACCTTTTGCACAAAGCGAAGGTGCACAATCGGTTTATTTCCCTTCTACCGAAGACCTTTCCATTGGTTTCGCCGAAAATTTCACCCGTCTGCAGGGAAAGTTTGCCTTTTGTGCAAACGAAAACGATCTTAGGTCGCAATTGAATTCCCTTTTGCAAAGCAGGAAATGGGATAAAGTGGTTTTCAAAGAAAACAAAATTGGGCAACTGCTGGCAATTTCTCCATATAATGACCTGGCATCCTGCGAGGTGGCCATTACTTTTTGTGAATGCCTCATTGCCAGGACTGGTACCATGGTACTAAGCTCGGCTATTCCCGGAGGAAGGACTACCAGTGTTTACGCACCGGTGCATATTTGTATCGCCTATGTAAACCAACTGTTATACGATCTTAAAGATGCGATGGGATTTTTAAAGGAAAAATACGGTGCAGAATTACCTTCACAAATTGTTTTTGCATCGGGCCCCAGCCGTACAGCAGATATTGAGAAAACACTGGTTACCGGAGTACATGGTCCAAAAGAAGTTTTTTGTTTTCTGGCTGAGTGCTAATAAAAACTTACCGTTATGGAACAACCCACACCCCAACTTTTTGTTTATGGCTCGTTGCGAAGCGGATTTCGCAACCCGGCGTACGAATACTTGACCCGGCATTTCACCCTGGTTGGAGAAGCGGTGGTGCGCGGGCGTTTTTATCATAATGGCGAATTCCCTATTGCCGTACCTACTAAGGCTGATAATTTTCTTACTGGTGAATTGTACCAATTAACTTCCCCACACGAATTCCCCTGGGTGTTTGAACAATTAGACGATTATGAAGGACTGAATGTAATGCCTGGTGAGATCCCCCTCTATAAAAGAGAAATGGTTCCTGTATTTCAAAATGCCAGGGAATCGTTAGCCTGGATATACTGGTATAACCGCCCGGTATCCGGTATGGAAGAAATACCTACGGGGGATATCATGCAATACCTCCAGCAAAAAGACAGGCCCGGCCAATCATGATTCAAAAAGAAAAAATATTTTTCCTGTCCGATTTCCACCTGGGGGCGCCCAATGCCGCAAAAAGCCTCGAGCGGGAAAAAACCATTGTCCGTTTCCTCGATGAAATTAAAATTGAAGCCACTGAAATCTTTATTCTTGGCGACCTGTTCGATTTTTGGTACGAATACCGCCGGGTGGTTCCCAGGGGATTTGTTCGTATTTTAGGTAAACTGGCAGAACTAACGGATAAGGGTATTCGCATTCATTTTTTTGTAGGCAACCACGATATGTGGATGAAAGATTACTTTCAAAAAGAACTGAACATTACTGTTTATTTTGAGCCGCATCCATTTGAATACGAAGGGAAACGGTTTTTAATTGGCCATGGCGATGGCCTTGGGCCAGGCGATAAAGGATATAAATTCATTAAAAAATTATTCCGTAATCCAACCTGCCAATGGCTATTTGGAATCCTTCCGCCGGCCATTGGAATTGGCATGGCCGATTACTTCAGCCGTAAAAGCAGGGCCCAAACCGGTATGACGGACGAAACCTTTCTGGGGGAAGACAAGGAATGGCTGGTAATCTATTCCAAAGAAATATTAAAACAACAGCACTTTGATTATTTTGTCTTTGGCCACAGGCATCTTCCCCTCGACATTAAACTTTCTGAGAACAGCCGGTATGTTAATTTGGGTGACTGGATTAAATATAACAGCTATGCCGTGTTCGAAAATGGCGAACTTAGCCTCCGGTACAACCCATCGTGAAAAAACTGTTTACATATCTTCTTCTAAGTGGATTATATCTCTTAGCCAATGCCCAAAATTATGGGGTCCCAAATCCTGCTTCAACTAGCGACTCCGGCTTTACCCTTTTAAAGTCTATCCCAGGAGATTTTCAGCAGGTGAAGGTAGATGTGTTGGATAATATATACCTGATCACCTCGGGCAACCAATTAAAAAAATTCAATTCCAACGGAGATTCCCTGGCGGTTTTTAATGAAGTGAAAAAATATGGGAATCCCACTTACCTCGATGTTTCTAACCCGCTGAAACTTCTGTTATATTACAAGAACTTTGCCACGGTGTTAATTCTCGACAGGCAACTATCGCAGCGCAATGTGATCAACTTCCGGAAGCAAAATATTTTTTCTGTTAATGCAATTGCCACATCCTACGATAACCAGATATGGATCTTTGATGAACAGGATTTTAAATTGAAAAAAATAAGTGAGGAAGGGGCTGTTTTGCTCGAAAGCACCGATCTCCGCCAATTGGCAGGACAGGCGCCTTCCCTGCAACAGATTATCGATTCGGATGGGCTGGTGTATTGTTACGACCCCAACCATGGTTTTTATATTTTTGATTATTATGGTGCGCTAAAAAACAAATTACCATTTTTGCATTGGGAAGATATTGCCATAGGGCGAAATGTTATTGCAGGATTTTCGGAAAACCATTTACACCGGTATGCATTAGGAAGCTTAACTGAAAAGGATTATGCACTACCCGCCATCAGCAAGGAAAGAATTTCCATCACTTCCATAAATAACAAATTATACATCTTGCGCCCTACCCGATTGGATATATACCTGGTTAAATAAACAATGGATAAATTTTTTGATACGGTAATTCTGGACAATAAAGTTGGAAGCTATCTCATTGTAGCGGGGATCGTTCTTTTCCTGTTGTTATTTAAACGTCATCTATCGAGGTATTTAGCCTCCCTTTTGTATCTTCTTGTAAAAAAGAAATGGCACTTCATCGAAAAATCAGAATTTATTTCGATGTTATTTAAACCGTTGGGCTGGTTTATTACCATTACCATTTCCGTAATGGCCATTGATAAACTCAATTTTCCTGCTGCCTGGCAATTTAAAATTTACGGAGAAACTACCGATGATTTGCTTCAAAAAATGGGTAATATTTTAATTGTTTTATACTTTACTCTGTTTCTAATCCGAAGCATCAATTTCGTTTCTTTGTTCTTTGAACATCGTACCCGACAAACCGAAGACAAAGCAGATGACCAACTGATTTTCTTTTTCAGAGATTTTTTAAAGGTGCTGATTGGAATTATTGGATTCTTACTTATTCTGAAAGTTGGATTTAACCAGGATATTGGTGCCCTGTTAACCGGCCTAAGCATAGTGGGCGCAGCACTTGCCCTCGCGGCGAAAGAAAGCCTCGAAAATCTAATCGCTTCTTTTATAATATTTTTTGATAAGCCTTTTTTTACCGGCGACACCCTGATTGTAAACAATGTATCCGGAACGGTGGAGCATATTGGCCTTAGAAGTACCCGAATTCGCACTAACGAACAAACACTGGTTACCGTTCCTAACAAGCAAATGGTAGATAGCGTGGTAGATAACCTCAGCAACCGCTTAAAACGCAGGGGAGAAATTAGGTTGGAATTTGCCAGCAGGATGAAAGCCGGGCAACTGGAAGATTTTATCTCCTTTGTAAAAACCCGTCTCGATCAGAAAAAGGAAACCATTACCAACTTTTCGGTTTACCTAAGCAATCTTTCCAAAACCGGATCGTTAGTAACTATTGAATTCTTCTCCATCCCATTCACGCTTTCTGAATTTTTTGAATTGAGACAGGAAGTAATTTTAATGTTGAAAAAAGAATTGGAAGAGAAATCAATGGAACTAAGTGTTCCGCTTGGAGAATTTAACGTATTTCCCGGCCCTACGGCTCAACCCCCAAAAAACAATCCGGTTATTTAAGCAATTCGGCAAGTTCCGTATCCCATTTCCCGGTTTTTCCATATTCTACCACCCTTCCCACTTCCTTTCCCTCTTTTAGAACTATTATAGTGGGAACATTTTTTATTTCAAAAGCCTGAGTAAGATTTCCCAAACTGCGTTTATCCCGGTCAACACCAATAAAACTGATGGCACTATCCGGAACTCCACTTAACTCCTGAAGTCTAAAAAACTTAGGGAGCACAAAATGAGTATCATCGCACCAGGAGCCCCCAAATATTAGGAAAGAAAATTTTCCCTTTGATGCATTAAAAGCATCCACCACTTCTTTTTTAGGAGTAAAAATATCCTGGCTAGGTTTATACCAGGTACAGGAAGTATCATTAATGAAAATATATTTTGATATTACACCATTTAGAATCTTCCCACCGGGTTGTTGTGGATCGGGTACTGATGTATAGGGCGTTTGAGCAGATAATAAGGAAATCGTATTGGAAAGAACAAACGATAATATCAGGCACTTCATTTACAGGGTAGCTTTAAGTTCTATCAGAAAGCTCTTTAATTTTTTTAGATTTTCGGCCATGGCAAATTTTTCTTCTGTATACTTCGCTCTTTTAAGATAATCTTTTGCGCCATCAATCGTATATTTTTTTTCGCGCAGCAACTGGTAAATGATATGTAGGTTTTTGATGTCTTCTGGTCGAAACAACCTGTCGCCTTTACCGTTAATTTTTGGTTTTATTACCGAGAATTCATTGGTCCAGAAACGAACCAGCGAGGTATTTACCTTAAACATGGCAGAAACGGCGCTGATGGAATAATATCTTTTTTCGAATAAAATTTCATCCTCCGGGATTTCAATGGTTTCGGCATGGGCGTCCATATCGGCAATACGCATCCTGCCTCGCTGACTGGCAGTTTTCTTTTTAGTGGATGCCTCACTAACCTCCAGTTTCATTGCTTCCAGGTTAACAGGGGGGTGATCTTCTATGCGGAAAACAGGTTCAGGGGATACTTGTACAGCCTTTGTTTTTCGTAAAGGCGCTGCCGGTGGCAAATCAAAATCGAAGGAGGCCTGTTTTAGTGGCATAATCAAAATTAATCAAAACTCTTGGCACTTCCCGTTGCTGCAATTTTTAGCAGTCGGTCGTATTGCTCCGGAGTCAGGTCGTTATAAAAGAAATAAACCGGGTCAACCACATTATTATTGATATGTACCTCATAATGACAATGTGGCCCCGTACTTTTCCCTGTACTTCCCACCCAGCCAATAACCTCTCCGCGTTTTACCCTTTGCCCCTGTCTTACTTTAATCCGGAACATGTGGCCATACAGGGTCTCATAGCCATACCCGTGGTTGATAACAACATGATTCCCGTATCCGGCATCGGAAAACCCGGCCTCTTTTACTACTCCATCGCCTGTGGCATAGATGGGTGTGCCCTGGGGAGCTGAAAAATCCAGTCCCTTATGAAATTTGGGGGTCCCGTAAACCGGATCGATACGAACCCCAAAACCACTGGCAATCCGGTTCAACTGCTTGTTGCTCACGGGCTGTATAGCGGGGATACATGCCAGCTTCGCATCCTGGTTTTTAATTAATTTGGCAATACCATCGTAACTCTTTTCCTGATAGGCCACCCGGGCGGAAAGATTATCCAATTGGGCAGCAATTTCATTTTCCAGTACATCATCACTTAACAGATTCACTTTCTGAATTTCCTGTTTCTTTTCAATAATTTTTGCCCGGGCGCTGTCTGGTACCGGATTTGCTTCAAAAATAGACCGGTACACTTCATTATCCCGTTTTTCAAGTTCTGAAATCTGGTCCTGAAGCGTATGTACCTTTCCGTTTAAGATGGAGTAATTTTCCCTTAAAGCCTGATATTTTTTATTAGATTCTATCTCCCCGGGTTTGGGAACAAACTTATTATATAGAAATATTACAATAGCCGCACTAACCAGCATAGCCGATAAAAAGCCAAAAAAGCGAAGCAATTTTACATGCAACGGAGTTACCAGCTTTTCGTAGCGTAGCGTATGGGTATTATAATAATACTTTATCTTCTTCATTCTAAATTCTTCCAAAAAAAAACACTTCCAAACTGCGTTGCCAAAGCGGCATAACAGCAGGCACATTTATTACCTTTGCGCCTGAAAAACAAATATAACCCTATCAGTAGGTAAATCAACAGGATTATGATGAAGAGCGCAGATATTCGCCAGGCATTTCTCGATTATTTTAAATCGAAACAACATACCATTGTTCCTTCGGCCCCCATAGTTATTAAGAATGATCCTACCTTGTTATTTACCAATGCCGGTATGAACCAGTTCAAGGATTATTTTTTAGGAAATAAACCTGCACCCTGGAACCGGGTTGCCGACACCCAAAAATGTCTTCGGGTAAGTGGTAAACACAACGACCTGGAAGAGGTGGGAGTTGACACATACCATCATACCATGTTCGAAATGCTGGGTAATTGGAGTTTTGGCGATTATTTTAAAAAGGAAGCCATTTCCTGGAGCTGGGAACTGCTCACTTCGGTATATAAAATTCCAAAAGAAAATTTATATGTTACCATTTTTGAAGGGGATGAAAAAGAGGGACTGCCAAAGGATGAAGAGGCTTATAACGAATGGCTAAAATACGTTCCTGCCAGTCATATCCTGTTGGGAAATAAAAAGGATAATTTTTGGGAAATGGGCGATACCGGCCCCTGTGGCCCCTGTACTGAAATCCATGCCGATAGCCGTTCGGAAGAAGAAAAAAAATCGATACCCGGATCCTCCCTTGTAAACGCCGACCATCCGCAGGTGATTGAAATTTGGAATAATGTTTTCATCCAGTTCAACAGGAAAAAAGACGGAAGCCTGGAACCCCTCCCTGCAAAGCACGTAGATACTGGAATGGGATTCGAAAGACTGGTTCGGGTATTGCAACAAAAACAAAGCAATTACGATACTGATATTTTCTCAGGAACCATTGCGGCTACGGAGGAAATCACCGGAAAACAGTACGAAGGAAGTGAAGAAAAAACACGGATCGCATTTCGCGTTTTGGCCGACCATATCCGGGCAATAGCATTCACAATTGCAGATGGACAGCTTCCTTCCAATACGGGAGCGGGTTATGTAGTCCGCCGCATCCTGCGCCGTGCCGTAAGGTATTATTATTCTTCCCTGGATTGTAAACATCCTTTACTCTACAAATTACTGCCGGTAATTGCCACCCAATTTGAAACCGTATTTCCAGAACTCAGGAAACAGGAGTCATTTGTGCAACGGGTTATTAAAGAGGAAGAAGATTCTTTTTTGCGTACCCTCGAAAAAGGATTAAAAAAAATGGATGAACTAATTGCCGCTGCTCAACAAAATACCATCCCGGGAACGGAGGCATTTGAACTTTACGATACCTACGGCTTTCCCATCGACTTAACCCGGCTTATTGCATCGGAGCATAATTTGAAAGTGGATGAGGATGGGTTTGATAAAGAAATGCAACAGCAAAAAAACCGTAGCCGTTCAGCTACGGCGGTAGATACCGCAGATTGGCACATCCTGGACGACAGAAACAGCAAAGGGTTTGCAGGATATGAACAATTTGAATTAACAACTACACTTCTCCGTTACCGAAAAGTTATAGGAAAGGGAAAAGAAGCCTATCAGGTGGTATTGGAAACTACGCCCTTTTATTCGGAAAGCGGAGGACAGGTAGGAGATACAGGCACCATCCACTCCGAAAACGGGAGGCTTGAAATTTATGATACTAAAAGGGAAAATGACCTTATAATACATTTTACAGAAGATGACCCCTCCGTTTTAGGAAAAACCGTAACCGCCACTATCGATAAGCATCGGCGAAAACATATTGCTCTGCATCACAGTGTGACCCACCTGCTTCATGCCGCCTTGCGCGAAATCTTAGGAAACCATGTGGCGCAAAAGGGGAGCCTGGTTAACGAGGAGCACACCCGCTTCGATTTTTCCCATTTTGCCAAACTCACCCCCCAGGAGTTAGCAGCAATCGAACAAACGGTAAATCATAAAATCCGGGAAAATATTCCGGTGGTTATTAAAACCATGCCCAAAGAAGATGCGATAAACATGGGCGCTATGGCGCTTTTTGGAGAAAAATACGGCAGCGAAGTACGAGTAGTGATTATGGACCCCGCGTACTCTATTGAACTTTGCGGCGGCTGCCATGTAGGGCATACCGGAGAAATAGGGATCTTTAAAATCAAACAGGAATCGGCTGTAGCAGCCGGAGTAAGAAGAATTGAAGGCGTTTCAGCGAAAGCGGCTGAAAATTACATTAATGAAGGCTTTGATGAATTAAATAAAGTAAAAGAACTGCTTCGCAACCCCAAAGAACTGGCCAGGGCCATTGAAAGTTTACAGGAGGAAAATTCGTCCCTTCAAAAAAGTTTAGAATCCCTGCAGGCAAGGCAACTTGTAGCAATCCGGAATGAATTGATGCAACAAGATGAAATCATTAATAATGTTAATTTCATCGGTGCCACAGTAGAAGTACCCAATGCCGATGCATTAAAAAAGCTATGTTTCGATTTTAAAAACAACCTGCACGATCATGTAGTGGTACTCTGTGCCAATATTGGAGGTAAAGCCCATGTTGCCATTGGTATTTCAGAAACCGTGGTAAAGGCAAGGAACCTCAATGCGGGAAAAATTATTAAAGATCAGGTGAGCGCTCTCATTAAAGGTGGCGGTGGAGGCCAGCCGGTGTTGGCTACGGCCGGTGGACAAGACCACACACAATTTGCTGAGGTAATTACTGCCGTTAAAGCCCTCCTGTAAACTGTTAAAGGAAAAATAATATCTGCGAAACATTTCGTATTTTAAAAATATCCCTTAGTTTTGATCTACGAAATTATTAGTACATAAAAACAGGCAGATATGAAAAGGTTATTCGCATTCACATTTATTACATTCCTTTTAAGTACATCCTTCCAATTAAGCGC
>CAZYKA010000005.1:0-7054 GCA_964647915.1 uncultured Ferruginibacter sp. | reverse complement strand
TTTAATGAAGACGGGGTAACCATTAATAAGAAAAAAATCATCGTAAAAGAGGGAGACAATATCACTTTTTGGGAAAATCCTGATGACCCGGTAACCCTAAATTTAAACAGTTTTCGGGATAGTAAAAGAACGAATGAGAAATATACCTTTCTGGGGGTATCTACAGGTGCCGATAAACAGGGGGCCCTGATTGAAGACGTTACTAAAGACAGCCCGGCAGAAAAAGCCGGCCTACAAAAAGGAGATATCATTACCAAAGTTGGATCGGAAGAAATTGCTAGCCCGGATGATTTATCGAAAGCCATAAGATCAAAGAAACCCAATGAGGTTGTAAAAATATCTTTCCTGAGAAATGATAAGAAAAAATCGACTAAGGCAACCCTATCCGAAAGACGGGAATCATCGCAGGTTTGGGGCTTTTCCAGCCCTAATGGGAATTTTAAAAAATTGATTATTCCCTATTCGAATCCGAAGGACAATTTTGGATTTGGTAATGACTGGTACAACCAGTTCCGGGGGAATGGCGATTTTAATTTTTTGGCAGACAGTGTACAATTTAATGGAAGTTTTGATTTTAGAGGACCTCGAAAAAAGCTGGGGCTAAAAATTCAGGACACGGAAGATGAATCGGGTGTGAAAGTTCTGGAGGTAGAGGATAGCTCTGCTGCCCAGCTTGCCGGACTCCAAAAAGGGGATATCATTACGAAAATTGGCGAGGATAAAGTTTCTAATACCGACGAGATGCGCGAAGAGTTGGCTGATAATCGCGATAAAAAGGCATACACGGTTAAAGCGCTCAGAAACGGGAAAGAAATGAATTTTGAAATAAAATTTCCCAAAAAACTGAAAACAGCAAATTTATAACCTCACTTATAACTATGCATTTTAATGGAAACCATCTCTCTCCGGAGAGGTGGTTTTTCATATATCAAATTAAATCCCCTGAAAGCGATGAATTGGAATAAAATCCGGTGGAATTACAAAATGTTGAATCCGGTTTTTGGGCGTGTGGCCTCCCTTATTAATTCCTAATTTTGCAGCCGTGCAGGAATCCTCCATTTACGAACTGGTAGTTGGCCTCGAAGTTCACGCCCAGCTTTTAACCCGTACAAAATTATTTTGTTCCGACCCTACCGATTATGGAGCCGACCCCAACACCCAGGTTAGTGCCATCAGCCTGGCACATCCGGGTACCTTGCCCGCCATGAATGAAGCAGCTATCGGGCTCGCCATCAAGTTGGGTTTAGCCCTTGATAGCGAAATTGTAAAAAGAAATTATTTTGCCCGAAAGAATTATTTCTACCCAGATCTTCCCAAAGGATACCAGGTAAGCCAACATACCGCCCCCATTTGTTTGGGTGGTAGTATTGGAATTATGAATGGATTGGAGCGGAAACAGGTTATTCTAAACCGCATACATATAGAAGAGGATGCAGGAAAAAGTCTTCACGACCAGGATCCGTTGTTTACTTGTATAGATTTAAACCGGGCCGGAGTTCCACTGCTTGAAATCGTTACAGAACCCTGCATACATTGTGCTGAAGATGCATTCTCGTTTCTTACTGAATTAAGAAAGATTTTACGTTGGACGGGAGTTTGCGATGGAAATATGGAGGAAGGCAGTATGCGATGCGATGCCAACATCTCCATTCGTAAAAAAGGAGATACTCAATTAGGGAAAAGAGTGGAAGTTAAAAACCTGAATAGCATCCGGAATGTAAAGAAGGCCATTGAGATAGAATTCAACCGGCTTGTACAACTTTCAGAAGAAGGAAAGCCAATAACCCAGGAGACCCGGAGTTTTGATGCCAACAACCTGACTACTTTTTCACTGCGTAGTAAAGAAGAGGCGGAAGATTACCGTTATTTCCCTGAACCCGATCTCCCCTTGTTTGCTATTTCGGATGAATGGATTGCAGAAATCAAAAACCAAATGCCCGAACTTCCCGAAACACTTTCGCGAAGGCTTCAACATGAATTTGGCTTATCATCCTATGACTCAGCTTTTATTACTGCAGAAAAGGAGATAGCAGCATATTTTGAAGCCTTAGTAAAAGCCGGAGCCCAGCCCAAAGCAGCGGCAAATTGGATTTCAGGACCTGTGAAGGCCTACCTCAACCAGGAGGGTATCGGCATTTTACAATTTCCACTTACCCCCATCTGCCTTACAGAACTTATTCGATTGGTAGAATCAGGGAAATTAAGTTTCAGCATCGCCTCGGGAAAATTAATGCCGGAACTGATTGCCCAACCGCAGGCTTCTGCTACTACCCTTGCATCGGATATGAAACTTTTTCAAACAAACAACGAAGCGGATATTCGTAAATGGGTTGATGAAGTTTTACAAAAATTTCCTGAAAAGGTGGCTGAATTTAAAAAAGGAAAAAGGGGTCTGGCAGGTATGTTTGCCGGGGAAGTAAAAAAGTTAAGTAAGGGAAAGGCAGATATGGAACTTACCAACTCAATTTTATTGGAACAATTAAATAAATAGCATGAAAAAATATTTAATCCTTGTATTAGCAATTGTAGGCCTTCAGGCATGTAAACAAAAAGAACCTGCCGGAAAATTTGAAGTAATGGGTGAAATTAAAAATGCCCCCGATCAAAAGGTTTATCTCGATCAGTTCTATTTCAGCAAAAAAGACCCGGAAGTGGTAGATACGGCAGAAATGAAGAACGGTAAATTTGAATTGGAGAGCATCGCCCCGGAACAGGGTATGTTTCGTATCCGTCTCGAAAAACAACCCCAGGGCTATGTATTTATCAATGATGTGCCAAAGCTTGTTTTTACAGCTAATACCGATGATAACAGTTTGAGCGGACCCAACTTTGCAAGCCCTGCTAACCAGAGCCTTAAAAAATTCCTGACGGAGTTAAATAAAACCGGCACCTATTTACACAAACTTGATCAGGAAATTGATTCCCTGAAAACGAATTCTCCTAACGACAGCCTTATTCAGCAATTAACCAAAAAGGCAAGGGATAAACAAACCGAATTTGAACAGTTTGCTACCCATTTTGCGGATACCACCAATAGTCCCGTTCTGGCGCTATTTACCTTGGGTTACCTGCAAGGCGCAGATAAACAGAAACTGGCAAATTTAATTTCCGGGCTTTCCAAACGCTTCCCCGAACACCAGGGTATTACCTCCATGCAGTTGCAGTTTAATCAAATGCTGGAAGAAGACAAGCGCAAACAAGAATTAGCGGCACGCATTCCGGGTATTGGTGCAGAGGCCCCCGATTTTACATTGCCCGATCCCACAGGCAAACCCATTTCGTTAAAATCTTTCAGGGGGAAATATGTTTTGGTTGATTTTTGGGCAAGCTGGTGCGGCCCCTGCCGTAGAGAAAATCCCAACGTGGTGGCAGCCTATAAGAAATATAAAAACAAAAATTTTACGGTATTTGGCGTATCCCTTGATGAAAAAAAAGACGCCTGGGAAAAAGCCATTATGCAGGATGGATTAACCTGGCCACACGTAAGCGATTTGAAAGGATGGAATTCTTTGGTAGTGGGATTATATGGGTTTGATGGAATACCATATAACATCCTTCTCGACCCCCAGGGAAAAATTATCGGCACTTCATTACGGGAAGCAGATTTAGATAATAAACTGGCCGAAGTGCTGAAGTAAGGAAAATTTTTCCTTTCAAAACCTTAACCTTCATCCCCGCTTCCGAAATTAAATGTGGAATCTTTACAACAGGAACGATAGAGAGAAATATTTAATTTCCTCCTAGAACAGGAACACCCTTTGCAGTTTTGGATAATCAGCCTTTCACTCGGAAATGATTCCAATATCGATCTGGCAAAAACCAATCCACTGCATACAGAATTTGAACAGACCGTATGAACAATAAAATAACAACCATAGTATTTGACGCAGACGACACCTTATGGGTAAATGAGCCGTATTTTCTGGAAGCCGAGAAACAATTTTGTGCATTGCTTGAGAATTATCTTCCGC
This sequence comes from uncultured Ferruginibacter sp., assembly GCA_964647915.1. GTDB lineage: Bacteria > Bacteroidota > Bacteroidia > Chitinophagales > Chitinophagaceae > Ferruginibacter. Next base: position 3,083 of record CAZYKA010000005.1, on the reverse strand, counting down.
AACACAACATTTCACAAGAACTTTTCAAAACAGAAATGAAGAATTTGCATCTCTATGGTTACGGAATTAAGGGCTTTTTGTTGTGCATGATTGAAACAGCAAACAGAATTTCTGACAGAACCGTTTCCTTAAAAGTCATTGATAAAATAATTGAAATTGGGCATGACCTGCTTCAAAAGCCGATTGAACTTCTGCAAGGGGTTAAAGAAACATTAGAATCCCTGAATGGTGATTACAAATTGGTAGTTGCAACCAAGGGCGATTTATTAGACCAGGAGAGAAAGTTGAAAAAATCTGGACTGGAACACTACTTTCATCACATAGAAATTATGAGCGAGAAGAAAGTAAGTGATTATCAAAAACTATTCAAACATTTGGATTGCAAACCTGAAAACCTTCTAATGTTGGGTAACTCCCTCAAATCCGACATTATCCCCGTTTTAGAATTAGGCGGAAATGCGGCACACATTCCATATTATGTAACTTGGGCACACGAACAACAAGAAAACCATTTGAAACACGAGAATTTTATACAACTTAAATCAATTAATGAAATACTGAATTACCTAAAATAGGAATGAAGAAATTAATAGACCTTGACAATTGGAACAGAAAAGAACATTTTCTTTTTTTCTCAAAATTTGAAGAACCATTTTTTGGTGTAACCGTAACTGTGGATTGTACTATTGCCTACAAGAAAGCAAAAGAAAAGGGCATTTCCTTTTTTCTGTACTATCTATACAGAGCATTGAAAACAGCGAATGAAGTTGAAAATTTCAGATACAGAATAATTGAAAATAAACCTTATGAATTTCAAACTGTAAATGCTTCGCCAACCATTAACCGACCAGATGGTACATTTGGCTTTGCTTATATGGACTATTTTGAAGATGAAAAAGAGTTTTATGAAAAAGCTTCAGCAGAAATTGAAAAGGTAAAAAACACAAACAGTTTATTACCTGCTGTATCAGGAGAAAATGTTATTCATTTTTCTGCAATTCCGTGGCTTGACTTTACAAGTATTTCGCACGCAAGAAGTTTTTCCCACCCCGATAGCTGCCCAAAAATTTCATTTGGCAGGATGACCGAAAACAGGGAAAACGAAAAAAAAGAAATGCCCATATCCATTCATGTACACCACGGACTGATGGACGGGTACCAGGTAGGTTTGTTTATTGACAAATTTCAAGAACTCTTAAATGCCAAATAGTTAATTGCAAGGAGAAAACAGTCGATTTCGATTTCATTCAGAATCTCAAAGCAAAAAAAAGAGAGCCGGTTTGGCTCTCTTTAAATTATATACAAGCAGCGATTATCTCGCCAGATTGATTGTATAAAGGTTTGCAGGGATACCAAACCAACCCAAACCGGAAACACCAAGTTGTGTTTTCAGTGTAAAGGTTTGATCGCAGGTAGAGAAGGTGCCTGGGTATCCATTTGCCTGACGGATAGCCATCAGCATTCCGGAATAAGCAGAATTCAGGGTACCTGCATCGCTACCAGCTATAGCTGAGTTTTGTATGCAGGTTGCCACTTTATTATTAGGATCTGTCCAGTCGAGGGTAAAATCAATCGCATCCTGCCAGCCATCATCAAAAATGTTGGCTACGCTAATTTTACCTGTGGTAGGAGTTAGCGAAGCAACTGCGGTAATGGTGGTGGTGTAAGGGCCATAGGCGCTGGTACCCAAAGTTTCGTTGGTATTTGCATAATCTCCCAGGAAATCGTTCAGGTTAAACGCATCTGATTCAGAACAGATGTCGCCCATAACTACGGTAACCTTGCTTAAAAAGGCAGCAGGCTTAAGAGAAGGCTCAGTAATAGTCAGGAAAAGGGTATCCAACCTGCCCGCAGGATAACCGGTAAGCAACCCTTGCAGGGTGAAATCAGCAGTAGCTGTACCTGCGGCAATGGTTACGGTATTAGAACTCAGGTTATACTGAGTACCTGCAGCAGCACCTGTAGGTGAAGTTACAGAGATGGTAACAGTACGATCTGAATTGGTTACATCCGATGTACCCACACCAATAGTGATGGGATCAATAGGCCCAGCGCCACGCACGGCATACTGAATAGTGGATGTTTTTAAGAAATGTGCAAGCGGGGGTGCAACGGTGGTATCGTATACCTTCGTTTTATCGCATCCAACGAGGGAAATCCCTGCTATAAGGCTTGCAGCAAAAACTAACTTATTAATCAATTTCATATTATTAATTTGATTTTTTTAGTAAAAGCTATTAATACCCTCCTGGGTTCTGAATCATGTTGGGGTTAACCAGCATTTCAGAAGCAGGGATTGGGAAAACAAAACGGTAGTTACCGGCTGGTAAGGTTTGCCATTCGGGAGCGGCATCCGTAGAAGCCCTGTTTACTGGCAAATTATTACGCTTTAGATCATAGAAGCGGAAGCCCTCAAAGCACAGTTCTTTATATCTTTCTTCAATTACTGCATTAATAAGGTCTTGTGCAGTGGCGAAAGATTCAGGAGTATACCCGTTTATCCTCATGGCACGAAGCGCATTTAAATCATCGGCCCCCAAAGTAAGATTGGGAGATGCAGATTTGGCATAGGCTTCGGCGCGAATCAGGTAAATTTCAGCAGTACGAAGGGCCTTCATATCTACCACACGGCCACCGCGGGGCGAAATGAAAAACTTGTAAACTACCGGGCTTCCACCCAAACCGGCAAAATAAGAATCGAAACGGATATCATTATCTGCATCATAGGCATCCAATAATTTATCGGATGGGGAGATGTAAATAGAGTTGCTGGTAGTGGTCCATAACCCTCCAATTGCAGTGGAAGTAGCGTACCGGATGCGGAACAAAAGTTCAGCCGTGCTTTGGTCGGTCCAAATCAACGGGAAGGTACTTGCATCAACAAGTGGCTTCACATTGGAGTTAATCACTTCAGTAGCATAAGTGATGGCAGCCGCATAATCGCCTTTATACAAAGCAATCCTGGCCTGGAAACCGGCAACGCTGATTTTATTCAGCGCCGTGTCACTAAAAGTGCTTGGAGTAACGGCAGGTAACAGCGTTTTAGCATCGCTCAAATCGGTTTCAATTTGAGTCATCACTTC
>CAZYKA010000004.1:0-138726 GCA_964647915.1 uncultured Ferruginibacter sp. | reverse complement strand
GTATCTCCCACGTTGAGCAAAATCCCATAGCTGCTCTGGTTTGATATATCCAGGGATTTTGAGGCCTTTTGCACCCAAGAATATGGCCGAGTGTACGGCCAAATTAAATTCTCCGTGATGAGTTGGGACTTTGGGCGATATACGATTGAAAGCGCTTTTAGGGATTTTTGCCCGGTGTCCTTTACAATTGAGAAAAAATGCAAAGAGTTTATTGCCTTGCTGGAGCCGAAAAAGAAGAAGGCGCTAAAATATTACGAAAGCCTTCTCAAAATTAAAAGTACTTATGATGTAAAAAAGGGAATAGTCAGTTTTCATCATGGTGAAGAGCACGCGAAGTCAATGGAGGATATGATTAATGATGAAATAAAAAGACAAGTTTCAGTAATAAAAAGGGTATGGGATGAAGAGCAGTTTCAATTCTTTGAAAATGTAATCAATGAGCATCTTTTGTCGAAGGAAAAATTAAGAGAATCGACATACAAAGCTTTTGATTCAGAAAAAATAAAGAGGTGGGTTACAAAGCGGGCTTATGACTTGGGCTATAATGCCAAAACGCATGGTCATTATGATGCGTCCATCAGCAATTTCAATGATCGGTCGGATAATAAAATTGAACGAATAGGTAAAAAATATCAATGGATAGCCTTTTATGAGATTGTGGCAATCGTCGCAGATAATTATAAAATCAAGGCAGATCGCTGGAATGGAAAAGCCAATTATAATTTTTATGCCGGGCCTTGGCATGGGTATTTAAGAAATATTGATCCCGCTTTCACAACCAAAAACAAAGAAACAGATGACGATGACAATATTCAAGATGTTGAAAGCTTGTCACAAAACTGGTGGACTCCCGAGAAGTATACTTACTGGATCCCTGAAGGATCGAAATGGATCAACACAACAAAAGATTTGCCCGACCCAAGACATATTATCCAGAAAAAAGATGACGAAGGAGTTGAATGGCTGTACCTGAAAACGAATATTCACTGGAGGGAACCTAAAAAAGTAGGAAGAGACAGATATTCTTTTCAGAGGAAAGAAATTTGGTATTTATTGCAAGCCTATATTATCAAGAAACGAGATAAAGAGAAAATGAAAAAGTACCTAAATGAAGAAAACTTTTGGGGTAGATGGATGCCCGAAAGCCATAAAAGTAATTTAAGCGGCTTCAACAGGGAAAATTATTGGTCTCCCGCTGCAAAGGAAAATGAAAAAGAAACATGGCAGAAGTTAGGAGGCACGAATTACAAAGTAATGGTAACGACAACTGAAGCGGTGGGGGAATTAAGCCAGGACAAATCTAGAGCTCATTTTAGATATGAAATGCCTTGTCAACTGATTTTCGATGGAATGAATCTTGAGTATGGAGAAAAGGATGGTGAATTTGTTATTGATGAGGGCGAAACAGTTGTAATCAACCCTGATTATAGCGCAATTCTTATGCGGAAGGATTATTTTATGAAGTTTCTTGAAAGTCAAAACCTTGATATTATCTGGTGTATCTTGGGAGAGAAGAATGCCCTTACAGGAACCTTCGCAAATGAAGGGGATAACTTCTTCAAAGTTATTAATGGTGTTTATTCTATCGACGGGAACAGTATAACGGGAACATTAAGACTATCAGACAGAGAATAATGACTATTCGATTTTATCAAGCAGAATGTGGAGATGCAGCCAGCATTAAATATAATGGGACGGACGGAGTGATACATAATTTATTTATTGACTCAGGTTATGCCCGAACATTTCGACATGTTCTCAAGAATGAAATTCAAAACCTCATTGACAATAAGGAAGTCATAGATCTCTGGGTAATATCACATATACATGACGATCATATCGGTGGCGCCATTGCTTATATTGATACAGTAAAAACTTCTGAATTGAAAGACATCGTGGAAAAATGGCTTTATAATTTTCCCAGATTATCACCCTCAAAAATCCTTGAATTTAAAAGTGCCAACATCAGTGATGCCAAAAGCATTTCACAAGGTGATGACCTGGCCGAATATCTACTTAGCGCAAAAATGATTAGCCCGGATTTTACAACGACTTCTATTCCCTTAAATTTATATGGATTAAAAATAACTTGTTTGTCTCCAAAGCCTGAACAATTGATTGATTTAAGAAGTAAATATTCTCCTTCCATAGGTCAGGCACTTGAAAGAATTGAACAGGATTTTATCAGCGTGTCAACTGCAAGGCCTGCATACGATTACCACATTCCATTTGAGAATTTTGATCTCAAAAAATGGAAAGAGGATGATTCTGTCGAAAACGCAAGTAGCATTGCCCTGTTGGTAGAGTATCAAAATATTTCGTCGCTTTGGCTTGGGGATGCACATCCAAGCACAGTCGTGAATGCGCTAAAAGCATTACGATACTCTGAGAATAATCCTTTGAAGTGTGAATTGGTAAAAATGTCACATCATGGGAGTGCAGGAAATAATAACGATGAACTTTTTTCCATGATCGACTGTCGTGATTTTATATTCAGCGCTAATGGAGAAAATAAGTCCTGTCTGCCTGCTAAAGAATGTATTGTGCGTTTATTGAGAAACAATCGAAGGATAATAGATCATCACTATAACCTGTATTTTACTTACGATAACGATTTATTGAGAAATATTTTTTCAGTTGATACGGATGAGATTTTTAAGAAGTTCAATTTTACCGTGCATTATATGTCAGGTACCAAACAATTTTTCTATTAACTTAAGGATTGACTTAACTTCAATTAAATCAATGAGACAAATTGCCCTATCCCTTCTGCTTTTGATTTCTATCGTTTGTTATTCACAACACGATTCAGCCAAACTTAATACGCGCATGGTTGAATCAATTCCCAAGCTCAATAAAGATACAGCCATCAAGATTGACACAACAAAAGATACATTAAGGGATTCTTTAAGTCTGAACGAAAGCGCATTGAGTCGTCCGCAGGTCAAAATGGTTTTGATTAAGGATAAAGATACAGACGACTGGTTTGTTAAATATATCTTTCCGCTCATTACATTATTATTAGGTGCGGCAATTCCGTTGATTTGGGAACATTTTGCAAGTCGTAATCGATTAAAAAAAGTTGGTAAAAGATGGACTGCAGAAATTAAATTCTTGGAGGTGCCAATTAAGGAACAGATTGAAGTATTGGATGAATTCTTGATAAGGCATGCTACTTCTGATTATGAGATTCCACAACTTTACCTCCTTGAGGGATTGAATGGTGAAAAATTTGCGTCCATGGATAAAGGCGAATTGCTAACATTCATTCAGAAATTTAAAACGCCGGATACGAATAAAGCTACATCCGATTCAAACAGAGTTAATGGTTTTATTAGTATAGTTAAAAGTACCGATGCCGCTTTAAAGGAAAAGTTCGAAGAGTACATGACGAGGACGTCAACATTAAATGCAGAGTTTTCAAAGAATTTAACCCGTTTATCAAGAGCATTCGGTGATTATTCAGTTGCATTGGAAAAGCAGTATAACAGTGATGCATTTATGAATGATAGACTGTATAAACCCATGTACGAATTATTCGCAAAGCAAATACATCCTTTCGTTCAAACTGGTGGTTTAACACTCCAGCATGTTTCAACGAATTTCCTACCCTACCTTTTCCCACTATTGGCAAATGCAAGGCTTGATCCACGTACAGCCGAAATGACGTTATATCTAAGTAATTGTATGGAAGCTCTCACACAAATTAGTATGGAAAGAGGTTACTTTCAACAAAATGCAGAAACGATAAAAGAACGTTTAAAAACGTATTTGGCCGAGATAGATGAGATAGTTAGTTTAGTTGAATTAAAAAAGCTGCCTGTTTGAATTAATAGCCAATTTATGTCTGTTTAAGTTTAACCAGATTCATCCACAGCTTCTTTTGTGCCAGCGTTCCCCCTTCTCCATAGCTCGGCCTTCCAAATTTATGCCCCATTAGTTGCGCCTGGATGCGATCCGGCACATTGGCAGCCAGAAGCCTGTCCTGAAAACTATGTCGTAATGAGTAGACGCTATGCATCTCGCTCGGCATTAGATTTTTTTCTCTTAAATATTTATTGAGAGTTGTCGAAAGAATATCGGGATTAGCGCGATATTTAAAAAATCCTTCGGGGCAAGCGCGGAAAGCGTCCAGTGCATGCCCTACCAGAGGAATAGTACGTTTGCGATACTTTGTTTTCAGTCCTGTGTGCTTACGCGGCGTGATGGCGATGTGAGGAATTTCATCATTAAGACTAATATCTTCCGGCAATAATCCCACAAGCTCGGAAATACCCGCCCCAGTTTCCGCAAAAGCGTGAAGCAGCCATTTCGCCTGTTCTTCGAGCCCTTTGAGGTTTGCCGGGTTGAGCAGCACATCGGTAATGTATTTTGTATCAAAGGGCAGACGCCTCGCGTCATCGTCTTTTGTCTCGAATGACAGCTTTCTAAAGAGATGTTGAACATCAAGAGGCAGTTTCAAATTCTCGCAAACTGCTTCAACGATCACCTTACAAAAAGTAATATCCTTGTTAGCAGAATTTGCGGTCATATTGTTTTTATCCAGCCTGTCAAACCACCAGTTGCGGAACAAGAGCATGTCTTCACGTGTGAGATCTGAAACGGCTTTGTTTCCGACGACTTTGATCAGATTGCGGATGGCTTTAATACGCGGGTTTTTCCACTTGCGAACCTGGTGGGGTGATTTATTGAGTATTCTCGGCTTGCTGTATTCCCAATATTTGGATAGTAAACCATCGAGTCTGATTACGGGCGTATTCACGCCGCCAAGAACAACCTGCACTTTTTTTTCATCCAGATTGCTTTTATCAAGAAAATTGACTCTGTCAACTATCTGCGCAGGAGGAAGCTGCGCAATGGCGGCGCTCGGCATATAGGACAACCCCATCAACCTTGCCGCCTTGACGACGGAGGTATAATAAGTTTCTGAAAGCTTGCAACCCGCAATAGCAAGTTCCTTCCAGTACGCTTCCAGGTGAAGGTTTTGCAAGGTCGCCAGCCTGATCGCCTCGCTTCTGCTATCTGTGTGCAGGGCAATGCGCACGAAGGTTCTGGAATCGAATTCCCGGTATTTTTTAGGTGTCCTGCGGTTGAAATAAAAGCGCCCGTTTCTGGTGATAAGATGGATCATGTGTATGCCATTTTGTGTGACAGACCGATGATTTAATCTTACTTTATATATTTCCGTATATGATATTTTCTTTTTAAATCAATGACAAACTATGTCAGTTAAAGAAAATCAATGGCGGAAGAGGTGAGATTGAAAGATCAGCCTTCAGGTTGTATAAAGTGATGATTTTAAAGAACAATTTCTTTTGCCATCATCTGTTGTTTGCCGTTTTGTTGTACACTTTGTGTGTCAAAAAGCAGCTTATTTATATTACTCTTTTCAAAAAAAAGCTCAAGTGTTTTTGTTTAGTCAATATCAGTTTCTTGTGAAATTTTTCCAGCAAGCGAACGTAGATTGTCGCGCTGTTTAAGCACTTGAATTTCGAGATGTAGCCTTTCAAATATGGGGAGATAAATGTCGCCATATAGTCGAACGACCTCTGCGACTATTTTATATGCTCGTATGAGTTCTTTTTCTTCAGAAGTGAAACTACTCTTTGCCATGATTGCCTTTAAAAAAGGTGCGCTGTGAGGAATACAGCGCACCTAGAGATTTGATCGTTAAACTTTCATCTTTGGAGGAAAGGCCACATACCGATTTTGGCCAATAAGGATATTAAATCCTCGCCCTTTCGCGTGGTTAAAGACACTGCCGACAAGCTTGTTTTTCGTTTCGCCGCTGTCGGAGAAGATGCAATAGTCAACCTGCTTTTTTTCGGTGGGAGGGGTTGAGATTTCAGGTTTTTTGCTTTCTTGCGCATCACTTTGCTTTTTGCCATTTTGCTTTTTGTCATTCATCATTCACTCCAAGGTTAAGTTACCCTTTCGGGCGGTGGCTGACGGACATTTCGGATGTCCGGCATTCTAGAATGGCGTTGGTGTCATCAGTCCTTCATCGGCCATTGAGGAATAGCCATCTCTGGTAATAATCAGATGGTCAAGAATAGGCAGGTCGAGGATTTTTCCGACCTCATTGAAGCGACAGGTAATTGTTTTGTCTGCTTCACTTGGTTTGGTGTTACCGGAGGGATGGTTGTGAGACAGGATCATGCAAGACGCACTTGCCTTGATCGCCGTGGCAAAAGCAAGTTTCAGGTCAACAACGCATTGGCTGATGCCGCCAGTTGACAGGGTAGAAATACCGATGCAGCCATTATTTCGATCCAGCAACAAAAGCTTGAACTGTTCCTGCAACTCAATTTTGTCCATATCCCAATTGTCAAGCAGCATGCGATAAGCGTCATCTGATGTCCGGATTTTAGGGCGGGAGCTGGCGCTTATCTTGTTTCGGTAGAGCAATTCAATCTCCGTTACCTGATTAATTGGGAACTGGATGATGTTGTTTGCTTCGGTCATGGTTCAGCCTTTCTTTGTTGCGGATTTCCTCGTGCGGGATTTTTTAGCTCGCTTTTTTTCTTCAGGACTGGCGCAGAGCCAGGCATTGACATCCTGAAAGCCTGCGTATCGGTTATTCATCAGGTGGAAACGAATGGTTGAGTGCCGCGCGAGAAAAGTTTCCAGTGCCCGCGAGGCCTTGTCTCCGGCAGGGTCATTATCCAGCCAGCTATATAGATTCTCATAGCCATAGTTATTGATATAGGGATAGGCTTTGCCCAGAAGCGTGACGGAATTGAGGATAATGACATCTTCCTCAAATTGCATTTTCTTTTCGAGTACAAGGGCAGAGAGAAAGTCCATCATGCCTTCGAAGACATGAATTCCTTTGACATCAGGATTGCTGCCGCGAATGAAACTGACATATTTGGAGCGGACGGAGCCTTGAAAATTCTTGTTTCGCAATTCATATCCGCCGTCTTCATTTTTTAATCCCAGCGCAAGAAATGTTTTCCCTGATTTTGTATTAAAGATTTCGACTTCTTTCAGATACCGGCTGGCGCAGGGCAGGGGAATGTTTCGGGATTGAAGATAATTGAAGAATGCCGGGCATTTGATCTGATAGATATTTTTGAGTTGCAATGCCTGTTCATCAACGATGACCGTTTCTGGAGATTTGATGACAGGCGTTATGATGCTCTGGCCGAACATATTATTAAACCACCGCAAACCGTCATGCGTCGTATGATCTTCACCCTGGCTTTGGAGATAGGCGAGTACAAAATCAAAGGCATTGCCGCCTTCACCGCTGCCGTGGTCATACCAGATATTATTTCTCTCATTCACATGAAAACTCGGCGTTTTTTCTTTTCGCAACGGTGAGAGGTACATCAGATCAATTCCGCTTCTGGAGGCGGGCTGAAAACCGAGTTTTGTGAGAATTTCAGATAAAGCGATTGCCTTGGCCTGTTCTATGTTCATAGGACACCCTTTCCGCAATTGATGAATTGAAGATTTTTTTCAGCTTTTAATGATGGAGGGATCTATTCTGGATGCTGAAGATGATCCAGGAATTTGTCGAGTTCACTTTTCCGGTACCGGACACATCTGCCGATGCGCCGGGGTTTCAGGTCATATCGCTTTGTGCAATCCCACACCGCCAGCGTGCCCGGTTTAAAGCCGATATATCGTGCCGCGCTTTTCCGGTCCATCCAGCGGTCGCCGTCCTGCTCAATTCCGTTCATGCGTTTCTCCCCACATGCTTGAACAAATAACAGGCATTCTGCCTGCTCATGATTTCAGTATAGAACCGGTTTGAAAAAATGACGGCGCAATCTGTAGTTGTAATGCTCGATATAAGCCGGTTAATAACCATGAACGCCATAAGCCGCGTACAGCCTGAGTTTAGAGCCGTTGCGATTAATGAAATGTAAGAACCGATATTGCCATATCATCGAAGTTGTTTAAGTAAGTATTGGAAAATTTTATTGTGAGGTAAGTCGTTTCTGAATTTAAAAAATATCTAATTTTTTAAGTTTCGAAATATGTCTTCTTTTCACTTTGAAAATTTGCTGTCGATTTAAATGGTTATTAAGGTATACGACTATAATAAATATTTAAATTCTTCATTTCTTCAAATTTAAAAACCATCATACTTCCAGGAATTTTATAAGGAGATGAAGTTGAAAAAGATGTCACTTCCTGAGAAAAGGGCTGCGTATTTTTTATTATAAGGTCACCTTTGATGTTTATAGAACCGCCGCAAAAAAGCATTCCTTCAATCGTCAAGCCACCGTCTGCATTTATATCGCTAGCAGTGATCATTGAGCCATTTGAAAATATAGAACCAGTTGTGTCGATAGAACCCTTTATAAATGCGGCAGTATTTAAAATTTCTGTTTTGGGATTTTGAACAGTTGTGGGATTTGCGGCGCTAGCTTTAATTTCTGTTCTACTCACTCCAATAAGATAAATATATTTGAGATTTTGGTTTGCATCCGTTTTGTAATCAAGAACAACACCATTATACAAATATGATGAACCTCCAATATCACTTAATAAATCTACAATAACTATATGACCCTTTGGAGACAGCTTCCTATTTTTAAAATCTATTTCCCTTTGCGTTAGCAGGTAAAACCATTGATTTTTATATCGAAAAAAAGATTTTCTCAAATCCAATTTGGTTTTAAGTATCAGTGTGCCTATAGCTGTGCCGAGTAACCACAACAAAACATCAAGTATGATGAACAGAATTACAAGCGAATTAAACTCACTTAAATCCAGATGTATATTTTCATTTTTAGAAAAAACAAATTCAATAATTTTATTTAAATCTATTTGATTAGAATAATGAAATGCAGAGACACATGCATTAAAAAGATAAATTCCTAGATAATAGGAAATACTTGAAATAAGTATTCCCCAAACCAAATAATTGTAAAAGTTGTCTGCATGTAATGAACCTTTGTCAGTTCTCCAAAAAGCTCTTTGGAAAATAATTCCAGGCAAGATAAAGAATAGGAAAAGGGTACTGGCTAAGATTGTACTTGAAATAAGAGGATTCAACTTATCAAGTAATTTATGTTTTACATGATTTTGAGTTCAGCTTTTTTCTGTTGATATTCTTCTTTTCTACCAGGAATAACAGAAATCCCAGTTATATCTCCATCAGAATTAGTTGAAATTTCAATAAATTCTTTTAATTCAGGATTTCTTGTCAATTCTTTCAATAGGAAAATCTGTTCACTTGTAGCTAATCCATTAAAAAACTTATCAAGATTTGAGCTATAAGGATTCGTATATTTTCTTCTATCAAACACTGAAGCCTCCTTAAAAAAACTTAATACGCTCATGAGTAAAGATTATATTTAAAATTACACAAAAATTTAATTAATTCAATAAAAATTAAAAGAATATACTTAATTAAAAGGAAATAGATCAGATAAAGAACTGCTTAAAACTGAATATCCTATGAAAAATCACGCAAGTTCAAGCAAGCGTATCAAAATTTCAAAAAAGGTAAAATGGGCTTAGTTAATTGTTAAAAATAAGAACTCGCTAATGGATTTTGACCACAAGCCGCTTTCCTCCCTCAATCTTCATGCTCCAAACTTTTTCAATATCCCTTAAGTCAACATTGATAGTTTCTATTTTTAATTTCCCCTCTGCCGCAAGGTTAAACAGGTCGGGGAGGATGTCGGAGAATAAAAGTTTCACTTCTTCTTTTTTCCAGCTTCCCAATCCTGACCCTGAAATCTGAATATCAGTCGAGCGTAAAATGGAAGACGAAAGGGTAATGCTATCGCCAGACATGCCGCCAACGGTGATGAAACGTGTTCGTGAAGAAAAGTTTCCATCGCCTTTCAACGCCGATAGAATTAATTCCGCACTGTGCCCCCATAAATAATCTATAACGACATTAATCGAATCTTGCAGATGAAGGTTCCTGATTTGTGCAATGAAATTTTCATCATCCTGATTGATCGAGATCACCTCGTCGGCTCCTAGCGATAGTGAGTCCTGAAGTGATTGCTGGTTTCTTCCTGTTGCGATCACTTTTTTTGCTCCGTAATATTTCGCGATCTGAACTGCGACTCTTCCTGTAAAACCAGTTGCGCCATTTATTAAGACAGTTTCTCCTTTTTGGAGGCTTGCCCTGAATCGTAGCGCCATGGCGGAGCCGATAACTGCATTGGGCAGGGCTGCTGCTATGCTACTGTCAATATTTTCGGGGAGGACCACTGTTCTGCTTTTATCAATAATGGCTTTTTCTGCGATCATGCCGCTGATGCCCATGCCATAGACGCGCGTGCCATCTTCAAGCAAACCAACGCCATCACCACCCACGGCTTTGGGTACCCAGTGTTCATGCAGGACTGAATAGTGTTTTCCGCTTGCCTGCATTTTATCAAGGTTCTTGACAGCGGATGCTTGAACACTGATCAATAAGCCATATTCATTTTGCAATTTTGGCTCTTCAAAGTCCGTCACAAACTTTGGTAATTCGCCTTTATTAAAAACAACGGCTGCTTTCATTAATTTTTACTTTTTTCAAAGCTACTGCAAAATGGCTGTTTCTTTTCTGCGGCTTTGTAGTTATCCGTTTACACGTCTTTTTATATATTTTTCATTTCCTGAATTATTAATCCAGGCTCACACGGCCTTCGTCGCTGGCGCTGGTGGGGAAAGGCCGTGATGAGCATGGCCTGACTTCATCAGGAAAGAAAAAGACATGATTGATCAGGATAAAATAAAAAGCACTGACAGCCTCACGGATCAGGAAATTCAGTATCACATCTACCGGCTATTTACAGCCCTTGCGAGGAAAGAGGAAAAAATCAAACAGTGTGAACAAATCCTCGCCATGCTAAATACGGCTTATTTTAAATACAAAAAATAACGTATAGTTCAAATAGAATGCGAGCGAAGTTTCGATACTTCGTTCGCATTTTTAATCTTAAGACGTTGTTCTGCTGGTGAAATTGCAAATCGACAGAAGAGAAATTTATGAGTATGAGTTGAATCTGTTATTTTTGTTTTTTACCCGATTAAGTTCGGTAGCCCTTGAAAATTGTTTTAATACCTCTCTATGCTAAAAATTGCTTTAATGGTTGATAGTCTTGATCAACCAGCCTGGGTTTATCAAATGCTTGTCAGGTTAAAAAAAATTGAAGGTGTAGCAATTTCGACGATTATACTCAATACCTCGAAGTCAACATCTGGGGTTAGATCGAAATTAAATCTCCGAAACATTAACTCTCTCGCTTATGAAGTTTATCGGCGTTTTGAGAAGGTAATTTCAAAACCTTCGCCTGATGCTTTTGCATCAAAAAATATAAAAGAAATTCTCCCTGATAATATTCGAATTCTTTCGATAATTCCTCTTCAAAAAGGACATATAGATATATTCAATTCAAAAGACATTTCAACTATAAAAAGTGAGGGTATAGATGTCCTTGTTCGGTTAGGGTTTAGAATTTTGAAAGGAGATATATTAGAGTGTGCCCGATATGGTATCTGGTCATATCACCATGGTGACAACAGGGTTAATAGAGGAGGACCCGCTGGAGTTTGGGAGTTTATAAAATCTCAGAAAGAAACGGGATCAGTCTTACAAATTTTGACCGAAGATCTTGATGCTGGAAATATTCTTTATAGATCGTGGGCACATACACATCGTGACTTTTTGAATGCCAGCATTAATAAATATTACTGGAAAACTGCAGCTTTTATACCGCGAGAGATCGAACGACTTATAAGCCTTGGTCCTGAAATGTATTTTAAGGAAGTAAATTCAAAAAACTCCCATCCGGAATTTTATTCGAACAAGCTTTACAAAAAGCCCAAAAATTTGGAATTTATTTCAGGAATGGTAAGGAAATGGTTCAAGCTGGGGATGTACTTTATAGGTCGTATCATTGAGAAAGAACAATGGTTTCTTCTTTATCGTTTTGATCCGAAAGGAAGATTGTCAACAATTGGTTATCAGTTTAAGCCCATCAATCCGCCAAAGGATAGATATTGGGCTGATCCTTGCGTTATATTTCAGGATGGGAAATATTTTATTTTTTTTGAAGACTTTTTCTATAAAGAAAATGCCGGTCAAATTTCAATGTTAACTATCACAAAGGATGGATCTTTTTCGGAGCCTGTTTGTGTCCTAAAGCGGCCATACCATTTATCGTATCCTTTCGTGTTTAAGCATAATGGTCAATATTATATGATTCCTGAAACTCAAAATAATATGACGATTGAGCTTTATAAGGCTATAAATTTTCCAGGTGAATGGTCTTTTGTCATGAATCTCATGGAAAATGTTTGGGCTTGCGATACTACAATATTTGAGAAGGATGGAAGAGTATGGATGTTTACATGTATGAAGGAATTTGAAGGGGATACATGCCACGATGAATTATTTATCTTTTATTCTGATTCTCTCGAGACAACTAATTGGAGACCGCACGCTAAAAATCCGGTAGTTAGTGATGTAAAGAACGCAAGACCGGCAGGTGGTTTTTTAGAAATAAAGAATAAATTATATCGTGTTTCCCAAAATTGCGCTGAAGCTTACGGGAAGTCTGTCACCTTGCATGAAGTAAAAATTCTTAACCCTGATGAGTATAAGGAAGAAGTTGTGTCCGAGCTTCTACCTCAATGGAAAAGAAATATTACGCGTGTTCATACATTTTCTTTTGCAGAAGGCCTGACCGTTATAGATGGTTTTAGAAAAGTGTCAAAAATTTAAGGGAGCCTTTAAGGCTCCCTTATTATCAATGTACCACAACGAATCTGGTACTTCGGACTCCGCCAACAATATTATAACGGACAAAGTATACACCAGATGACAGTTTTGAAACGTCAATTTTTATTCTGTGACTGCTTTCGATCTTGATGAGCACTTCCTTACGTATACCTTTCATATCATTTATAGTAATCGAATTCGACACAATATCTTCCTTACTTTCAAGAAATGCATAGGATGAAACAGGATTAGGATACAATTTGGCATCTTCATCAACAGTATTACCTGCTCTGATTGAATTGAATGTTGCCATCATACGTGCAGGATAGCCCGTCGTACAGCCGTTATAGGCTTTCGCAAGGAACACAGAATTTGCATCCCATGCTGTTGTTTCAAATCCCGGCGATAATTCGACATAACTTAAAGAATCTGCATCAAGTCTTACAACGCCACCACTTATTTTTGTAAGGTTCGTTGTTTTTATCCAGCCTGAAGATTCCGTAAGAGGCACGGTGTAATAATTTCCGATAAAACTAGTACCGTCTATCGTTACTGATGAAGGACAACTAGGGTTGAAAGTCGTCAGACAAGCTGCATTTGATACATTATTTCGAATAAGATTTCCCGGTTGAATCCCGAAGCCGTTGGATAATTGAATGCCTACTCCTTGAGCCAGGTTTACGTTATCGCAGTAGCTCATGATAGTACCGCCAGAAGGTGGAAGACCAGGGTTTGCACATGAATATTCGATTGCTCCGCATCCATCGATTGCAGTGTTATTACCATTCCAAAAACAGTTTTGTGTATGAGGACTTCCAAAAGTATGACCGAGTTCATGTGCTACAAGAGCAACTTCAAAATTCATCGGTGTAAAGACTGTAGGCACGGTATAACCCATCCTTGTACTAACACTATGGCGTTGAGAGCCACATAAACTTCCAGCTCCAATACCCGAAGCATCATAACAAGCTCTTCCTGAAACCAAGTGTGCTAGATCGCCGCCAAAAGATGTCCCGACCTGCGAATCAAAACTTGCTGAAAGAGTATAAATGGATAATGGTGTCGTGGTGGGATAGGGGTCTGTTGATGTCCATATCACAGGTGTTAACGTTTCAACAGTGATGGATTCATTTGCAAAAACCGCTGTGATAGAATTTAACAGGCTGGTCATAAAGGTTGTAACATTCGTCGTACTGCTATTGCATTTCTGATAAAAGGGATAATCCGCTTCAAAGTAAAGTCGTACTTTTTTTTCGGGTGTTCGGGCGGAATTCAAAATGGCGGCAGGAGAAGGAACGGGCTGCTGTTCAAAAGGCGTTGCACAAATGAAATTCACACCTGGCGGATTGTCAGTTTCACGGAAGAATACACAGGAAATTCCATTGGGAATTTCGGACTCAAGCGTGCTAATTATATAATTCCTTTTTCCGATTGATACAATTCCTTCAATTCCATTTTGGAAAAAGGAAATTGCAACAATTGATTGGGTTTCCCCCTCCACAATGCCATAGTAATTGACGACATCAGTTGTAGGGATTAATTTTCCTTTCTGATTTTTAAACGTCAAATGGCCGGTAAGAAAATTATTTTTGATGAGTTTGATCTTGAAGAGATGCCTTTGAAACCTGATGGGAAATTCTATCGCCCCATCCTGCCGGTCGACAATTTCAGAAATGGCATTATGAGCTATTCTATATTTAGAATATTCCGAAATGCTGGAGGCAGGGGTTGAAAAGTTACCAGCTAAATCTTGCTGAAGAAAATCCAGATTCCTGAAATTGACTGTTGAATTTATTTCTGTTGCGATGCGGTTCCCCTGCGCATAAACTATCTGAAAAAATCCACAAAGCAACAGTGAAAAAATAACTCTTTTCATGATTGCTGTTTTTAATGATTTGTACTTTCTTTCAGTTTTAGATTTTCTTCTTTAAGTTGATTAATCTCTTTTTTAAGCTCAATCATATAAAGGGTTAGTTCTTCAATCTTCTTCATTTGTGTTGCGAACATTTCGTTGACATCCAAACCTCCAGACTCTACTAGTTCGTCAGCCGAAGGCACGCCTGGCAGATGATTGTGCGCTTTTGTATACGCTTCAACTTCGGTGAGCGACATCAGTTTATAATCTGAATGGAAAACATAATCTGCCCAACTTGTATTGTTTTTTAAAGCAACTTTCACTTTTTCAGATAATATTCCATCTTGCACATAGAGTTTATAGCCCGTTGGTGCGGATGTAATGCCGGAACCAATAATGACAGCTCCGGTGTTCGCGTTTACAATGTTGTTTGATCCCACCCCTGAATTTGACCAAAGAGAAGTTCCAGCGCTCGAAGAAATAACATAGGGGCTTCCAACAGTGCCTGAACCGGTCACTGTCACATTTGTGCCAGCGTTAATAACTGTGCTGCCGCCTGAACCTCCTGACACATCTGGAACCAAAATGACATTACCACTTGCATCAACGCTTAATACCGCGCCGTTGGTTGCTGATTGAGAAGAAGAGCTTGTAAGATTTGTAAATCTTAATCCTGAACTTCCTGCTGTACCTGTAGCGATTTCAAGTTTATTATTTGGCGAAGTAGTTCCAATGCCCGTGTATCCACTGCTGTTTACAAAAAGTCTTTGTGTGCCATTTCCATCTGCAAGAATAATACTGTTAGCAAGGCTTGCACTTAAACCTGTAATATTTGCGCCGATAATCGTGTTTCCACCACCTGTAGTAAGTCCATATCCTGTGTGGTAGCCGACAATGGTATTATTTGCGCCAGTTGTGACATCGTTTCCGGACTGGTAACCGATTGCGACATTATTATATCCAGTTGAATTGGTATAGAGAGAGGAATTACCGATACCTGTATTATATTGACCAGTAGTGTTTGAATAAAGAGCCTGATTACCTATCGCTGTATTACTTGTTCCAGTAGTATTAGAATATAGCGATACGTTACCAACGGATGTGTTGTAATTACCGGTTGTGTTATTATTTAACGCAGCATAACCGAACGCAGCATTATATCCACCTGAAGTGTTCCTGAACAAAGCATGACTTCCTGAAGCTGCATTGTATGATCCTGTAGTATTTGTATAAAGAGCATTGAATCCCGAACCTGCATTGTAGTTACCGGTTGTATTATTATTGAGAGAATAACCGAAAGCAACGTTATAACTTCCTGTTTGATTAGATTGAAGTGCACTCGTGCCTACACCAGTGTTAAAATTACCAGTTGTATTGTAATAGAGTGCATTGAAGCCTACCCCCACATTTGATTCACCAGATGTGGTGCTATTTAGTGAATATGCACCTAATGCTGTATTAAAACTTGCTGTATTGTTGAACAAACTTGCGTATCCAAAGGCAGAGTTACTGTTTCCGGTAACATTATAGTACATTGCCTGATGACCATTCGCTGTATTTCCAGTCCCTGTTGTATTTAAGCGAAGCGCGTTATAACCGATTGCATTATTATTGCTTCCGGTCGTGTTTGAATAAAGTGCAGTCACCCCTAAGGCTGAATTATAGTTGCCACTGGTATTGGTATAAAGCGCATTTCCTCCAATTGCTGTATTACTAGATCCGGTATTTGAATAGAGGCTGTTATAGCCGAGGGCTGTATTATAACTCCCAGTTGAATTCAGATACATCGCATTTTGTCCCACGGCCGTATTCTGTGCGCCCGTAGTATTCGTATAAGCTGCATTGACGCCAAAAGCGCAGTTGTTTGAACCAGAATTATTCAAAAGTGAAGAAACGCCGAAGCTTGTATTTGATGTTGACAAAAGGCCGGCTAAAACGGCATTTCTTTTAAAAACCAGATTCTGATTGTCCGAAGTGCCTAGATAATTAGTTCCGGGTGTGGTTCCTGAATTTCCAGTAAGACTCCATTGAGAATAAGAATTAAAAAAGATCAGCAGAAATACTACTGAAATAAGCACAGATTTCATGTTGTTTATTTTAGGGGTGAATGATCCAACTAAAATAAATTTTCATTACGCTTTCAACAACAGTATTAATACCTGAATTTTCTTTCAATTTATGTCGAAAAAATTCTAATAAAAAGAAGCGACATAGAAATGCCGCTTCTAATCCGTACCCTATGAAAACTAATTTAAATTAATGAAATCCTACCATAATTGAACTTGATATAAATTTTATTTTATCACAATCAATGATTATTCTCAGGCGTATATGCAGTCATTCTTTTATCTACCTGAGCAGAGGTATAGAAGAATTCAACCCCTTTTTTAGGCGGCGTGGCCGGTCTCTTGTTCTGGCAGAGAAAAACCCTGCTGCCAGCCGGAATCGTCATTGTGAATGTTTGTATCGTCCGATCAGAGTTCCTGACGGCTGTTGCTACAAGATCTATAGAGCGGTTAGAATTATTTGTCGCCCAGTAATCCATATCATATGCGGAACCATTATTTTTTTCTGACTTTATCCTGATATATTCTCCCGGAAGGGTAGTCATCGAAAAAGATAAAAAAAGCAAAGAGAATGTCAGAACGCTTAGAGAAAGCCCCATTTTTTTCATGATATATAATTTTAGAATTTGGAAATGTCAGCAATATTTATCCGGTTTTCACATCATCATTTTGTATTTTAATCGTTTTTCATGCGTACATAAGCCCATAACGCCAGTGCAGGACTGAGAAGCGGAAGGACTGTCAGCAGAAGAAATGAAACGGTTGCCGAATCCTTGCCGATAAAATGGGAGAGCACCCAGCCAATCGCAAAGAAGATGATATAGGAAAAGATCATGGAGGCGATCAGGTTAAAAAGCGGCCAGGTAAATCTTGTATTGCTGTCCAGATTTTTAATGCCGACAAGCTGTGTTCCGAATAGCAGAATATACTGCGTATATACCTTGACGTTTGTACCGTATGGGAGGGTTGCGAGATAATCGAAGTTCCCGTTATCGCAGCCGATATTGCGCAGCGTGGAATCGCCAACGATGAGAAAGCTGATGACGCCGCCTTGTGAATTTCCCCGCTGACGCCAGCTTCCGAACTGTTTGAGTTGTCCTTTATAAATTTTCATGAAAGAAACTTGTGAATGAATAGATTTTGTTACCATTTATCGGCGTCGCCGAGAACCATCATGAAGACGCCTTCTGCATTGATATATCCTTTGCGCCACTGATCCCGACCGCTTGCATCTTTGCCGAGGTAATATTCCGCATAGGATAAGGTAGAGACAGGATCAAACCAGAGCCCGTGTTTTGCATTGCCCCCAACATCAAAGCTGCCGGGCAGGATGTTGGCATTCGTCACATCGAAATATCCCATTTCTTTATGAAGCCCAGAGGAAACAAATAGATATTTATTGTTGGCAATCCTGTAATTGCCATGTGCGGGATCGTTTTCGTAGGGATTTGCTCCGTCTCGCGGACCAAATTTCACACCCCGGCCGGATAAAAACTCGGTGAACTTCTGCATATTTCCAGCCGTATCCAGCATATAATCTCCGTAAAAGGAGAAACCCTTGTAAAAATCAGAGAACGGATATTTGCATTTGATGACAAGTTCTCCTTTTTTATTGATAAAGCCGGCCGCAAAGTCGCTTCTGCCCGCAGGTATCACGCAGGCCAGTCCGTTGTGAAAACTGCCGGGTTTTTTGGAATAGGTGAAGGGAATTGCAATCTTGCCGTCCTTGTCGATAAAACCATATTTTAAAGTGCCGTATTCATCCATTTTGCCGACGCAAGCCATCCCTTCGCTGAAAGGTTCGGCATCCACGAACTTTTCCATCGTGAGCCACGCGCCATTCGTCTTGAGGTAAGAGAAATAAAGCCGCGGATCGCCAGGCACCGTTCCCTGCCAGATACCGATATTCTCGCGGATGGAAAGGACATACGGGCCCGGATTGCTATTTTTGAAGAAACCTTCACTGAATGAATAAACCGTGCGCCCGCTTGTGTCGATCAGCTTGTAATTTTTACCATTCATGAAGATGGCGTATTTCCCATCCGTGGAAATTGAGAAATTAGGGCTGTTTGCGGGATTGATCTGTTTGCCCCGTGCATTTAATAAAACAGTTTTGTCGCTTTCCCCTTCGATAAAAAAACCTGTGAACATGGTTTCAGAACCATAGCGCAAAGGCTTTGTTGTAAACGGCCTGATGATATTGCCATGACGGTCAATGAGCGCTCTTGACGATCCTTTTCTCACAATAGCCGCCCCGAAATCAAAACGACCAAGTTCATCGAAGGAGAGTGTCCTGGCGCTTGGCGACAGCTCGCCAATTGACTGACTTTTATTTTTGTTTTTTGAAGAAGAAGAGGGATTTTCAGCACCTGAAGATGTTTCTGTCGTTGGCGTTTCTGCTTTCTTCTTTTTCTTGCCGCCCCCGAAAAGTCCTTTTATTTCCTTGGCTGTGGCCGTTGCATCATTGATGTCCCGGATCGTTTTGGATTGTGCAAAGGATTTGTCAGCCGTCATTGAATAGCAAAGCAGAAAGCAGGCAATGGCTTTGCAAATCGTCATCGTGTTCATAGCATGATAATTAAGGGTGAATTAAAATCCTGGTATCACCAGAAGCCAAATCTATGAACAGATTCTAAATTGCGTATATATATGAACGTTAGTATGTACGAAAATGGAATAGAAAATGGTTTTACAACATCGTTGAAATTCTTGCTGAACGTCCCTTTCAAGATGGTTGCAAGAACCTTATGTGGAAACTTTTTTTTAAAATAATCGTTGGTTTATATATACAAAAAGGAGGGGAGAATGAAACAAAAGCTCGCCTATGGATATATTCGTGTTTCCCGCAAGCGTCAGGGTGTCAAAGGGCTCAGCATCGAAGCCCAGGCAGCGGATATTGATAGATATTGCATAGCCAATCATTTGAAACTACTGGAGAAATTTATCGAGATCGAAAGCGGCAAAAAGAACCATCGTCCGAAAATTGAAGAAGCTATTCGACGGTGCAGAGAAAAAGGAGCCAAGCTCGTTATTGCGACATTAGACAGGCTGAGCCGAAAAGTGATTTTCATTGCCATGCTGATTGAAAGCAAAATTGATTTTGTTGCCGTTGACAGGCCTTATGCCGATAAATACTCGATCTACATTGAAGCCGCCCGCGCGGAGGATGAAAGTGATCGCATCAGCACAAGGACAAAGGCCGCCTTGCAAGTGGCAAAGCGGAGAGGAAAAAAGCTGGGCAAGTTTGGAAAGATACTGGCACAAAGAAACATTTGCCGTTCGAAAGCATTTGTCAAGCGCCTCGCACCGATCCTGGTGCGCCTTAAAAAGAGCGGATTCAAAACTGCTCACGACATTGCCGCTGAGTTGAACAGAATGCGTATTAAAACATATAGGAAGGATGGTGTTTGGAGCATCGGTTCTGTTTACCACCTGCTTTGTCAGATCAAGCTTTCAGGGTTAACTGTGTAAAATGAGCGATTTGTGGCTAAGGGAAAGAATGGTCGTTATTCTAACAAATTTAATCGTTGTTAAACTTGATTGTCGAATTCATTTTACAACCCAGTCAAGCATAAATGTTCGGGAAAGTTTCTACTGTTACAGCGAGATTTTTGTCAATGAACCCAAATTCAAAAAAATAAGGGCGACAACTAAAGTCATGATAAATTGGTCTTGAAAAGACAAGCAGACCAGGATTTTTTGAAACATATATTTCCATCTCCCTATACCGCCACATTCCATTCCAGCCCCTGTTAACATCGCGTCTTTGTGGAAAGAGATTAATATCTATCTGCCCGCCGGCCATGTGAGCAATAAAATGGCCGCGTTCATAAATGCCGCCATAATATTCATAGTGTTTTGTTATTCCTCGAAGTCTGCTCATGTGTTTTCTATTCTCAGAGAAAATCCTTTCTTCCGTAATCCCAAACACGCCGACAACCCTGCTGTCGGGTATCGCACATGCATCAATACCGTCATTTAAAGGATTGCCAGTATAATCGAACAAGAATGTAAAGTTGTAGAACCTTTGGGTGGTGATCTCGCCGTAAAAGTTATTTGTTTGAAGAATGTAATCCTTGATCCAGACATCCGAGATTTCTTTTTCAAAAATCTTATGTAGAGCTTGCAAGGATTCTACTGAATGCTGCTGAATGATTTTCTCATACATAGTAGAAAGAGATTGAGTTATTATGAATTGTACACCTCTTGATTGGGTGCGGCTCCATGTGTTCTCACCGGATTTTTTGCAAATTTCTTCATTTATTTGAGATGCAAAGCAAACAGCAGGAGTAGAGAAAATAATGGCCGTTATAATTGCCTTTTTTAATTTGAAAATTCTTGTGCGAATCCTGTGCAAATGAAAAAAGCGATTACAAACATTTGTTGTAACCGCTTCATTTCCAAGTGACCGCGTTAGGATTCAAACCTAAAACCTTCTGATCCGTAGATAGGGTAGCGCCGTACGCAATCAAAACCACCGGCAAAACATATTGATTAAACCGGAGCCCATCCTTGCGTAATGAATCGGCGGTTTGTGCATTTGAAACAGTACTTTGTACAAAAAGAAATACCCATAACCCTGCGAAAAAGAGAAATTTGATCCTTGAACCCATAAAGCGGAGAAATGAATTTTTTAATACTGTGGAAAGATAATATGATGGTTTGGTAAAATGGTATAAAAATATTGGAAGTAGGAATAAATAATATTGGTTGAAAAAATTAATGGCAGAACATTTATTAAGGAATCTCCGGCCGTAAGCACCCCGGGGAAGGTATTTTGTATGCCATCTTTTGCCGCAGGATTGTATTGCCTGTGTTTTTAACTTGCTAATAAAGTGAAACTCCTCACCACAAAAACGGAATCACCGCCTTCCTCTCTTTAGGATAATCATCGAATTTTTGTAAGTACCATTGGTGGTGAGCAATAGCGCGTGGAATTAGGTTGGCAAAGGTCCAAATAAAAAAAGCAAATCCGGGGAGGTTCCAGGACAGGATGGCGAATCCGAGCCACTCTACCACCTCTCCAAATAAATTGGGGCAACTGATATATTCAAATAACCCACCGTGTGGAATTTTATAACCCGTTTCGCCTGGTTTGCGCAGGCCAATAAGGGTATTGTCAGATTGCAGGTTGATGAAAGTGCCGATAACGAAAATAACGGAACCGGTAATAAATTGCGGCGATTGTAACCAGGCCGTTTCATAAACCTTGAAGTTCCCATAGTAATACCCAATCAAAAAACCGTTTACTAGGTTAAAAATTAATCCCATCCCAATGATGGAGACCGGCATTTTTTTTCCTTTTGTTTTAATGCGCAATGGAAAAATAATACTTCTGTGTAGATAATGCAACGTAAACAAACCAACGATTACCCAGTTTACCAGCGATTGTTTGTTTTCGCCCGTCAGGATAAAATAGAACAGCACTACCAATGCAAAAAATTCCATCAAAAACCAACCGAGCTTATTATCAATCAATGGTCCCCATCCTTTTTTGGTGTGCCTCCCATAAGGAGCCGTGATAAAATTCAGGGCTACAAAAATGATCAGCCCAAGAACAATCCACCCCCAACTGAATAATGCAAATTGCTTAAATGTAATCATAGAGGAGTTTAAAGATGACCCGATTTTTTAAACCATTCTATGGTGTCTGTCATGGTTTCTTTTAAAGGCCTGGTATTATATCCCAATTCTTTTTCTGCTTTCGCAGTGAGGATGCTTTTATTTCCATCCTGCAAAATATCTATATAAGGTTTATCGTACAGGGGGCGTTTGCCGGTTAGGAACGCATACAACTTTACAAAGGGTAATCCTGCATAAGCAATTGCCAGTGGAATTTCAGTTAATTCTTTTTTTTCTCCTTTTATTCTTAAAATCAGATTGGCAAATTGTTTGATGCTGTAATACTTACCTCCCAACAGGTAAGTTTCTCCCGATCTGCCTTTTTCCATGGCAGCAATGGTACCCGAAACGATATCCCGTACATCTACAAAATCGAAGCCTCCTTTAATAATGGCGGGAACTGCTCCATTGTATATATCTATAATGGCCTTACCAAGTTTTGAGGGTTTATGATCTTCGGGCCCAACCACCGATGTAGGGCAAATTACTACTACAAATTGCCCATTTTTTGCGGCTTCTTTGGCAAGTAAAAGGCTGTCGCGTTTGGTTTGATCGTAAAAGATGGACCTGCCCGAAACAGGTTCCCGGGTTTCATCCAATGGAATATGGTAAGGTTTTTGGCTGAAGGCATGTATGGAGCTAAAATGAATCACTTTTTTAACCCCGGCTTCCTTTGCCAGCCCCAGGATATTTTTCGTACCGGTTACATTTACATCGTACAGGGTTTTATTAAAATTATATCCAAGTTCAATTGCCGCAGCGGTATGAATCAGGATGTCTGAATTTTCTAATAGCTCTCTGATTGATTCCCGGTTTAAAATGTTTCCAGCCACCTTTTTAATGGGTAGGTCGTGAAGGGTATGCATATCTGTATATACCAACGCAGACAGTTCGTGCCCCATTTGCAATAAGGATTTACAGAGGGTGTAGCCAATATGTCCGGTAGCACCAGTAACTGCAATTTTCATGCTTTAAATATAGGCTGTTGTTTTAGTAATTTGTTCAATATGCCAGATAATAAAGGTTCATTGTAAAGGATAACCAGATTGAGGTGTTTACGAAATGAGGTATTATTTTATCAATATCCATTTCGGAAGGCGGATTCCCTTGTATTAGGAAATCAAATTCTTTCCTTCGCCCTACCTTTGCGCCATGCCGGGTTTTAATTTCAACGACACTGCTAACCTGATATCCAAACTCACCCTTAAAAGGGCATGGAACGGGCTGAAGGTGCTTTCCAGTTTTTATTTATCCAATATCACCCGGAGACCCATTCAGTGGGGATTGCCGGTATCCATATCTTTTGAGCCAACCACCAGTTGCAACCTTCGCTGCCCCGAGTGCCCCAGTGGATTACGACAGTTTACCCGGCCAAAGGGAATGCTGGAACATGATTTTTTCAGAAAGACCATTGATGATATCCATAAAGAATTACTCTACCTCATTTTTTATTTCCAGGGAGAACCTTTTTTGAACCCCGATTTTTTACAGATGGTGAAGTATGCCACTTCAAAAAAAATTTATACAGCTACTTCTACCAATGCCCACTTCCTTACTGATGAAGTAGCGAAGGCAACGGTGGAAAGCGGCCTCGACAGGCTAATTATTTCTATCGATGGAACTACCCAGGATACCTATAAACAATACAGGGTAGGAGGCAATATTGAAAAAGTACTGGAGGGAGCAAAGAAAATTGTGAAATGGAAAAGAGAATTAAAAAGCAAAACGCCGTTTGTATTTTTTCAATTCCTGGTAGTAAAGCATAATGAACACCAGATTGAAGACATCAAAAGAATAGCCAAAGAAATTGGAGTGGATGAAGTGCGGTTTAAAACCGCCCAGGTGTACGATTATGAACACGACCCCAATCACCTGATTCCTGAAAACCCCAAATACAGCCGGTATATTAAAAATTCTGATGGAACCCATCGGGCGAAGAATAAAATGGCTAATCATTGCTGGAAACTTTGGCATGCCAATGTAATTACCTGGGATGGCCTGGTAGTGCCTTGCTGTTTCGATAAAGATGCACAACACAAATTGGGGAACCTTCGTACTGAGAGTTTCAGGGAACTGTGGCAAAATCCCCAATACCGGGCGTTTCGTTCTAAATTATTGGCCGGCCGGAAGAATATCGATATTTGTGCAAATTGCAGCGAAGGACTTTCTGTTTGGAAGTAACCGGTTAAAGAAAAATGAATGCAGCTAAATTTTAATGAACGACTCAGGCAACTCCTACTCCTTTCCCTCATCATTTTATTGGGACTCATTCTTTTCGGCCAGCTATCTTCCTTTTTGCCTGGCATACTGGGAGGGGTAACGCTTTACATTTTAAGTCGCGCCTTATTTTTTAAACTAACCATTTCAAAGAAATGGAATAAGGGCCTCACCGCCCTGTTGTTTATTCTGTCGTACCTGGTAATTATTGCAATTCCTTTTTATTTAGCCGTGCGGATGATATCTCCCAAAATCCAGGAGATTATCAATAATCAGGATATTATAGTAAATGGGGTGGAGTCTTTTGTCGATAAATTTGAAGCCTATACGGGTGCCAAGTTGTTATCAGATGAAAATTTACGAATGCTGATGCAAAAGCTTACTGCCTTCATCCCGCAATTACTGAACAGTACGGCTTCTTTATTCATCAACCTGATTATGATGTTTTTCCTGTTGTACTATTTACTGGTGAATGGCACACAGGTTGAACGGTATCTGAGCCGGGTCATTCCTCTTAAACCAAAGAATATTGGTGCCTTGGCCAAAGAAACCCGGATAATGATCCGGGCCAATGCGCTCGGAATTCCCATTATCAGTATTGTACAGGGCTTTACTGCAGCATTGGGGTATTGGATTTTTGGATTGAATGATTGGGGAATGTGGGGTTTCCTGACCGGTGTATTTGCATTTTTCCCATTGGTAGGAACCATGATAATCTGGGTGCCACTGGTTATATATTTATTTATCAACGGACAAACCTGGCCTGCTGTGGGCCTTGCCGCTTATAGTGTAGTAGTTACCGGGAATATCGACTATATTACCCGGTTGGGGCTGATGAAGAAAATGGGCGATGTGCACCCGGTAATAACCGTACTCGGGGTAATTGTAGGCCTCGAACTTTTTGGTTTTATCGGATTGATTTTCGGACCCCTCCTGATGAGTTATTTTGTGATCCTGGTTAAAATTTATATGAATGAATTCTCCGAAGAAAATGAAATTTCGGGATGATTCATTCAATCAGGGATTCATTATATTTAATATTCATTTTACAGATGTTGAATTACCTTTGTAAGGCATAGCGTTACAGTATGGGAATTGAAGAAGATATTTTTCAGCCAAAATTCAGGAACGATTATCAAAAGGCCCTGGTTAATTTGATTTTTACTTTTAACTGGATGAATGAAAAGTTGAAGGTTATGTTGAGCAGGGAACAGGTCACTCCCCAGCAGTTCAATATTTTGCGAATTTTACGTGGAGCCGGCAAGCCTATTTCCACCCTTCAGATTCGGCAGCGTATGCTCGATAAGATGAGCGATACCAGCCGGATTGTGGACCGACTTATAGTAAAACAACTGGTAGAAAAATCGGTGTGCCCTACCGATAAACGATTGGTTGATGTCTCAATCACAGAAAAGGGGCTTAGCTTACTTCAAAAGATGGATACCTATGAAATGGAAATGGATGCGATTTTGGGAAACCTCAGCAGGGAGGAAGTGCAGCAACTCAATAGCCTCCTTGATAAGGCCAGGGAATAATAGGGTTCCGGTTTTTGCATACCTTTTCCTTATTCTTTTTTTAATTCCCTTTCGGGGAAGTTCTCAGGATTCTTCTGCAGTTCCAGCCAGTCGTGAGTTTCGAGGTGTCTGGATAGCCACCGTAAACAATATCGATTATCCCTTTGAGCCTACTACCGATGCCGAATTGTTGAAGGCCGAATTCATCAGCCTGATCGATTTGCACAAACGAAACGGAATGAATGCAATCGTATTTCAGATACGCCCTTCCGCTGATGCCTTCTATGCTTCATCTCTTGAACCCTGGAGCCGCTGGCTTACCGGAACACAGGGGCTTGCCCCCGAACCCTACTTCGATCCGCTTCAATTTATGGTGGAGGAAACACATAAACGGGGTATGGAATTTCATGCCTGGCTAAACCCATACCGGGCTATATTCAGCAAGAATGCCACGCTTGCTCCCAATCATATCTCCCGCACCCACCCCGAATGGCTCCTTACATACGGAGATAAAAAATATTTCGACCCCGGCAATCCGGAAGCACGCAAATACCTCGTTTCCATCGTAAAGGATATAGTACAACGGTACGATATAGACGCTATCCACTTCGACGATTACTTTTACCCCTACCCGCTTAATGGTATTGAATTTCCTGATGCAAAATCATATCGTTTGTATGGTAATGGCCTCTCCCGTAATAACTGGAGAAGAAGTAACACCGATTCTATAATTTCCAATATTCATGATATGATTAAGGCAGTTAAGCCTTCCTGCCAATTTGGAATTAGCCCCTTTGGAATTTGGCGCAATAGCGAAAGCGATCCCGAAGGGAGCAACACCCAGCGGGTTCTCACCAATTACGACGATCTGTATGCCGATATCCTGCTCTGGCTAAAAAAGGGGTGGATCGATTATGTTGCGCCGCAGCTTTATTGGAATATAGGGCACAGGAGAGCCGAGTTCTCGATGCTGGTAGATTGGTGGAATAATCACACCTATGGCAGGAATTGTTATATAGGAATAGGAATTTATTTGGTAGGAAGCAACAACGAATGGAAAGACCTTACCCAAATTCCCCGGCAAATTGAAAAGATCAGAACAGCTAAAAATATTCAGGGCATGATCTTTTATCACAGCCGCACCTTCGAAGATGACCCCTATGGAGTTTCGAAAAAAATAAGGGAAAAATACTTTAACTACCCTGCCGCACCACCTCTCCCTCCAAAAAATTAATTCCCCTCAGTTCTTATAATTAAAAAAAGAATTGGGCTTCTTTTCCATCCATTCCGTGTAATCATAACTGCCTATCCTGAATTTAATATTTATACCGGTTTGTTTAAATATTTTTTCTTCCTGGCGGCAAAAGAAGGGTTGGTGCCGTGTGTAAGGGAGTTCCTTAAGTTCCGGTTTGAAATTAAATTCCCGATATCGGTTAAGGGTATCGGTCATTAATGAAAAATTGATGGGCAATTGGGCAGATGCCATACCTCCGGCCATAATCAAGACAATCGTCAAAAACAAATTTTTGCATTTGTTAATCATCAGAATGAGCGGTTAAAATGTAAATTTACGCATTGATTCCCGGTTGAATTTATTTTGCTTATTCCAGGAAATTCAGGAACTTATAAATATGGCATTACACCAGGGGCTACAGCAGAAACTTCTGCAAAAACTTTCTCCACAACAGATTCAACTTATGAAGCTGTTGCAGGTACCTACTGCCGTTTTGGATGATCGGATAAAGGAGGAAATTGAAGAGAACCCGGCCCTCGAACAGGTAGAGGATGGATTTGAAGAGGAGTACGATACCGAGGATGATTTTGCGGATAAACAGGATGAAGAGACGGAAATGGATGGTAGCGAGGAAGATTATGATAATATCGACATTAGTGAGTATGTTCTGGACGGCGATGATGAAATAGCTGATTATAAACTTCGAGACGATAATTTCCCCGATAAGGACGATCAAAAGGTTACACCCCAT
This sequence comes from uncultured Ferruginibacter sp., assembly GCA_964647915.1. Classification (GTDB taxonomy): domain Bacteria; phylum Bacteroidota; class Bacteroidia; order Chitinophagales; family Chitinophagaceae; genus Ferruginibacter. The sequence goes on along the minus strand of CAZYKA010000004.1, from coordinate 110,779 downwards.
AGGGTAGAGACTAGTTTTATGGATAGCATGCTCCTGCAGGTAGGTATGCTAAAGCTTACCGAAAAGCAAAGAAAGATCGCCCAGCATCTTATCGGGAGTCTTGATGATGATGGATACATCCGGCGCGACCTCTCTGCCATTATTGATGACCTGGCCTTTCGGCAAAACATCCAAACGAATATGGAGGAACTGAGTGATATGATCCTTCAAATCCAGCAGTTAGACCCGCCCGGGGTTGGTGCAAGAAACCTGCAGGAATGTTTGCTGCTCCAACTGGAAAGAAAAAACCCCAACAATAAAATAATCGGCAAGGCCATTAAAGTGATTGAAAAGTACTTTGAAGAATTTACAAAAAAACACTATGAAAAAATTCAACGGGGTTTGAACCTGTCCGGGGAAGAACTCCGGGATATCATTTCACAGATTATTCGCCTCAACCCCAAACCCGGGGGCACTATTGGCGATGCTAACAAAGGAGAGAACTATGTGATTCCTGATTTCTTCATTACCAACAACAATGGCAAACTCGAATTATCCCTGAATAGTAAGAATGCACCCGATTTACGCATCAGTGAAGATTATCGGTCGATGTTGAAAGATTATGAAAAAGGCAGTAAAAAAGATAAACGGCAGAAGGAGGCGGTCTTGTTTATAAAACAGAAGATCGATTCTGCTAAATGGTTCATCGATGCTATCCGGCAAAGACAAAACACCCTGATGAGCACCATGGATGCCATAATGAACTACCAGCAAAACTTTTTTCTGACCGGCGATGATACGGAATTGAAACCGATGATTCTGAAGGATATCGCAGAAATCACCAACCTGGATATTTCTACCGTTAGCCGGGTGGCTAACAGTAAGTTTGTACAAACGGAGTTTGGAACATACCGCCTAAAGTTTTTCTTCAGCGAAAGCCTGCAAACGGAAAGCGGCGAAGAGGTGAGCACCCGGGAAGTGAAAAGGATCCTTACTGATATTATTGAGGAAGAAAGTAAGACGCATCCGTATAGCGATGAGAAACTAACCGACATGCTTCAGGAAAAAGGATATAATATTGCCCGCCGAACCGTGGCAAAATATAGAGAGCAATTGAATATTCCCGTTGCCCGATTAAGAAAAATACTATAGAAAATGATGCAAATAGCCGGCAACGGATCAACCATACAAGAGAGCAAGCCTCCTGTTGAACTTAATTTACTCCAACGCATATACGCCCATTTATTCAGTATTCTATTTCATCCCGTATTTATACCGTTGTATGTTACCTGGTTCCTTTTGTATTTACATCCTTCGGCATTTGCCGGATTTGATGAAAGGGCCAGAAGACAAACCCTGGTTATTGTGGCCATTAACCTGGTCTTTTTCCCCTTATTGAGCGTGGTATTGTTGAGGGCCTTACGATTTATTGATTCTATACAGCTCCATTCTCAGCGCGATCGTATCATTCCCTATATTGCCGTGGGCATTTTTTACTTTTGGAGTTATTTGGTTTTTAGCCGGCAACCCCTATATCCGCCTATTTTAAGTTCTTTTATTTTGGGAATTTTCCTGGCATCATCAGCTTGCCTGATTGCTAATATTTACTTTAAGATTAGTATGCATGCCACCGGTATTGGAGCATGGGTTGGCGTTTTTCTTCTGATTATGTTCCGAAATGAAATGCTGATGACCTGGCCCTTGTCGGTAGTGCTTCTTATAGGTGGGTTGGTGTTAAGCGCCAGGATGTTGCTTTCGGCACATACGCCCAAAGAAATTTACCTGGGCCTTATAGTTGGGCTAATCACCCAATTTGTTGCAGGGGTGATGGTAAAGTGAAGTAGCCCCGGTCCAATTCCGAGGCTATCTTCGTTGTCCTGTAGTGCCTAACAAAAAGCGTTCATCACCCGGCACCCGGGTATGCGAAAAATGGATTTAGTTTAATTTGATAACCTAAGATTGAGGGAAATTGCCCGGTAAATTCAGCATGATCAACAGGCTTTGAATTGTCTCAGTTTCTTGGTTTTTCATCAGGTTAAGCGGTTCCGGGAATTGTTTGATCCCGATACAGAAATATAAGCGAATTTCCTTCCCTTTTATTGTGTTTCAATGAAATATTTGAGCATTTTTTTTACAAAATCGGAATTTTTCTAATTATTCATACCTAACGGATGAGGTATATACGAAGAAGTTTTTCGCATAGTACACTTTTTTATATGTAACTGTATTTCTATTTTTTAGTTTGAACCTTTGGCTAAGGTAATTTTCCAAATTATTTTACAGCATCTTCCTTACCTGCCTTTTATAGTACCAATGTTCCATTATTCTCCTTCAAACATTTTACATCAAGCGGCTGTTAGTTTCCTGAATATATGGACATAGTAAAAGATATTGATGCGTTAGTTGGTAAGAGCAGGAATTCAACTACCATGCCGGCACTTTTCCTTGGGCATGGGAGCCCCATGAATGCGATTGAGGAAAATGAATTTGTGCAGGGGTTTAGGAGGGTGGCCTCCGAAATAGAAGAGCCCCGGGCCGTTTTATGTATATCTGCCCATTGGGAAACAAATGGAACAAGGGTTACTGGTATGGAACATCCAAAAACAATTCATGATTTCGGAGGGTTCCCGCGTAAACTTTTTGAAGTTTCCTATCTGGCACCCGGAAGCCCCGAATTGGCAGAACATATTATTTCAGAACTTAACCCATTGCCCGTGGCCTCCGATCTAAGCTGGGGTCTCGATCATGGGGCCTGGTCGGTACTTAAGCATTTATATCCAGACGCTAATGTGCCGGTTGTTCAATTAAGCTTAGATCATAATTTGCAACCCGAAGCGCATTATGAATTAGCAATAAAACTCCGATCATTTCGAAATAAAGGCATATTAATTTTAGGAAGTGGCAATATGGTGCATAATTTAAACCGGATAGCCTGGGACAAATTGGAAACACCGGGTTTTGCATACGATTGGGCTTTGGAGGCAGCCTCGTTTATGAAGAAGGGTATCCTGGATGGTAACATTCAATCCCTCATTCATTATAAAAAGGCCGGACTTGCAGTAAATATGGCAATCCCAACCCCCGAACACTTTCTACCCCTGATTTACAGCCTGGGGGTATCCCTGCCTTCTGATGAAATTACTCTTTTTAATGATAAACCGGTAGGCGGTTCATTAACCATGACCTCCGTTAAATTCACTCCCAGGTATTAATTTTCATTTCGCACTATTGGACGTAAGTCGCTTATATGAGACAGGACTGTTTATTCCATTAAAATTTGAAATGAGTAGTCCCATTAGTTCCTGGAGCTGTTCATCCTTTTTCTGCAGGCTGATTATCATCGCTTTTACTAATTGCTTTTGAAGATTATCCGGATCCGGATCAGGAGTGCTTTCCTGTTTTCGCAAATATTGCTGTTGTGGGTCCGAAAGCAGTTGCTCCATACTAACTTCCAAAACAGTGGATATATCTTCCAGTTGTGTTAATGTTACATTGGTGATATCATTTTCGATGTTACTGACTGCAGCTTCGGAAAGCCCTAAGCTGACTGCCAGATCCTTTTGTTTTATTTCCTTCATATTTCTCCACTTCCGGATGTTTACCCCTACTTTAAATCGACTTTCGGCGGGCCTGAGTTTGTAATTCTTCATTTTATTTTTTTTACAAACATAATTTTTGAAAATGCTATTCGCAAGGGAAACCGCACGTTGGGTTTGCAGAAATTTCTCCCTGTAGATGGTTAAAAAATCAGGCACTGTAAATTCTTCAGTGAAACTCAATTTCTTTCTGTGGAAAAGCTTGCAATCCGCAATTAGCGACCGTAGCTTTCGCACATGAAATGGAGATGCTTGTTTTTATTTATACTATCCCCGGCTGCGGGGTTGCAGGCGCAGAGCGATGTACAAACCTCCGTGCTATGGGAGAGAAAGGTGATTACGATTTCGAAAGATAGTTGCGGTGATTGGGTTATCCCACCTGTTCTTTACCCTTATCTTTTTGAAAAGTTACGGGAGAGATGCGGTAACGACTCCCTGTCTTTTTATCAAATCAGGAAGGAAGCAATCAAAAAAGAGTACTAAAATGAAAATAATTGGAATTGTTTCCTGGCTTCTCCTGATATCCATTCAATCGGGTGCACAGGAGTTCAGGTATGGAGAAATGGAAATTGAAAAGCCGGAGCAGGTAATCCTCTCAAATTTTACGGGGCTTAGCTTACCAATGGAAGACGGAACACCCAATGCCAACCGGTTTAATCCGGGGAACCCATACACTTATTTACAAATGATTTTAAATGAACGCAACAATTTGTATCAACTATTAATCCAAACCGATTTTTGGGGAAGGGTTATATATGTGGGGTATAGTAATAATCTTGCCTTTGCATTCGATGGAAGGAAAAGACCGCTACCCTTCTTTTACCAGTGCATAAAGCAGGTAAACACGCAATTTGGAACCCCCCAAAAGATTCAGCGGTTGCTTTCCTGTATTCTCGGGTTGCTCAATCATGTGCCAGTCTCCTGATTTCCCAGGTGATTCCATCCTTGTGCAATCAGCGTATGGCTATTTCCGCCCCGGGTAATAATTTTCCTTCCTTCCGCCGCTTCTGTCATATATCCTATGACGGAAATTGCAGGGTTGTTTTTAATTTTTTCATAGTCGTTTTGCGTGATGGTAAAGAGTAATTCATACTCTTCCCCTCCGCTGAGCGCACAGGCCGTAGGATCAATTTTAAGTTTGTAGGCAAACTCTTTCATTTCGTCATTGAAAGGGAGTTTATCTTCATAAATCACACAACCGGTATCGCTTTGCTGGCAAATATGAAGGAGATCACTGCTGAGCCCATCACTAATGTCAATCATGCTGGTTGGGGTAATACCGGCTTCCAGGAGAAACTCTATGATGTCTTTCCGGGCTTCCGGTTTCAACAATCGGCCTACGATATACGATTGCCCTTCCAAATCGGGCTGGGCACCGGTTTCCTGGAAAATTTTCTTTTCCCTTTCCAGGAGGGTGATTCCCAGGAAAGCACCGCCTAATTGACCGCTTACACAAATGAGGTCATTTTTAGATGCGCCATCCCGTTTAATAAATCCATTGGGGGCCACTTCGCCAATGGCAGTAACGCTTATAATAAATCCCTTTTGAGATGTGCTGGTATCGCCTCCAACAAGATCTACATTGTATTTACTGCACGCTGCATAAACGCCTTCATAAAATTCGTCTAATGCTTCCACACTAAACCGGTTGCTGAATGCTATGCTAAGTGTTACCTGGGTGGGTGTGGCGTTCATGGCGTAGATATCGCTGAGGTTAACCACAATGCTCTTATACCCGAGGTGTTTAAGGGGTGTGTACGATAGATCAAAGTGAATGCCTTCAATAAGCAAATCGGTGGTAATAACGGTTTGCCTTCCAAAGTGGTCAATTACTGCGGCATCGTCTCCCACACTAACTATGGTGGATATGTTCCGGGTTTCATTATTCCGGGTAAGCTGTTCAATTAATCCAAACTCTCCCAGGGAAGAAACTTCTGTTCTGATGTTATCCATAAAAGGTAATTATTGAGTTAAAGAAGCTCCGTTTACAATCGCCAGCAATTCGTCATGAATTTTTCCATTGGTGGCCAATAAATGAGGCTGATAGGGGGAGTAATGCTTCCCATTATAATCCGTCACTTTACCACCGGCCTCTTCAACAATTAAAAAACCGGCGGCGCTATCCCAAGCCTGGAGGTTGTGTTCATAAAACCCATCAAAACGTCCGGCGGCAACCCAGCACAGGTCGATGGCAGCACTACCCAGCCTCCTTACGGGAATCCCTTTTTTTATTAATTTTTCAAATATCTGAATGGGCCCATTTGGCGTATCTGAATAAGTATAGGGGAATCCGGTAACCAGGCAACTTTTCTGTACTTGTTGTTTATCGGAAACCCGGATTGATTTTTCATTCAGACTGGCACCTTTTCCTTTTTCGGCAAAGAAAAATTCTTGCATGAAAGGATTAAATACAGCGCCCATTATCATATCGCCGTCCTTTTCTATTCCAATACTTACACAACAAATAGGGATGCCATTGGCAAAGTTTACCGTACCATCAATGGGGTCTATTATCCATTTTACATTACTGTCCGATCGCAGTTCCCCGGTTTCCTCACTCAGGATGAAATGCTGAGGAAAATCCTGCTTAATGATATTTATTATTTCCCTTTCCGAAGCATGATCGGCCTCTGTAACCAGGTTGTTTATTCCTTCTTTATTGGAAATTTTAAAATTTCCATTAAAATAATGTTGAAGCTGAGCTGCTCCGGCCTGTACCGCATTTATTAAGGTTGTTTTTAACATGCTGCAAAGATAAATTGCCCTGGTGGCAATTACATTTTTAACGGAATCTAATTCCGGAGGTTTTTGTTCTCTGCCCGAAATGCCCGTATTTCGTGGATAATATTATTGGGCTGTGGATCTTTCCGTAATCATCGTTAACTATAACGTCAGGTATTTTTTAGAACAATGCCTGCATTCTGTAATCCGGGCTTCCGCCGGCCGGGCGGTGGAGATTTTGGTGGTGGATAATCACTCTACAGATGGCAGCAAGCATTATTTGCCCCAACGGTTTCCTACCGTGTCTTTTACCTGGCTCGATAAAAACCTTGGGTTTTCCAAAGCCAATAACCTGGCGTTGAAAGAAGCAACTGGAAAATATATCCTGTTCCTGAATCCGGATACGATTCTCCCCGAAAATTGTTTCGATAAGGCACTCACGTTTATGAACACACGTCCGAATGCAGGGGCCATTGGTGTGCGGATGCTGGATGGCGCCGGATTTTATCTCAGAGAAAGCAAACGATCTTTTCCATCGGCCAGGGCCTCCTTTTTTAAAATGTCGGGACTAAGTGCATTATTCCCGGATTCTCCGGTTTTCTCCGCATATTACGCAGCACATATTGCTGAGGAAGGGGACCATGAGGTGGATGTAGTGGCGGGTGCTTTCATGATGATTAGCCGCGAATGTCTGGAAAAAGTACAAGGCTTTGATGAGGATTATTTTATGTACGGAGAGGATATCGACCTCAGCTACCGCATCCTTAAAGCAGGGTATAAAAATTATTATGTTTCCTCCATCAGCATCATTCATTTTAAGGGAGAAAGCACAAAGAAGTACAGCAAGGGATATGTAAAATCTTTCTATGGCGCGATGCAGCTTTTTGTAAAGAAGCATTATGAACAAAAAAAGATTACCCGCTTTCTCATTTCTACTTCCATTTCGGTAGGCGGGCTGTTTTCCTCGGCAAGGAGGTCAGGTAAAAAAGTGTTGAAGAAACAGGAGTCCCGTTTTTTGGGAATGTCGCAGGTAGCTGTGGTGGCTGGCCAGAAAAGATTTGAGGAAAGTATAGGATTATTGCGGTATGCCAAGAAGCCATTCATTATTCGCGGGAGAATTGCACTCAATAAGTTTGATATCGGGATCCATCTGGGCGAACTTAAAGACCTGGCAGCGCTTACCCGGAAATATGAACTCGATGACCTGGTATTTTGCGAAGGACCCATGGCTTTTTCCGAAATTATTGATGCGATAAGAACCCACCGGGGAAAATTGGATTTTTTTATTCAGGCCGAAGGAAGCGACTCTATTGTGGGCAGCAATAATAAAAATGAAAATGGAGTGGTTATTGCAAAAAATGAAGCCCGCATCAAAGTGCGGCGATGAATTCTAATACCAGGCTTTCATTTAATCCGGCCTGAGGCCAGTTATTTGAAAAAGGAAAAACTTCCAATGCCTCCTTTATTTGCTCCTTTGTGAAATGTTTTTCCTCCACCCGCATGAATAATTTTTTCTGATGCAGGTATTTTGCTAAATATTCCTGTTCGGTTTGGCCGGGAGTTGGAATTATTACCGCATGCTTTTTTAATGCGCAAAGATCCATCAGGGTAGAATACCCCGCCCGGCACACCAGCATTTCAGAACCAGCTATCATCTTGCTTAATTCTGATGTACCGGCGTGGTTAAATACAGTTATATTACCGGAGATTTTTTTTGGCAATTCCCTTTCCCCCGGAAGACCGCGAATAAGAATCACAGGCTTTGGAATTTGAGAAGCCTGCTGTAAAATTCTATTTTCAAAATAGGTTCTGGCTGGTTCGGGGCCAGAAAGCATAAATAAAATGGTTCCTTTTTTTGGGGCTTCCGAATAACAAAACCGGGATAACAACCCGATGTATTGGTAAGGAAAAGGTACCCTCCCTTTTGGATGTGATAAATACCCCGCCAGGTTTTCATTTCCGGAAACATCAGCAACCCAACAGGCGCTAAATTTTTTAATAAACCGGTAATTAATATGCGTGGCAAGAAGATCCAATAACTTTAATCCCGTTTTTATTTGGAGTTGATGGGTGATGAATATGGAAGGAATGCGGGAACTCCACAAACCAAACCGATTATCAGAAATTACGGCATCAATTTCATACGTTTCAATCACCCGTTGAAGCCAATTATGTTCCTGCTTTATCTTTTTTTTGATACGGATAGATTGGGCGAAGAGTTTAGGGAGAAATAATGCCCTGTTCCGGGAATACCTAACCCGGTATCCTTCCAGGGGTAAAACAGGGATTCCGGGAAAGATTTTAACCAAAATTTCTATGGAGGGACCTTCTCCTGCCAACAGCACATCTATTCCATTAATCTTTAATATATTTATAATTGGGATACATCTGGTAGCATGCCCTAAACCCCAGTCTAAAGGGGCCACCAAAACCCGTTTAGCAGCTTGCATTTTCTTATTTTGAAAGTCCGTTCCCAAAAAAGACAATATTTATTCCTGAAAATAGTTTAAATTAGAATCTTGATCCAATGCAACACGTAAAAAAAATATCCTTTTTATTCCTCATTATCGCCTGTATTTGTGCCGCCGGTTGTTCTTCCGCCAGGAAAGGACAATGCGGATGCCCTAACCGCCAGGGGATGGTTGGGTATAAATAATCCAATTTTTGATTTGCTATGAATAACTCAAATCGCGATTTACTCGTTTTATTCAAACAGGATTTAATGTCGCCCAAGGCTATTGAAATGGAAGTGACATGGCTTCATGAGTTATTGTACAACGTGGAGCGCCTCGATAATTTCGTATTGGCCCACGAGGTGATTGATTTGGTTCGATATAAAGTAACCAATAATCCGGTGGAGATAAAAAAAATGGTGCGGAATAAAAAAGAGCAAGCATTTATCTTTTTAAATAACAAGAATTAGGAAAGCTTTTTCAGCGCAGTCTTTAACCTGGCTGCCATTTCCTCAATTTCTTCCTTTTTACAACAGCCTACGCTAAGCCGGTACCAACTACTGTCCGTTTTGGTGCCAAAAGCTTCAAATGGAACCAGGGCAAGTGATGCTTCATTGAGTAAATAAGAAGTTACATCGGTTTGTTTTTCCAGGGTCTTCCCATCGGATGTTTTTTTTCCTTTCAGGTTAACCTGCACCGTTAGGTAAATTGCCGCCTGTGGTTTAATGGCATCTACCGAAAACCCTTCGTTTTTTAGGGTATGAAACACGTCATATATCTTATTGAGGCGGAACGAAATTTCCTTGCAAATATGTTTTAGGAAATCATTTACCGCCGCTTCATCATTAAGAAATTTTGCAGTAGCATGTTGTTCAGCCATTGGAGCCCAACTTCCAATATGGCTGTTTATTCCTCGCATTTTTACGATTACCTGCTCGGGCCCAAGGGCCCATCCCACCCGCACTCCGGTTGCCGCAAATGCTTTACTGATGCCATCAATAAAAATGCTGTATTCCTTCATCTGCGGACGAAGAGCCACCGGATTGAAATGCCGGGTTTCCCCAAAAGTGAGCGTCCAGTAAATCTGATCGAACATTACAAAAAGCTTCTTTTCCCCGGGGTCCCTGCTGGCATTTTCTGCAATCACGAGATCGCAAATTTTTTCTAATTCTTCTTTATGAAACGTTGTACCGGTAGGGTTTAAAGGCGAACATAATGCCAGCAGGGTAGCGCCTTTCAGGTGTGGCTTTATTTGCGCTGCCGTTGGCATAAAATCATTTTCCGGTGTTGATTCAATAACAACATGCTCCGCTTGGGTAAAATGGGCATAATGATTGTTGTTCCAGCTTGGCACCGGATAGATCACCCTGTCTCCGCTATCTACAATAGTGCGGTAAACCGAATAAATCAAAGGCCTACCGCCCGATGCAATCAGAATTTCGTTTGGGTGGTAGGTAACTTTTTGATGGTGCTCAATGAACCGGGATACCGCCTTTCTTAACACCAGTTCGCCTTCTGCCGCCGGATAGGTGGTCTTATGCTGATGATAGGCTTCCACAATGGTTGCCTCCAGTGCATCCGGAATGGGGAATATCGAAGAATCAAAATCACCAATCGTATAATTATAAATGTGCTGGCCCGCTTTTATTTTTTCTTTAATGGCGGCCCCTAATTGTACAATTTCTGATGGAATCAGGGTTTGTGCAAGCTGGCTTAGCCTTAAATTTCCCATAAAGCATTAATTTATTCGATATTAGCAAAAATACTTGTTACAGTATAAATACCCCGACGGCTCGAAAAATATTAAAGATTTATGAGAATCATTTGAAAAAACATCAATAAATTAAACGAATAAAAGAAAACGTTTAATAATCCTCATGTTTGCCCATCTCTCTTCCCGATATTGAGTTATATTTACCACCTCAAAAGCGGCCGTTACTTAAAATATCCTGTTTAACCGTCTGCTTCATCAATAACCAAGAAAAAGTGAACATGTTCAATATTATTCTTTTTGGCCCTCCAGGTAGTGGTAAAGGAACGCAAAGTGAACGCCTGGTTTCCCGATATGGTTTAAAACACCTCAGTACAGGCGATCTGTTGCGGTCTGAAATTTCCCGGAAAACAGATTTAGGAATGGAAGCCAAAAAATTGATGGATAAAGGCCAGCTTGTACCAGATTCGGTGGTAATTGGAATGATTGATGCGGCATTGGATGCTAACCCGGATGCAAAAGGTTTTCTTTTCGATGGCTTTCCCCGTACGGCTGCACAAGCCGAAGCCCTGGACAACCTGCTTGCCCAAAAGCACAGCGCCATTAATACTATGCTCGCATTACATGTTTCTGAAGATGAGCTGGTAAGGCGGCTTATAAAAAGAGGAGAAACAAGCGGAAGATCCGATGACACAAATGAACAGGTCATCCGTGCCAGAATCGTAGAATATTATAATAAAACAGCCGCAGTTGCTGATTATTATAAAAGGTTTAATAAGGTGGAAATTATTAAGGGGGAGGGGTCTATTGATTCAATCTTCCAATTTCTTTGCCGCGAAATTGATAAGCACAAACCGGAAATTGTAGCCTGATTTTCCGCGGTTCATATTTTTCATTTGAATTTTTCTGTTATGAAACCGGAAGGGTTCCTGTTAGAAGGATCCTCCTGTTGCCATCTGCCTGGATTAGCGGGCCCCGGATAAAAAATTAAGTGAATTGCTCCGGAAAAGGATTCATTAATATTTCCCCTATTCAACTTTATGGCCGGCAGGTTGTTTTACATTCATATTGATTAGAAATAATTCTGTTCCTTAAAATCGAAAATTGAATAAAATGAAAAAAGCAGATATAGGCCTCACCCCAAAACAAACCGAAATAATCGCAGAAATTATGGAACCTCTTTTGGCAGATGAGTTTTTGCTTTATCTAAAAACCAGGAATGCGCATTGGAATATTGAAGGCCCCGACTTCCATACGGTTCACACCTATTTTGAACAATTATATACGGAATTAGAGAACATTGTGGACGAAGTGGCCGAAAGAATAAGAAAAATTGGCCATTATGCACCGGCTACCATGAAAACCTATCTTAAAATTACCCACCTTTCCGAAGAAGCTACTGAAGGGAATGACAGTTTGAGCTTTTTCCGCCGCCTGCTTTCCGATCACGAAGCTATTATAATTCATCTTCGGGAAAGTATTTCAAAATTGCAGAAGGAAGTGGAGTTAGCATATGGCACCATCGACTACCTGACTTCCCTAATGGAACAGCACGAAACTACGGCATGGATGTTACGTTCCCATTTAAAGTGATATGAGAAAACTGTGGAATGAGGGTTTATGCTAATTCCAGGTAATACTTCTCCTTCATTCCTTTGCCGGGAATATTTTGGAAAGAAAGGTTACCTATAAATCCCGAATAGGCATTGTAGCCGTTTTGGTAATTGAAATATTTATAACCAAAACAGGGATCTCCTTTTTTATTGCTGCTATGCTTTTGCCGCCAACCCCAAATACGGAACTATACTTGTTAGCAACAACCCATTGTAAATTTTGCAGCATGAATGATATTATATGGACTTGGGACGATAACCTTGATGCTTTAGTTGCGGCTCCAGAACATCACAAACTGCTATTTGAAAATAATTTTGTGCGTGTGTTGGACACTTTAATATTGCCTGGAGAAATCACTAAAGTTCATACACATCGATTTCCAGCTTCACTTTATATCCTCAGTTGGTCAGATTTTATACGATGCTAACGGGAATGTTATGGTAGATTCGAGAAATATTTTTAATATACCTCCTCCCAATACAGCATTATGGTCTGAGCCATTAATACCACATTCCTTAAAAAATATTGGAGAAAATAACTTACATGTAATTAGTGTTGAGATAAAGCAATAATGATGGACCGCTGCCAGCAAGCATTTTGGCAATATGGCGGGTGAATTGCTTCCAGTGGGCAGAAGTGCAAGATTGAACGATAGTAATACTTTTACTAATCTATTGCTAACAAATAACCCCATCGCAAAGCTGCAGGACGGTAGAAAGGATTATGAAACGGATAAAAATTTTGATAATTCTATAATGTAAAGTATGTTTGTCTTTTAGAACAGCAAAATTGTCATTATGGAAAGCAAAATATGCAAAAAAAGACCTGCCCTTCTTCCTTTATATTTTAAAAAACTCGGTATAACTGTGATGGTTTTAGCCATTGTCTCTGCAGTTATTGTAAAGTCAATGAATGTAGAACTGGTTCAGACCCAGAAAGAATTATTTCGTACCCTTACACTCAATGCGTTTATCCTGGGATTGTTATTTGTTGCCTGGTCAAGAGACAGGGTGGAAGATGAAATGACCGTGTTTCTAAGATTAAAGTCGATGTCCTGGGCATTTATATGGGCCATATTGTATGTCATTATGAACCCTTTCATTGACTTAATTTTTAAAGATCCGATTGGTATCCTTACTGCTCAGCAAATGCTGTTGAGTATGTTGATCGTATATCTGATTATGTACTATCTGCAAAAAAATGGACGCTAATGAAAAATATGCTCAAAGTTGAAAGGGCAAAATTGGATATAACACAACAGCAATTGGCAGATAAAGTTGGCGTTTCGCGGCAAACTATTAATTCAATTGAAGCAGAAAGATATGTTCCATCCACCGTCCTTGCGATAAAAATTTCCAATGTCTTCAAAACAACCGTCAACGAGATTTTTAAATTGCAAAAGGATGATTGAACAAGATGGAATTAGGGTGCCAAACATATAAAAAAGTAGTCATCTTGTAGGAGCCTACGTTCCTGATAAGTTGCAAGTTGAATTTGCAAATTTCCTTTTCTTGGTTTTTCGCTTTTCCCGTAGGGTTTCAAATCTTAGTTTTGCAATTCAATTAGCATGCTATGCGCAAATTAGAAAATTACCTTTCCGGCCAGTGGATAACCGGTGATGGAGAAGGCCAGGAATTGTTTGATGCCGTTACCGGAGATACCATTGGATTTGCCAGTACCCGGGGCCTCGATTTTAAGGCAGCATTGGCGTATGCGAGAAAGAAAGGAAACCCGGCGCTTCGGAGAATGACTTTTCAGGAAAGAGGCAGGATGTTACGCGCCCTGGCTATTCACCTGCTGAGTAAGAAAGAACAGTTTTATGCAGTGAGTTACCGAACCGGAGCCACCCGTATTGATAGCTGGATAGATATTGAGGGAGGAATTGGGAACCTGTTTTCAAACGCCTCCTTGCGGAGAAAATTGCCGGATGAAATTTTTGCCCTGGATGGCGACCCGGTGAACCTGGGAAAAAATAACAGCTTTATGGGGCATCACATCCTGGTACCAAAGGAAGGTGTTGCCATTCACATCAATGCCTATAATTTTCCGGTTTGGGGAATGCTCGAAAAAATTGCAGTTAACTTACTGGCAGGCGTACCCGCAGTAGTGAAACCTGCTACGGTTACTTCTTTTCTTACCGAAGTGGTGGTCAGAGAAATTATCGCATCAAAAATTCTACCCGAAGGGGCATTGCAACTCATTTGCGGCAGTGCCGGCGATTTACTTTTACATGTGGAAAGCCAGGATGTGGTCACTTTCACGGGTTCTGCATCCACCGGCTTAAAATTGAAATCGCATCCTGCCATTCTGGAACATAATGTACCCTTTAACCTCGAAGCCGATTCCCTGAACTGTATTGTGCTGGGTGAGGATGTGGCTCCGGGTATGCCCGAATGGGATCTCTTTGTAAAAGAGATAAAAAAGGAAATGACGGTGAAGGCCGGCCAGAAATGCACTGCCATCCGACGCATTTTTGTTCCGGAAAATAAAATGGAAGAGGTATGGAAGGCGTTGAAACCCGAGCTAGCGAAAACCGTAATTGGTAACCCGGCCAATGAAAAAGTGAGAATGGGGGCGCTTGCCGGAAAAGAACAACGAGAAGAAGTAAAATCCCAATTAAGCAAATTACTTGCATCCTCTAAAATAATATATGGATCCTTGGATAGTGTGGAAGTTCTGGATGCCGATGCAAATATGGGAGCGTTTATCAGTCCGGTATTGTTGATGAACGATATGCCTTTTGCTTCCTCAGAACCTCATGATGTGGAAGCCTTTGGTCCGGTGAGCACCATCATGCCGTATAAAGGGGTGGATGAAGCGATTGCATTAAGTAAGTTGGGGAAGGGTAGCCTTTGCTCTTCTATTGTTACAGCAGATGCAAAAATTGCACGGGAATATGTAATCAATGCTGCAACATACCATGGAAGGATTCTTATTTTGAATCAGGAATGTGCCAAAGAAAGTACCGGACACGGGTCTCCTCTTCCTATGTTGGTGCATGGCGGGCCTGGAAGAGCAGGTGGCGGAGAAGAAATGGGTGGGCTGCGAGGAATCCGGCACTACCTGCAACGTACTGCAATTCAGGGTTCACCTTCCATGATGACCGCCGTTTCTTCTGTTTTTCAGCAACATGCAAAAGGGAATCTGGAAGGAACTCATCCATTCAAAAAGTATTTTGAAGAATTGGAAATTGGAGACCAGCTTATAACCGAGAAGCGATTAATTTCATCAACAGACATTGATGCATTTGCAGATCTTTCGGGAGATCACTTTTATGCTCATTTAAAGGATACGGATTTTGCCGGAACCATGTTTGAGCAACAGGTGGCACATGGGTATTTCTTAATAAGCGCCGCAGCGGGGTTGTTTGTAGATAGCTTTGAGAAAAATCCGGTGTTACTTAATTATGGTATTGATGAATTACGGTTTACTAAACCGGTTTATCCCGGAACTTCAATTTATATCCGGTTTACCTGCAAGGAAAAAACGGCCCAGGAAATGAAAGAAGATGCTACCGTCAGAGGCGCAGATATTCCAAAAGGGATAGTTAAATGGCTGGTCGAAATTTTTGATAATACCGATGAGGCCGTTGGCGTAGGAACCATATTAACCATGGTGCAAATGAAAAATAAAATTAGTTAAAGCAATCATTTATGATTAAGGAAATTGCCGGAGGTTATGTTAAAACAGAAACACATAACGGGATAACGACTATTGAATTCTTTCATCCTCAAAGTAACTCCCTTCCGGGGAAAATTTTGGAAACACTTGCCGGTGAAATTATTTCGGCGGGTAACCGCGAGGAAACAAAGGTCCTCATCCTTAAGAGCGGTGGCGAAAAGACATTCTGTGCAGGAGCCTCGTTTGATGAACTGGTTCAAATTAAGGATAAAGATACCGGCTTCCTTTACTTTAGTGGATTTGCCAAAGTGATTAATGCCATGCGCACCTGCCCAAAACTTATTATTGTAAGAATTCAGGGGAAATGTGTGGGCGGCGGTGTGGGGCTTGCTGCGGCAGCCGATTATTCCATAGCCCTACATAAGGCAGATGTGAAACTGAGTGAACTGGCAATTGGAATTGGCCCTTTTGTGGTTGGCCCGGTGGTTGAAAGAAAGATTGGCCATGCTGCATTTGCTTCACTTTCTATTGATGCATCTATGTGGAGGAACAGCGATTGGGCAAAGCGCAAGGGGTTGTTTTCCGAAGTGCACGAAACCCTTGATAACCTCGAAGAATCGGTAAGCAGGTTGAGTAATACTCTTGCCGGTTATAGTCCGGAAGCCATGCAGGCTCTAAAACAGATAATTTGGGAAGGAACTGCCCACTGGGATAAATTGTTATTCGAACGGGCCAGGATAAGTGGCGAACTTATTCTCCGTGATTTTGCAAAAAAGGCAATTGAAAAGTTTAAACAAAAGTCATCCTAAATTCTCAGGTAGGGTCATCGGCAGAGACCAGCTCTTCCTCTACTTTCTTTTTTGAATGGCCGGTAATGGCATGATATAGGGCAATCCCATATGCCCTTATTTTATCGGCATTGGAAATGCTGGTTTTGGCGATTGCTAATTGTAATAACTCGCCCACTAACTTTTTTATTGGCCCCGGAGATCGTCCCGTAACTATTTTTTTTGAAAGGAAACCGGCCGCTATTCCTGTTATCGTGGGCAGAACTCCCTCTATTATCCCCGAAGAGGAAACCCATTTATTTAAGGCTCCCTTTGCCATGTTTACAGGATCCAGACTGTCTTTCGTTTTTCTGAATTGTGTAATCAATTCCTGTTTTTGAACAACCTGTTTCTGTTCCATTTTTACAATGGCCGCTTCCAATTCCGCTTTGGTTGTAATTACCATGATTAGAAAAACTTTTTAATGATAAAGTTGGTAAGAGGAACTTTAAACCAGCGATTATTCCCTGCCCTAAAAATGAACCATATAAGCAAATAAATCCCGGCCAGGATGAAAAATCCCCAATATGTTTTTCCGAGCAGACTGCCGATAAAGAAAGCCAGGGCGATATTAAACAGGCCCAAAAAGAAGATAAAGGCGAGGGCAACTATTAATCCGGAAATGGCAGTTGCTAAAAGATCGCTGGTTTTGTGAATGGCCTTATATTGCCATAGCTTTATGCGCGTTTCAGCATATTCTCCTGCCTGTTCCAATAGGGATTCTAATTGGTCCTTTGTATATGAAAATCCTCCATCCTCATTTTTGTGGGAGGAATACTGCCTTTCATCCTGATTCATGTTCGTATTTTATTTATTTCTTTTTGGCTAACCCTTTTGGTTTAAAAGATCGTCAGCTTCCCTTTTAACAGATGAAAATTTTTCAGAGATATTTTCTCCGATATCGTTTATGGAAGTTTTTAACCTGTCGCCAAATTCTTTCGATTTCTTTTTAATTTTCTTTCTTGTTTCTGCTCCGCTTTCGGGAGCAAACAATATACCGAGAATTGCACCGGCTGCGGCTCCCAACAAAAGGGCGGAAAGTACTTTTGAATTTTTCATAACAACGATTTTTAATAAAAGAATGAGTTTATATTTTTATTGAAATACGGGCAGTGATTTGGAAGGTTATTCGGAGGAAGATGGGTATTAAATTTACGAATATTACTGTTAAGGAATTGCTGATTTTAAGCAGGGTTAAAGGCATTTTTTTTACTCCCCTGCGGGGAAAAATGGGATCATACTAACGTTGCGGAGGCAGAAATAGAGGAGAAAAGGGAATTAAATCGGAACCATTTATTATCCGAAAAGGAGAAATGAAGTGCGAGTAACAGGGATTAACCGTAAACGGAGGTAGATCTCAAATTCGTTTTTTCATTACCGTTATACCCATTTGGCTAAAGAAAATATAATTGACTATTCGGTGTTCCTCCCGGATATTTGGAAACCGGTTTGCAGGTTATTTTACCTTTTCGGAATATAATGCGAGTGCCTGCACTATGTTTTTGAGGAAGAAAATATCAAGGTGGGTATAATAATTATTCGTGTTTCCTAATATTTGCCATTCCTCGTTTTTCATTTCGGTTAGGGTGTACAGATATTTCCTGTCGGAATTGTAAATCTGGTAAAGCTTTTGGGTCCCATTCAGATACATGAAGAATCCAAAGGAAAAATACTTGCTATTAATATACTGATTGTGCCAGGTAAGCAATTTAGGAACATGAAAGGGAGACCGGAGGTGCTTTTGAATTTCCTTTCCCAGGGCTGCCGCAAGTGCCGTAAACCCCAGGGTTTCTTCAATCCATTTGCCGGTTTCACAGTCTGTGAAGAAAATGTTCTCATACCCGTTTTGAAAACTTGCCCTGCACATATTGTGGTATCGATGCGGGATTTCTTCAATGAATACGGCTGTTAGTACTCCGTTAACTTCCAGTTGCATATTAAAATTCATTGGAGTTTGTTTATTTGTAAACAATGCATAAAGCCTGCCAATAATTATTAAAACTAACGGGAGTGGATAAATGATGGCTTTCGGATATTTCCGTAGGTTGCTGCCAATAAGGAGCATTTACACGGAAGCCGTGAGGATAGGTAGATTTGTAAGTGTTTGAAGCACAAAATACAACCTGCGATTATAAAATGCAAGCATCCCTGTTGTATTTTTTTAAAATAAACAGGGATTGCCCAAAAGCAACCCCTGCAAGCATAGAATCTCTTAAAAATGAGGTCAGGGAACCAGTTTCAATTCATCAATAATATTTTTCGCCCCGCCCAATTTGTCAATACACCAAAGAACGTATCGAACATCTACGCAAATGGTACGGTTCAGGTTTTTATCGAATGCAATTTTGTGGCTTAAAGCTTCATAATTTCCATCAAAAGCAAGTCCGATCAGATGTCCGTTTCCATCAATTACAGGGCTTCCACTATTTCCTCCCGTAATGTCGTTGGTAGTTATGAATCCTACAACCAGATCTTTTTTAGTTTTATCGATGTACCTGCCAAAATCTTTTTTCTTAAACAGTTCTACCTGTTTGGCGGGAAGATCAAACTCGTAATCGCCGGGTATATACTTTTCCAACACCCCCTTACTGGTGGTGATGTAGTCATATTTAACCGCATCCCGGGGAACATAACTTTTTACGCTGCCATAGCTTACTCTCATACTAAAGTTGGCATCGGGGTACATTTTGTTAACTGCCTCTGGGTGCATTTCCATTATCCCTTTCATATACCAATGATTCAGCTCATTGTTTTTATTGAGAAATGCCGTGTAAAGAGGACTGTATTTATCGGAATAATTACTTACAAATGCCGAAGCAAAGGCGAATGCAGGATCGGCCTGCAAAGTAGCTGCATCGGGATGCTCCATAAATTTATTCCATTTACTGTCATTAAGCAAGAGGGTATTGGTAAAAACATCGTGGGCCCATTTCTTGAAAGTGGCATCATCATCCAGCGGGCCATAGCTGTTTTTTAACCCCTCATAAAAGCCAATTGGATACTGGTCTTTATCAATATCATTATAAAAGGCCATTGTTACGGCTCCCAGGATCTTTTCATCACTTGGGATGTTTTCCGATTCTAAAAATCGTTTGCGCGAAGCTTCCGCCATGGTTTTGGCATTTTCAAGATCCTTTGCCGAAGCGTCTTGTTTTTGCAGGACTGATTCCAGCCTTTCGAGGGTAGAAGCAAAGGCAGCAAGCGGGGAGCCTAAAATACCTTCCCGGATGTATTGACGATGTTTGGCATAAGGTGCCCAGGCGGCATAGTTTTTCTCATATTCGTTCATAAGGTTTTCGTAATCGGGTTTTCCTTTTGCCCATTTACTGAAGTCTTTCTCATATTGTTGCTTTTGGTCGTAGGTATGAAATTTTTTCAGTTGCTTGGTTTCCCCGTCAAAAAACTTCCAGTAATTGGCCACGCTGGCATAGTTAGAAGCCAGTTTGAGTTTAACAGCCGGGTCCTTTATCATTTGTTCGTGCATATATTTCAGGCGAATAGCACGCAATGCCACGAGAGACGGATTATCAATGTCATTTTTTAATTTTATCCCATAGCTGGTTTCGTAGCGGTTGGTACCTCCGGGGTATCCAAAGATCATGGCAAAATCACCATCCTTTACCCCTTTGAGGCTCACCGGTAAAAAGTATTTTGGTTTGAGGGGGATGTTCTCAGTAGAATATTCATCCGGCTTCCCATCCTTCGACATATACACCCTGAAAACGGAAAAATCGCCGGTATGCCTTGGCCATTCCCAATTATCGGTATCTCCTCCAAATTTTCCCACACTTTCAGGTGGAGTTCCAACCAGGCGGATATCCCGGTAAATTTTGTACACAAACATCAGGTACTGGTTATCGTTGAACATAGAATAAATGCGGCCACTCATTCCATTTTCCTTATCGGCTACCTTATCGGTGATGTTCTTATATATTTCCTGCCTGTTCTTTACTCTGTCATCCCAACTCATTCCTTTAAAAGCGGTTTCCACTTCTTTCGAAACGTCCACAATCCGGTCCAGGAATTGTACGGTGAGTTTGGTCGGTATTTCCTGGTCTTTATTATAGGCGTAAAAACCATCTCGCAGGTAATTGTGCTGTACATCGCTGGCAGCAGCAATGGCACCATAGCCGCAATGGTGGTTGGTGAAAATCAGGCCCTGGTTACTCACAATTTCACCGGTACAACCTCCGCCAAAAATGATAATCGCATCTTTAATAGAGGCCTTATTGATGGAGTAAAGTTGTTCTTTAGAAAGTTTCAGCCCTTTCTTTACCATATCGGCATAAACCTGTTTGCCCAGAAGCATGGGAAGCCACATGCCCTCGTCTGCTCTTGTGGTGGTTAGCACACCCGATAAAACAAGCAATAATAAAAGTTTCTTCATGTTTGTTAGATTTTGCGGCAAACGTAGCCAATTTTGGCAAATTTCTAATAAGGATTGTGAGCATCGGGGATCCCCGGCATTTAAAGAGGGTATTTGTTATATAATTCGTAATATACGGAGCCCGAAACAAGTATATTTGTTCTTTGAGCTAACAGTTTTTTAATGACCCTTATAGATATCAGGTTACCCAAATCTATAGCCCGGGCGCTTAATTTACCCATTAGCGACCCGCGTCGCCAACAGTTGAAAGTGTTGGGTAAATTATTGCGTAAAGCCCGGTTTACCGAATTTGGACAATTATACCGTTTTGATGAGATTTTACTTAGCAGGCATAAAGGGAAGAAATTTCAGCAGGTGGTACCCACCTATAATTATAATAAGATGTATGCCGAGTGGTGGCATAAAGCACTGGAAGGCATACCCGATGTTTCCTGGCCGGGGGTAATTAAATATTTTGCCCTGAGCAGTGGCACCAGCGAAGCGGCAAGTAAATATATCCCGGTAACCAAAGAACTAATCAGGAGCAATACCCTTACCAGTGTACGGCAATTGCTAAGCCTGGTAAAATATGAGAATGTTCCCAAATCGGCAGTGAGTAAGGGCTGGCTAATGCTTGGCGGAAGTACAGAATTACAAAAAGGACCTACCTATTACGCCGGCGACCTTAGCGGCATCCAACAGCAAAAGATACCCCTATGGTTCCAGGGGCTGGGCCTATACAAACCCGGAAAAAAAATTGCACGCGAAAAGGACTGGGCAAAGAAGCTGGAAGAGGTGGTTGAAAATGCACCCAATTGGGATATTGGATTTATTGTAGGAGTCCCGGCATGGCTTCAATTGTGCATCGAAAAAATAATTGAAAGGTATAAGTTGAAGAATATCCATGAACTATGGCCCAACCTGGCATTTTATGTTCATGGAGGGGTGGCGATGGATCCATACAAAAAAGGATTTGCCAAACTAATGGGCAAACCCATAACTTATATAGAAACGTATCTGGCCAGTGAAGGATTTCTTGCTTTTCAAAGCCGTCAAAACAGCGGAGGAGCCATGCAACTGGTTTTAAACAATAATATTTTCTTTGAATTCGTGCTCTTTGATGAACACAATTTTGATAGCGAAGGGAATATGATTGAAAACCCGGATGCCCTCATGATCCATGAAATTGATCTAAACAAGGATTATGCCATCCTGATTAGCACCAATGCGGGAACCTGGCGGTACGCCATTGGAGACACCGTACGGTTGGTAGACCGGGAAAAAAGTGAGATCATTATTACGGGGCGTACCAAGCATTTTCTTAGTTTGGTGGGGGAACATCTGAGCGTAGATAATATGAATAAAGCGATAGAAATGGCTTCTGAGGAGTTGAATATTTTTATACCCGAGTTTACGGTAGCAGGGATTCCAAACGGGAATTTCTTTTCGCATCAATGGTATATTGCTACCGACGATAAAGTTAATGCTGTTCAACTCGCCCAGGTAATTGATGCGAAATTGAAAATGTTGAATGATGATTATGAGGTGGAAAGAAAACATGCTCTTAAATCTGTGGAGGTAGAAGTGCTTTCGGAAGAGACCTTTCTTCAATTCCTGGAGATGAAAGGGAAAGTGGGGGGGCAGCATAAATTTCCCAGGGTATTGAAAGGCGAAATTCTAAAAGACTGGCAAACGTTTTTGCAGGAAGAGAAAATCTGAAGAAATTATAAGGAATGGTTGATGCAATTGTAACAGGGCTGTTATTGGGCTTAATGCTCATCTTTTCGGTAGGCCCTGTTATTTTTACGATCATAAAAATCAGGATTAATTACGGTATTGCCAGCGCCCTTTATTTTATTGCCGGAGTTTGGCTTAGCGATGCGCTTTGGGTAATTACAGCAAATGCATTTAGCGGTTTTTTTCAGGAATTATTCAACTTTAAAAAACCTATTGGAATTGCAGGTGGAATTTTTTTGATAGGCCTGGGGGTATATTACCTGTTCTTCAGAAAATATAAACCCAAAGATGAAGTAGATAAGGGGATTAAGATCAGTAATGTTACCCATGCAGGACTTGCCCTTACCGGATTTTTAATCAACACCCTGAACCCGGGAGTAATTACACTTTGGTTTGCCGCTGCCACCAAATCCATTTCCCACACCTATGAAGAGAAGCTTGTTTTGTTTTCCATCTGCCTATTGATGAATATGAGTGCGGATATATTTAAAATAAACCTTGCCGGCCGGTTACGCGCTAAACTTACCGATAGGAATATTAACATCATTAACCGTTTCTCCGGGCTCATGTTTATTATTTTTGGAGCCCTGCTTATTGCCGGAACTTTGTTTACTCCCGTAGGACACCTGTAAATCCTGTTTATGCGCTGGCTACTGTTATCCCTTATTCTTATCGTTTTTCATGCCAATGGCCAACCGTCGGATTTTATCGTACTGAAAAAGCACAATAGAACTCTTAAATCGTTTTATGCAGGCACGGAAATTGAGTTTGTTACCTATTCGGGCGCTTATCGGAATGCCCGGATTGAAAAAATCACAAACGACAGTTTGTTCCTTCGGGAATTCCTGGTTCAGCGGATTCCCACACAACTGGGATTTTTTATTACAGATACCGTAGGAAGCTTTCGTTACGCATACCCCTATACGCAAATTGCCAGATTGGGTAAAAAGCAAAAGGGATTTAGCCTGAATGCAAGCGGAGCTTCTTTAATTGGAGGAGGCATAGTACTTACGGTAGCCAGCGGCGTAGTTTACCTTGCCGACCGCCCTAAATTTAGCCCTCAACTGTTGCTGGGAGGAATTGGCCTTGGAGCACTTGGCTACCTCTTTACCCGAATTGGCGCAAAAGGAATTGTAATTGGAAAGCATGGATACCGGATCGAATATGTTAACCTAACAGGGAAGGAATCGCACTAATGGACAGCACAGAGAAATTGCCGAAAAAAAATAAATGGGGAAAGCGAATTTTCAGGGTTTTCATCTGGATGTTTATCCTGCAATTGGCTTACATTATCCTTACCCGTTGGATTAATCCTCCCATCACCATTACCCAGGCGGTGAGTGTTGTACGGGGTGATGGATTAAAACGGGATTATATTTCTTTTGATGAAATGGGCAGTGCGGCAAAACTGGCGGTAATTGCCTCCGAAGATCAGCTTTTTCCCGATCACAACGGATTTGATGTAAAGGCCATTAAAAAAGCGATCGTATTTAATGAAAAACATCCCACCCGGCAAAGAGGGGCAAGTACCATAAGCCAGCAAACGGCAAAAAATGTTTTTTTATGGCAACATGGAGGTTTCTTTAGAAAAGGACTTGAAGTTTATTTCACGTTTATGATTGAAAAGCTATGGAACAAACAACGAATCCTTGAAACGTATTTGAATGTGGCAGAAATGGGCGATGGAATTTTTGGAATCCAGGCAGCGGCCAAATCCTATTTTGGAAAGGATGCCAAAAACCTGACAAATGCCCAGGCTGCCATGATTGCGGCCTGCCTGCCCAATCCAAAAAAGTTTTCTGTAAAACCGCTTAGTAATTATGTGGCCCGCAGGTCGGCCATGATTTTACGGCAAATGAATAACCTTGCCGCCGACTCCGAAATCCAGGAATTAATTCGCTAAGAAGTCTTTTAGTAGTATAGCCATGCGCACAAAAATTTTTCATTTATTTGGCGAGTTTATTCTTTTTGAAACTCCCAATAGGTATCCTGTTAATCAACAATTCCTAAAAGGTCTTCGATAGCCTTTACGGCACAGGGCAATCTGTTTTGGTATCCTCCCCTGATTTCTTCCCAGGGAGTATCCTGGTTTATCATGGCATCTTTATAATGATGAAACAATTTAATTCGGGTAGTTTCATCGGGGTATTCCCGCAATTCATCTTTAACCCACGGCAGGTCGGTATTGCAAAGCAGGTATAAATCATAATTCCTCGCTACAATTTCATTAAGGGTCCGGCTGTCGCACTGGTTAAAAACAAATTCACTCCATACCCGGATTACCTGCATGTCGGTATCTATAAATAAAAGTTTTTTCCTTTCCTCCAGGGCTTGCCGGGAAAATTGTTCTTCCAGTGCCAACTGGCCCTCCCTTATTTTTCGCAGATCTTCAAACCGATAGTTGGTGCCATGCTCCAATAAATATTCCCGTGCGTATTCGGGAACCCAATAGGTATTAAATTTTTTGGCCAGCATTTCCGATAAGGTCGATTTTCCGGTTGATTCGGGACCAATTATGACTATTTTTTTAAGCATCGGCTACTTTTTTGTCCATGCAGGACTTAACTTCTTTACCTTTTTAAAGATGGGGCAGGTTTCTGTATGGGCGCCAGGCAGGTATCCTGTACTTACCAAAAATTCATTTACAATTTCACCTCCTGTAAAGTAAAATGTCTTTTTAAACAGGCTGGTCCACTCTTTTCGGGATAATGGATGATGTGCATCCAGCCAGTTCCTGAAAGAGCCAAAATGTCTTTTCAACTCCTCTATTTTTTTTGCGTTGGTGATTGCGGCTTCAATTTTTAACCGGTTTCTGATAATACCTTCATCGTTCATTAATCTATGCCGGTCCTTTTCTCCGTATTTGGCCACTTTTTTGATATCGAATCCCGAATACGATTTTCTAAAATTATCCTGTTTCCGTAAAATGGTTGTCCAGCTTAAGCCGGCCTGGTTTATTTCCAGGATCAACCGGCAAAAGAGCTCGTTGTCTTCTTGTATGGGAAAACCATAATGTTTATCGTGGTACGATTTATGCAAGGCAAGGTCTGCAGGGCCCATACCAGCTATGGCATTACAATACGAATCAGCCATTGTTTTTCTGTTTTATTATTTTCTTCCAGTCGAAGAAGCCCCATCCTGCCAGGATGAGGAATAGGAAATACATTAAAGTAAAAAGCATAAACCCTTTATAAAAATTGAGGGGTATGGCTACGATATTGGATAAGATCCAGGCCAGCCAATTTTCAATTTTTCGTTTCGCCATCCACCACATGGCAGTAACAGCAGATGAAGAAACCAGCGAATCGAGAAACGGAGTGTTGCTGTTGGTACCGTGTTTTAAAATGAAATATAAGCTAATTGCAAACCCCAAGAAGATAGCCAGGCCCACACGAAGTTCAATATTATTGCACCAGCTTACCGGAAATTCGTATTGGCCGCTGTCTTTTTTCAATACCCAGTTATACCATCCATATACACTCATCGCAAAGTAATAGAAATTCAATAACCCATCGGCATAAAGTGGAGGGTGGGATACAAATAAGTAGAGGTAAGCAGCTATCAGAATTCCGACAATACCCGTTGGATAAACAAGAACATTATTTTTGCGGGCATACCAAACACTGGCAATCTGTGAAACAGTACTTAACCATTCTAAAAATCCAGTTTCCCGGATATTGGATAAGAACTCCTTCCATATTTCCTGCATGTTCATTACATGCAAAATACAACAGGAAAGGCAGTGTAATGAAAAACCCCGGATTATCCGGGGAAATTATTTAGTTGGAAATGAATTACTCCGCTTCTGCTACCACTTCTTTCACTTCGGGTATCATCCGTTTCATCATCCCCTCAATACCGGCTTTCAGGGTAATCATAGAGGAAGGACAACCACTGCAACTCCCCTGCATGGTAAGGTTTAATTTTCCATCTTCATAGCTTTTAAACTGAATTGCGCCACCATCCATTTCAACCGCAGGTTTTACATAATTTTCGAGTAGCTCCTTAATTCGTTTTACCACATCCCCATCATCGGAACTAACTACGTTTGTACTTTCCTGCTTCATGCGGGCCACATCTTCATCATTTACAATCACTTTTCCTTCTTCAAGGAATTCCTTTAAGAATTGTTTGATGGTGGGGATAATATCATCCCATTCTTCGGTATAATTGGATTTGGTAATGGTAACAAAGTTGCTGGCAATAAAAACCGAACGAATAAATGGAAAGGTGAACAGCTCCAAAGCCAGGGGCGAAACTTTTGCACTTTCTTCATCTGGTAAATCAATACTCTTTCCCGGATATAGAAGTTTATTTGCCACAAACTTCATGGTTTCGGGATTGGGGGTCATTTCTGTATAAATGCTGATAACCGGATTTCCTGTTTTTATCATATCAAAAAATTAAGTTGCAAAATTAATCCGAATTGCAATAAATACTAACAAACCGGGATTTAAAAAGTTGGTAACGGGCGATATTTTCGTTTTTCGAAACCAGATGCATTAATAGATATCTTACTAATTTTATTAAAATTCTAAATATGCGGATTGGCATGACATTATTGGGTTTGCTGATATTTTTAACTGCTGGTGCACAACGTGTTATCCCAAAAGGGGTAACCCCAAAGAATAACGGGTCGCGCCCGGTTGAATCAAAGCCCTTATATAATATCGCCGATTTCCAGGGAAGATGGCAGGAGGTTTCACGGAAGGGACCAGGGGATAAGCATTTCATATTTTCAGATACGCTGCAACTTTGGTTTACCGGCCCCAATGTATATTCGAAAGATGCCAGCAGTATGCGAATGAGTATGATGTATGAAGCGGAATTACCCGGATCTGATTGGCTGATTATTGGAACCGATGGGTTCCGGGTGAAATCGTTATCTCAAAACTCGCTTATTTTAGAAGATGAACAATACCAGCGGACTTTCCGGAAAATGCAGAAGTTTTATTATGAATTGGTAGGAAAAGATTCAATTGTTCCAGACGAACCCGGAATGCCCCTGCATGCAAATACATCTGCCCTTTTGGGAAGGTGGGTAGTGTACAAAAGTGTTGCACCACCCGGATTGGCCGATGCTCAAACAGCACTTATTAACAGCATCGAATTAAGAAAAATAGAAGATTCTGTTACCGCCGTTGGAAGCATCAGCTATCGTTTACGGGGAGTACGGATCACCGATTCGGCCACATTGAATATGGAAGGCCGGGGCATCCGCATAAAATCCCCTTCCTTAAATATTAAGTATGATATTTTTAAGGCAAATGGCGTGGAGTTTATATTTGGAAATCAGCCGGGGATTGTATTTTATGCAAAGAAATTTGCTGATTAATTTTCAAGGATCCGTAGCCGGGCATAGTTGAGCATTATTTTTTTCTCCCCGTTTTCTTCAAATTGGATGGTGGCAATGGGGTTATGCGCTGCCCCTTCCATTTTCATAACTTCCCCAAATCCAAATTTCTGGTGCTCAACTTTTTGTCCTACTGCAAGGTGTTGAGTATCACTGGGAACAAAATCTGCATTGGGTGTATGTTCCACCACCTTAGGCCTGGCAGGGCTTGTATAGGCAGGCTTTGATTTCGGGGTTTCCTGCGCATATCCGTTACCGAAACCACGGTGCATCCGCTGGAAGGCGTTTCCCTGCATTTGCGAATGGCCTCCATTATTACGGGTATTTCCCCCCGCATTGCTTTTGTCCACAAATTCATCCGGTATTTCTTCCAGAAAACGGCTCGGGTCGTTTTGGTGTAATTGTCCAAAACGATACCGGGCATTGGTATAACTTAAATAAAGGTGCTTCTTGGCCCTTGTGATGGCTACATAAAACAGTCTTCGCTCTTCTTCTAACTCTTCTCTTGTATTAACGGCCATGGCATTGGGAAACAGCGTTTCTTCGAGTCCTCCAACAAATACGACTGGAAACTCAAGGCCCTTGGCCGCATGGATTGTCATCAGTTTTACAGCATCTGCATTGGTCTTGTCGTCATCGGCATCAGTAAGCAAAATGATTTGCTGAAGATAAGCGGCGAGGCTTTTATCGCCCACTTCGCCATCTTCCAGATTGGAAGGGGTTTCTGTAAATTCCTTTATGGAGTTTAATAATTCCTGAACGTTTTCATATCGTGCCAGTCCTTCTACCGTTTTATCGTTGAATAATTCCTTTACAATTTGGGTACTCTTGCCTACGAGCACGGCGAGATCGTATGCATTTTTTTTATTCAGCTCGCTTTGGAACATTTTTATCATTGTTACAAACCCATCGATGGCCTCGAGTGTGGCGCTTTTTATGCCAAACATGGAGGCATTGGTAAGAATGTTCCAAAAACTGGTATTGCGTTCGTTGGCGTACAGCACCAATTTTTCGATGCTGGTTTTACCAATACCCCTGGCGGGGTAATTAATGATTCGCTTTAATGCTTCTTCATCCTGCGGATTTATTACGATGCGGAGGTAGGCTATAAAATCCTTTACTTCCTTCCGCTGGTAAAAGCTTATGCCGCCATAAATACGGTATGTGATTCCCATTTTTCGCAATGCCTCTTCAAAACTCCGGCTTTGGGCATTGGTGCGGTAAAGAATGGCAAAATCCGGATTAAAAAAATGGTTCCTCAATTTTAATTCCTGAATGCTATCTGCAACCATTTTGCCCTCATCGTTGTCGGTAAAAGTGCGCACCAGTTTTATTTTCTCCCCCTCGTCGTTATCCGTAAATAATTTCTTTTGTATTTGCCCTTTGTTGTTTGAAATAACTTCATTGGCAATGTGTAGGATGTTTTTGGTACTGCGGTAGTTCTGCTCCAGTTTTACCATTACCACATCTTCATAATCTTTTGAAAACTGGAGAATGTTTTCGATGGTAGCGCCCCGGAAGCTGTAGATGCTTTGTGCATCATCGCCTACCACGCATACGTTTTCGTGCATGGCGCCCAGGAGTTTGATGATTTCATATTGGGCGGGATTGGTATCCTGGTACTCATCAATTAGGATATATTGAAACTTATGCTGGTATTTACTTAAAGCCTCTGGGAATTGGGTAAGCAGGCTGTACATTTTAAAAAGCAGGTCGTCAAAATCCATTGCCCCGTTTTTAAAACAGCGTTTGGCATATGCGTCGTAAATAGCACCGGTTTGGGGACGGTTAGCTCTGGCGTCTTCCTGTTGCAGCATACTGTCAGTTTGGTATTCTTCGGGCCCAACCAGGGCATTTTTTGCAGATGAAATTCGGTTAAAAACTACATTGGGTTTGTATTGTTTTTCGTCGAGGTTCATTTCTTTTACCACGGTTTTAATCACGCTTCTGGAATCGTCGGTATCGTAAATGGTAAAATTGGAAGTATAACCAAGCTTTGGAGCTTCTGATCGCAGGATCCGGGCAAATACACTATGGAATGTACCAATATAAAGGTTTCTTGCCTCGGTGGTGCCCAGGGTCTTCTCAATCCGATCTTTCATTTCGGCCGCTGCCTTATTGGTAAAAGTGAGGGCCAGTATACGAAAGGGGTCAATGCCGTGTTTCGACATCAGGTGGGCAATGCGCGTTGTAAGCACCTTTGTTTTCCCACTTCCTGCGCCGGCAATAATCATTATCGGACCATCTTTATGGAGCACTGCAGTGCGTTGTGCTTCATTCAACCCATCGAGGTAATTCTGCATCCGGCAAAGGTACAAACCACAATGTGGTTTTTAGGTAAGGCACCCCAAATGGCGCGATAATAATTTTTATCCACAGTAAATTTTTTTTAAAAGAGAATAAAATTCAATACCGGAACCTATATTCGTAAGTTTCGGACTCAGCAAATACCAGGGAACAAAATCCCAAAATATTAATACGACATATTATATGGAATAAAGGGGAAGGCCTTAGAATGAAGGAGTTGGAGTACCAAAAAGGGATATTCCGGTTTTTGAAAAATTTTTTTCATAATTCAAACCCCTGGCATCCATTTAAAACCGGCAAATTGTGCTATTTTGTAGCCCAAACTTTTAGTGCTGATGCGCAAATTGATTTTCGGACTCCTGTTATTGTGGGGGATATGCTGGAGCCTCGGATGCAATAAAACACCTACTGATTTTAACGGGCAAGGCGGAACCGTCTTAACTCATTATGTAATCATTAAAGACAGTAGTTTTTATCCTTCGGTGCTTACCATTGCTCAGGGAAATTCGGTAACTTTTGTAAATGAAACAGATCATCCGCATGCGCTGAGTATTGATAGCACCCATATCCTTACCGATACCATACCTCCTCACCGTTCTTTTTATTATTTGAACAATTCCTTTAACGGCGCTTTGAACTATTATTGCCGGATTCACCCAAATGTAACCGGGGTAATTGTATATCAACCCTAAGCTTTTAATTTGTTGATAGGATAGACCTGCAGTCTTTAATAAAAAAGGAAAATAGTTTAGTAGCATTTTGAGAAACAAGACTGTGTATTTAACAATTTTTAGGTAATTTGGCAAAACACTTCCATCCGCTCTGTTGTGCGTTTATTCTATTTTTTCCTTATTTCCACAGTTTTTATTTCCTGCTCCGCATCCCGGCATTACAACCCTGCCAAAAAATATCCACCCGGTGAATTGCGTGCAGATTACGACCTGCTTCAGAAAATTTTAGAAGCCAAGCACCCATCGCTATACTGGTACACATCCAAGGACAGTATGGATATGTATTTTAACAGGTTCAGGGATGAAATCAAAGACAGTATGACGGAGTTGAATTTTGCCTGGCATATTCTGGCTCCTCTTGTTGAAAAAATCAGATGCGGACATACTAGTGTTTCCTTCAGTAAGGAATATAAAAAATGGGCAAAGGGAAAACAATTCCCCGGGTTCCCCATGTATATGAAATTTTGGAACGATACGATGGCCGTGTATGTGAACCTGGATAATAAGGATAGTATTTTTAAACGGGGCACTATTATTAAATCTATTAATGGAGTTACCGCGGATGGGTTTATTAAAAGAATGTCGGAATATCTGCCAACCGATGGGTATGCCGATAACATCAATCTAATCCGGATTAGTGCAAACTTCCCTTATTACCACCGCAGTATTTACGGATTAAGCAAAAAATATGCGGTTGAGTATGTAGATAACCTGGGAAATTCGAAGGTTGATTCAGTCCCTGTTTTCCAATTTAAAAGAGACAGTACCGCAAAAGACTCGGTTATCAGGCCATCCAAAATAGAGTTGCCAAAACAGAAAAGGATCGAGCGGTACCGAAGCCTTCGGATTGATTCCTCCGGGCATTTTGCCGTGATGACCCTAAACAGTTTTAGTGAGGGCAGGCTTCGTACCTTCTTCCGCCGTTCATTTAAAGTGCTACGGAAGCGAGGGATTTCCAATCTGATTCTGGATATCCGGGGAAATGGCGGAGGAAGAGTCTCCTGGTCATCCTTGCTTACCCAATATATCAGTCGCACTCCATTTAGGTTCTGTGATACGGCAAAATCGGGTACACAATCTCTGTCACCTTATTCCAGGTATATTACGGGAAGCTTCTTTACCAACCTGGAACTTTTTTTTATATCCCGTAAAGAGAAGGATGGAAAATACCATGTTCGTTCGATGGAGAAAAAAGTAAAGCAGCCGAAGCGAAGAAACCATTATAACGGGAAAGTATATGTGCTAATTAATGGGCCCACCTTTTCGGCTGCCTCAATTTTTTCAAATTTGGTAAAGGGGCAGGAGGGAATAAAGCTGGTGGGTGAAGAAACGGGCGGCGGATGGTATGGCAATAACGGGGTGTTAATTCCGGATATTGTACTTCCCCAAACGCATATTAAAGTCCGGCTTCCACTCTTCCGGATTGTTCAATATCATCACATACCCGAAAAAGGGACCGGTGTTTTTCCGGATATTTTTGTACCAACCAGTCTGGATGCGTTAAAGAAAGGGGTTGATCAGAAAATGGAATTTGTAAAAGAGCTTATTCGTTTGGATGGCCGGGAGAACTTACAATCAGGAACGGATCTGCATCATTGAGGAAGGGGAATTTTACGCGTGTTTCTTCCAATTCATTTTTTTCTAACCGGATAGTAAAAAGGTCTTCTTCTTTTGAACAATGATATAAGACTTCACCAAGCGGCCCAATTACCATCGAATCGCCAATATGATTAACCCCCTTTCCATCCACCCCCACCCGGTTTACCCCAATACAATAACATTGGTTTTCGATAGCCCTTGCACAGAGCAGGGTTTTCCAGGCGAAACTTCTTCTTTCGGGCCAGTTAGCTAAATAAATCAGGACATCGTATTCGGGTTGATTTTCCGTCATATATTGCCTGGCCCAAACCGGGAAACGCAGATCATAACATATTTGAAGATTCAGTTTCCAGCCTTTAACGGAAGCAATAAGCCGTTTATTCCCTGCCGAAAAAGGACCGTTTTCCCCGGCATAACTAAAAAGGTGCCGCTTGTTGTAATAACCCACCTGGCCATTGGGCAAAACCCAAAGCAGCCGGTTGAAAAATTTATTCTCTTCTTTGATGATAAGGCTACCGGTAATGATTACCCGATTATCGGCCGATTCTCGTTTCATCCACGCCACGGTAGGGCCATCCATGGTTTCGGCAAGCTTTTCTGCTTCCATCGAAAACCCGGTACTGAACATTTCGGGCAACAGGATAATTTCAGTTGGTTCATCTATCTCTCTTATTTTCTCTGAAAACAGGTTTAGGTTGGCATGTTTATCCTCCCATTTTAGGTTGGCCTGGATGAGGGTTAGGGTGAGCGTAGACATATTACAAAGCTATACGTTATTCATCTCTCCCAGAAACCTGTCCCGTACCTTAATTAAAGCAACGGGGAACAAGAATAATATGATAAGCCAGAAGTTGAGATTCTGCTTATAGCTGAAATTTTAAATACAAAAGCGGAGAAAATTAATTGTACATCGTTGCAATGATCCCTGCATCAGCGCCATCGTTAATAGAGAGGCCTATTACCACCAGTTTGCCGGCACCCGATTGGATGGGGAGCAATATTTGGCGACCGGGTTCGTACTGGCCATTGTAGTTAATATCAACCCGGGTATGATACCGTTCTGTAACAACTGGTTCATTTAGCGTTACCGCTACGGCCACAAAATCGAAACTAATCTTCCCATTAAATGGTAAAGGATGAATCGGATTTGGCGAATCGAATGTGGGGATTTGGAGAATTAGCTGGCCGTTTTCGTTCCGGGTTACATCCATTACCACACCAAAACTTGAATAATCATCCGCTTTAAGAGAAAACCCCTGGATACCTTCTATGTTGCGAATCCAGCCTTCTTGTTTATATGCTTCGGTACGTAACCATTTTTGGATTACATTATTGAAGCGGTACATAAAGGACCGGGTATTGGATACAAATACAATAGGTTTTAAGGCAGCACGGATCCTGGCGGATAGCCCAGACGCTTTGCCAAGGATTCCGGCCTGCTGTTTGGCCACATCTGCCTGCTTCCCTGTTTTTCCTTTCGCACGAACCAGGTATTCGTTTCCTGATTTGTAATAAATCATTCCATCAAAGGTTCCAATTAGTTCTGTTCCTGATTGTTTCGGCATGACAAGTCGATTAGTTGAAGTAACACAGCGGTATTTCTTCTAATGTTTGCAAGTTACACTAACATTTGGCAGGGAAGGTTGAAATACCCTTGTTTTTTTCCTGCTGTTTTCCACAAATTTTGACGATTTTGGGTCAAAAACGGGCCGTTTTGACGCTTTTTTGCTATTTTTTGGATGTTTTTTTAAAATTTCAACATGATAAATTTTTGAATGGCCAGTAATCGCTGAAGAGGGGGTGTTGCCTTTCCTGTAACTTCATTTTTCGGTTTATTTTAATTTAAATCTTACTTTAATCCAAACCGGAAGGTTTCCATAAAGTAATTGTAGCATTATAAAAAAATAATATTGGTTGCAGAAAGTTCTTGCTTTTACTGCTTGGTACCGCCTTTTTTGTTACCCTGGGCAAAAATGGAGCGTACTTTCCTCCATCACCTGCCTGGTCTGTTAACCCTAACGCCTAAACGCAATGATTCTCAGGCATTGGCGCCTTTAGAGATGCCCAAGTTTATTTATTTATGTTAGGTCGACCGGATGAGTTTCCCTTGAAAGAATTAATTAACTTTATCCTTGCCCTTCAATAAGTTGCAAAATATTCCGGGTTCTGGATTTCATTTGAAATGGATTTTTTTGGGGGTATAGGAATCACGTATCCTGCCGGGGGATTGTTTATAATATTATTTAAAAAAAATAAATAACTAATTCATGTCGTTTCCATTCCAAATAAGTTCCAGGGAGCAATACGAAAGAGATTATCAGGCTTCCATCGAAGATCCCGAAAAATTTTGGGGAGAGGTGGCCAGCCATTTTTTATGGAGAAAACCCTGGGATAAAGTTCTCGATTGGAATTTTACAGAACCCCGGGTGGAGTGGTTTAAGGGGGCAAAACTCAATATCACCGAAAATGTAATCGACCGGCACCTGGAAACCCGGGGTGAGCAGCCGGCTATTATTTGGGAGCCTAACAACCCCGATGAACGCACCCGGGTAGTAACCTATAACCGTTTGCACAAGCGTGTTTGTCAGGTTGCCCAGATGCTCAGCAACCTGGGTGTAAAAAAGGGCGACCGGGTCTGTATATATATGGGAATGGTGCCCGAATTGGCTTATGCAGTGTTGGGTTGTGCACGAATTGGAGCCATACACAGCGTAATATTTGGCGGCTTTAGCGCCCAAAGCATTGCCGACAGGCTGGAAGATACAAACTCCGAATATATCATTACCTGCGATGGTGGCTACCGGGGAAGTAAAGATATTCCATTAAAAGCGGTTATTGATGATGCGCTGGTGGGGAATAAAGTGGTTAAAAAAGTGATAGTTTATACGCGTACACGCACCCCCGTAAGTATGATTAAAGGAAGAGATGTGTGGTGGGAAGATGAAATGGAATATGCGGAAACCCAGGTTGAAAAAGACGGGATAGTAAGTTTCCCGGCTGTAGAAATGGATGCAGAAGACCCCTTGTTTATTTTGTACACCAGCGGCTCTACCGGAAAACCCAAAGGGGTAGTGCATACTATTGGTGGTTATATGGTCTGGACGGCCTACACGTTTGTAAATGTGTTTCAATACCGGGAGGGCGATGTTTATTTCTGCACCGCCGATATTGGCTGGATTACAGGGCATAGTTATATTGTATATGGACCATTAGCCGTTGGCGCTCAATCGCTGATGTTTGAAGGGATACCTACCTGGCCCGATGCGGGGAGGTTTTGGGATATTGTAGATAAGTACAAGGTAAACATCATTTATACAGCCCCAACCGCTATCCGAAGCCTTATGGGATTTGGTTCTTCGCCATTGGCAGAGAAAGATCTCAGTTCACTTCGGGTACTCGGCAGTGTGGGTGAGCCTATTAATGAGGAAGCCTGGCATTGGTATGATGAGAATATTGGAAAAAGCCGCTGCCCGATTGTAGATACCTGGTGGCAAACTGAAACTGCGGGAATTATGATCAGCACATTGGCAGGGATTACTCCCTCTAAGCCGAGTTGGGCAACCCTTCCCCTACCTGGGGTAGAACCGGTTTTAGTAGATGAAGAGGGTAAAGTGGTTACAACACCAAATGAGGATGGATATTTTAAGGGCAATCTGTGTATTAAAACCCCTTGGCCGGGAATATTACGTACCACCTACGGGGATCATGAACGCTGCCGAACCAATTATTTTGCCACCTATCCCAACTTGTATTTTTCGGGCGATGGAGCTTTAAAAGATAAAGAAGGAAACTATCGGATTACCGGCAGGGTAGATGATGTATTGAATGTTAGTGGCCACCGGATTGGTACGGCCGAAGTGGAAAATGCGCTAAATATGCATGCAGGGGTTATTGAAAGTGCAGTGGTAGGTTACCCCCACGAGGTAAAGGGCCAGGGAATTTATGCCTATGTGATATTTGAAGGAAAAATGTCTAATTCTGATCTTATCCGTCAGGATATTTTGCAAACGGTGAGTCGGATTATCGGACCTATTGCAAAGCCGGATAAGATCCAGTTTGTACAGGGGCTTCCTAAAACCCGAAGTGGTAAAATTATGCGCAGGATCCTCCGAAAAATTGCAGAGGGAGAGACCGAAAACCTGGGAGATATCACTACCCTGTTGGATCCCGGCGTGGTAGAGGTCATTAAAAACGGGAAAGTTTAATTTTTGGTTGTTGTTTTTTGCCGCTGAAATATAAAAACGCTTATTTTTGCCCTCCCAAAACCGGAAACGGTAGAAAAATTCCTCCTTAGCTCAGTTGGTTAGAGCATCTGACTGTTAATCAGAGGGTCGCTGGTTCAAGTCCAGCAGGGGGAGCAACATAGCGTACTATCATGGTACGCTATTTTCGTTTAAAACCCTTACCCCAACTGTATTTCAGGTATTTTTATTTCCCCCCACCTGTTCATTTTTATTCACCTTTTTTCACTTAAAAAAGGGCGTTTTTGTACGAAAAAAGTACGCAAAAAGTACGCAAACCGAACCCCCTTAGCTTACCTCCTTTTCCAACCCCAACACAAAAATTTTTTCATCTCACCTTGTGTTGATATTCCTCAAAAGGTATGTTTGTTTAAAGTGGCATAAGGTGAACATATTTATATCAAAATGAACATCAATAATAAAATAACAGCAACATATTCAATATTAGCGGCCAAAAACAGAACCACCCCAAACCTGTTGGACATTTATTTTAAATTTTTTGTTTACCATAACGGCATCCCAGTAATTAACCCTTTTAAGATAGCATCAGGATTAAGCATTAAAGGATATTATAGAAAAGGAACGATCACAGGAGAAAATGCGAAAGCAGACAATACCAACCTAATAACATTAAAAGGTAGAATAAATGACCTTATCAGCAACCTAACCGCAAAGGGGATGCAAACGGCGGCGCAAATGAAGTTGGAATTACTAACCAACGCTAAACTATCATTAACAGGTAAAGCACCCCTACAAACACAAAAAGCATATTTTAGCCGGTTGCACACACACACGATCAAAGCGATTACAACAGCTTATCTGAACGAAAAAAGTATAAAGCCGGGAAGCAGTCGCGAACGTAACTATAAACGCATTGCAACGCTATTTAACGAAGCATTAGACGGCAATACACCAACACTTGACCAATTAACAGCCGATCACCTGTTAGCCGTTAAACAACACATTACAGCCATTTGCAGAACCAAAAACGCAGCCGTAACGTATCTGGCAATGGTTAACGCATTACTCAATTTTGCAGCAGAAAAAGAAATAATCACAAAGAACCCAGCACCGAAAAAATATAAAGAATCGTTTATTAGAGCGGAAAGGGAAGTATTAAATGAAGCCGAGATATTACAATTCCAAAACTCAAGCGAATACGGACTAACTAACACACGTTTAAAAACAAAATATACAGCAATGGTTATGCTGTTAACCGGCATTGCGTATTGTGATTTAAAGGGATTACAACCTAATGATCTCAAATATGATGAAAATAACGACCAATATTATATAACCAAAAACAGGAGCAAAACACAGGTGAAGTTTACAGTTAACCTAACCGCCAACGCATTAAACTACGTCCGAAAATTACAGGCTTTAACTGGCAATGACACCAACTTATTTAACCTCCCGTCAATCGAATTTTTTTCATTACAACTCAAAAACTTGATGAAAAAATCAGGGATAAAAAAGAATGTAAGTAGTTATACCCTTCGACATTCATTTGCGCAAATTTTTATGGAGAATGACGGGAAAATTGAAGACCTGAAAGTAAGGTTAGGGCATACCAGCATAAACACAACGCAGATTTACGGCATAATAAATAGCAAAAGGAACGCAGCAAAAACAAGACAATTAGAGCATAATAGCCCGGTTCATAAAATTCAAAAGAACTGGCTAAAAGTAGTATAAACCCAATAAAAAATGGAATGGATCACAGTTAAACAAGCGATGCAATTACTCAATATTACCAGCCGTACAACATTATGGCAATACGGAATGAAACACCGTTTTAGGGTTAGCAGGTTAGGAAAAAAAATTTTCTACGATAAACAGGAAATTATGGCATCGCTGGAACGCAACGCGGTAAAATTAGGTGTATGAAGGGGCGTAATAACCCCTTCACTTTTTAAACATAACAACATTTTTAGACTATGAAAGATTGGACAAGATCAAAATTTTTTCACCATCAAAACACGTTATATCGAATCAAATTCTAACATCCAGAAACTTTAAAGAAGTACGAACCGAAAGGAATAGTAAGTGGAATGGAATCACTACGGAAATAAAAACATTATCCAATTTAGAATCAAGGCTTATATTTTCGCCAAAGGGAACATCAATAATAACTAACCCTTCTAAATGGCTGAAAGACGATAACAGCCAGCAATTAACGTTTAATGAACTCGAACAATTTGTACCCGAATATTTACGATATATGGTATTAAATAACGCTGACTGGCATCTAACCGGGCTGGACTACAATCAAGATATTTTAACCAGCTACGACCCCTCAATATATTTACCTATTTTTCATTCGTTGACGTACTTCAACAAAACAGACTATTACAAACAAACGGGTATAAGGTATAGCACAAAAAGCAGAGATTATGTTGTGTATGACAAAGTAAAAGAACTGAAACAAAAGGGGTGTGCGATACCTCAATCAATGGCAAATAAGAACATTTTGCGACTG
This sequence comes from uncultured Ferruginibacter sp., assembly GCA_964647915.1. GTDB lineage: Bacteria > Bacteroidota > Bacteroidia > Chitinophagales > Chitinophagaceae > Ferruginibacter. The sequence continues at coordinate 71,444 of CAZYKA010000004.1, read as the reverse complement.
GAATATTGCATTAACCGGAATTTCAGCAACTCAAAAATGAAAGCAATAAAGACGTTGAACGATCTAATTATTCCAGCGAATTACAACACGATAGTAAACGAATGGTATCGCTATTACACCAACATAAAAAAGATAATCCCAACGAAAAACGATAACGATCTAATTAAACCAAGCGACATGAAAATTGAAGATTTTGCAATTCTGAACCTAATAAATAATATCGGATTAAACAGATATAAGAATATGATCGAAGAAGATCAAAAGCGTGGTATGTACACAAGACAAGCCGCACACTCTAAGCGAAAAAAAGCAAATGATATTATAGAACGATACACCAACAGCCGCAAAGCCGAAAACTTGTTTGCTGAATTAGATAAAAAAGTAACAGATAGATATAAACTTTGTTTACAATAGTGTAAACTATTTTAAGACCATTTTAGCCCCTCATAATCTATTTGGAGGGGTTTTACTTATTCCCCTCAATTTTAACCCTGAAAATGAAGTTGCTTATATAAAGTGTCAAGTTGTAAACTTTTACTTGACACCACACCCAAAATATATTATTAACAATAACAGATTAATAATAAACATCACCACCCAACACCCCAAAAAAGAAGTTAGCAAGCATTGCAAATAACAACATAAAAGCAATGACAAAAGCCTGATAATAACAGGAAAAATACAGTAACCCCCACCTCCAACACCCCAAAAAAAGTACGCAAAAAGTACGCAATTATTTTTTCGATTAACTTTGAAAAGACAAAACGCAATACCAGTCAATGTTTCAGCCAATCAAAATAAAAACATTTGTGTCCAGCAGGGGGAGCAAGAAGATTAAATCGTTACGAATTATACCGCAACGATTTTTTATTTATTTAATGACTCTTTATAACGGTATTGAATTTTTTGGATCCCGGATTACGAGAAAATTTCCGGAATTTCAATTGAGGAAATGCTTCTCTTTTCGGTGGGCAGCCTCCACCCTAACACTTTTCGTTCAAATTGCCGAGATGAGAGACGGGGTATTATATTGAATTTCCTGCGGTTCTTATCTTCAATGGGTTTGTTCTAAGAATTACAATTCAATCTTCGAAATGAAAAATTAAGTTGCCAGTCTGGGTTGTTTAAACCGGATCGAATATTATACAACACGAAATCTAAACTGGTTGATTTTACAATTAATTTACAGAAGTGGATTTAGTTGAATTATTTATTTTTTCCAGCACAGTTTGCTGCCCCCACCCCGGGGGTAAAAATAAAAGGTAAAAAAAATAAAAACAAAATTCTCTCCAAATGAATTTTCAGGTTGGCTTAATTTCCTTCAGCATAAATCATCCTTTTGCGGATCAAGTAGATCGAAAAATGAATCCTTTCTGTTGCAAGTGTTCCGAAGAATTACCTCATGCCTTTCTATGCAGCTCCAATTACATAGGGGGGAAGTAAAAATTCTATATTCAAGAAAAACCTTGGATACAAAGAAAACCCATTGTAGATCTGGCAATATAGTCGAGAATTTTAAACAAAAATTTCGCTGTTCTGTTCTCTGGTTTCCACATCTACCCTGCCAACAACCAAAACGTTTCAAAATACATCAAGGCGTCATCATCTACAATGGATTTTGAGTATATTAAAATGCAGATTTAGCTGAGTGAATATTCTCACCATTTGCTTTTCAAAACCCTGATACATTCAGAGGCAAAACTAAATACTAGCAAGTGCCAGGCTATTTCCGAGCGCCTGAGCCCGTATGCGAAGTATACCCTCCTATTGAAGTGGCTTCCAGGATTGCAGGACCGCTGGAGGTTACTTTAGATTTTCTGGCCGGATACCGTAAAGAATTTTAATCCGCTGTATTATATCCATCTTACTGCGACTGGGTTTTTCGCCTATCACAGTATTTGGAAAAGTATTTTTGGGTGGATACTCTTAAATAATATTCCAAACCCTCCATTTAAGGGCAGCAGGTTCAATTGAATATTGGATGAAAAAAATTGATTAAAAATTTTTAAAGCAGGGACCCCATCCATGTAAAATCAACAGACCCTGATTCATCTAAAATGCAAGGCTGCTCTTCGGTAATGGTTTTGAAGCAAAGCTTATTGTCTTCAAAATTTTTGTAATTATTAAAGATGACATTCAGGGCAATAAAGTTTAGCACGTAGGCCCTGGTTTCGGCAGGTACGTATTTTTCAATATCCCAATAAGAGGCATCTTTTTTTCCGGTACGCTTCATGGCATCCCATACATTTCCCACGCCCCAGTTGTAGCTTGCTGCAATCAACAACCAATCGTTGCCCAGGTTTCGGATGCGGTCTTGTAAATAACGTGCGGCTACATGCGTTGATCGTACAAAATCACTTCGTTGATCGTGTGCCTGTTTATTCTTTCCCGCCTGTTTACCATTTAATTTTTTTGCTGATTTTTCTTTGGTTGTATGATTACCAGATATCTTTAAACCATATTCCTTTGCCACTTCATCCATCAATTGCCAGTAACCATAGGCGCCTGCTCTGGATAGAGCCTTGGGGTTAAACCCACTCTCCAGGGCGAGTAAGACACTAAATTCCTGTGGTACATTATACTTACTTAAAATCTGGCTGGCTCTGGGAAAGAATTTTTTCCCCCGATGGTAAGTTCTTATCAAATATGCCCTTCTTGTGTTTGAAAATTTCTCTATATAAGAAACCGTCTTTTCCTCATTACCTCGTAACATTTCCGGGTACACCACATTGGCCTGTTGAAGAATTACGGTTTGGGTTGAAATAATAGGTGGGGTCCACAATGTTAATAAACTATCTTCCGGATTGTTATTAGCTCTCACCGAAGTACAGGCAAGCAACAGTACAAGGCATTGTAATGGTTTCTTCATCAGGATAGCGTGGTTAGCAAAAACGAAACGATTCTTCAAAAAACAAGGTATTAAACGAATTTATAATAGCATTATTGCCCATTGAAGGTTTTGGAGCAACTTTGCGAAGCAATACCACCCCATGCGCTTTATCTGTATTTTACTCTTGTTGGCTTCGGGAAATGTATATTCCCAGGAATTTTCTACAGCTCAAATTGCATCCTTCGAAAAACAGGGCCATGCCAGACTCAACGGGAGCGCAAATATAAGTCAAGCATCTACTAACATCGATGTTAAAAAATACCGGTGCGAATGGACGATAGATCCGGCCGTTAGGTATATTTCCGGTTCTGTAGTTATATTATTTCAGGCACTTACAAATACAGATAACATTATATTGGATTTAAAATTGGTGCTTTCTGCCGATAGTGTTAAAACTGGTAATTCCGGATTATTTTTCCAACAACAAAACGATGCACTGATTATTCAACTGGGTCGGGTGGTTTTGGCAGGCACTTTGGATTCGGTCCGGATTTGGTATCACGGGGTACCCGCTCAAACCGGGTTCGGATCTTTCATCCAAACCTCGCATTTAGGCGTCCCTGTTATATGGACATTGAGCGAGCCTTATGGCGCCAGCGACTGGTGGCCTTGCAAAAATGATCTGACTGATAAGGCAGACACGTTGGAAGTGATCCTGCATGTGCCAGAGGGAAACCGGGGAGTTTCAAATGGATTGTTGATAGATGAGAGTACAAACGGAATTACCCGCAGTATGCATTGGAAATCGGATTACCCTATTGCCAGTTATTTGGTATGCCTCGCCGTTACTAACTTCTATGAATTTAACAGAGAGGTCCCGTTGGGTAATGTGATGATGCCCATGCAAACCTTTTGCTATCCGGAGTCGGCAACGGTTTTTGAGGCAAATACGCAGAAAACAATAGATGCGTTACAACTTTTTCAAAGGTATTTTGGCCCATATCCTTTTCTGAATGAAAAATACGGCCATGTACAGTTTAGCTGGGGAGGGGGGATGGAACACCAAACCAACAGTTTTATTGTAAATGTTGGAGAAACCCTTACCAGTCATGAGTTGGCGCACCAATGGTTTGGCGATAAGATTACCACCGCTGCCTGGGAAAGTGTATGGCTGAATGAAGGCTTCGCCACCTTCCTGGCCCGGTTTTATATGGAAGAAAAATACCCCCAAAATACCCTGAACGCACGCAGGGTGGTGGTAGGAAATATCACCTCGCAGCCCGGAGGTTCGGTGCGTGTAAATGATACGGCTAACCTAAGCCGGATTTTTGACAGCAGGCTGAGTTACGACAAGGGTTCTTACCTGTTGCAGATGCTCCGGTATATGGTGGGCGACTCATTATTCTTCAAAGGAATGAGGCAATATGTATCCGACCCGGCGCTGGCATACGGCTTTGCCACTACTGCCGATTTTCAGCGCAATATGGAGGCCGCATCCGGAAGGGATTTAACCCTTTTCTTTAATGAATGGTATTACGGGGAAGGATATCCGATGTTTAATATTAAATGGAATAACCTGGGCAGCACCGGGGTTAAATTCCAGGTGAACCAGCAAACCTCACACCCGGCTGTTCCCTACTTTCATATTCCGGTTCCGTTAACCTTCCAAAAGGGAGGGTTATCTAAAACAATTTTGGTGGATCCGCAGTTTAGCGGAGAGATTTTTGAAAGGGAAATTGGCTTTAGTCCGGATACGGTACTGGTAGATGAGGACCTGAATATCATCAGTGCTAATAATACATCGGAGAGAACAGTTTTCCCTTTAACCGGAAACCCGGATATCAGTATCTATCCAAATCCGGCATCAGGTACAAGCACGTTGGTCTCTTTATCAAACTTTCAAAACGAAACAGTATTACTTCAACTATATAATGTAGCAGGACAATTTTTATTTGAAAGAAAGGTTGATTTGATTAATGGTGCGGAGCGGCTATCCCTTCCTGTTACCTCTCTGCCACGGGGCGTCTATGTTTTAAAATGTACTTTCGGGAAAAATGTAATCACCAAGAAACTGTTGAGGTAGTATGGCCAAACGAAGAAAAAAAAAGAAGAAGGGAAAGAATACCAGGAAGGCAGTTTTAATACTGCTGGTATTTGTGGTATTGATATTCGGAGTTTGGTATTTCAGTGATTTTATTGACCGGCCTCCTTTTGTGAGTTACCCCGAGTTTGGCATTATGCTCCCATCCGGATTTGGTATTCACGGTATCGATGTGAGTAAATACCAGTCGGCAATTGGCTGGCCCCAGGTGGCGGAAATGAAGGTGGATAAAGTTAAAATCGGTTTTGTATTTATTAAAGCCACTGAGGGGATTGGTAACATCGACCCCTATTTCAAGCGAAACTGGAGAGGGGCCAATCAGGCCGGATTGGTTTGTGGTGCATATCATTTCTTTATTGCCACCAAAAGTGGAAAGGCACAAGCGCAAAATTTTATTGAAATGACTGAATTAACAAACGGCAACCTTCGGCCGGTTTTGGATATAGAACATACCTATGGTACCCCGAAAGCAATTTTGCAGCAACGGGTGGCCGATTGGCTGGATGCAGTGGAGAAAGCATATGGGGTAAAACCCATTATTTATACGAATATCAATTTTTACCTTAATTTCCTTGCCGGAAGGTTTGATGGTTACCCGCTTTGGGTTGCCCATTATTTTGCGGATAACAGACCCCGGATCACCCGTGAATGGAGTTTTTGGCAGCATAGTGAAAATGGAAAAGTGAACGGAATCAGGGGAATGGTTGATTTCAATGTATTCAAAGGCGACAGTGCCGATTTTAATAAATATTTAATCCCCTGATATGGAAGGCGATAAAGAAATGATTGAACATTTCAGAAAAATTATCAACACAGTTACCGTGGTGGTGGTCTTTTTGTTTATTGGCGTTACAATAGGTATTTACCTGGGGTATGCCTTTTTTGAAAAGACGCCTACCTGGAAAAATATTGTATTCTACATCGTTTATGCCTTACTGTTTGTAATAGCACTTAGGCGAGTACGTAAAATCTGGAAATTTTGATCAACTACTGTGGTCAGCCACAATAACCCATTTGCTGTTTATCTTTTTTATCAGAAGGGAGAAATGGCCTTCCAGGTTGCCTGCAGCACGGGTTAGTTTCCATTTGCCCACAACGAAGTAAAATACTTCTGAAAGCCGGTTTACTTCCACCAGGTCAAATTGTAGTTTACCCATGGAAGCCGTATCTGGATATGCTTTCTCGTAATTGTTCCGGGTTTTCTGCCATCCGTAAACCACTCCCCTTTTACCTATAAATAAAAGCGAATCGGAATGCCAATAGGATTCCATATAGGCACTGAGATCCCCTTTATTCCATGCCTCCGACTGATCCTGCAAAATTTTTCTAACCTCTCCTTCGGCTTTTGTTTGGGCCCGGGCAGAAACTGAAATTAGAAGCATCATAAAAACCGCAGGCAAAAGTCGCATTGTGATGAATTTGCTACAAGGTAAGTTTCTAATGCTTATGATTCGGAGAACTGCATTTGAATTTATTGCAGGTCTTATAATTTAATAGGTGGCCGTAAATGATTAGCAGAACCGCCGGAATGAGCAGAAATACTTCGTAGGAATGGAAAACCTGCTTCAACACCAGGAATAGAAATCCTCCGGTGAAAATAAGAATCGGAAGGCTGGTACGATGATGAACAAAATAACCATGAAGCAAGGAATAGGCTCCAACCGAAAATGCGAGGGCAATCATCCCCCATTCAAATGCCGCATTATGAATAATATTAATTCCAAAAAGGGGAAGTGATGTAAGTGCTAAGGGAAGAATAGCGCAATGTATGGCGCAAGCCAGCGAGGTGGCTATTCCAAAACTGTCCCAATTTATTTTTACGGCCATAAAGGGGCAAAGGTATTAAATTTGCAATGTTGTTGCAAATATTATTTTTACCCTTCCATTTCAAACTTTTGGCCCGGCGAAGAGGTTGTACCTTTGCGAAAGATTATGTTTAAAAATAAAAAGCTCATTTTAATTTATACCGGATTTTTCCTGGCTTTAATCCTGGCGTTCTATTTTTTTGCGTTTAGAAATTATAATTTTTCTAATTCAAAGCTTGCTGTAATAAATCCTACCATTCCGGATTTTAGTTTTATTGATCAGAATGGAGATACGATTACGGATGCCCTTACAAAAGATAAGGTTTATGTGGCCGAGTATTTTTTTACAACTTGTAAAGGCATTTGCCCCAAAATGAATGCGAATATGCGCAGGGTGTATGATACGTATAAAACGAATAAGGATTTTCTGATCCTTTCCCATACCTGCATGCCCGAAACCGATAGTGTACCGGTACTTAAGGCATATGAACAAAAAATGATTGGGGGCACTTTGGAAAAAAAATCGGGAGGTGGTTATAAAGTGGATGCACCTGCGATACCGGTTGCCATTACCAATTCAAATTGGTATTTCCTCACCGGTCCCAAGGAGGAATTATACAAGATGGCCCGGGTGGGTTATATGATTGATAACGGAAAACCCGACAGTTCTCAGCGAATTCAAGATCAGTTTATTCATACCCAGTTTTTTGCGCTGGTTGACCGGAACGGAAGGGTAAGAGGAATTTATGATGGCCTGGAAGAAAACGAAATACAAAAGATGATTGGGGATATCGCCGACCTGCTTAAGGAGAAAGGGAACTCATCTCGCTTTTTAGGGAGCTTTTCAAATAACCCCGGATAAATCGTATGGCAGATAAGTACAACATACTAAAGAAAAATTCACTTAGTGTTACAGAAGGTCGTAAAAAAATCCTCAACCTGTTTCTGGAGTCAGAAGGGGCTTTGGCACATGCTGATATTGAAAAGAAGACAGACGCAGCATTTGATCGGGTAACGGTGTACCGTACGCTACAAACCTTTGTGGAAAAGGGAATTATTCACCAAATTCCTACTACGGATAATTCCATTATGTATGCCCTTTGCAGGCACGAATGCGAAGAGGGGCACCATCACGATAATCATGTACATTTTGTGTGTTCTTCCTGCGGTAAGACTATTTGCCTGGATGAAGTAACCGTTCCTTCGGTTCAGTTGCCAAAAGGATTTAAACCGCAGCATGCAGCCATGGTGGTTTCGGGGTTGTGTGCCGAATGTCGCAATAAATAAATCAGGTTGTTTGCAGTTTTTCCATTTCCCGGCTAACGAAATCCATAAGGGTTTTGATTCTTTTTGGAGAAAAATCGAAAGGAAGTCCGGCAGTTTTATAAAGTTCAGGAAGGGTTTTAGTTCCCCCCAGTTTCAGGGCTTCGCAATAATTGGTCAGGGCCTGGTTTTTGTTTTCTTTATACTGCATCCACATCCCAATGGCGCCTAATTGTGCGATTCCATATTCTATATAATATAAAGGAACTTCAAATAGATGTAACTGGCGTTGCCAGGAATTTGCCCGGTATATTTCCAGACCCGAATAATCAATTACCTTGTCTTCAAATTCGGCAAGAATCAATTTCCAGGCTCCGGTACGCTCCTCCTCTGTGTGTTTAGGGTGGCTATACAACCAATGTTGAAACTTATCGATAATGGCGATCCATGGAAAAATAGTGATCACCCTTTCCAACTGGTGGATCTTGGCCCGACGCAGGTCTTCCGGATTATCAAAAAATTTATCCCAATAATCCATGGTAAATAACTCCATTGCCATACTGGCCACTTCAGCTATTTCCATAGGGTATTCTTTAAAACCGCTCAACTCAAGCGGATGTGCCAGGAAAGAATGCACGGCATGTCCGCCTTCGTGTACCATGGTGGTCACATCATGCATCTGCCCGGCGGCATTCATGAAAATGAAAGGGGCCCCACTTTCTGCCAGCGGACAATTGTATCCACCCGGCGCTTTTCCTTTCCGGCTTTCCAGGTCGAGGTGACACATGCTTTCCATCCGGGAAAGGCAGTTACCGAAAAAAGGGTCAAGTGCTTCAAAACAGGCAATGGACTTTTGTAATAACTCTTTGCCTCCATTAAACGGATGCAATGGGTTGGTGCCAGCCGGCTCTGCCTCCAGGTCCCAGGGACGAAGCGATTCCAGCCCCAATTGTTTTTTCTTTCTTTCATAAACCAGGTTAACGAGTGGCAGCACATGTTGCTTTACAGCATCATGAAACTGGAAGCAATCGTTTTTGTCATAATCGAACCTGCCAAGTTCCTTAAACCGATATTCGATGTAGGTTGCAAAACCTGCATTTACCGCAAGGCTATTTCTTAATTCGATTAATTTATTAAACAAACTGTTTAACTTTTCTTTATCCTGGATTCTTCTTTCCTGTATTTTTCGATATACCGATTCCCGTAAGTTCCGGTCTTCGGTTTCTAAAAATTTCCCTGCCTGTTGTAACGTATATTCGTTACCGTTCACTTCAACGGACATCTCACCCACCACTTGTCCGTACTGTTGTTGCAGTACTGAAATCTCGGCCTGGAGTGGAATATTCTCTTCTCTGAAAAGGTCAATACTTTTCTGGATGTTTCTCAGGTAGGTAAAATAGGTCTGATGGTCTAATTCTTTTGCGAGTGGATGGCTCACCAATTTTTTATTAAGGGCATCGGCATAGGGTTGTATTTTGGGTTGTATTTCGAGGCAGAAAAAGTTATAGGCCTCCTCCAATGCTTTATTTGTTGTGTCGCGGGTCATGTTAATCTGCCTCCAGCAGGCGTCTTCGTTAACCACGGCTTCCAACTCACTCTGGTCTCTCAACCATTGCTGCAATTCTTCGCTGCTGCCGATTGGGCGTTGGAGCAATTCTTTAAAAAAAGGTTCCAATGAGCCCCAATCTTTAACCTGGAAATTTACCGGCACAAAATGGCGCGGCAGTTTTTGAATATCTGCTGAATAATTCATGCGTAAAAAGTATGAAATGTTACACCAGGTCCTTAGGTGGCTTATGCCATCCGGCGGGGTGTGTTAATTTTTTTTGCAGGCGCCGATTTTACGGTTGCTGCTTTTGTTGGCGCTGCCTTGGCATTTTCTTTGGTTGTCTTTTTTTCGCTTTCGGCAAGGCTTTCCGAAGCGTCTGCTTCCGGTGAATGGATTTCGATATTATTTTTTTGAAGGATGGAAAACCACTTTACCATCTTTTTCATATCACTGCTGTAAACCCTGGAGAAATCCATATCCGGGAAAACCGTTTCAAAATATGCCTGAATGGTTTTGGCATCTGCTTTTGCATCGGGCAAAGGTTCGTTTCCCGATTTCATGGCTAAAAACACCTCCGACAGGTTCACATTATCTTTCACTGTGTACACCTCAATCGTTTCGAGATGGGAAAAATTGTGAATTCGGGAACTTACAAATTTCTTGCTATTATCTTCCAAAGAACGAACCACCCCACCATCTGATTTTGAAGAAACAAGCTCATATAATCCGCCAAGACCAGTTACGGCAACAATCCTGTTATATTCCATAATTTCTTTTTTGAAGGCTGCAATATATTGTAAAATGCTAATTGTCAGGGTTTCTAAAATGATAAATCTGGCGGATAAAATTTTTTCCAAGCCGAAGGATACAAACCGGTATGTCGTCATACACTTTGGAAAAATATACATTACATGAAGAAAACTTTCTTTCTGGCATTTTTAATGTTGGGAATATTTCAGGCAGCAAAAGCACAAAATGGACGAATTGAAGGGGCTTTAATGGATCAGGGAGATAGCAGCTCCATCCGCTCCGCAACCGTTAGCCTCCTGTTACAGTCTGATAGTTCGATAGTTACTAATACCGTTTCTGGAAATAAAGGAGTATTTTCCTTTAGTAACCTGGCACCGGGAAATTATATAGTACAGGTAAATGCCCTTGATTATCAGGAATATCTGTCGTTTATAACCCTTTCAACTTCTTCCCCAAATAAGAACCTGGGCCGGCTTTCGCTGGTGAAAAAGGGGAAAGACCTGGCAGTGGTAACGATTATTGCGAAAGCACCAGCAGTTACTCAAAAGGGGGATACCTCCCAATTTAGCGCCAGCGAATACAAGGTTAACCCGGATGCTACCACCGAAGACCTGATAAAAAAAATGCCGGGTATAACTGTAGCTAAAGATGGTACCGTTACTGCGCAAGGCGATCAGGTAAAGAAGGTAACCATTGATGGGAAGGATTTTTTTGGCGATGATGCATCTGCTGCCCTAAAAAATCTTCCTTCGGAAGTAGTAGATAAAATCCAGGTTTTCGACAGGCTGAGCGACCAGGCCCAGCTAACTGGTATTGATGATGGAAATAGCGTGAAAGCGATTAACGTGGTCACTAAAACCGGGGTTAAAAACGGGCAGTTTGGACGTATATATGGTGGGTATGGTACTGATAACCGGTACATGGCTGGGGGGAATGTGAGTTTTTTTAATAACAACAGACGTATTTCCTTGGTAGGAAATTTTAATAATGTGAATCAACAGAATTTTGGTTCACAAGATCTTCTTGGGCTAACCAGTTCCGGAGGAAGAGGTGGAGGTGGTGGGGGTGGCTTCCGCGGTGGCGGAAATAATTTCCTGGTGGGCCAGCAAAATGGAATAAGCAGCACCAATGCATTTGGTATTAACTATAACGACCTGTGGGGCAAGAAACTGAAAGTAAGTGGAAGTTATTTTTTTAATAACAGCCATAATAATAACGAGTCGCTGGTAAAAACGGAAACGGTTGGAGATTATAAGCAATTTATCACACAGGATGGAAATACCACCACAAATAATAACAATCACCGATTGAATATGAGATTGGAATACAACATCGATTCCAGCAATACGTTGATCATGGTTCCCAGTATTAGTTTTCAAAGTAACAACTCCTACGGCAATTCCTCTTTGCAGACCTTGAACGGATTTTCCGATTCGGTGAATAACTCGCTGGTTCGGTCTGATGCAGACCGGAATGGATACAATATCAGTAACAACCTGTATTTCAGGCATGCATTTCCCAAAAAAGGTAGGAGTCTTAATCTTGGATTTAATCTTAACCTTACCAAGAATGATGGGGATTATATTACCGATGGCCGTTACCGGTTTTACGATAACAGCGGAGGCTTCTTAAGCGATTCTACACAGAACCAGCACACCAACAGCAATTCAAATAGCCAAAGTTATGGAGGAAGTATCGACTATACCGAACCATTAAGTAAGAACAGCTTGCTACAGTTTGAATACCGTCCGTCGGTACAATATAGCAAAGCCGATCAGGAGGCTTATTTATATGACGGTTCCAAATATTCTCTATTTGATTCTACCCTGTCAAACCTCTTTAATAATACCATCACCACCCACCGCGGTGGAATTACCTACCGGTATTCCAAAGGCAGAGATGTGATGTTTTTTGCCGGATTGAATTATCAGCAATCGCGGTTGGAGAGCGACCGTATATTCCCAACCGTTACCAATGTGGATCAAAAGTTTTCAAATTTTCTTCCTATTGCCATGTACCGGAAGAAAATATCTGCGTATAGCAATATCCGTTTGTTTTACCGTGCCAGCGTAAATTTTCCTTCTGTAACCCAGTTGCAGGATGTATTAAATCTGTCGAATCCTTTAAGTGTAAGCAGTGGTAACCCGCAATTGAAACAATCCTACAGTCATTTTCTAATGGCCCGGTATTCCTATACAAATACTAAAACCAACAAAAGTTTATTTGCCAATATTTATCTCCAGGCAGCTAACAATTATATTTCCAATGCGGTGTATATCGCCAGTGCGGATTCTACAATCCAGCATGGGGTAGTGTTGAAAAAGGGGTCTCAGCTAACCAAACCGGTTAACCTTAACGGGTATCAGAGTCTGCGCTCATTTTTCACGTACAGCATGCCCATCAAACCGATTAAAACTACCCTTAACCTAAATGCCGGATTTAGCTATTCACGTTTGCCGGGTCAGGTAAATTATATGCCCACTACTACCAACAACTATGTGTACAATGCAGGTGTTGTGCTTGCGTCTAATATCAGCCAGTACATTGATTTTAACCTGTCTTACAATGTGAACTTCAATAACGCCCAAACCAAATCAATCCTGGCAACCAATAGCAATTATGTTAACCAGGTGGCAGGGTTACAGGTAAACCTGTTAAGTAAAAACGGATGGTTTATTCAGAACGATGTGTCTAATCAAACAAATAGTGGGCTGGCAAGCGGGTTAAATCAAAATTTCTGGTTATGGAATGCAGGAATTGGTAAGAAATTCCTGAAAAAACAGGCAGGTGAATTGAAGTTGTCGGTATTTGATCTGCTGGGTCAGAACCAAAGTATCTCCAGGTCGGTAACAGAGTCTTATATTCAGGATACACGGAGTACAGTATTGCAGCGGTATTTTATGCTAACCTTTACGTATAGCCTGAGAAATTTTGGAAAAGGAAAGGCAAGCGGCGGAAACCAGGGGGGATTTTATCCTGGCGGAGGACATGGTGGCCCCGGTCCAGGCCCCGGGGGTATGGGAGGGCATGGGTTTTAGTATATTCGGTGAATAATTAGCCCCGATTGTTAGAAAACCAGGAATTAATTGCCCGCCTTAAGAATGGTAATGAAGCTGCATTTTATGAAGTGGTGCAAAGCACACAGAAGCTTGTATATAACGCCGCATTGAATGTGGTGCAAAATGCGGCAGATGCAGAAGATATTACCCAGGATGTGTATTTGAAACTCTTTGAAAAAATAGATGGGTTTAAAGGGGACTCTACTCTTAGCACCTGGCTGTACAGAATAACTATTAGACAGGCGCTTGATTATGAGAAGAAAAAAAAGCGGAAGCGGCATGGAGGAGGGTTGCAACGCATTTGGATGCGGGATGAAATGGAAGAGATAGTGGAGCCGGATAACCCGGGGATATTGCTTCACCATAAAGAACAGGCGGCATATCTTTTCGCAGCCATAAAAAAGCTTCCGGAACCCCAACGAATTGCATTTACACTCCAGCAGCTCGAAGGGTTGAAAGTGGGCGAGGTGGCAGAGATTATGAAACGTTCAGAAGCCGGAATTGAATCGTTGCTGGTTAGAGCAAAAACGAATTTAAGGAAGACTCTTAAAAACTATTACGAACAGTATCTGTCATGAAAAGAAAATTGAATTGCGAAGACTGGATTCACGAGGCCATGCATTCCATGGATCCACAGGAAAAGCAGGAGGCTCCTCCTTTCCTGCTTACACGCCTGTGCACAAAGCTTAAAGCCGAAGAAGAAATTGGATTTTGGGGAAAATTTATGCTGGGGTTAAGCAGGCCATCCACCGTATTGACCCTATTGTTGGTTATCCTTGCCGTAAACGGGTTTATTATTATTTCAAATTACAATAAAGAAAAGCAAGCGGCGCCTGTTACCACCAATACGCATTACCGGGATGACTTCTCATCCACCCTGGTATCTGTTTACGATTACGAAAACTTAGAACCATGAGAAACCCACAATCCAAATCAAAATGGCTGTTGTTATTGGTGGCAATTTTAATTATTACCAATGCCATTTCATTATACTTTTTATTTTACAGCCAACCCTCCTTTTCTCATTCTCAGGAGAGACGCTCGGCCATCCTTAACTTTTTGAAAACGGATGTGGGCTTTACCGATTCCCAACTTCACCAATTCGATTCGTTAAGCAACTTACACAGAGAAAATTCGAAGCCACTGTATGATAAATCGGCCGACCGAAAAATCTATATCCTGACGCAAGCCGCATCTCAAAATTTTTCAGATCCTGCCATTGACTCAGCCGCGCAGGCTATTTCTTCAGAGCAGAATAAGTTTGAAGCCCTCATGTTGCAGCATCTTCGGAATATCCGTTCTCTTTGCACTCCCGATCAATTGCCTAAGTTTGATAGTGGATTTTATAAACTCATCGTGAAGCGTAAACGAAGCGCAGGAAATAACGCAAACAATAAATAACACCATATGAAAAGGATTATTTTATGTGCATGCTTCCTAATTGGCATGGCACAATGGGGCACTGCCCAGGAACAACGCCGTTTTAAATCGCCGGATGAAAGAACCACTGAGGCTATGGCGCAAATGCAGGCCTTAAAATTAGATGATTCTACCAGCGTGAAAGTTACAGCGGTATTTAAGGATTTTTATACCCGGCAGCAAGAGGTTATGCGTATCTACCGTAATGCTGAGAACCCCAACAGAGAGGCAGCTTTGGAATCCATTCGGAAATTGGGAGAGGAGAGAGATGGTAAGTTGCAAACCCTGTTAAATACAGACCAGTATAAAAAGTACCTATCCGACATTCAGCCACAATTGAGCATGCGCCGGAACAGAGGCGGAGGGTCATAGTACCGAAAAGCAGGTGTGTTCCGGGTGCTGGTGAAACACCACAATTTGTTAGGTAAGAAATAGGGGAGGTTGCAAATCTGCCACCAATGCATTCAAATTATTAACGATAGCGGGAGCAAGTGCGGCATTTTTTTTCTTATTATTTCCCTCAAAACTTCCCTGGGTTTCAACAACCTCTATTTTTTTACCTAATGCAAAAATCAGGAATTGGATAATTCCGAAAGAATGGCATTTATCCGGTGTTTTATTTCAGTTAGTGGGGTAAATCCACGTGCAACGAGGTAAAATTGACTTTCAGAAGCCTGCAACAATACAGCAGGAAAGGCCGTGACCTGCAACTGCCGGCACATGGCAAATTCCTGCCGTGCAAAATCACGGTATATTTCGGAGTGTAACTTTTCAAAGAAACTTATCTCGTCCAGTTGGTATTTTTTTAGCAGATGGCGGTAGGCTTCATCATCATCCAAATCGCGGCCTTCAAAATTTAAGGCGTGTTGCAGATCGGAAGCAAAATTTAATTGTTCGGCAGGGTATAATTCTTTTATAATACAAAGCGCAATAGCCGGCTTTTCGGAATTCATTACCCAATCACTTTCATTGGGATGATGGGCATGCCAAAGAAAATCATTTCCAAATTTTACAGCAGCCAGTTTCTCTACTCTTTGATATTCATTCAAAATAACAGGTGCTATTTTGTTGATGGGAGCAATAAATTCATCAATGAGCATACCTCCACTCAGCACTTCTACATCCAGTTTTTCGGCATAGAGCCGCACAACTTCTTTCATTACCGGGCTGAAGCCATAGCACCAGCCGCAATACGCATCGTAACAGTATATTAATATAGGTTTCATCCTATCAATGGGCCTCAAGCCAGTTTTTCCCATGGCCGGTTTCTGCAATTACGGGGACTTCATTCGGAAGCGTCAGCGCCTGTTGCATACCAGAAATAATGACCGGCTTAATTTTTTCAAACTCCGATTTATGAACATCAAATACCAATTCATCATGTACCTGGAGTAGCATTTTAGATTTAAATTTCCTGGCAATTAAATCCTGGTGAATTTTTATCATGGCCAGTTTAATCATGTCGGCCGCAGTTCCCTGGATGGGTGAGTTGATAGCATTTCTTTCGGCAAAACTCCGGACTGTAAAGTTGGCCGAATTGATATCGCGAAGCCAGCGTTTGCGGCCCATCAACGTTTGTACATAGCCATTCTTCTTTGCAAATTGGATGGTATGGTCCATGTATTTTTGAATATCCGGATATTGCAGTTTGTAATTATCGATTATTTCTTTTGCCTCTGTTCTTGAAATACCCAGGTTCTCTGCCAATCCAAATGCGCCTTGTCCGTAAATGATACCAAAATTTACACTCTTCGCTTTATACCGCATTTCTTTTGTTACCTCTGCTTCATCCACGCTGAACACTTTTGCGGCCGTGGCAGTATGGATATCTTTTCCCTCCCGGAATGCATCACACATGTGCTTGTCGCCACTTATGGCAGCAACTATGCGTAATTCAATTTGCGAATAATCGGCCGATACCAGGATATGATTTTCGTCGCGGGGGATAAACGCTTTTCTTATTTCTTTTCCTTTATCGGTACGAACCGGGATGTTTTGCAGGTTGGGGTTGTTGCTGCTTAATCTTCCGGTAACTGCCACAGCCTGGGCATAACTGGTATGTACTCTTCCGGTTTTGGAATTCACCAGTAAGGGCAATGCATCCACATACGTAGAACGCAATTTTGTCAACTCCCGAAAATTTAGAATGTCGCTACAAATTTGGTGTTGAGGCGCCAGCTTTAGCAACACATCTTCGCCAGTGGCATATTGGCCTGTACGCGTCTTTTTTGCATTGCTAACCAGGTTAAGTTTTTCAAACAAAATTTCACCCAGTTGTTTTGGGGATGCGAGGTTGAACCGTACCCCTGCCTGTACATATACGGCTTCTTCGGCCTCTTTTGCATCGCGGGCAAGTTCTTTGGAATATTCCTTTAAAAAATTTTCATCAATACGAATCCCTTCAAATTCCATGTCTGTAAGCACTTTCACCAAGGGGTTTTCAACTTCATAAAAGACCTTTTCCACTTCCCGGCTTTTTAAAAAGGGGAGGTAAGCTGATTTTAATTGCAGCGTGATATCTGCATCTTCAACGGCATATTCCTTAATTTCTTCTAATTCCACATCGCGCATATTTCCCTGGGACTTACCTTTCTTTCCAATCAGCGATTCGATGGGAACAGGTTCGTACCCGAGGTATTGCATACTGCTATCGTCCATGCCTCTTTTCCCGTCCGGGTCTATTACATAATTTGCCAGCATGGTATCAAATACCGGCCCCGCAATTTCCATCCCATACCATTTCAACATCAACAAATCGAATTTGATATTTTGGCCCACCCAGGAAATCGATTTGTTCAGAAATAAAGGACTGAATAGTTCCAGGATTTTTAGACAATCTTTCCGATTTTGGGGACAGGGGACATAATATCCCTTTCCTGTTTCAATTGAAAAACTCATACCCACTAATTCGGCCAGATTGGGGTCGATTCCTGTGGTTTCGGTATCAAAGGAAATTTCCTTTTTTGCCGACAAGACAGATATCAGGTTTTGTATTTCTTTTTCGCTGGTAACGGCAATATATTCATGCGTTGTATTGTAAATATTCTTTATCCCGGGATTGGGGGTATCTAATTGAGATGGAGTATCCATTGTTTCCACGGTCTCAGCCTGATCAAATAATGAGATCTGTCCTTTTTCATTTTTGGAAACCTTTGAGGCGGCCTGAATATTCAGGTCTTCTCCTAATATTCTTTTTCCGAGGGTACGAAATTCGAGGTGCTCAAAAACTTCTTTCAATTTCTCTTTATCCGGGGTTTTGACCAGGAAATTCTCTTCATGAAATTCGATGGGGGCATTTGTGATGATAGTAGCCAGCTTTTTACTGAGGATTGCATCTTCTTTCCCGGCCCGTATTTTTTCACCCATAGATCCCTTAATTGAATCCGAATTTGCGAGTACATTTTCGAGACTACCATATTCTCCCAGGAGCTTAGCTGCTGTTTTTTCCCCGACTCCTTTTATACCCGGAATATTATCTACTGCGTCTCCCATCAGCCCCAACAGATCAATCACCTGGTCAACTTTTTCTACGTTCCATTTCGAACACACTTCGGCGGGCCCCATGATTTCCACTTTTCCTCCCTGGTACCCGGGTTTATAAATTTTAATATTTTGCGATACAAGTTGTCCGTAATCTTTATCCGGAGTAACCATGAAAACTTCATATCCTAAAATTTCAGCCTGCTTGGCTAGGGTGCCAATCACATCGTCGGCTTCAAATCCATCTACGGCAATCACCGGAATATTCAGGGCTTTAATTAAATTAATAATGTCTGGGACGGCAGCCGAAATATCTTCTGGTGTTTCCTGGCGGTTGGCCTTATAATCTGCAAAATCTGTATGCCTGTCCGTGGGGGCAGCCGTGTCGAAACATACGGCCATGTGGGTAGGCTGCTGATTATTCAGCAGTTCGAGGATGGTGTTGGTAAATCCGAATTGCGCATTTGTATTTTTTCCACTACTGGTAATTCGGGGACTCCTGATTAATGCATAATAGGCGCGGAATATCAGGGCAAAAGCATCCAGAAGAAATAGTTTTTTCTGCATTTGGTAAAAATACTCCAAATGAGAAACCTGAGCAAAGAGGCGGTATAAAATGGCTAAAGCCGGTCCTATGCTGAACCGGCTTTTGTGGTTTCAATAACCTTAATTAAGTTTTTATCAGGGTGCCTGGAGAGGCATTTATATAAACAATTAAAAACAATTTTTATTGTGCATAATAATTTATACCAGTTTGTCGTTATATCGGATACATGTTTCTCCCTAAGCCGTAAAACCCTTACCAGCACGGCATTACAGCGAATGAATACGCAAATCACGGTAAAAATACTAAGGCCTGATTCGCGTTGCAGTTTAAAGGCTAAAATTGAAATTGTAAAAAGAATTCCACAATTTTTGATTTTGGCAAGGTTGTTGAAATTGCGTGGCAAATTCTGAAGATCCAATATCCATTATTACATCTTCATTTTTAGTCATTCGAGGCATTTCGCAAACAATTTGTTTTACTGCTCTTCCATATCCAGGAGCAGGCGAACGACACATATTGAAAAACCATTGCTGATGAGAAACCACAAAACAATTATTGATCCGGAATCATTACAGTCCGTAGGCAACGCCAATTATTTCCTCTCCTTGCGTTACCTGTTTCTCCGCATTGCTTTTTTAAATAAAGAACCATTAAAACCGATGGCTAATAACCGTCCTTAAATATTTTTTCGGCTAACCAATAACCTTTTCAACACCAAAAAACCAAAATCCAATGAAAAATTCTCTACTAGTAGCATGCTTATGCCTGGTTGGTCTTTTTTCACAGGCAGCACCAAGAACGTTTTATGTTTCGCCAACAGGGAGCGATAATAATGCGGGCTCAATCTCTGCGCCATTTGCCACCTGGGGAAAGCTATCCAGCGTGATGGTGGCGGGAGATATCGCCTATATCCGGGGAGGTACATACCGTACCAAAGCGGGTGCAGGAGCATCTCAGCACTGCCTTTGGCAAAATCTTCAGGGAACGGCAGCAGCACCCATCACCATAATGGCCTATCCCGGTGAATTTCCAATTTTTAACCTGGATAATATCACCACAACCAATTCCGATCCCACCGCGGTAATCATTCGGAATTGTAATTACCTGCATATTAAAGGACTTCGGGTTACCGGACTAAAGCAAATTCCTTCGGGGGTTGGGGTATCACGAGGCATCGACCTTCAAAATTCTTCCAATAATACTATTGAGTTTATTGAGCTTGACCATATTGGCGGATATGGATATATCCTCTCTGATGGTTCAAACAATAACCTGTTCCTGAATTGCGACGCCCACCACATGGACGACCGCTATACAACAGATGGCGGGGCCTGGGGAAATGCCAATGGTTTCCAGTGCACCGGCGGTTCTACGGCCACCAATAATACCTTTGAAGGATGCCGCGCCTGGTGGATAAGCGATGATGGTTTCGATCTGTATGGCGTGGATGGTGTATTCACCTTCAAAAATTGCTGGTCGTTTTGGAATGGATATGAACCCGGTACTTTTACTTCGCGGGGAGATGGAGATGGATTTAAATTAGGCCCTGATAATTCAGGTACTGTACACAACACGCTATTGCGTACAGTGTCTAATTGCCTGGCATTTGAAAATAAAAGTTCCGGTTTCGATCAAAACAACGGTGATATGAAATATAAGTTGTTAAACAATACTTCGTACCGAAATGGAAGTTATGGGTACATGTTTGATTATATTTCACCAGCCCCTACGCAGGATTTCAGGAATAACCTTTCTTATAGCGATATGGCTGCACGCCGGGGTAATGAAACCACCGGTTCTTATAACTCATGGAATGGCGGAATAACGGTTACGAATAATGATTTTTTAAGCGTGAGTTCTGTAGGGATGGATGCGCCTCGTAACCCCGATGGAAGCCTTCCTGTTCAAACTTTCTTACGGTTGAATGCGAATTCCTCGCTGGTTAATTCCGGCACCAACGTAGGCCTGCCTTATGTAGGCGCTGCCCCGGATAAAGGCGCATTTGAAGCTGGAGACGGAACCCTGCCCGTTAAATTGAATTATTTTACCGGTACCGGCCTTCAGGGAAAAAGCCTGTTGAAATGGTCCACTTTATCTGAATTGAATACCAGCCTTTTTGAAGTGCAAAGGAGTGCGGATGGCTCTAACTTTGAACTCCTTGCCAGGGTGAGTGCTGTAGGCAATTCCAACACGGAACAACAATATGATTATACCGATGCCAATCCGATAGAAGGAATGAATTATTACCGCTTGCGTATAGTTGACGAAGACGGGCAGTTTGAATACAGCAATATTGTTAGGATAGCATTTAAAGTTAACTCTTACGATCAGATTGGGGTGCTCTCTTCGGGCGTAGTTTGGAATAAACTAAACCTGGTGATTTCCAGCCCGGTAACCCAAACGGCAAGTATCAACCTGTTTGATGCTTCGGGAAGAATGCTGATGTCTACCAAAGCCGATTTACAAGCCGGCATAACCACCATTAACCGGAATGTTACCATGGCAAATGGGGTATATTATTGCAGGATAATAACAGGAAACGGCTCCCTTACGGTGCCGCTTGCAAATCGTCAATAAGGTTAGCGTAACAATAAGAAAATTTAAGGATGGCATTTGCCATCCTTTTTTAATTCTCTATAATCGAAAGAAACATACAGATACCGATTCAACCCCATGGCAGGCATAGCCATAGGAGCATTATCATCCAAGGCTATTTAAATTATTAGATTATACCCCCTGCAATATTTTAATATATTTTTTACTACAAAAAGTTGGAAAAAGGTACTACACTCAAAAAGGCGGGATGGCCTGAATTTTGCAAAACTAATTCGCCTGCAAAGCAAAAAATAAGATCCGATCGAAAAACCGCTTTGCAGGAACACTTTAGAATCCAATATCTATTTTCATTCTTAACCAGGTTACCTGGTTATTTTTTTTCTTTAAAATTTATATTCCAGGTAAGCAGGTAGCATAGCCCGCCAGGTTGGCCAGTCGTGCTTCCACTCTGCTCCCCAGATATCCAATTCGTGCGGGATGCTTTTTTGGTTTAAAACCTGGGAGAAATTTCTTGACGCCTGGGGATCTTCATAGTCGCCACTCCCGGTAGCGATATGGATATGGTTGCTATTGCGGATTTGGGAGAGATACCAGTCGTCGGTGAGATTAGGGATATAATGTTGCGGGGAATTAAAATATACCTGGTCGTCCCAAAATCCCTTCGTGTACTCGGTAAGGTCATACACTCCGCTCATGGCAATAACGCCATTAATGAGGTCGGGGCGCTTTAAAAAAAGATTCATGCTGTGCAAGGCTCCGAAGGAGGCACCGCAGGTAATGATGGGGGTTTCTGATGAGGTATTGGTTTTAATAAAGGGCACCAGTTCGTCAAATACATAATTGTTAAACTGGTTTTGCCTGATGGCCTTGTGCTCACCCTGCATTTCATTATTGAGCCAGCTTTCATTATTGATACTGTTTACTGAAAATACCTTCACCTTTCCCGAATCGATAAAAGGGGCGAGGTGGTCCATAAGCTGAAACCTTTCATATTCGAGGTAATCTGCAGCGGCAGTGGGAACCAAAAGGAGGGCGAATCCGTAATCGCCATATACTGCTACCGGCATATCTTTTTGGAGCGATGGGCTAAACCAGGATGTAGTTTCTTTTTTCATGAAATTTCTTTTTGGAAAGACTGTAAATATAGAAACATATTTTATTTTTCCTTTTTAGGTTGGTAAAGGAGTAGTAACCTGCCACTTAAATGATAAAAACCGCAACTTCAGGCTTTAAAATCATCCAGATGCATTCAGGCCTAGGATTAATAGGAGTAGCCCTCCTGAAATTTATTAAGGAAGGATAAATTTCAATTATTCTTCTGCACATTTGTAACGAGACTGTATTTTTTGTTAAGAGTTAAAAAAGCTGGGTTCAGCCAAAAATTAAATGTATTTTTAAGCCCTAAATTTTCAGAATGAGAGTAGCAACCTTACCGGTTTTAGCTTTAGGAATCCTTATTGTATCCCTGGTTTCCTGTCAGAAAGAAACCAGTGAAGAAAACGGTTTATTGCCCGGCCAGGCTATCAATACCTCCAATTGCAAAGCCTGCGCATATTTTCCCTGGTGCGATCAAAGCGTGTACACCTTTAGCGATACCATTACCGGGGCTGGCGTATCCACCTCCGTAAAAGTGCTTACCGTAAGTGGCGATACCCTGATTGCCGGAACAACATATGATGTATCAAATTTTGGAAGTACCGGTACTGTTTTTCATAATTGTGCTGCCGGAGTTACTTCCAATTTAACTCCTACACCTGTTGGGCAAACCCAGGATATTCCCCTGAAGGAGAGTGCGGCTGTAGGAGAAGAATGGTCGGTTATTCAAACCATCGCAGGGGTTTCTACTACCTATAAATATTCCATGGTGGCCAAAGGAATATCGCGTACGGTTGCTGGCGTCATTTTTCCGGATGTGTTACAGATCCATAAAATTACCCAAACAGTGGTGGCGGGCGTGCCTTTCACCACTTTTGTGGAAGATTTATTTTACGGCCGTGCAGTTGGGCTAATTGAGCATATTACCTACGATGGGGTATCGGGTTCACAGGTTGCACACAGCGTACTTGTAAACTATAATGTTCCTTAATGGAGGATTAATGAATTAATGAGCTGCCTTTTTTGGCAGCTTTTATTTTCCATGAATTATTAATGGCGTTAAGTTGTCGTGATTATTTTTTCATGGTTTCCAGGGATGCCTGCAAACGAAACATTTCATCACGCAACCTTGCAGCTTCCATAAAATCCAGATCCCTTGCCGCCTGCTGCATTTCCTTTTTAACTTTGTTAATGGCCTTTTCAAGTTGGGGGATGGTTTTAAAGACTTCCTGCTCCTCCGCTGCCGAAGGAACCAGCTCTTCATCCGGCTGCAAGGCATATGTATTACTTGGGTCATATCCCTTTACATCCAGTACACTGCCCTGTGCCATGACCTGCTCAACCGATTTTCGAATAGTTTTAGGAATAATGCCGTTTGCCATATTGTAAGCCAGTTGTTTTTCTCTCCTGCGCTGGGTCTCATCCAGGGTCTTTTGCATGCTTTGGGTTATTTTGTCGGCATAGAAAATAACCAGCCCATCAGCATTACGGGCAGCCCTACCCGCAGTTTGGGTCAGGCTACGTTCATTTCTCAAAAACCCTTCTTTGTCAGCATCCATAATGGCAACCAGCGAAACCTCGGGAAGGTCGAGTCCCTCTCTCAGGAGGTTAACTCCCACCAGCACATCTATGGTGCCCAACCGTAATTCTCTTAATATTTCCACCCGTTCCAGGGTATCTACTTCGCTATGTATGTATTTCGATTTGATATTAATACGGCTGAGGTATTTATTCATTTCTTCAGCCATCCGTTTGGTGAGGGTGGTAATTAAAACGCGGTCACCTTTGGTGACTCTTTTATCAATTTCATCTAATAGGTCATCTATCTGGTTCAGGGAAGGCCTTACTTCAATCAGAGGGTCCAATAACCCGGTGGGTCTCACAACCTGTTCCACAATTACGCCACCGCATTTCTCCAGTTCGTAATCGCCTGGAGTAGCCGAAACAAAAACAGTTTGGTTGCTAAGATTTTCAAATTCATGGAAGTTTTGTGGCCGGTTATCCATGGCAGAAGGCAGGCGGAATCCATAATCAACTAGCACCAGTTTACGGCTGCGGTCGCCACCGTACATCCCGCTTACCTGGGGTATGGTTTGGTGGCTTTCATCAATAATGGTGAGATAATCTTTTGGGAAATAATCGAGCAGGCAAAAAGGCCTGGCCCCCGGTTGTCTGCGGTCGAAAAATCTGGAATAGTTTTCAATGCCCGTACAATAACCGAGTTCACGAATCATTTCCAGGTCGTAGTTAACCCGTTCACTTATTCTCTGGGCCTCTATATATTTTCCACTCTTTTTAAAATAATCTACCTGAGCCGAGCATTCATCCTGTATTTCATTAATGATCTGTCCCAGCATATTTTTGGGTGCCAGGTACAGATTTGCAGGAAAAATGGCTGCATTTTCCACGGAAGAAATTCTTTTTCCGGAACTCAGTTCAAGCGTTTCAATGGATTCAATTTCATCCCCAAAAAAACTAATGCGGTAGCCAAAATCCACATAGGGCAGGTTAATATCCACCGTATCGCCCTTTACCCTAAAAGTACCCCTGCTGAATTCGGCCTGGCTTCGGTTGTATAAGGAATTAACCAGGGAGTGAAGAAATCCCTGCCTGGAAATTATCTGTCTTTTCTGTATTCTGATGATCCCGTTCTCATATTCAGTGGGGTTACCCATGCCATATATGCAACTAACGCTGGCAACCACCACGATATCCCTTCTTCCACTTAATAATTGGGCCGTTGCCTGAAGTCGAAGTTTGTCTAATTCCTCATTAATGCTCAGGTCTTTTTCGATGTAGGTATTCGTAACGGGCATATAAGCCTCGGGTTGATAATAATCGTAGTATGAAACAAAATATCCGATAGCATTTTCAGGAAAGAATTGTTTGAATTCGCCGTATAGTTGAGCTACCAGGGTTTTGTTATGCGTTAATACCAGCGTTGGCCGTTGCACATTTTGAATTACATTGGCCATGGTGAAAGTTTTTCCACTTCCGGTTACGCCTAATAAGGTTTGAAATTTTTCTCCACGCAAAATTCCGGATGTAAGTTCCTTTATTGCGGATGGCTGATCCCCGGCGGGGGTATAGGTGGAGTGTAAATTAAACTGCATAAAATTGGGACATTAAAATTAAGGGAATACCCGAATCAGGGTATGCAGGTAATATTTTTTCAGGAGTGCCGCCCTGGTAAAAGTTAATATTTTCCGATAAAGGGACGTTGAACATAAACCGTTAAAATATTCTGACCCGTCAACAAATACAGGCCGGATTTAGTTTTAATATGGGATCAGGAATAGGGCAAGGGGGTCCCTAATCCTGGTTTATATTGAATATTTTATCCGTTTTTTAAGGGTTGATTTAGGATGTCTCCCAGTTTTATAAACCGTTTGTTTTGGGTGCGATGAATTCATCATAATAAAAGGTAGTTTTTGAATGAGAGAGGTTTTCATTATTCTTTATTAGTTAATTCAATAACAATGCATTATTATGAAAAATGCGTATATAAAATGGGTTCACCTGGGAATGATCCCGATATTTATTTGGGTATATTTTTCAGGATGTGCCGCAAAAACACAAAGTGCCATTAGTTCAACGCCGGATACGATTACTTACCAGACTTTTTATGATGACCTGACACCATATGGCACCTGGATCGATTATCCCGGGTATTCGCATGTTTGGTGCCCGGCGGTGGGTGTAGACTTCAGGCCCTATTCAACTAACGGGCATTGGGTATATTCCTATGAGGGCTGGACCTGGGTTTCGGGTTATAATTGGGGTTGGGCCCCTTTCCATTTTGGCCGGTGGCTTTATGATGATATGTATGGATGGCTTTGGGTTCCAGGTTACGAATGGTCTCCCGCCTGGGTTACCTGGGGGTTTGTAGATGATTATTACTGCTGGGCCCCCTTGATGCCGGGTGTTAACGTTGGCCTGTCGTTTAATTCCTGGAGGCCTCATGATGTTTACTGGAATTATTGCAACCGATCCAATATATACAGTACTCATTTGAGTCAGTATATTGAAAGGCCACAAAATGTGACCAATATATCAAACCGCATTACCATCATTAATAATTTCAATACCACCAATGTGCATAAAGATTATTATTCCAAAGGACCGGATGTGCGGGAAGTAGAAAAATATACTAAAGAAACCATTGCTCCGGTAACCTTAGAATCAGTAGACAGGATACCTCATGCAATTTTCAGGGAACAAAGAATTGAAGCTAAGGATGCCAATGTAACCAATACGGTTACCCCCGATAAGAGAGATGTGCATGTGGACCACAGTCAGCCCAATGAAGCCGCCAAAAATATTCTTCCCAGCAATGCTGTGCTCCCGGTTTACAGGCCGAGGGTTATTCAACCATCAGAAGGCAACAAGGAAGCAAGGCCACAACCCAGGGCATTTTCACGGATTGAAAACAATAATGTTCACCCGGTCATTCAAATGAATGAAAGGCCGCAGGAACAAAGACTCCAACAAATTGATAATGTGCAAAGGCTGCAGCGGGTAATGCCTTCAGAATCTATATCAAGGCCAGAAAGAAGAAGAGGTTAATGTTAGCCGATGAGGAACCCCCATTAAATAAAAAAGGGCAGCTACAGACTGCCCTTTTCTCTTAGAACTAAATCAGCCATGTTTCACTAATACAAACTCAAATGCAGGATACCCTCTTTCGCCATTTTGGGTCATGGAAGTGAATCTTAACTTATAATAATTATTTCCTGAATCCTTAATAATATAAAACCGGTCTGTTTTTACGGCAGGTTGAGAGGTTGGTCCTCCACCGCTGCGCCAGTCGGACCCTATGGCATTTTGGTTCCCCGAAAAAGTTAATCCCGTAAGATTTGCTTCTGCAAAGGTTTCATAACTAATGGAAGAAGTTAGCACCTTAGCAGATTGTACACCCCGGTTCAGGGAAATAAAATCCTGGAACAGATAGGGGAATTCCCCAAATCCAAAATTTGCCACATTCGAGAAATACGACCAGGCAAAATCCCATTTGTCCGATTCGGGATCTACATCCACAGCTCCATTTTCGAAAGAGATATAATTAAAAAAGTGACTTGCATTTTTGGGGATATCAATAGTTTGAAAGCTGCTGGAATTGATGTCTGCATACTGTAAAGTATAACCTCCGGAAGTATTCCGGATTACCCTGATTTTTTTCCATCCTCTGGAAGGCATGGGTTCTCCCACCCCAAATCCACGGTTTATTATATACACTTTATTGTCTGCATCGGTGGCTGAAATTGCTGCAATGGCAGTTTTGCTCAGGTCTCCGTCCGGATAATCAATATAAGCCAGTGATTGTGTGGTGGGGTTTTCCTGGCTAAAGGCTTCATCATTGGCAAAGCCAATCGTGTCTGCCGTGCTAACGTCATTTAAATTATTCTTATTGATTTGTTTGGCCATAGTACCGGTGGAAGAGTTTAGCAATACCCTCCAATCGGCGCCGGAATAAAATCCAAGATCCCAGTTAGTGCGCAATACCGACTTTTGGGTGTTGGCGCTGAGGTCGAAAAACACTTTGTTTCCAAAAGTAGCGCCCCCGCCATCGCCCACAATAGAAGCGCCCTGCGAAATAATTTCGGAAAACTTAAGGGTGAACTGAGTTATCGTTCCTGCAATTACCGGGCTGTTAACGGAGGCAAGGGAAATTTTTAATTGGTCGTTTTCAAAGAAAAGAGCATTTGCTGTTTTATTTACAACAATTTCTCCTTCACTGGCCCCAGCCGGGATGGTTAAGGTGATGGTATTTGCATTGGCGGCAGGTACTGTGGTATAATCTGTGCCGTATTCAACTCCCGAAGACCCCTGCAACGTAAAACTGGCATTGATATTTTGATTTTCGGAACGGGATAGTTTTACTTTAATGTGAATGGAAGCCTGGCTTTCGGGTAATCCCTGTTCGTTAGTTTCGAAATTAATCAGGTTGTCTGGAAGCGGTGCGTCATTTTTTTTGCAAGACAGAAATGCTGCAAAAAAAAGGAATATTGCCAGAATGGGTTGAAAAGGTTTACGCATCATTAAAAGGTATTTATTAACGGTTATGAGTAGGTTGTTTTGAAAAGTTAAAGGTGAGGCCCATGAAAAATCCACGGCCCGTGGCCACCTGTAAAGGTGTTTCATCAATGCCGGAAGCACCGGTATTGACAGGAATGTTTTTTACATTGAAAATATTTCGGATGCCTGCATTCAGGCTTAGCATATTAAACAACCGTTTTCCCATACTGAAATCGGCCCAATGGTATCCTTCTGTTTCTGCAAGAATATATAGTGGTCCGCTGGTATTCGTTGTTTGGATGTACCTGGGAAGTTTTCCGGTGTATTTATAAAAGATATTAAAGGATAACCCCGCCGTAGGTAAATTATAAGAAATATTGCTATTAATTTCCGGAGACCACTCAAATTCCGGAATCGTTTTATCTGATTCTGAATAGTCGTTATACCTGGCTGTATATCCTGCGCCAATACTGAATTTTAATTGACGATATACTACATCATTCAGAAGCGTAAATCCACGGGTCTTGTATTTATTGATATTCATGTAAGTGATGGTTTGCGACCCGGGGAAGGAAGCATAATCTATCATATTACTCACGTCATTATAAAAACCATTTAGTGATACTTTCCATGCAAGGCTGGGTTTACAGAAAATGGAATAGTCAAATGAAGCGGTAAAACTGTTTGATAATTCAGCCTCCAGGTTGGGGTTCCCGGTAATGTTATGATTGGCATCAAAGAAATCGAAATACAGCTCCCGCATCGATGGAGAACGGAAGCCACGGGCATACGCAAAACGCAGGGTTAATTTTTGCAGGAGGTCGGCTTTCACATTGATGGAAGGGATAACCGGGCTCGCCTTATACACTGAGTTTTTGATGAAGCGAACGCCGGGTTTTATGTTCACCCTGGAAATGGGGGTATATTCTGCCGTTAGGAAAAAAGCATAATCGTTAATCTGATGCTTTCCCGCTTTAATGCGTTCTCCATCTCCTGATTCTATATTGATATCTATGCCGGGCTGAAAAGTTAATTTTTTTATAGGCTGGTAAACGGCTGTGGCCCTTCCGGTAAACCCGTTCAGCGTGCTGAAACTTTGCAACCCGGGTGCGGTGGCTTTTCTTATATCGCCATTGGGGTAATACAAGGTTGAATAAACTTCCCGGGTATAATGCGTATAAGAAAGCAGAGAACTTAAAGTGAGTTTTTGGTTGACGCTGTAAGTGGCCTGTAATTGATGCATGAGGCGGTTACTGATATAATCCTGGTCAATGGCGGGTTCGCCACCCGGAGGCAGGTTGGCGGGATTTGTAATTATTTCATGTAAACCATCCAGTCTGTAATAGATGTTCAGTAAGGCAGTATGGTAACCAGCAAATCCGTTTCCGGCAATCTGTTGTTTTTTGTGCCAGCTAAGTTCTCTTCCGGTAGCTGTGTCTTTCCATCCGTCAAAAAGGGTATGACTAATTCCCGCACCGGCATACCAACGATTATTCAAATTTCCTTTTAAGTTGAGAAACTGGTTATGGCTTCCTTTATGCAAGCCATATTCTTTTCCGGCAGATTCTTCCTGTAATCCAGCAGAAAGCGAGAAGGGCTTTACGGATCTTTTTTTTGTGATTATATTGATAACTCCTGCCAGTGCATCTGCTCCATAAATTACAGACATGGGCCCTTCAATAATTTCAATCCTTTCAATACTATTCACATCAATCTGGTTAATATTGATTTCATTGGAGAACCCCTGCCTGCCTACCATGGGTACCCCATCGATAAGTACTTTTACATTCTGCCCCGAAAGTCCCAGCATATTAATATTGGAACCACCGGTTGCGTGGTCCTGTGCGAAGCGAATATTTAATTGGGTGGAGAGGACGTCTTGTAATTTTGCCGGAACTATTTGCTTAATCTGTTCGGCGGATATAACCCGAACCTGGTAAACTGAATTCTTAACCGTTTGTGGTTTGTACTGCCCTGTTACTACAACTTCAGATAGCGGCACTACCGTGCTGTCATTTTGTGCAAAAAGAGTATTGAAATTTAAAATCAGAATTCCTGCCAGTACCGCAAACTTCATGTGAAACAATTTTTGCAAATTTTAACCCTGCCTTAAGAAGATGCTGTTTTTTGTAGCAGAAATTTGATCCGGAGAGCTAAAAAATTACAATACTGCGACAAAAGGCCGGTTAGGGGCGGAATTTATCTGGCGAAGACACCCGCAGGCGGAAATTTTTAAGAACTGGGATCCATTTTTTTTAACCGCCAGTTTAGGCGTTATTAAGCTATGATTTAGGGAATTATGTGCGGTTATGTAGCATATACCCGTGGGTGTTACCGCTGGTTCATGAGTATTACATCAAATGAAGTTGGAGTTTAGCCTGAAATCCACTAAATTTGCGCCTCTAAAAAATCAGGCTACACAAGGCTTTAGCCTAAAATTTCAATCTTTATACAAATCAATGAATATTCGCAACATTGCCATTATCGCCCACGTTGATCATGGAAAAACCACGCTTGTTGATAAAATTCTTCATACCGCTAAGGTTTTCAGAGAAAACCAGGATACAGGCGAGTTGATCATGGATAATAACGACCTGGAACGAGAAAGAGGGATTACTATTTTTAGTAAAAATGCGGCGGTATTGTATAAGGATGTAAAGATTAATGTAATTGATACGCCGGGTCACTCTGATTTCGGTGGAGAAGTAGAAAGGGTATTAAAAATGGCCGATGGTGTAATCCTGTTAGTGGATGCCTTTGAAGGACCCATGCCCCAAACCCGTTTTGTGTTGCAGAAGGCTCTGCAGTTAAACCTGAAGCCTATTGTGGTAATAAATAAGGTGGATAAACCCAATTGCCGCCCCGATGAAGTGCATGATGCCGTTTTTGAACTCTTCTTTAACCTGGATGCAACGGAAGAACAGCTTGACTTTCCTACCTTCTACGGATCAGGAAAGCAGGGCTGGTTCAACGATTCTTTAACACCCGTGGAAGATATCCACCCGTTGATGGATGGAATTATTAAATATGTCCCTGAACCTAAAATTTCGGAAGGGAGCTTACAGATGCAAATCACTTCTCTGGATTATTCTTCTTTTTTAGGGCGGATAGCGGTGGGGAAAGTGGCACGCGGTGCCATCAAGGAGTCTCAGCAAATTGCCCTGATGCAGGCTGATGGGACTATTAAACGCATGAAGGTAAAAGAGCTTTATGTGTTTGAGGGGATGGGTAAGAAAAAAGTAGACCAGGTAGTTGCCGGAGATATTTGCGCTGTTGTTGGCCTCGATGAATTTAATATTGGGGATACTATCGCCGACCCGGAAAATCCGGAAGCCCTGCCGGTAATCAGTGTGGATGAGCCTACCATGAGCATGCAATTTAGTATCAACAACTCTCCCTTCTTTGGAAAAGAAGGAAAGTTTGTTACCAGCCGCCACTTGCGCGACAGGCTGATTAAGGAAACGGAAAAAAACCTGGCACTCCGGGTGGAAGACAGTGGAAATGCGGATAGCTTCCTGGTATATGGAAGGGGTATTCTCCATTTGGGAATTTTAATTGAAACGATGCGCCGCGAAGGTTTTGAACTTACTGTTGGGCAGCCGCAGGTGCTGGTTAAAACAGTAGATGGAGTGAAATGCGAGCCATATGAAATCCTCGTAGTGGATGTTCCATCCGAATTTAGCGGCCGGGTGATAGATCTGGTTACCCAACGCAAAGGTGAAATGCAGGTGATGGAAACAAAGGGAGAAATCCAGCATCTCGAATTTGAAATTCCTTCCCGTGGTTTAATAGGATTGCGAAGTAACATGCTCACCAATACAGCAGGAGAGGCAGTAATGGCACACCGCTTTAATGCCTATAAACCCTGGAAAGGAGCCATCCCCGGAAGAAATAATGGGGTTTTATTATCAAAATTGACAGAAAGGACAACCGCATATTCTATTGATAAACTCCAAGACCGTGGCCGGTTTTTTGTGGATCCGGGTGAAGACGTATATGCCGGCCAGATAATTGCCGAACACATTAAACCGGGCGACCTGGTAGTAAATGCAACCGAAGCAAAAAAATTAACCAACCATCGCGCCAGCGGAAGCGACGATGCCACCCGTACTGCGCCTAAAGTGTTAATGACACTTGAAGAATGTATGGAATATATTCAGGCAGATGAGTGTATAGAGGTAACGCCAAAGAATATACGATTAAGAAAAACAATTCTGAATGAGGATGAGAGGAAGAAGGTCAGCAAATCGATGGCCCAGGAAGCGGTATAAAATGTAAACACGTAAAGGGCTGGCTTTTTCTTTTTGTTGCAGATGCTAATCCGTAAATTTGCAGTATGCTGAGAAAAATAATATCATTATTTATATTTTCGGTTCTTATGTTAGCCGGGTTTCTTGCCTCTGCTCAGTGTGCCATGTGCACTAAAACCGCCCAACAATTAGGAGAAAAACCTGCAATGGGCCTTAATTCCGGTATTTTATACCTGATGCTGATGCCTTTTGGAATTGTTGGTTTTATCGGGTATTACTGGTGGAAACGGTATAACAATTCCGGGTCATCCGAATAGATTAATATCCTTCCACAAAACGGTACAGATTAAACGAAGCTCCGAGGGATTTAATTTTTTCAACCAGGGCACCCCTTTCTATACCTTTCATCCTTTTTTGTTGAATGAGATAGAATGCTTTCTCTGCCTGCAGCATGATTTTTTTTTCGGCATGGGCCGGTTGGGCCAGTAAGGCATTAATTACAGAAACCAATTCATCTATTCCTGATCTTTCCGTTGCAATGGTCTTTAATACCGGGATATCCTTTTTGTTATGATAAAAGGCAGGAGCCATTGTCATCCGGAGGTTCTTCACAAAAAGATCAGCGCCCGGACGGTCGGCTTTATTTACCACAAACACATCTCCTATTTCCATTAAGCCGGCTTTCATTGCCTGAATTTCATCTCCGGCTTCGGGAACAAAAGTAACGATGCTGATATCGGATAAGCTGGCAATCTCCACCTCGCTTTGGCCAACGCCAACTGTTTCCACGATTATCCAATCGAATTGTGCTGCCTTCAGCAGGTCGCAGATTTCAATGATATGTGGATGCAGGCCACCCAATGCCCCCCTGCTTGCCAACGAACGGATAAATACATCGGCATGGTTATACCATTCACTCATTCGAATACGATCGCCAAGCAGGGCACCCCGATGAAATGGGGAGGAAGGGTCAACGCACAACACCCCTATTCTTTTCTTATCCTTAATAAGACTGGCAATGATTGCATCGGTTAAAGTGCTCTTCCCGGCACCGGGGGGGCCGGTGATTCCAATTACAGGGCAGGAGTTATTTACCGGCAAAGAAGCCAGGAATCCTTCATAACCCGGCACCTCATTTTCAATGAATGAAATACTGCGGGCGAGATCCTTTCTATCTCCCTTTATAATTCCAGAAAGTAATGATTCCCACATCGTATTGCGAAGATAGCAGAGTTAACGGCAAAGGGTATAGCGAATTTCAATTTTAAATACTGCAAACAAAGACGTTGCTTAAAGAAAGGAGAGCTTATCGGGTGAGAAAATATTCTTGTGAATTTTACCTGTCCTTTTACTTTTAATGGTGGGAATATTTTGGGGGATCCTGCCAATGAATAAACGATAATTAAAACAACTTCAGCTTTGGTACATTTGCAAAGTCAGTTTACCCATGACCAATTTCATCCCCATATTTCCCCTCCCCCTGGTGGTTTATCCCGGAGAGCCCCTAAACCTTCATATTTTTGAACCCCGGTATAAGCAACTCATTTCTGAAATTGCAGAAAATCAAAAACCATTTGGTATTCCGTCTGTAATCAACAACAGGATGGAAGAAATGGGAACTCTCGTCAGGCTGCTGGAAATTTGCAAAACATATGAAGATGGTACCCTGGATATTAAAACCGAAGGGGTTTCGGTATTCAAAATATTGGAGGTAGTTAAAGACTTACCCGAAAAAATGTATAGCGGAGCCATTGTGCATTATCCGGAGAACATTACCCAGGGAAGCCCTAAGCTTATGCGGCAGGTGTTGAGTGGGATTCGCGAAATGCACCGGCAACTAAAGGTTTCGAAAGAATTTAAAAAAAGTGACGACCAACTTTCGAGTTATGATGTAGCACACCATGTTGGCTTCTCACCCGAAGACGAATACCAGGTGCTTCAATTGCTTCAGGAGGTGCAAAGACAAGAGTTTTTAAAAAGGCATTTAACGCGGGTGCTTCCTGTGTTGGAACAAATGGAAAAATTGAAGAAAAGGATAAAACTAAACGGCCATTTCAAGGAAGTGGGAGGATTTAATTTTGGATAAAATGGTAACGATTTGTTTCGATTTTGGCAATTCAAAGCGTAAAGCAGGGATATTTAGGGGAGATGCGTTTTCTGAGGAAATTTATCTGCCGGATGATTCCGAAGAATGTATCTCGTCTATTCTAAAACGTTATTCACCCGGAGCCATAATCCTATCATCCGTAATTAATCACCGGGAAGGATTGGAGGAGCAGCTTTCACAGGCGGCGCCATTTCATAAACTCAGTAACCTTACCCGATTAAATTTTGCGGTTCCCGTAAGTAAACCTGAAACCGTAGGGGCCGACCGACTTGCCCTGGCGGCTGCGGCTGCGAAGTTCCAAACTGGAAAAAATACCCTGGTGATTGCATTAGGAAGCTGCATAACCTATAATTTCGTAAACCAATATGCGCAGTTTTTAGGTGGAAGTATTTCTCCGGGACTTTCGATGCGTTTCCGGGCAATGCACGAGTACACCGCAAAATTGCCACTGGTGCAGGAGGATTGGAATTTCCCCCTGATTGGATATGATACCCGGACGAATTTACAGAGCGGGGTAATATTGGGTATGGCCTCCGAAATTGATGGGATTATACATCATTACAGGGAAAGGTTCGGGAACTTTAACGCTGTTTTAACCGGGGGTAATTCGGCCTATTTTGCCACTCTGCTTAAAAGCAGGATATTTGCCGACCATAATTTTTTATTCAAAGGCCTGTATGCGCTTAGCCAACTCAACTGTGTTCCATAAGTTCCTGTTATTATTTTTGTTGTTTCTATTGCCGGTAATTTATGCTACTGCGCAGGAAAACTCTCCCTACTCACGGTACGGTATAGGCGACCTGGTGCCCAATCACAATATTTCTCAACGAGGTATGGGGGGCGCTTGTATTGCAGATACCAATCAAATGCTGATCAATACGATCAACCCGGCTGCTTTAGCTAACATACGCAGAACCATTTTTGATTTTGCTGCTGAGATAGATGTTCGGACACTCCGGAGTACCACGAACCCCGAAAAATACACCGGGGCCAATACCATTATATCCTATATCCAATTCAATTTCCCCCTTACTCCCAAAAAGTGGCGGGAAAAAGGGAACACCTGGGCATTGAATTTTGGCCTGCAACCCATAAGCCGGATAAATTATAAGATCCAGAAGAATGAGCGTAAACCCCTTCCTCCATTAAGCGACAGCCTGGTGACGATTTACGAAGGAAGTGGCGGGCTGAATAAATTTAATATTGGCACCGCCATGAAATTTAAAAACCTACGCATTGGCGTTAGTAGTGGATATGCATTTGGCAACAAGGATTTTAGCACTCGGCTGGCCTTTGTAAACGACAGTGTGGTGTATTACAAATCCAATACCCAATCGCACGTAAACTTTGGTGGAATCTTTTTGAATGCAGGGGCACAATACCAGTTTAAGTTAAATCCAAAAGAAGACTCCATACCCAGGCAGCAATTCCTGAGCCTCGGAGCCTTTGTAAATTTTCAACAATCCATGCGGGCAAAGCAGGATATGGTGCAGGAATTATTTGTGTATGATGAAAGCGGTGACATTGTTCCGCTCGATACCGTGAAATATAATCAAAGCACCAAAGGCACCCTGGTAATGCCCATGACCATTGGTGCCGGAGTAAACTACAGTAGCTGGCATTGGTCGGCTGCATTGGATTTTCAATATTCCAACTGGACTTCCTACCGATATTATGGCGCTTCCGATAATGTACAGAACAGTTGGATGCTGAGAGGAGGCGTTGAATATTTCCCCGCCAGCATAACCAGTTATTGGAAAACGGTGAAATATAGGATTGGGGGGTATTACGGAACCGATTATATCAAGTTGAATAAGTCCCGCCCTTATTTTGCAGCCACTGCCGGAGCTAGTTTCCCGCTCACTCCCTATAACAGACTTTCGGGCAGTGACCGCGATCAGGTAGTACTTCATGTAGCGCTGGAGTTCGGTGCCAGAGGAAATAATCAAAGTCTCGGAGTTAAGGAGAATATTACCCGGATTGGATTGGGGTTAACCGTAAATTCGAGCTGGTTTATGAAAAGAAGCTATTATTAAAATGAATTCTGTTCTTTCATACCGGATTCTTTTAGCAGCCCTTTTAGGCTGTTTTTTTTTCATTTCTTGCGAGAATGATGAACAAGAAGTGGATCGGGTATCAAAGAAAATGCTGGGTATTGAAGAAGCAACGAACATCCGAATCAATTATACTTCCGGTGGGAAAATTAAATCTGTACTCACCGCCCCATTGATGTTGCACGTACAGGATACGGCATCCTATTTTGAATTTCCCAATACCCTCCAAGCCGATTTTTACAATGATTCCGGGAAAATTGAAAGTGTACTCACCGCCCGGTATGGGAAATATAAAGAAACACAAAGCCTGGTCTTCCTGCGCGATAGTGTAAAGGTGATAAACATACAAAAGGGGGATACCCTTTATTGCGAAGAGCTAAACTGGGACCGGCAGCGAAAGGGAATGGAATTTTTTACTGATAAACCGGTAAAAATCCGGACTAAAACTCAGGTGTTAAATGGAATTGGAATGGAGGCCAGCCAGGATTTCAATGCCTGGCATATCCTTGAACCAACAGGCACGGTGGAGGTGCAGGATTTAAATTAGTGCATACCGATGCTGGAGGTTTATGGATTATCAAATTGTGATAATACGAGGAAAATATTAAAAAAATTGAAGGATGAAAAAGCACTCTTCCGGTTCATTGACCTGAAAGAAACCCCTCCCCCTGTTTCTACCATTGAAGCATGGATAAATGCCTTAGGTGTTAATCGGGTACTTAACCGGAAAAGCACTACCTGGCGGGGTTTGGAGGAAAGCGAAAAAGAGAATATCAATACCATACCGGAGGCTG
Source organism: uncultured Ferruginibacter sp. (assembly GCA_964647915.1). GTDB lineage: Bacteria > Bacteroidota > Bacteroidia > Chitinophagales > Chitinophagaceae > Ferruginibacter. The sequence goes on along the minus strand of CAZYKA010000004.1, from coordinate 33,770 downwards.
CCGGGCTAATGCACCGCCATCCCGGATTAATAAAAAGGCCGCTGATATCCAATGAGAAATCTTATTTTACCGTCATAAAATAGCCGGGAATTTCTGCTTTTTTGAACCAATAAGTATTTTTGGTTGTATTTACCATATAGAAAATAAATTTATTCTTACACATAAAAATTGATTCATGAAAAGAAGTGCAATTGCCGTTTGGAACGGTACAGGTAAAGAAGGAAAAGGAGTTGTTTCTACGCAAAGCCAAATTCTCAGTAAGACCCCATATTCGTTTTCCAGCCGTTTTGAAAATGGCTCCGGAACCAATCCGGAAGAACTGGTTGCCGCAGCACATGCAGGATGCTTTAGTATGAAACTGGCATTTGTATTAAATGCTGCCGGGTTTACACCCGATGAAATTGAGACCCATTGTGATATAACCCTCGAAGATGGAAGCATTAAAGAATCGCACCTGAAAGTGAATGCAAGGGTGCCGGGTATAACAAAGGAAAAGTTTGCGGAGGCGGTGCTGGATGCAAAAGCAAATTGTCCGATTTCAAAACTTTACAATACCAATATTACTCACGAGGCCATACTGAATTAAAAAATGCCACCGGGGCTAACCCCGGTTTTTTTTATGTTGTTTAAAGGGAAGACTATTTTTATTTCCGGCGCATCGCGTGGAATAGGAAAAGCAATCGGGTTAAAACTTGCTTCTGAAGGGGCCAATATTGTCATTGCCTCCAAAAGTGTGGAAGAAAACCCCAAACTTGGCGGAACAATTTATTCGGCTGCTGAAGAGATGCGAAATGCAGGGGGAAATGCACTGCCCGTTCAATGCGATATCCGCTTCGAAGATCAGGTGCAACATGCGGTTGAACTGACTGTTCAAGAATTTGGAGGGATTGATATTCTTGTAAACAACGCTTCCGCCATCAGCCTCCAAAATACAACGGCACTTGAGCCTAAACGGTATGACCTGATGTTTGATATTAATGTGCGGGGCACCTTTATGGTAAGTCGTGCCTGCATCCCCCATCTTAAAAAATCGGCCAGTGCACATATCCTTAACCTATCTCCCCCTTTGAACATGGACCTGAAATGGTTTAAAAATCATTTAGCATATACCATCAGTAAATACAATATGACGCTGCTTGCCCTTGGCCTTTCAGCCGAATTGAAAGAATTTGGAATTGCCTGCAATTCCCTATGGCCTAAAACAACCATTGCTACTGCGGCAGTTCAAAACCTGCTGGGCGGTGAGGCATTAGCCAACATGAGTCGGAGACCGGAGGTAATGGCAGATGCGGCGTTTGAAATATTTAAAAAACCAGTCGATTTTTCCGGAAACAGTTGCCTTGATGAAGACATTTTGCGTGATGCCGGCATTACGGACCTTTCCAGGTATTCGGTGGTGCAAGGAGCAAAACTTTATCCTGATTTGTTTATTGACGGGTAAATTTTTTCAAAAATAGAATTGGTTTAATGTAGCCACGAATGCATGAATGAATCTGCCTGCCATAGTTCGTTCCTCTACGAAATCTTATTTCCAAATATGTACTATTTCGATGCGTGAGCTACGCGCTGTGGCGCAGGACGGTTTAGTAATGCTGGTCAATTGGATTAAATATTTTTTATCCCTTTGCTGCCCCCGCCCCGGGGGTAAAAATATACCCGAAAAAAAATTGAACAATGAAATTCGACTGAAGATTATCTAGTTTACGTAGAATTTTGTTTAGCCAAGAATGCACGAATAATATTGGAAAGTGTTCGGCACCAGCCAATCACCGTGCCTAACTATATTCTTCCGGAATGCAACAATGGACAGTTTCATCCTCCGTATTTCCTGGATACAATCCGGAATGCACTAATAAGCACCGGTGTTCCGCAGGATCACTGGTGCCATTAATAATATCAAAAATATCAGGAAAATGTTTCAGGCCGCATCATCGGGAAAAATAATACATCCTGGATGCTTTGTTGGTTAGTGAGCAACATACAGAGCCGGTCAACCCCAAATCCAATTCCACTGGTGGGAGGCATGCCATATTCGAGAGCCCGCAGAAAATCGTGGTCTATGAACATCGCTTCATCATCGCCTTTCTCCATGAGTTTTGCCTGATCTTCAAATCTTTCCCGCTGCTCAATCGGGTCGTTTAATTCGCTGTATGCGTTGGCGATTTCTTTTCCGTTAATGATCAACTCAAATCGTTCTACCAATCCCGGTTTGCTTCTGTGCTTTTTAGTGAGCGGGCTCATTTCTACCGGGTAATCGGTAATGAATGTAGGTTGGATAAAATGCGCCTCACACTTTTCGCTAAAAATTTCATCAATAAGTTTTCCTTTGCCCCACTTTACATCTACGTGTATTCCTAACTGTTGGCAAACATCGCGTATGCCCGCTTCATCCAATGGGCTGATGTCGAACCCGGTATATTCTTTAATTGCATCGTACATCGATATGCGCATGTACGGAGCCTTGAATGAAATTTCCTTATCTGCAATCTTAACTATCGGGCTTCCATTCACTGCCACAGCCGTTTTTTCCAGCAGGGTCTCTGTGGTTTCCATCATCCACAGGTAATCTTTATAGGCCACATAAAATTCCAGGATGGTAAATTCGGGATTATGGGTACGATCCATTCCTTCGTTGCGAAAGTTTCGGCTGAATTCGTACACCCATTCAAATCCGCCAACCAGAAGTCTTTTAAGGTATAATTCGTTGGCGATACGCAAATACATCGGTACATCCAATGCATTATGGTGCGTGATGAATGGCCTCGCAGCGGCACCTCCGGGGATGCTTTGCAAAACAGGAGTATCCACTTCGAGGGCGCCCTGCTCATTTAAAAAGGTGCGGATGGCATTTACCATCCGGGTCCGTTTTATAAACTGTTCTTTTACACCGGGGTTTACTATAAGGTCGGCATAGCGTTGCCGGTATCTGAATTCGGGGTCGGTCACCTCATCAAAGGCTTCCCCGTCTTTTTCTTTCACTACGGGCAAGGGCCTTAATGCTTTAGCCAGCAGCGTAAATTCTTTCACATGGATGGAAGTTTCACCCGTTTTGGTGGTGAAGACATATCCTTTCACACCAATAAAATCGCCAATGTCAATCAGTTTTTTCCAAACGGTTTGAAATAACGATTTATCTTCTCCCGGACAGATATCGTCCTGTTTAATATATAATTGAATTTTCCCGGTTTCATCCTGTATCACGGCAAAGTTTGCTTTACCCATGTCCCGGATGCTCATAATGCGACCAGCCAGGCATACATCGGTAAAGTCTTCTTTATTTTCTTCTCCCCGGTAGGTATTCTTTATTTTTGCCGCAGCAGTATTAATGGGATAAAGTGCAGCAGGATAAGGATTGATCCCTATTTTTTCTAATTCCTGAAGTTTTTCCCTGCGAATAATTTCCTGTTCCGAAAGTTGGGGCTTACTCATGTTCGTTCTTTAATAGGCGGCAAAGGTATATCTTCATTTTTAGGGCAACAAACAGGAGCCTTTGAAAACATCAAATATTATGCAATGAAAAAGCTTTTTATTCTATTTTCAGTTTGTTTCGTGTTTACTTCCTGCGAAGTTTTGAACCAGGTACCGGTTGGTACATCTACTCAAAGTGGATCCGTTACAGAATCGGAAGCCGCTATGGGTATAAAAGAAGCCTTATCCCAAGGCTTAGCCAAAGCGGTGCTTCAATTAAATACTCCGGATGGTTTTTTTAAAAGTAATTTTTACAAAATCCTCCTTCCCCCGGATGCGCAAAAAGTAGAGAAGACGTTGCGATCGTTAGGAATGGGAGGTATGGTAGATAAGGCCATTCTTCAAATTAACCGGGGCGCCGAAGATGCAGCCGGATATGCGAAGCCTATTTTTGCCGATGCTATTAAGAACATGACGCTTAACGATGCTATTGGATTAGTTAAGAACGGGGATACAAGCATTACTCACTTTTTCCGTGAAAAAACCACTGATCAACTAATTTCTGCTTTTAAACCAGTTATTAAATCATCATTGGATAAAGTGAGTGCTACAAAATATTATTCCGACCTGATTAATACTTACAACGATTTCCCAACTACGTTTAAGAAACTTAATCCCGATCTAACCTCTTTTGTAACCCTTAGGGCTACCGATGCTTTGTTCGATTTGGTATCCAAAGAAGAAAAAAATATCAGGGAGAACCCGGTTGCACGCACCACTGAGATTTTAAAACAGGTATTTGGAAACATGCGATAGTTATATTCCCATCCCATTTTTATACTAATATGAATTTTGAAAATACCGGTATTTCCCTCGATGGCATCCCTTCTGCAGAAGAGGTGCAATGGCGGCCGGTAGAGCCGGGCCTGAAAAAAGTTAAACTTTATCAGTGGGCAATATGGTGGGTAATTATATTTATGGTTTCGGCAGGTGTAATGTTTTTTATTCCCGGGTTGATGCAAATCAAAATTGGAATGGCTGTATTGGCTGTGCTTGCTACCCTTTGCTGGTTTCACTTCTTTACTATCCGAAAATCTTTGATGTACAAGGCATTCACCATTCGGGAGCATGATATACTTTATCGTACCGGGTGGATTTTCAGATCCATAAAGGCCATCCCCTTTAACCGGGTTCAGCACTGCAGCGTTTCGGCCGGGGTATTGGAGAGGAAATTCGAAGTGCGGAGTATCCGCCTTTTTACTTCGGGTGGATCTGCTGCGGATGTTCTAATCCCTGGCCTGAATCCACAAACTGCAACTGATTTACAGGAATGGATTTTGAATAAAATACATCAGGATGGGAGAGCAGATTGATTTTTCAAAACCTCAACGACAGCCCATACAAGCTATTGTTCAGGCCCTGTTAAAGAGCTTTGCCTCTGCATTAAAAAGCATTTGGCCCTTTGCGCTGGCCTATATCTTTAACCTGAAAAGCCAGGATAACCCAAAGAAGAATGCAGTATGGCTGATATTAATGCTGGGGCTTTCGACTTTCATCGTGGGCTATACCCTGATTGAATTTTTTTATCTCCGGTTTATGATCCGGGATAAGGAATTAATAATTAAAAAGGGATTTTTTATCAGGCGGGAACTGGTAATTCCGTTTGAAAAAATTCAGGCCATACACCTCGATCGGGACTGGCTTCAACGTTTGCTGGGGATTTCGAAAGTTTCCATTGATACACCCGGTACAACTCATACGGAGGAGCGTTTCTTTTTAACCAATAGTATGGCTAAGGCACTGCGCGATTCCATATTAAATCAGCCAATATCCCATACCGTTAGTGAACCTGTAGAAGAAACACATTTGCCGGTAATAAATCTTTCGGGTAAGGATTTATTCAAATTGGGGATCTCAGCCAATTTCTTAAAGGCACTGCTGGTATTACTGGGGTTTGCAGTAGCCCGGGCCGATGATTTAAGTGGTATTACCGGCAAAACTTCCTGGGATTGGGTGGAGTGGATAGAGGAAAAAACAGCCGGAGGTACAGGGCTGTTAATTGCGTCTGGAATTACAATTATTTTGGTTGTATCAATATTAATTTCTTTCGGATTGGTAATTTTAAAGTATGGGAACTTCAGCATGTCGCAAACCACAAAGGGGTTTCATATTCGTTCGGGACTGATTAATGTGCGTGAAAAATTGGTTCCGTTTAAGAAAGTTCAATTTATTTCCTGGGAAGCAAATTGGATACGACGTCATATACCCTATTACCTTTTTCATTTTCATATTATTGGCGATCATGAGATATCGGATAAGTGGCGGATTGCGGTGCCGGTTACACGTCCTGCTTTTTTTTCCTTGTTGCTTCAACATTACCATCCGGAACTTCCCAAGGAAACGTCCTATTTAACCATGTCGGGGGCTTATGTTAGAAGGAATATCCTCTATGCAGCCGTATTTTCAATTGCTGCCATTTTAATTCCATGGTTGTTAGGATGGGAGCAAGCCTTGTGGTTGGGAGTTATTTTCCCGGTATGGGTAATAAGGGCCATAATCCATCGCAATAACTTTAAAGCGGCAATAGCCACAGAGGCGATACAGATCAATCATTCTATTTTCAGTAAATCACACTCGCTGCTGCGTTGGGATAAGGTGGTTTCCGTTTTAGTTAAACAGAATATCTTTCAAAGGCATAGGCGCCTGGCAACCCTGGTGCTGTTCACTGGAGGTGGAAAGATTGAACTACCCTACATTCAACTTTCGGATGCAAACCGGCTAAGAGATTATGCATTGTATAAAGTGGAAGTTTAATTTACAAGAGTAGGGTTGCCATCAGTTGGAATTTACTTTTATCCCACAGCAAGCAGTACCTGCCATGCAGCAGATACCTTTCCTTCATCCAGGAGTTTTGCTGCAAGGCAATGCAGTTCTTTATCCATGTCTTCGGGATTGGTGGCATAATACTGAAATATTTGTTTTAAGCCTTCGTCCTCAAAAGAAGGATCAATTTTCGGGAACTCGTGCACATTCCCCAATTTTCCTAAATGGTTGCCTGTAAGTATTTTACTATTTCGGATGGAATGCGGAAGGACATCAATACCGATGCCCAGCAATACATTTGGCTTTTCTACTTCAAACAAATTGGATTTATCAACCTTACAATACCAATTCCCTCCAAGGCGGGCTATGTGTTGAATTTTTGTCTGGTCGATCATTTGTTTTTCATCCAGGATACCATCATCAATATGCATCATTAATACTTCAGCAAATATTAAATTCCCCGCCCCTCCTTTATCACCCAGGTGTTTCACTTCAAAAACACGGCATTCCAGGTTGATCTTGCTTTCTTTTACCCTGGGTGGTTTTACAAGCGAAGATTCAAGTGGGGTAAACCCGGCCTTTTCAAATTCATTTACTCCTGCAGGATACTCGCAGCTTGCCAGGGATACCTGCTGCACCATATCATAGTCAGCAATATTTATCACCACCTCAGGTACTTCTAAAATATTTTCGAGGGTGTGTTTTGTTGTATTATTTCGTACCCTCCTTGCCGGAGAAAAGATGATAACCGGTGGATTGGATGAAAACAGGTTAAAGAAACTAAAAGGACTCAGGTTTACCTCCCCATTTTTGTTAAGGGTAGAGGCAAAGCAGATAGGCCTTGGGGCAATTGCATGCTGGAGATAGTTTTGAACTACCGAAATGGGCTGCTCTCTCAGATCAACTTTCATGCGTCGTTTTTTTCTTTAAAGCCAAAAGAGACAAATCTGAATCTTCTTTCGCAATGCTGTTTTTTAAAATACCCAGACCAGTGATTTCCATTTCTATTGTATCATTTTCTTTGAGCCATTGTTCCGGGTAATTAGAGTCATTTAATTTTCCGGTTCCATTAAGTTCCAGGAAACAACCCGTACCAACGGTACCACTGCCAATTACATCGCCGGCAAAAATATTTGCCCCATAACTGCAGCGTTCAATAATTTCAGCGAAGGTCCAATCCATATCTGCGAGGTTACCCTGGCTTACCTGAACTCCATTTACCTTACAGGCCATGTCTAAATTCCAGGCTTTCCCCGTATGGCCGGGTTTACAGGGCACTTCAAATTCGGCCAGCTCATCGAGGGTAACCAGCATGGGGCCAATGGCGGTAGAAAAATCCTTTCCTTTGGCAGGCCCGAGGTTGAGTTTCATTTCCTCCATTTGAAGCGTCCTTGCACTCAGGTCATTCATGATCATCAATCCGGCAATAAAGTCATCGGCTTCATCGGCAGGAATATTTCTGCCAAATCGGTTGATAACGATTGAAGCCTCCAGTTCAAAATCCAGTTTTTCTAAATGATCGGGCATACATAAAACCTCACCTGGGCCCTGGATCCCATTATGATTGGTAAAATAGAATATCGGGTATTCATCAAATTCAGGAATCATTTCTACCTTCCGGTTTCGTCTTGCTGCGGCTACGTGTTGCCGAAAGGCATAGCCATCGCGGCAACTGGTGGGGTGCGGTACCGGGGCCAATATGGTTGCTTCATTAAATGGAAGGGCGGGGATTGTTCTGGAAGTACCCGCCTTTACACTTTGTTCCGCTGCTTTTGCCAAAGGGAAAAAATCATCCCAATAATTTAGAAACATAGTCATGCTTACCGGAAGATCCGGGTGGAGGCGATCCATATTGTAAAGCATATTGTTAATGCACAGTGCCAGTTGTTCGTGTTCGTTGTTCCAATAAGAAACGAGTTTCATGAATTAAGATTTAATTAGGATTGCAAAGGTATGGCCTCCGGAGGCAGATTTTTATCAATTCGTATATTTGCAGAATAGATTTACGTTATGAAATTCGATAAAATTCATAATAAGGGTCAGGCGCGAATTTTTAAAAATCATTATCTCGAGTACCTTACGAAAACCCATCCGCTGGTTATCTGGGGTATGTATACGCCCGTTTTTGTTCTTCTCCCGTATTATTCAGGCAATAAATTGGGTATGAGTGGGTTGAATGTGGCATTAATTTTTTTTAGTGGAATTTTCTTCTGGACTTTCACCGAATATATGTTGCACCGTTTTGCCTTCCACTACGATGCAGGATCGCCCACGGGCCGGAGGATAAGTTATATCATGCACGGAAACCACCATGAATTTCCCCGAGACAGGCAACGACTCTTTATGCCGCCGGTCCCCAGCCTGATTATGGCTTCCCTGATTTTTTTACTGATGTATTTGGTACTCGGAAAGTATGTTTTCCCATTTTTCCCGGGATTTATGTTTGGCTACCTCCTTTATGGAAGTATGCATTACGCCATTCATGCCTGGAACCCTCCTTTTAAGTGGATGAAGGCGCTTTGGCGCAACCATCACCTGCATCATTATAAGGATGAAAAAAAAGGATTCGGAGTAAGCAGTACGTTATGGGACCATGTATTTGGCACCGGCTTCGATTTGAAAAAAGAAGCGGAAGACAAACAAAAGGTACAAGCCTTGATGTTTACCAAAAAGCATTGATTACCACCGTTCTTCATCACTTTCCTTGTTTTGCCGTTTCAATCTTTTTCGAGTCTCGGCTTTCTCCTGTTCTCTTTCCAGAATCATTTTGGCGATAAGTTCTCCTGCATCCTCCTGGGCATGGGTTGCCAGCATTTGCTTAATTTTTTTCTCCTCAATATCAATCCGGTAAAGAATCCTGACCAGTCCATTAAAATCATGAAGGATTAAAGCGTTTATTTTATGGGCAAGCAGTTTTATGAACTGCGCATCCATTGGCAGGTTATGGGGCAACGAAAACGCAGCGGCAATGATATCTGTGGACGCATTCTTTTCCATTCCAAAAGTTGAAATTACCGAATACCGGGGAGATGATCGCTTCTAATATAGTACGCCCACTTTTTTTCCCGATCAACCCCGGCAACAAAAAAGTTTTTCTAATTTTTAAAAAGTTCAGCATGGCAGAAAATTTATTTTAACTACAAATAGGGTTTATTTTAAATAATAACTATATTTGTAGTAAATATATGGAGCAATGAGTCAATACCATCTGGGAGAGTTTGAAGAAATCGTGCTGCTAACAGTTGCCATACTGAACAAGGAGGCGTATGGGCTAAGTATTATCACGGAAATCGAAGACCGGCTAAAACGCAAAGTTAGCCTGGGGGCCATGCAGACTGTCTTAAAAAGGCTGGAGGAAAAAAAACTGGTGAAATCTGAATTTGGAGAAGCAACAAATATCCGAGGTGGAAAACGGAAACGGCTTTATGAAATTACAGCCGGTGGCAGGCAAATACTTAACCAGACAAAGGCGCAACGAAATTCATTGTGGGATGCAATTCCAAAGGTAGTTTTCAAATTTTCATAAATGAAACCAGCAGCATATAAACCCCCGCGCATTGCCCTTGCATTCTTTCGATGGTTTTGCAATCCCAATTATCGGGAAGAAATTGAAGGCGACCTTATCGAACAATTTCATCGTAATGCGGAAGAGTTGGGACGTGGTAAGGCAGATTGGCTTTTCACAAAAGAAGTCCTCCTTCTTTTCAGACCTGCTATCATTGGGAACATGAAACATCTCACACATAAAAATTTGATCATTATGTCACTTCAGAACAAAAGGCTATTGCTCATATTGGTGGCAATACCTTCACTCCTGCTCGTACCCCTTATTGCAATGCAATTTACCACTACGGTTAACTGGAAAATTTTCGATTTTATTATTATGGGAGGGTTGCTATTGGGTACAGGCTTGCTTTGCGAGCTGGTACTAAGAAAAGTAAAAAGTGCTAAAGGAAGAATTATCCTTTGTGGTATGGTAATTTTGGTTTTTGTTCTCATTTGGGCAGAACTCGCTGTTGGATTATTTGGGACAGCAATTGCGGGGAGCTAGCAAAGAGATAAAACAATTGTGTTTTCCAGTTTGCAGTAATCTACCTGCAATTTTATATTAGCGAAAGTGCAACCATTTATCGGTGGTCTTTGGCACTAACATTTTCTGACTTTGCATAACTGCTGCCTGAAATCGTAGCCCGGCAATTACCCAACAAACTCCCGGGAATGAAATTTATAAAATGACAATCCGAATAATATTTTTTAAGCCAACACCCAAATAGCACAACCTGCCCCGGATTTTTAGTATTGCTTTTTCCTCAACGGTACTTCGCCACTTTTTAGTAAGCGAATAGGAGGCATTCCCGCCCAGTTCAAGAATATTGTGAAAAATGTTTAAGAGTTGGCTGGATCTTATATCAGGCAAGTGAAGAAATGGAATAATCTCCCGATAAATTTTCTGCCTGAATATGCACTTTTTAAAAATGAAGTACAATCGTTTCTGAAATTTTTTATTTCTTCCATAAAATGGCCCCCATTTTTCATTTTTGAAAATAGGCTTCTGCCTCACCTGGCTTTTGGGAGTTCGGGGATTAGATTCTGTGGATGGTATGGAATAAAATATTAATTGAGATAAATATTGATTCTGGTTACTTTCCTGCTGCTAATACCGTTCATTTATTCCCAGCGAAAAAAGCGCAAAATCATATTTTACCGGGTCTGCTGGATTCAGGGTCTTTAAGGTTTCCGTAAGCTCCAGTGCCGTTTCCCAATCGGTTTGTTTGCGATGGATCATTTGAAAAGACCGGGCTACTCTTGCTACGTGCACATCTAAAGGAATAACCAATTGATAGGGCTTAATTTTTTTCCATATTCCGAAATCAACTCCCCGGTTGTCGTGCCTTACCATCCACCGCAGGTACATATTTAAACGCTTACAGGCTGATTTTCGTTCGGGTGTGGCGATATGTTTTCTGGTTCTTTCCGGGATATGCGGGAGAGAAAAGATGGTTCGGTAAAACCCGGCTAACCCCCTTTCTATGTTCCTGTCTTTAGGATTCCAATCCTTTATAAACGCATCCTCCAGGGAATGATGCTGTGCATAATGCAGTTGAAGAAAATCGAGGAAATAAAAGAGGTCGGTACTGTTGAAGGTCCGATGTTTAAAATGAACCAGGCTTTTCCGGTCCTTTTCCTGGTGTTGCGTGCAGAATGAATACGGGGCATTATCCATCAACCGCATTAACTCCAGGGATTTATTGATGATTGTTTTTCTATTTCCCCATGCAAACAAGGCCGAAAAGAAACCCGCTATCTCACGGTCTGGGTTATTCGAAAATTGATGCGGTACGAAAATGGGGTCGGCCGCTATAAAATTCGGACAGTTATATTCATCTACCTTTTTATTCAGGAAGCTGATTAGTTTTTCATTCATATCCCATTAGGATAATGCCTGTGCCAGGTCGTTGATCAGGTCATCTGCATCTTCAATTCCCACACTTAAACGGATTAACCCGTCTGAGAGGCCGTTTTTAATGCGTTCTTCCCGGGGAATGCTGGCATGCGTCATACTGGCCGGGTGGTTAATTAGCGACTCCACCCCGCCCAGACTTTCGGCGAGTGAAAATATTTTGGTGGAAGTGAGCACCTTTTTGGCCGCTTCTGCCCTATCATCTTTTAATGTGAACGACATCATCCCGCCAAAACCATGCATTTGCTTTTTTGCAATTATGTAGTTGGGATGGTCTTCAAAACCGCACCAATATACTTTTGATACAGCAGGATGTTTCCGCAAAAACTGAGCTACCTTTTCACCGTTCTCGCAATGGGCACGCATGCGCACATGCAGCGTTTTAATTCCGCGGAGTACAAGGAAACAATCCATTGGCCCCGGTACGGCGCCGCAGCTTTTTTGGATAAAATATAATTGGTCCCGAAGGGTTTCGTCGTTCATAATTAAGGCCCCCTGAATTACATCACTGTGGCCCCCGAGGTATTTAGTGGCTGAGTGCATTACAATATCGGCGCCAAGAACCAGCGGGTTTTGCAGGTGGGGCGATGCAAACGTATTATCTACACAAAGGACCAGGTTGTATTTTTTGGAGATGGACGCCACCGCTTCTATATCGGTGATGTTCATCAAGGGATTCGTTGGAGTTTCAATCCAAATTAATTTACTGTTATTTGAAATTGCCGCTTCTACATTATTGGCGTTGGTGGTATCCACATACGTAAAGCGGATACCAAATTTTTCAAATATTTTCGAAAACAGCCGGTAGGTACCCCCATACATATCGCTGGCAGCAATCACTTCATCTCCGGGTTTCAAAAGTTTCATCACGGCATCTGTGGCTGCTACTCCGCTGCCAAAAGCAAGCCCATATTTTCCATGCTCAATAACGGCGAGTGCCGATTCCAGCGCAAAACGGGTAGGATTTTGTGAGCGGGCATATTCAAACCCTTTGTTTACTCCTGGCGCTTCCTGAACAAAAGTTGAGGTCTGGTAAATGGGAGTCATGATGGCGCCGGTAGAAGGATCGGGTTCTGCCCCTGCGTGAATATATAGGGTTGCGGGTTTTTTATTCTTTAGCGAATCGTTATTAGACATGAATTGAAAATTTGTATGCAAAATTAAGGATTCGCAGGCGGTCTTTGTTGAAGGAATTCAGCCGCATTCAAATAACGCCACTCGTAATTGTCGATGTCGTGAACATTGTAATTGCCTGATTTACCGGATAAAGCCTGTGGCCGAAGGATATGTTCTTTTACCAGGTAGGATTTGCTATCCCGGAGAAGTTCCTGCATTCTTGCATTTCCCATCCATTCTTTTTGCGGCGGTTCGAAGCCTACTTTATCGGTTCTCCAAACAATTTCTGGCGGGAGTTTATTTTCTATTGTCTTTCGGAGGATATATTTTGTAAATCCATGGTTTATTTTCATATCGGAAGAAAGAGAAAATACAAATTTCACTAATTCGTGAAAGAGGAAGGGTAACCTCACTTCCACACCATGGGCCATACTATTCCGGTCGGCATAGCGTAATAATTCATCCAGCCCAAATTGCATTGTGTTGAAATAAAGGATGTCATTAAGTTTGGTAACCACGGGTTTATGGATGCCCTCCCATTCCTTTCCTTTAATGGCTAAAAGGAATTCTTTATTTAAATCGGGATGCTGTACAATCCTTTTAAATTCTTTTTTCTCCAGAGCAATCGATACATGGGAGGGGAGCCAGGCAGCAATGATATTTTTAAACCCCCACTTATAATCAATTTTATTTTGTGAAAAATATTCCTGCTCCGATTTGAATTTTGAAAACCGGTATCGGTTTATCACTTCCTGTAAATACCAGTGAATATATTTGGGATATCCAGCCATAATTTCATCGGCTCCCTGGCCATCGAGCAATACCCGGATATTGTTTTGGGCTGCCGATTCAAACACTTTGAATTGGGCATAAATACTGGAAGAGGGAAAAGGCTCCTCCTGGTGGTAGCAAAGCCGGCTAAAATCATCGGCAAGTTGGCTGGCGCCGGGTGAAACAGAAGTGTTTTGGATATTCCAATGTTGTGAAAGTTTTTGTATAAACCGACTTTCGTCTTTTTCGAAACCGGGGAATAAGGCCGAGAACGTTTGGACCGATTCTCCGGATTTTTGCAGCTCTTTAATATAGGCAAGCACAGAGGAGCTGTCTAATCCGCCACTTAAACTGGTTCCAACAGGAACATCGCTACGCAATCTGCGTGATACAGATACCTGGAGCAGTTGATCTAATTTTTCGCAAGCCCTTGTTTCAGAGATATTGATCTGACTTTGTTTATCCAGGAACCAGTATGGCTGGATAGACAGGCTATTGTCTTGCACTTTATAAATTAGGTAATGGGCCCCGGGCAGCATAAATATTTGTTCGAAAAAGGTTTGGCGTTTGTTTTCAGGGTTTTGTACATGGCCGAGGCAAATGTAATTCAGCAACATTTTTTGGTTGATGTGTTTTGGGATACCCGCTGCCCATAACGCTTTCATTTCACTTGCGAAATAGAATGATAAGTTATCATTAAAAAAATAAAATGGCTTTTCACCAAAGCGGTCGCGGGCAGCAAAAAGGCTTTGCATTTTTTCATCCCAGATAGAAAATGCAAACATGCCATCGAAATATGTGAGGCATTTTTCTCCATAACAATCGTATGCAGCAAGGATCACTTCGGTGTCCGATTGCGTATTAAAATGGTATCCGGCTTTTATTAATTCCCGGCGTATTTCTGTGTAATTATAAATTTCGCCGTTGTAAACGATCGAATACCGGGATGCATAATGCATGGGTTGCGCAGCGGCAGGGCTTAGATCGATGATGGCTAAACGGCGGTGTGCGAAACCCGCATTTCCTCCGGGGTTAATGTAAAACCCTTCACCATCGGGGCCGCGGTGTGCAATGGATACTGCCATACGCTTTAGCACCGGAAGTGCTATCTGTTGCGTATTTTTCGAGATGATTCCCGCTATTCCACACATATTGTAAAGTTCTTAATTGCGGGTGGTGACACAAAATATAATACTAAAAATTGATGGGCACTTTCACTTTAACGGTATCCCAAACAATGTAAAGGCTTGCCCCTGAAGCCGAAGGCTCAAAGAATATTGTCAGTTCTTCCACCGGGGGCAACTGCTCTGTAACGGGTTCGGTTACACGCAGGACATCTTTTTTGGGATCCATGTGGAGCCCCCAGGTGTAAAGGTTGGCATTAAATACAATAGTCCAGCTTTTTTCGGTAGGAATACAGTAAAGAATATACCTCCCTTTAGGAAGTGGCTGCCCACTTATTTTTACATTTTTAAAGAATTCGATTTCCGTGGCTTCGTTTGCTCCCATCCTCCATTCCTTACCATATTGCACCAGGTTTTTCTCGCCATTTCCAAAAATGGATCTTCCTTTTCTTTGCGGGCGACTGTAAATTACCCTTGCAATTAGATCCGTTTCACCGGCGCCATTCATTCTCAGGATGGGGAAGTCTTTGGGAAAATAACTCATATCCATCGGGCTCTTATCAATGGCTACATAAGGATTAACCCCTTCCTTTGTTACGCTGGGTTGCAGCCGTATCTCAGGGTTTGGCTTAGACTGGTTGCAGGATAAAAATGGGATTCCCACTGCTGCCAAAATCAGAAATTTTAATTTAAAATTCATATTATAAGCTAATGGGGAGTGATACCCGAATGTTATCCCACATGATGATGAGGCCAAATCCGGAATCCATTTTTTGAAAGAATATGGAGAGCGGCTCGGTAATGCTTTCCGTTTTTTCAACAGGTACAGCAACCCGTAATATATCCTTGGAACTATCGTAACGGAATGCACCCCATAAATCGGTTACCTGGTTAATAATGATTGTCCATTTCTCCTTTTCGGGTATTGCAAAAAGCGAATACCTCCCCTTGGTGATTTTAGTATTGTTAATCTTTACGTTTTGAAAAAATTCAATCTCTGTATTTTCGTTTGCACCCAACCTCCATACTTTGCCATAATTTACCAGGTCGCCAAAAATTATCCGGTTGTTCTTTTCGGGTCTGCTGTATATCACCCGGGCAATAGGAGGTCCCGAAATCCTGTCCTGGGTTTTCAATAGTGGATAATTTTCCGGGAAATAGCTGAAATCAAGCGGAGATTTATCTATAGAGGGCGGCTTTGATTGACTAAATCCGGAAGTTGCAGAAAGTGCCATCACCAAAAAAAGGATTGCCAGGCGCTTCATAAATTGATTTTACCAAAGATAACAAAATCAGGTTTCTATTGTATCATGAAACAACAGCTCTGCTTCTTGTTGTAGATAAGGAAAGAAATTTTCATAATGCTTTTGTAAAATAACCAGATTATCTGTGAATAATCTGAATGCCGGCTGGTGGTTAGTCATGTATTTTGATCTTTTTACCAGCCCCGCAAGGCTTCTCTCGATAGCCCATTCAAATTGGTAATTGTACAGCCAGTTGTATTCCTGCATTTTTGAAAAACTATTCCTGAATTTTTCGGGGCATTCATTTATATATGGGCTAACCTGGGAATAGCAATTCAGGGAAAAAGAAAGCAGGGACGATTGGGAGGCGAATCGAGTTTTATCGTTGGCAAGAAAAAAATCCATACAAACATCCGTAATGGCGGCGGAGTATAGTCCATAAGCAGGACGAAAAATATTTTTGGCAGCCGAAATTTCGGGATGGGAATCTGTAATCCGGTCAATATCCCGGTGGAGGCTAATTCCTTTTTGTATTCCCGGGCGGTAGCTATACCTGGCGTTCCCTTTTACAAAATCGCTGATGAGATTGCCGGTAAGCACCTGCGGATTGTTAAAGGATAAAAAAGCATGTGCCAGAAAATTCATGCATGTAATTATTGAAAGTATAAAATTACGTTACATCCCTCTTCTCCTTTTTTAGTACCCAGCTTCTATCCATATTTTCCGGGCCCGATGGTTATATTCATTCAAGACCCTTTAAAAGTGTCTTTCCCATTGGAAATTTTAACACATAACGCAACGAATTTAATATTTCTCCACCCAAAATATGCATTCGATCATAATTTAGAATAATGGGAATTGATAATATTGAGCAATCCTTATTAAATAATTTAAACAATGAAGTATGAAGAATCTGATCCTTCCCCTTCTCATTTTTTCTGGTTTCCTGATTTCATGCCAGCAGGATGACCCTCCCTCTCCGGTAACAGCAGGCAATGTTTCATCCACCGTATCTTCCGGTAACTGGCGAATCACCTATTATTACGATTCAGATCATAACGAAACCAGTTCATTTACAGGGTATAATTTTACGTTTAATTCAAGTGGAAGCGTGGTAGCCGTAAAAAATACAACCGAAGTAACCGGAACCTGGGCCACAGGCACAGACGATAGCCAGGTAAAACTGATATTGGCATTCCCGGCAGGTACCGAATTTGGAGAATTATCTGATGACTGGCACGTATTGGAACGAACCGATACTAAAATTGGCCTTCGTGATATTAGTGGCGGTAACGGAGGAACTGATTATTTGACATTTGAAAAGAATTAGCCGGATTTTTTGGGATATTGAAGAGGGAAAGTTTTTATAGCTTTCCTTTTTTTGTTTTTGGTAAAGCCGGATCCCGCTTTGGGTTGGGGGGTATTTTTTACCGAAATGCCTCCTTAAATTCCTTACATTTAGGTAAAATACCTGCTATGTACCGGATAGCAATCTTCCTTATTTCAGGACTTATTTTTTCCCATACCGCATCTGCACAAACATATAAACAGGGCGAATACAAAACCAGCGATGGAAAATCTTTTTTGAATGCGGATGAAGCACGCAGGCATCAAAATTCCATAGATGCGAACCAGCTTCAAAAATCAATTATTGGGAAATCACAGGAAGCGGCCGCTGAAAAAGAAAAGCAAAAAATGAAGCAGGCGAAGAATGATGCTGATGCCGCTTTATTTCGACAGGAGCAAAAGCAGGAAAACAGCAGTTTGGCAAACCGGGAATTTAATAAGGCGCGGAATAATCAACCTCTCGATCTGGGAGCAGCCGGGAAACTGAGTACTGCATTTCCTGAATATTCAGGTAGTTCCGATTATTTAAAAGCCATTTATGTTCTTAGTCTCGTAAATCCATTGTCGCTACCCTCCGATTTTAACGATGTGGTAAACCGGGGAGGGCTCTTTTCCTCCTCCTTAAAAGAAGTGGAAGTACAGTTAATCATAAAGGCGATACTAAAGAATACAGAATCGGTTCAAATTTTTGGAGTTACGGATGAAGGGGCAGAAAAAGTATTTCGCCGTTACCAGGAAGAAAACACCCCGTTTTGCAATGAAATGCTTCCCCGGCTAATGGCATATCTTAAGCGGAGATCACAGGAATATGCCTATAAAGCCGGCGCCGGTAAGGTGAAGTGCCCTGCCGGAATTAAATGGCTAAAAGACAATGGAATTTCTACAGAGCGTAATGCCTTTACTGAATTGAAAGAAGAAATTAAGGGCACCCTGAAGATAAACGATGGAATATCAGAATATGGCATTGAGAAACCCAAAAGGGTTTTAGATCAAATCGAAAAAAGCGGATATACTATAGGCAGCGATCCGGAAATGGAATTATTAAGAGGGATTGCATTGTATAGAATGAGGAAGTACCCTGAAGCGGGAAAAGCATTTGGAATGGGATGGCCCTTTTACCAGGAACATCAATCGGAACTATCCTTAACCTTTCCCATTACAGCCATGAGATGCCTGGGTTTTGATGCAAAGTTTAATTACGCGGCAGAGGCATACAAAACCTATTTTAATGTATATCCCGAATGGAATACCCTTGCCGGCTATGTGAGTATGCTCATATTAGACGGCCAGGAAAATAAAGCGGAGGAGGAATTTGATCGGGGTAGCCAGGTTTTGAAATCCAAATCAGAAAAATCATCATACAGCATGGGAACGAAAAAGGATACCCGCGAACTTATGGATGCCTGTATCCACTTCTATAATAAAAGATACAAGAAGGCGGCGAATATATTTAAGGAAAATAAATGGCTGGAATCGGAAAATTATTTTTATTGGATCATGTATCGTATCAGTGCCAGGGTGATTAATGATAAGGCACCGAATTTGGTTGTGGATACAAAGGATTGTACCAGGCCCGCCTGGATAGAGCAGGAGGCTTGGGATTTGGGAAAAAATGATTAATAGAATTTTGCCCCGAAAGCAGATAGTGAATGGCTGTTAGAGATTTGTAGTGTATTGGTTAGGATTCTTTTGTATTAAAATTTTATAAACTCAAAATTAATACGATGAGAATAATTGCAATCCTTATAATGCTGTGCCTGCCATTTATTTCCTGCCGGGAAACAAGCCAGCAGGGGCAGGCTGCTTCAAATACCAGTTTGCCGGATTCTACATATGAGATTAAAACCGGTGGGAATAAATTAATCCGGGTTGATGGGAAGTATAATGTATGGACGAAAAAAGTAGGCGATGGGAAAATTAAAGTATTGCTTTTGCATGGCGGGCCAGGTTTTGCCCACGACTATTTTGAATGCTTTGAAGACTTCCTTCCAAAGGAAGGAATCGAATTTTATTATTACGACCAGTTAGGCTGTGGCAATTCCGATATTCCTACCGATACTTCTTTGTGGAATATACCCCGCTATGTGGAAGAAGTAGAACAGGTAAGGAAGGGACTTGGATTGGAAAATTTTTACCTGTATGGGCATTCCTGGGGTGCATTGCTGGCCATGGAGTATTTGCAAAAAAATCAAAGCCATGTTAAGGGTGCTGTGCTTTCCAATATGACAGCGGGAATGGAAAGTTTTACCTCTTATTCAAAGCAATTGAAAGAAAAATATTTTAGCCCTGAAGATATCCGCCTTTATGATTCACTCGATAAATTAAAGAAATACGATTCTCCCGAGTATCAGAATCTGCTGATGAATAAACTATACACCCGGGTAATTTGCCGTATCCCGATTGAAAAATGGCCTGAGCCCTTGCTAAGAGTATTTAAAAAGGTGAACCAAAGTATTTATATTCAAATGCAGGGGGTAGATGAATTTCATGTAACCGGGAGTTTTAGAAATTGGGAGATGTGGGACAGGCTGCCCAATATTAAAGTTCCCACCCTGGTTTTAGGGGGCATGTACGATGAAATGAACCCGGAGGATATGAAGAAGGAAGGCAGGTTAATACCGAACAGCCGCACTTATTTGTGTCCCAATGGAAGCCACCTGAGTATGTACGACGATCAGTTGAATTATTTCAACAGCCTGCTTGCTTTTTTAAAAGACGTGGATAGCGGAAATTTTGTGGCAGATATAAAATAAAGATTAGAATAAATTACAGATCGTAAATTCATTTAACCTAAACCTACTTTTATGAAAATAATTTTCATGTACCTCTTTATTTCGCTGACGTTTATTTTCCCCTGCCGGTTATTGGCCTTTACCCAGCAGCAGGATTCCAGCCAGAATGAAACCTTTTGTTTGGAAACATTTTTTTCTTCTATCAAACCTGTACCGAACCCGGCAAAAACAATGGTTATTTTAAAAAATAAAAAGGAAGTATCCGTAAATAAATTTATTAATGATATTAACCCTTATTCGGCAAAGGGGAAGAAAGATATGCTGGAAAGCCCTGTTCAAAGTGGATTGGCGGACCTGGATAAGGATGGGAAGCTGGAGATGGTAATTAATAATTTTACCGGAGGGGCACATTGCTGTGATGAATATTACTTCTTTAAAAATGTTTCTCCGGGAAGGTACCAGTTTGTTGCAAAAACAGTTGCCGGAGATGTTTGCCCAACTAAAAAGAATAATTTTTTATTTGGATTCTACCAGACTTTTGGCTACTTCTTCACCTGTTATGCCTGTTCTGTTTGGGCCGATAGCACCATAACCGGCTTACAACCGGCCGGTGTGATAAATTTCAGGTATAATAAGGGTCGGTTGGAGATTGTTCCAGGAAGCGGAGAAGATATTAGCAGGATTGAAAATAATCTGGCTATTCTTAAAAAGCAACCCTATGAAAAACTGGATGCCGGTTTTGATCAGGATAACGGGCTAAGGAAAGAATTTGCTTATAACCTTGCCGAATATTATTTCTTATTTGGAAAAAATCTGGTAGATACAAAAAAACAATTTGATGCCTATTACCAGTTCCCGGATGCAGAAAAAGTCTGGAAGGAATTTGTGTCCACCTTGAACGGTGTCAAAAAATCCAATGATTTTTAAAGATTGATATATATAAGCGAAGGTTCTTTAAAATAATGTTCCCTTATTCGCTAACAGGCAACCCTGCTTCTTTCCAAGCTTTTATTCCTCCATCGAGGTGGGCAATATTTGAGTATCCCATTTTCTTTAAGGTTTGAACCGCCAAAGCAGATCTGCCACCTGAAGCACAATGCAGGATGATTCTTTTTGATTTATCAAATTCTGGTTTATGATAGGGTAGGGTTTCGTCTGCATAAAATTCGATCATGCCCCGGGGTGCATGCATAGCCCCTTTTATTTTTCCGCTTTGAAGTAGTTCATCAGCTTCCCGGATATCAATTAACGAAACGTTTCCTTTTTCCATTTCCTGTTTTACTTCCTGGGGTGTAAGGTTTACGATGCCCTGTTTTGCCTCCTTAACCATTTCGGTCGCAGATTGATGTGCCATACAAATTGATTTAAGATTTAAAAATAATTTATTTTAGGCCAGTTGGTCAAGCATTCATTACCAGATAATTTTTATTTTCTTTTCGTTCCAAATTAATTGATGACGAATGATGAAGAAACGATGTTAACATCGGCATATTCCCACGCAACATCAAACTTTCTCTTTACGCTATCCGCCTCCATTATTTTTTGTTGCAATTGGAGGGACTGATATAGTCCTACAAGGGCCCAGCCATTGTCTTTCCATGTTTTCAGGTCCTCTTTATAAATTCTTTCGGCTTCGGTAAATTCCTTTAATTTAATTAATACGGCTCCCAAATGATTTCTTACGGAAAAAAACCAATCCGGAGGTTCATTATAGTTTAACTGATCTTCGATCGCAACCGCCTCTTTCAAAAGGCGAATGGACTCAATGGCCCTATTTTGATTTAAGGCGATAGCAGCCGATAATACTTTTTGTGCGATTTGAACTAAATCTGCCGTGGTATTAATACCCCAGATTGAAACCTCTTTTAACGAACTGTCTGCCGAAAGAAGGGTTAATTTTCCTAATTCATTTTTGGCTTTTGGGATATTGTGTTTTGCCAGAAAAGATAACCCCCTTGCATAGTGCCAGATCGCCATGGGATAAGGAAGTTCCTTAGCCGGCCGCGGCTCTACCAAAATCGTATCCCACATTCCAAATTGGACAGCCACATAAAGCGGAATGGAGTAATAATGTTGAAGCGTACCCCAAAGTGGTTGATCCATTAATTCTATTTTAGTATGCTGCCTTAATTTTTGAGCAGCCATCCAGGCAACTTTCGAATTTCCTTCAAGGGTTGCTGTGGCAGTTAAGAAGTGAAAATTATGAGGATAATACGCCAAAGGATAAACACCCTGAGCATGGCATGTAGTGCTGTACTGGCTATCTATTTTTACGGCCTTCAAATTTGCCAAAGTCCCAAGATGATAATGACCAGTGTTAATATAAATATGGGAAGGCATGTGTACCAAATGCCCCGACCCAGGTACCAGGCTGTCTAAAAGAGAAGCGCTTTTCAACGCTTTTTCTGGTTGGGAAGACGCCTCCATGGCGTGAATATAGAAATGATGCGCTCCCGGATGTCTTGGATTTTTCTTCATTAAGTCCGTTAAAATGGCAAGCAAGGTTGGAGTCCAGGATTTAGGTTTTTTAGATTCCTTTTCATAAAGGTCCCAGGGGTGTAAGTTCATTAAAGATTCTGCATACAAAGCCCCTACATCGGGGTCGGAGGGATAGAGCGAATAAACTTTTTTCATTGCATTGGCATAGGCCTGATCCAGGCCCGATCTATCCTTGGGAGGTTTTGAAGCATACCGGGTGGCCAAGGCATCAATTAAAGCCAATTCTTTTTGGGTGCAATTTTTGGAATAGGATTTGGCCGTTGAAATAGCATGGAATGCGCGCTGATAGTTGTCGTCTTCCATCCCGCCATTATAATTAGGGCCTAGGACGTAAGCATATCCCCAATATCCCATGGCACAGGAGGCATCTAAACGGGTAACTTCAAAAAACGATCTGGCAGCTTCTGCATGATTAAAACCGTAGGCCAGTATCATTCCCTGATTAAAATAGGCCTGTGCCTCCTTATTGGAAGTTGAGATGGGAAAAGAAATTCCATTTAGCCCATTAAACACCGGTGCCTTTTTTCCGGATTCGTACCAGTCCTTATCTGATATTTTGGATGGGGAACACCCTGCTGCTGCCTTATTTACTAAATTACCAATTGAAGTGGTTTCTTTCCTTTTTTCCTTACAGCCCAAAAGGATGGAACAGATAAAAAGGAAAGGAAAAAGTTTTAGCATGGGAAGAAATATAAGGATTGAAAAATGGCTGGTATTGATGGCTATGAATAGCGATTCTTTGTGCCTGTTTTTTAATCTTTCAAACCACAGGCTTTAAATTAAAGCGCATCACCAAAAAAGTTAACTAATTTAATTTTTTTTTCTTTTCATGGCTAATATTTTAATGTATCCGTGCTATTTGTGTATATTTTCGATACGCTTCCGTGCAGTTTATTTTTTTCTGATATTACGCTAGCTGATGTTTTGATATTTCTCCAAATTGCCTGATTTCCGGCGGATAGGGCTTTGGGGATATTGATTTAAACACATTTAATTTTTTATAATATTTAAAGCAAAAGCAGTCAGAAAATTCAAAATACTTTATTGTTTTAAGGGTCATATAGAAAAAAGATAGATTATAATCTTAAAAATGAGGCTTCCGAAATTTGGATTTTCCTTTTTTAATAGTATTTTTATCCTTGAATTTTAAGCAATTGGCTCAAGGGAGCCGATGTTTACTTGCCTCATATCCTACCGAATTTCTACCCCAATAACCCGAGGAAATTTTAGATAGCTTCCAAAATCTATTTCAAACCCCCGGATCATTCCTTTTGAATTGCCGCTATAACCATTATAGTTATTGCCGCTATGACCTCTAGTTACCGTTTATTGACACTCTTTGCAGGGATCATTTTTGCTTCCTGCAATACACCTTCAAAGATTGCTTATTTTGATAAGGTGAAGGATGCCACATATAAGTCGTCTCTGCCCGTTGTGGAATCGCCATTACAGAAGAACGACATCCTTACCATCACGATTAGCAGTCTGAACGCCGAAGCCTCTGCCATTTTTAATCCGCCATCCAACAAAGTAGAAAGGCTGGCGGGCTCTTCGGGAGGAGATGTGCTGGGAGGAGGGTATTTGATAGATGCAGATGGAAATATTCAGATTCCAATGCTGGGTACTATCCAGGCTGCAGGGCTTACCAAAACTGAATTAAGAAACAGGATCACGGATCTGATTATGGAGAAAAAACTCTTGATTGATCCGGTTGTGGACATTAGGCACCTCAATTACGAGGTTACTGTACTTGGCGAAGTTGCAAAACCTACCGTCATCACGGTTCCCAGTGAAAAAATTTCCCTGGTGAAAGCGTTGGGGCTGGCTGGCGACCTTACCATTTATGGGAAACGGGATAATGTATTGCTGATTAGGGAAGAAGCCGGGCAAAGGATGGTTCGTCATATCAACCTCAACTCGCCCGATTTCCTGAATTCGCCCTACTATTACCTGCAACCCAATGATGTAATCTATGTAGAGCCAAACAGGGCTAAGATTGCAGGTGCCAGTAGGTCGCAACAGGTGGTTCCGATTCTCTTAAGCAGCCTTTCAATCATTGTTGTAATTATCACAGCACTGATTAAATAGAAAATGCAGAAACCACACAGAAATATTAAAGCAAAGGAAAGGGAAGAAAACCTTAGCCAGCAGTTGGTGTCGAAATATATGCCCTACTGGCCGCTCTTTCTGCTGTTTGGTGCGTTGGCTGTGGCAGGCGCCTGGGTGTATATGCGATATTACACCACTCCATTGTACCAGGCTACTGCCAGGTTGATTATTAAGGATGAGAAAAAAGGTAACGAGAATTCGAAACTCACCGAATCACTCGATCTGATCTCATCCAAAAAATTGGTGGAAAATGAAATTGAGGTTATTCAGTCGCGCACCCTGATGACTGAAGTAGTAAAAAAGCTGGCGCTTTATGCGCCGATGTTTGAAAAAGGAAAAGTGAAGACTGTATCAGCATATGTTTCCTCGCCGGTTTCTATCGAAATCGAGAATCCTGATTCGTTAAAAGAATATGGTCGGATTGACTACAGCTATTCTCCTGCCTCACAAAAAGTATTACTTCAGGGAAAATATTCCTGCGTATTAAATGAATTTCTCAAAACGCCATTTGGCAACCTCCGGTTTTCTCCAAATAAAAATTATTCCGGAGAGCCTATCCCTGCCGATAAGCAATTATACTTTAGCCTTACACGCCCCTCTACGGTAGGTTGGGATATGTTGCAAAGCCTGGCCGCAGCCGCTTCCAGCAAACTATCTACCGTTGTAAATCTGCAATACCAGGATGTAAATCCCAAAAGGGCTTCCGATGTATTAAATGCATTGATTTACGAATACGAACTGCATGCCATTCAAGATAAAAACACCCTTGCACGGAATACGTTAGCTTTTGTAGACGAAAGGCTGAATATGGTTACCAAAGACCTGGGCCAGATAGAAGGTAAGTTGCAGCAATATAAATCGGGAAGGGGTGCCGTAGATATAAGTACCCAGGGGCAAATGTACCTGCAGAATGTGAGTAGCAACGATCAAAAACTGGGAGAAACCAATTTGCAGTTATCTGTATTAGATCAGGTTGATAATTTCATTAGCAACAACAGTTCGGGGGTATTGCCCTCCACCTTTGGTGTGAACGATCCTACCCTTTCGGGGATGCTCGAACGGTTGCATAATGCTGAACTGGAATACACCAAACTAAAAGCTACGGTGGGTGAGAATAATCCCAAACTGGTTGAACTCAGGAACCAGATTGCCGAAATGCAGCCCGCCATAAAACAGAATATCGAAAGCCAACGAAAAAGTTTACTGGCTGCCAAACAAAGTCTTCAATCAACCAATAGCGGATACAGCTCTATGTTGAGTACGGTTCCGTTAAAAGAAAGGGAACTGCTCGATATCAGCCGGGAACATGGGATAAAAAGCAGTATTTATACCTTCTTGTTACAAAAGAAGGAAGAAACAGAATTGTCGCTGGCATCGGCAGTTTCCAACAGCCGGATAGTAGATAATGCCGTTACGGATAAAGATCCGGTTAGCCCCAAGAAGAAGTTGATTTATGTGATCGCTTTATTTGCCGGCATGGGAATTTGCTTCCTGTTTATCACTATCCGGGAAACATTTACCGGGAAGATTCTTTACCGTAAAGAAATTGAAAAGCTCACTACGATACCTGTTATTGCAGAAGTGGCATTCGAAAAAACAAAGGACCCTATTGTGGTTAAGCACGGTAAACGCAGTTTTGTTATTGAAGAGTTCCGCAAGCTCCGTACATCTTTGTCGTTCCTGGGAGTAGGCCCACAGCATCGTAAAATCCTGGTTACTTCCAGTATATCCGGAGAAGGAAAAAGTTTTATTGCAGCGAACCTGGCTGTAAGTATTGCTCTCACCGGGAAAAAGGTTGTGTTAGTTGACCTCGACCTGAATGTGCCCACCCAATCGAAAATTTTGGGCGTAAACTATGAATTTGGTATCAGCGATTTTCTTCGGGGACAAAAATATCCGGAAGAAATAATTAAGAAACTTCCCGGTTACGAAGATCTCTTTTTCATTCCTTCCGGAAGCTTGTCCGAAAATCCTTCGGAATTGCTTCTGAATGGAAAGGTAAACGAACTGATTGATTACCTGGATAACAGTTTCGATATGGTGATCATTGATACGTCTCCGGTTGTATTAATTACCGATGCATATATTTTATCGGAAATGTGTGATGCCACCTTGTATGTGATGCGGCATAATTATACTCCCCGGATGGTGGTTAAACGAATCGACGAAAATTTAGAAATTAACCCAATAAATAACCCTGCCATCGTATTCAACGGCGTTAAAAGAAGAGGAATCTTCCGTAACCATTACGGATATGGTTACAATTATGTGTACGGCGACCGTAAATATGGATATGGCAAAACAGCAAAATCATAATTCCTGACAAACCAATACCAATTATAATCAACTATCAATGAAAAACAACCACGTCTCATATCATTTATCCTGTGATTGAGATAGGCGAAGCCTTACAGGTCCAAGCACCATCCTAGTTAAACTGCAAAATTTTCACAATTAAGAAAAAAATTATGCAGAAAAATTGGTACGCGGTTTATACTAAACCTCAAAATGAAAAGAAAGTTGCTGTTGCGTTCAGCAAACGAAAAATTGAAACCTATTGCCCCATGAGTGCCGAAGAAACCTTGTCTTTCTTTGGTACGAAGAAGGTACATAAGCCGTTGTTCCCGTCTTATGTATTTGTGCAGGCAAACAGTGAAGAAATTCAACAATTATCCCAAACCGACGGGGTAGTTAGTATCCTCTATTGGTTGGGTAAACCTGCGGTTATTCAGGAAGATGAAATTGCCGCAATTAAAGAATTTGTTGCCGACCATCCGGATGTGGAGTTGGAAAAGATCAGTGTTAACCCTTCGGGCATTACCAGTCAAAGCATGGATTCGAATTACGTAATTGAAGGGAAAATGGTTACCATTAAGAATAATACCCTTAAAGTGAGCCTCCCCTCTCTGGGTTTTAATATGGTGGCAAAATTGAAAGGCGAAAGCCTCTTTGGACGGGAATCAATCATCCAAAGCAGTACCTTTGCGCATTCATGATGAAACGTACTGATAAGATTTTTGTTGCCGGCCACAACGGCCTCGTAGGTTCCGCCATTGTGAGGGCATTAAAAGCTGCCGGTTACCAGAACCTGGTTCTTCGCAGATCGAAAGAACTCGACCTCAGAAACCAGGCCGCTACCCAGGAATTCTTTAAATCTGAAAAACCTGCTTTTGTTTTTCTTGCCGCAGCTAAAGTAGGAGGCATTGTTGCAAACAATACGTACCGGGCCGATTTTATTTATGATAACCTGATGATCGTTACCAATGTAGTGAAAGCCGCATTCGATCACCAGGTTAAAAAATTACTATTCCTCGGCAGCTCCTGTATTTACCCAAAAATGGCACCACAGCCATTGAAGGAAGAATCGTTGCTCACCGGCCCACTCGAATACACGAACGAACCCTATGCCATCGCAAAGATTGCAGGTATTAAACTTTGCGAAAGTTATTACGACCAGTATGGTGCTAATTTCATCAGCGCAATGCCTACCAATTTGTATGGCCTGAATGATAATTATCACCCGGAAAACAGTCATGTATTGCCCGCTTTGATCCGAAAATTCCATGAGGCCAAAATAAGTGGCCAAAACCAGGTTGTTATTTGGGGTTCAGGTACGCCCCGCCGTGAGTTTCTGTTTGCAGACGACCTTGCCGAAGGCTGTTTATTTTTGATGAACCAGTATGATGGCAGAGAATTTGTAAATATTGGTGTAGGCGAAGACATCAGCATTAAGGAACTGGCAGAGTTAACGGCAAAAATTATTGGGTTTGATGGTGAATTGACATTCGACAGTTCCCGCCCCGATGGTACACCCAGAAAATTAATGGACGTTACCCGGATGCATGAATTGGGTTGGAGACATAAAACCAGCCTGAATGACGGCATTAAAATTGCTTACCAGGACTTTTTAAAAAAAGAAGGATCACTTCAGCACGTTTAACCGAAGGTAGAAACACAGAAATTTAATATGAAAACTGCACTAATTACTGGCATTACAGGCCAGGATGGCGCTTACCTCGCCGAATTTTTACTCGCAAAGGGTTACATGGTACATGGTATTAAGAGGAGGTCATCCCTGATTAATACCAACCGGATCGATCATCTGTATTTAGACCGCCATGAAGGGAAATCGCGGTTGAAATTGCATTATGGCGATATGACCGACAGTACCAACCTGATCCGTATTATCCAGGAAACCCAACCCGATGAAATTTACAACCTCGCGGCAATGAGCCATGTGAAGGTGAGTT
This sequence comes from uncultured Ferruginibacter sp., assembly GCA_964647915.1. Taxonomy (GTDB): domain Bacteria; phylum Bacteroidota; class Bacteroidia; order Chitinophagales; family Chitinophagaceae; genus Ferruginibacter. The sequence continues at coordinate 4,886 of CAZYKA010000004.1, read as the reverse complement.
TCGATACACCCGAATATACAGCCAACGCCGATGGTATTGGCGCACTGCGGCTAATGGAAGCCATCCGGATTTTAGGGATGGAGAAGAAAACTAAAATTTACCAGGCTTCTACCTCCGAGCTTTACGGGTTGGTGCAGGCGGTTCCGCAAAGTGAAACCACCCCCTTTTACCCGCGTAGCCCTTATGCCGTGGCTAAGTTGTATGCCTACTGGATCGTAGTGAACTATCGGGAAGCATATAATATGTTTGCCTGCAACGGGATTCTTTTTAATCACGAAAGCCCCTTGCGTGGAGAAACTTTTGTAACCCGAAAAATTACAAGGGCCGTTGCCGCTATTGCTTTGGGGATTCAGGACACGCTTTTTTTGGGGAACCTGAATGCCGAACGGGATTGGGGCCATGCCCGGGATTATGTTGAAGCTATGTGGCTGATCCTGCAACAGGAGAAACCTGAGGATTTCGTAATTGCCACCGGTGTTACCACCCATGTACGGGAATTTGTAAGAATGGCCTTTGCCGAAGTGGGTATAACCCTTTCCTTTGAAGGGGAAGGTATAAATGAAAAAGGAATTATCGTTTCCTGCTCAAACCCTTCTTATCAATTGCCCGAAGGCAAAGTGGTAGTTTCAGTTGATAAAGAATATTTCAGACCCACGGAGGTTGATCTGTTGATTGGAGATGCCAGTAAAGCAAAAAACAAACTCGGATGGGCGCCCAAGTACGACCTGCCTTCACTCGTAAAGGAAATGGTAGTGAGCGATTTGTCGCTTTACAGGGAAAGTACCGAGAAAAATTTGGTTTCAAAATAATTTTATCACCCTAAAACCCGTTTCTATCGGAAAGAAATTTCCGGATGCCGGCACAAAGAGGGATAATGAAAAATAAGGTTATTGAAAGGTTGTCCTTTTTTGGCAGCTTGCTAAATAAGGGCCATAGCCGAACTGTGAAGGCCAGGAAAAACATCCTGGCTTCCTTCATAATAAGAGGGTGCAATATCGCTATAAGCCTAATACTGGTTCCCCTTACCATTCATTACATCAATCCAAGCCAATATGGGATCTGGCTTACAATGGCTTCCATCATCAGTTGGCTCAGCTTTTTTGATATCGGATTTGGCAATGGGCTCAAGAATAAATTTGCAGAAGCGCTGGCTACGGGAAACCATCAACTCGCCAGGATTTACCTGAGTACCACCTACGCTATTCTGGGTATCATCATGGGTGCGGTATTGCTGATTTTTAATTTGGTAAACCCATTTTTGAATTGGTCTGCCATATTGAATGCTCCTCCCGAAATGGCTGCCCAGCTTAATGTGTTGGCCTTACTGGTATTCAGTTTCTTTTGCATCCAGTTTATCCTTCAACTCATCACTACCATTATTACGGCGAACCAGCAGCCCGCTAAGGCTTCCTTTTTTAATTTATTGGGTAGCGCCATTTCCTTAATGGTCATTTATATTCTTACAAAAACCACCAGCGGAAATATCGTTTACCTGGGGCTGGTACTGGGTCTGGCACCGGTGGTGGTCCTGTTAATGGCAAGCATTTGGTTTTATACCCGCGATTACCGACTCTATGCCCCTTCATTTAAGTATGTCCATTTTTCTTACGCCCGCAACCTGATGAGTCTTGGAGTGAAATTCTTCTTTATCCAAATAGCAGCCATAATTTTTTACGAAACCAGCAATCTGATCATTGCCCAATTATTTGGCCCGGCACAGGTAACGTCTTACAATATTGCCTATAAATATTTTGGTGTAGTACCAATGGTAATGGGAATCATCATGACCCCTTTCTGGAGTGCGTTTACAGAGGCTTGGGTGAAGCAAGATTTACCCTGGATAAAAAGAACCGTGGGGAAGCTTACCAAACTTTGGTTCTTACTGGCCATTTTGTGCGGATTGATGCTTCTAATCGCTGCCTGGGTTTACAGGCTATGGGTTGGTGAAGCTGTTATTGTACCCTTATCCATTTCGGTTACCATTGCGGCCTATGTGGTTATTAACGGATGGAATAGCATTTATAGCCAGTTTTTGAATGGGGTGGGTAAAGTAAAATTGCAATTGTACCTTGCCGTTATAGGAAGCCTGATCAACATTCCGCTGGCTATTTTTTTGGGGAAATCATTGGGAATATATGGCGTGGTATTATCTACCACGCTCATCAGCATTGTTAGTGCCATTGTAACCCCCATTCAATACAGAAAGGTAGTCTCAAACAGGGCTACGGGTATTTGGAATAAATAAAATTTATGGAAAATCAAGTAACCACACTGGATTGGGATTCGGGTTTTTTCGGATATCAGATTGGACGTATTTATGCAAATGCGGTGAACGAAATACGGCTAAAGGGTTTAACAGAGGAAGCAAAGGCGGATGGATATAAATTGGTTTATTTATTTACCTCACCTTCCGATGAAATTTCAAATGCCTCCGCATCGGCTGTTGGCGCTAAACTGGTAGACCAAAAAGTGACTTTCCGGATTTTAAACCCGGAAATGATAGGTTTAAATGAGAAGGAACATATTGCAGATTATCCTTTCGATGAACCCTCCCCTAAATTGATTGAACTTTCCCTACAGAGCGGAATTTACTCACGGTACAAAATAGACGAAAATTTTAAACAGTATGAATTCGAGCGGTTATACCGTGCATGGATTGAAAATTCGGTAAATAAGAAAATTGCCAATCGCAGTTTTGTATTTATGGAAGATGGGAAGGAACTGGGGGTGGTAACAGCCATGCTAAGGCCCGAAGGGGCACATATCGGCATTATTGCCGTAGATGAGCATGCCCGGGGAAAATCAATCGGGAGCAGGCTGATGAAGCACCTTATGTTTGAATTGAAGGAAAAAGGGATTCCTCTACTTGATGTGGCAACCCAGATTAATAATGTGAGTGCCTGTAACTTTTATAAAAAACTTGGATTTAAAGAACATACGTTGGATAATATTTATCATATCTGGCTTTAAGAAGAATTAATGATTAAAGTTGCTACGGATGGCTACCGCTGTTTTTACCCACTCAATTTTAAGATGTACCATTTTATTAATTTTAATATTACCGGCATTTTAATACAATGAACATTTTGATGATTTTCAGAAATAGCCCGTTGGAAACATCCGGCGCTGTAACCCTCGATTTGTTCCACGAATTGGAACAAAAAGGGCATCGGGTACGCATGCTGGTTAATACTTATCACCCCGCTTACCCGCCCGGTGTGGTTAGTATGGAAACTAAAATGGCCCATTGGAAGAACCGGATACAAAATAAGATTCAACGAATGTTTGCAATAGAGAAACACCTGGTTTCCGACCCTAAATATCACTTCCACGAAGCGGATGAAACACGGATGTTTTATACCACCGAAGTAATATTGAAAAAAGCCGGAATGAAACCGGATGCCGTGCTGGTTTTGTTTGCCAAAAATTTTGTGAATGCAAAAAACCTGCGTGAAATTTATGAACGTACAAATTCACCCATTTATTGGATGATGTATGATACCTCCCCGCTTACAGGGGGGTGCCATTATTCCTGGGATTGTACCGGGTTTGAAAAGTTGTGCGGTAACTGCCCAGGGCTTTACTCTTCAGATCCCAATGATATCACCTACCGGAATATGCGGTTTAAGCAGGAGCACCTCAGTAAAACAAATATCAGCCTGGTTATTGCTTCAAAATGGCAGGAACTGCAGGCTGCTAAGAGCAGCCTGTTTAAAGATAAGCCGGTTCATAAAATTTTTATCGGGATTAACCCCCGGGTGTTTTTCCCCGAGCCTCCTGCAATTTGCAGGCCGGCATTAGGTATCCCTGATAATAAAAAAGTAATTTTTTTTGGAGCCTATTTTTTAGGCCACGAAAGGAAGGGGATGACCTATTTATTGGAATCACTCACCATGTTAAAGAAGAAGTTGAATGCTTTTCCGGGATTTTCTGATAAGGTACTCCTGCTAATTGCCGGAATGGAAACAGATAAGATCAAACCCATGCTTCCCTTCTCTTTTCTGGATCTTGGGATGTTGAATAATAGTACCGGTGTTGCCTCTGCGTATCGGGCTGCTGATTTATTTGTTTGCCCCTCCATTGAAGATGCAGGCCCCAGTATGGTAAACCAAAGTTTAATGAGCGGGACTCCCGTGGTTGCCTTCAATCAGGGTGTTGCCATGGACTTGGTAATTACAGGCGAAACAGGGTACAGGGCTAAATTGATGGACGCCGATGACCTGGCAGAAGGAATGCTCCGAATATTAACCCTCAGCACCGATGACCATGAAGATATGAAAACCAAATGCCGGTTGTTGGCCATGGACCTCCTCAATCCTGAAAAGTGCACCCGGCAATGGTTGGAAATGCTGGAAAATAACCAGGTGTAGTTCTGCGTTTTATCTCAAATTAAAAAATGTATTTTACAGAAATATTGCTATGATCAACTTTAATAAGCCCTATCTCACCGGAAAAGAGATGCATTATATGTATCAGGCCGTTTACTCTGGAAAAATTTCTGGGAATGGTTTGTTTACCAAAAAATGCCAGGCATTTTTGGAAGAAAAATTCGGCTTTAAGAAAACCCTGCTTACCACTTCCTGTACCGATGCGCTGGAAATGACTGCCATATTGAGTGAGGTGAAACCAGGCGATGAGGTAATTGTTCCATCCTACACCTTTGTTTCTACTGCACTTGCCTTTACCCGGCAGGGGGCAAAAATTGTATTTGCCGACAGTAATCCCAGGAATCCGAATATGGATGCTGATAAAATCGAATCGCTCATTACACCCAAAACAAAAGTGATTGTTCCGGTTCATTATGCAGGCATTGCCTGTGATATGGATAAGGTAATGGAGATTGCCAAAAAGTATAACCTGTTGGTAGTGGAAGATGCAGCCCAGGC